>DATGMK010000112.1:0-100275 GCA_035293665.1 Reyranella sp. | reverse complement strand
GTGCCTTCGCCGCCTACCACTTCAATCGCCTCTCGTTCCTCGGCGTGCTGGCCAATCTGCTGGGCGTGCCGCTGACCGGTTTCTGGATCATGCCGTGGGGACTGCTGGCGATGCTGCTGATGCCGTTCGGGCTGGAACGCTTCGCGCTGGTGCCGATGGGCTGGGGAGTCGATGGCCTGAACGCGATCGCCTTCCATGTCGGCGCCTGGCCGCAGGCGGCCGCGCTCGTGCCGTCGCTGCCCGGCGCCAGCCTGTGGCTGATGACCCTGGGCGGCCTGTGGTTCTGCCTGTGGAAGCGGCGCTGGCGGTTTGCCGGCCTGCCCGTGGTCGGGCTGGCCCTGATGCTGGGGCCCGGCAAGGCGCCCGACCTGCTGATGAGCGAGGACGGCCGCGTGCTCGGCCTGCGCGACCAGCACGGCATGGTGCATGTCGCTTCGGCGCGCCTCGACCGCTTCATCACCGACACCTGGGCGCGACGCAGCGGCCAGGAGGGCGCCAGGAAGTGGACCGCCAGCGCCGACGAGCAGGCCGCGGGCCTTGGCTGCCACACCGGCCTCTGCCGCTGGCGCAAAGGCCCGTGGCGAGTCGCGCTGGTGAGCGACGACCGGCGATTGCCGGAAGCTTGCGGCAGCGCGGACATTGTTCTCTCGACCGTCGACGCGCAGGGCCGCTGCCGGGGGCCGCGCGTCGTGATCGATCGCCGCGACGCCTGGCGCGAAGGGGCGCAGGCGCTGTGGCTCGACGAGACGGCAGTGCGGCGAGAGACGACGAATGCCGCCCGCGGCGACCGGCCGTGGGTGCCGAACAGCCCGTCCCGGCAGTCGGTGGTGAAGGCGCCGGGCGCCTAGACGAGCCGGAAGTCTGCTCGTTCTTGGCGGGAGTCCACAAGAGTCCACTCGGGTGTGGACCGGTTGGATGCCGATGGCACAAGGGTTTTTGGCCAGGAGTCCACGAATCCACCGATATCGTCCCGCCGAAGAAACACCCCTATTGGAGCGCGCCGCTTCCAGTGCCGGCGGGAAATCATGAGCGGCCCTGGAGTGGCGCGATCCGATGATCATCATCATGCGTGCGACAGTGCACGATCGCGCGCCGAACACCTATTACGGGCAACGGCTGGGAGGAAATGCCGCTGTTTGCGAGCCTCGAACCGCCGGCCATTGCCCATCATGAGGTTGTTGCGACCGCTGGATTCGTGACCTTCGACGTTTGGGAACGAGATTCGGCAGGAAATCGCCCGCCGGCGCGCCGGAAATTTGTCGGTCGACCAAAAAGAAAACTCTGAGCGTCAGGCGAAGTGGCGCGCGATCTTCTTCTCTCCGTGATAGGACGCAATCGTAAAGAGAAGGTCCCTGGACCCGGCCGGGCATTGTCGCCAGCGAGAGCGCCGGCAGTGTTATGATTGGCTTGGCCGCAGAGTGCTCGTGTACACGCCCGTGTGGAGGTCGACAGGTAGATGAATGACAGGAAGCCGATGTCGGAGGCGAGCGCAAACTTGGAGCCCCGGGACTTCATCCGCGACGTGGTCGAAGCTGACCTCGCCCGCGGCTCAATCCAGGGCGTCGTCACGCGCTTTCCACCGGAGCCGAACGGCTATCTGCATCTCGGCCACGCAAAGTCGATCTGCCTGAATTTCGGGCTTAGCGTGGAATACGGGGGACGCTGCCACCTTCGCTTCGACGATACCAACCCGGTGAAGGAGGAGCAGGAATACATCGACGCCATCAAGCGTGACGTGCACTGGCTTGGCTTCGACTGGGGCGAGCATCTGCACCACGCGTCGGACTATTTCCAGACGTTGTACGACTGGGCGGAGCACCTCATTCGCGCCGGCCTCGCTTATGTAGACGATACGCCCCCCGACGAGATGCGGGCGATGCGTGGCACGCTGACCGAACCGGGCCGTCCTTCGGCCGACCGCGATCGTTCGGTTGAAACGAATCTCAGCCTGTTTCGCGATATGCGCGCCGGCAAGTTTCCGAACGGTGCGTGCGTGCTGCGGGCGAAGATCGACCTTGCTTCCGGCAACATGAACCTGCGGGACCCCGTCCTGTATCGCATCCTGCACGCGTCTCATCCGCGCACCGGCACTGAGTGGTGCATCTACCCGACCTACGATTTCGCTCATGGCCAGTCCGACGCCATAGAGCATGTCACACACTCGCTCTGTACCCTGGAGTTCGAGGACCATCGTCCGCTCTACGACTGGTTCCTCGACCACCTGCCGGTCCCTTCGCGACCCCGCCAGATCGAATTCGCCCGCCTCAACATCGGATACACCGTACTTTCCAAGCGCTACCTGACGGATCTGGTACGGCGCGGCTTCGTGAGTGGCTGGGACGACCCGCGCATGCCGACCCTGGCAGGCCTCCGCCGGCGCGGCGTGCCGCCGGAGGCGATCCGCGACTTCGTTCGGCGCATCGGCATGTCCAAAGCCAACAGTGTCGTCGATCTCGCCATGTTCGATCACGCGATCCGCGACCGTCTCAACCAGGTGGCCCAGCGGCGCATGGCTGTCCTGCGGCCGCTCAAGCTCGTGATCGAGAATTTTCCCGAGGACCACGTCGAAGAGCTGGAGGCCGTCAACCACCCGGGGAACCCGGACGCTGGCACGCGCACCCTTCGCTTCAGCAGGGAGGTTTTCATCGAGCGCGACGACTTCATGGAGAACCCGCCGAACAAATTCTTCCGGATGGCGGTGGGGCGAGAGGTGAGGTTGCGCTATGCCTATCTCGTCACCTGCCGCGAGGTCGTGAAGGACGCGGATGGCAACGTGGTGGAGCTGCGTTGCACCTACGATCCGGCCAGCCGCGGCGGCAATGCACCGGACGGCCGAAAGGTGAAGGCCACCCTGCATTGGGTGTCGGGCCGGGACGCACGCCCCGCCGAGGTCCGTTTGTACAGTACGCTCTTCAACCGCCCCGACCCGGGAGCCGATGGCGATCTAGACGCCGACTTGAATCCGGCTTCGCTCGAAGTCGTGTCGGGCGCGCTGCTGGAGCCCTCGCTGGCGGAGATGCCCGTGGGCGAAGCCGTGCAATTCGAGCGGCAGGGCTATTTCTGCCCGGACCCGGCGAGCGGCCCGGACGCCCTGGTGTTCAACCGTACGATCGAGCTGCGCGACACATGGGCAAAGTTGCAGGTGGGCGAGTGATTCTTCGTATCGGTACGGGATACGTGCCGGCTTGGTTCGATGGAGGGCATCGTGGCAAAACGAATCGTTGAGAGCCCGCAGGCGATGAAGGCGCTGGTCGGTCAGGAGCTCGGGGTCAGCGACTGGCTGGTAATGACACAGGAGCGCATCAACACGTTCGCCGAAGCGAGCGGCGACCATCAGTGGATTCACGTCGATGTCGAGCGCTGCAAGACGGACATGCCGGATGGGAAGACCATCGCGCACGGCAATCTTACCCTGGCCGTGATCGCTACCTTCAGCCGGGATGTGCTCAAGATCGACAATGTGCGAAACGGGATAAACTACGGCTCGAACAAGGTGCGTTTTACCAGCCCCGTGCAGGTTGGCGCGCGCATCCGCGGCCGCCAGAAGCTGCTCGCCGCCGACGACATGCCAAACGGCGGCATTCGCATGACATACCAATGGACCGTCGAGATCGAGGGCAAGGAGCGTCCGGCCTGTGTTGCCGAGACCATGAGCATCGCCTACCCCAAAGCATGAGCGATCGCGCTCAATCCGCGGCCTGGCGAGTTCGAAACGTCAGGGGCTTCCCGACGAGGGCACTACAGTCGCCTCGCCGGCGAAACGGCCGTCCCAGAGTCGGGGTACAGATAGACGTTTGCGACCAGCTCGGTCGTCATCCGTCTTGTAGCAGAAGACCCGTCAGCCCTTTTTGATGAGCTTCGGGTACATCACCTGATCGCCGTGGGCAGCCATGTAGGCCATCTCCTCGTCGGTGACGGTCTCGGGCGTCTTGCCGTTCGCCGCGCACAGCAGCTCGACGATGATGTTGCGGTTGATCTCGCTGACCAGCACGCAGGTGCGGTGATAGGCCTCCGACACGGTGCGGCCGAGCACGGTGAAGCCGTGTCGCTTCATGATGATGCAGTTGGTGTCCTGGATGAACGACTTGATCGGGCCGACATCCTCCTCGACGTTGATGCTGGCCGGCAGGTAGTGCGGCGGCTTCTGCATCAGGTAGCCGAAGGTGAGGCTGAACGAGCGGATCTTGTCGTACCCCGCCGCCATGTAGGCGATCATCTCGTCGTGGTGCAGGTGGATCACCGCGTTCACGTCGGGCCGCAGCCGCAGGATCTCGCGATTCATCTGGTGGCCGACCGTTGTCGCGCGTTCGCCCGCGAGGATGCGGCCGAACGGGATGTCTGTGATGACGAGATCGCCGCCCTCGACCTCCTCGAGGCTGATGCCCTGCGGCTTGGCGTAGCAGATGCCCTCCGGATGGTTCGGATGCGCCACGCGAATCACCATGCCGCCGACGCTCGAGTTCACCAGCCCGCGGTTGGCGATGCGGTGGGCGTAGGTGACGTAGTCCTTCACCACCTTGGGATCGAAGGTGACGCTGGGGTCGGGCGTCAGTTCGTTGACGCGATAGGTTGCCGGGCTGCCATCCATCGTCCGTCTCCTATTCGGGCTTGAGGCCGAGCTTGTCGGCCAGCGCCTTCCAGCGCCGCGTGTCGTTCGCCATGGTGCTGGCGAATTGCTGCGGCGTCGACATCACCGGCTCGACGTCGAGCGCGCGCATCTTCTCGCGGCCGGGGTCGGCCAGGAACGCCTTGGCGAGGATCTTCTGGACGCGGTCGGCGATCTCGGGCGGCAGGCCGGGCGGTGCCACCACGCCGTACCAGAACACCTCCTCGAAGCCCTTCACGCCAAGGCTGTCGAAGGTCGGGACCTTCGGAACGGCCGTCGAGGGACGCGTGACCGCGAAGCCGGTCAGCACGCCCTCGCGCACCAGTCCGGCCGAGCCCGACGGATTGTCGAGCATCACCGCCACCGTCCCGTTCATCAGGTCGGGATAGACCTGCGAGGCGCCCTTGTAGGGCGTGTCGATCATGTCGAGGCCGAGGTTGAGCTCGAACTGCCTGGTCAGCAGGTAGCCGAGCGTCGAGGGGCCGAGCGACGCGCAGGTGACCTTGCCGGGATTGGCCCTGATGTTGGCGATCAGCGTCTTGAGGTCCTTGGCCCCGGCGGCGGGCCCGCCGATCAGGATGTAGGACGTCGTGCCGAGCAGGGTGACGGCAGTAAAGGACTTCACCGGATCGTAGGGCAGGTCCTTGCGGAACACCGGCGCGGCCGCATGGCTCGACGATGTGGCGATGCCCAGCGTGTAGCCGTCGGGTGCGGCCTTCGCGACGATGTCGCTGCCGATCGTGCCGCCGGCGCCCGCCTTGTTCTCGACCACCACGGCGACGCCGAGTGCCTCGCTCAGCGCCTGCATCGCCAGCCGTCCTGTCGAATCGGTGCCGCCACCCGGTGGCAGCGCGACGATGCAGCGGATCGGCCGGCTGGGCCACGTGTCGGCGCGGGCGATCGCGGGGGCGGCGAGCACCGCTGCGCTCTTGAGCAGTGCGCGACGAGACGTCTTCAGCATGGACACGTTTGAACACGTGTCCTGCGAGGCTTCAAGCTGGGAGCGCGGCAGTGCAGTGCCGCTCATGATCTTCCGGACCGCGGGCCTCCAGGCCCGCTCATGAGTCATGATGCGGGTCTGGAGGTCCGCGGTCCAATAAGCTTGAGAAGAGCGGCTCTGGAGAGCCGCGCCCCCCGCTAATTGTAGCGGCGGTAGATTCCCGCCAAGCGGCCCTGGATCTTCACGCGGTCGGGGCCGAAGATTCGGGTCTCGTAGGCGGCGTTGGCAGGCTCGAGTGCGATAGAGGCACCCTTCTTGCGCAGACGCTTGAGAGTCGCTTCGGCATCGTCGATCAGCGCGACGACGATCTCGCCCGATTCAGCCTGGTCGGCGCTCTTGATGATGGCGATGTCGCCGTTGAGTATGCCGGCCTCGACCATCGAATCGCCCTGCACCTCGAGACAGTAGTGAGCGCCCGAGCCCAGCAGCGAGACCGGTACGTCGACGGTCGTGGAGTTGTCCCGCAGCGCCTCGATCGGCGTGCCGGCGGCGATCCGTCCGTAGAGCGGCAGGCTGAGCGCCTGCGCCTCATTGGCGGCCTGGACAGCGCCGGCCAGCGGCACGCGCTCGCCGCGCACGATCTGCGGCACGAAGGCCTCGCGGGACTCGGCCATGCCGCGGCGGGAATCGAGCAGGGGGGTGACGTTGGGCGCCGGCATCGCCGCCGCCTCGGGCAGCTTCAGCACCTGCAGGGCCCGCGCACGATGCGGCAGGCGGCGCAGGAAGCCGCGCTCCTCCAGCCCGGTGATCAGGCGATGGATGCCGGACTTGGACTTGAGCCGGAGCGCCTCCTTCATCTCGTCGAAGGAGGGTGAGACGCCGCCTTCGTTGAGGCGCTTGTTGATGAACAGAAGCAGTTCGTTTTGCTTGCGGGTTAGCACCGTCTTCTCCCCGAAATGCCTACCAGATTTCGGAACAAATCCTGAAACCCGGCACATGTTCTAGTTTAGTTCCGGAGAGTCGTCAAGTTTCCCCCAGGGCGCTGGGGATCAATAGCCTCCAGGGAGAACGGAAAGATCGATGATCTGCACGCTGTCTCCGGCCTTTCGGGCCCGATCATGCGGCGGGCGGATCATCAGCGCGTTGCACCACGACAGCACCGACAGCATCGAACTGTCCTGGACCTTGTGCGGCTCCACGGTGAGGGTGCCGTCCGTCTGGCGACGGGCGAGGGAGCGGACGTAGTCCTCGCGCTGGTCGTTCTGCTTCACGTCGACCGCGAGCCGGGCGGTGGTGGTGGCGGGCAGATCGCCGGCCTGGCCGGTCATACGCTCCAGGGCGGGCTTCAGGAACAGCAGCGCACACACCATGGTCGAGACCGGGTTGCCCGGGAAGCCGATCACCCGGGCGCGGTCTTTCGCGGCGAACATCAGCGGCTTCCCGGGACGCATGGCGATCCGCCAGAAGTCCATGCAGAAGCCCTGGGCCTTCAGGGAATCCTGCACGAGGTCGTGGTCGCCGACCGAGGCGCCGCCCAAGGTGATCAGTACGTCGTGGTGGGCACCGGCGGTGATCGCCTGCTCGGTCGCCGCGCGCTCGTCGCGCACGATGCCGAACAAGGTCGGATCGCCGCCCCAGGCACGCACCAGCGCCGCGATCGCGATGCCCGACGAGGAGATGATCTGGTTGCGGCCGATCGGCTCGCCAGGCAGCACCAGTTCGTTGCCGGTCGACAGGATCGCCACGCGCGGCTTCCGATACACAGACAACCACGGCAGGTTCATCGCCGCCAGCAGCGCCACGTCACGCGTGGTCAGCGTATGGCCGGTGGGGAAGGGCGCATCGCCGGCGCTGAAATCGAGCCCCGCCTTGCGGACGTGCCGACCGCGCGTCGGGGCCTCGAGAATGGTGATCTTCTTGCCGTCCGCCTTGGTATCTTCCTGGATGACGATGGAGTCGGCGCCCATCGGCAAGGGACCGCCGGTGAAGATGCGCACTGCCTCGCCGGGCTTCAGCGCATGATCATAGGATCCACCCGCCGGCGCCTCGCCCACCAGCGTCAGCGTGGTCGGCGCCGCCGGTACGTCCTCCGCGCGCACCGCGTAGCCGTCCATCGCCGAGAGATCGGCCGGCGGCTGCGTCAGCCGGGCCTTCGGTGCCGCCGCCAGCACGCGCCCGGCGGCGTCGGCGATCGACACCGTCTCGGCCGGCAGAGGCGAGAAGGCTGCGATGACTCGCGCATGCGCCTCGCGAACGGAAAGCATGGGGGCCGGTGCCATCAATGGCTCCGATATCGAACGCCCTCTCCATCCACGAAGTGGGGGGAGAGGGAGGGGACCCGCGCAAAGCGCGGGGAGGGGGAGGTGGGTCTTCGCTTCAACATTGATGTCCTCGCCGTAACGCGCAGCACCTCACCTTCCCGTCGCTGCGCGATGGGCCCTTTCCTCTCCTCCGCTGCGCGGCGGAGAGGAGATGTCGCGATGACGTCACCTCGCATCGAACGTCCCCGATTTGCCGCCGGACTTGTGCAGCAGCTTCACCTGCTCGATCACCATGCCGCGATCGACGGCCTTGCACATGTCGTAGACGGTCAACGCGGCAACGGACGCGGCGGTCAGCGCCTCCATCTCGACGCCGGTCGTGCCTTTGAGCTTGCAGGTCGCCTCGATGTCGACAGCGTTGCGCGTCTCGTCGAGCGCGAGCGTCACTTGGACGGATGACAGCGCCAGCGGATGGCACAGCGGGATCAGGTCGGAGGTCTTCTTGGCGGCCATGATGCCGGCAAGCTGCGCCACCGCGAGCACGTCGCCCTTGGCGGCCTTCTTGTCGCGGATCAGCGCCAGGGTTGCCGGCTGCATCACGACGCTCGCCTGCGCGATCGCCACGCGCTCCGTGACGTCCTTGCCGCCGACATCGACCATCCGGGCGTTGCCGCGCTCGTCGAAGTGGGTGAGGTCGCTCATGTCTGCTACTTCGCCAAAATCTCGCGCACCGCCGTCTCGACGTCGGGCTTGCGCATGAAGCTCTCGCCGATCAGGAACGCGGAGGCGCCGACCCTGGCCATGCGCGCGAGATCGGCCGGCGTGCCGAGCCCGCTCTCGGCGACCAGCACGCGGTCCTTCGGCACCTTGGGCGCGAGCTGCTCGGTGGTCGCGAGGTCGACGGCCAGGGTCTTGAGGTTGCGGTTGTTGACGCCCACCAGATCGCTGTCGATCGACAAAGCGCGCTCGAGCTCGTCGCCGTCATGCACCTCGACCAGCACGTCCATGCCGCAGAGATGGCTGAGACGCGCCAGCTCGGCGGCGAGCTGGTCGTCGAGGCAGGCCATGATCAGCAGGATGCAGTCGGCGCCCAGCGCCCGCGCCTCGAAGATCTGGTACGGATCGATCATGAAGTCCTTGCGCAGCGCCGGCAGCTTGCAGGCCGAGCGCGCCTGGCTCAGGAATTCGTCCTTGCCCTGGAAGTAGGGCTCGTCGGTCAGCACCGACAGGCAGGTTGCGCCGCCGCGCTCGTACGCCTTCGCCAGCGACGGCGGATCGAAGTCCGGCCGGATCAGGCCCTTGCTGGGCGAGGCCTTCTTGATCTCGGCGATCAAGCCGTACCGGCCAGCCGCGATCGCGGCCTTCAGCGCCTTGGCGAAGCCACGCGGCGCCTCGGCGGCCTTGGCGCGCTTCTCGCATGCGCCCTGGGAGACGCGCCGCTTGCAGGCGTCGACGTGGCGGCGCTTGTCGTCGACGATCTTGGCCAGTGTATCGCTCATGGCGTGTCGCTCATGCGCAGATCCCCACCAGTGTCTCGAGCGCCTTGCGCGCCTTGCCGCCGTCGATCGAGGCGACAGCCAGCTCGGCACCCTGTTTCAGGTCCTTCGCCTTGCCGGCGACCATCAGGGCGGCGGCGCTGTTCAGCACCACGATATCGCGGAAGGCGTTGCGCTGTCCGGCCAGCACGCCGCGGATTGCATCGGCATTGTGCATCGGATCGCCCCCCTTGAGATCGGCCAGCGACGCGCGCGGCACGCCGGCATCCTCCGGGGCGATCTCGATCTCGCTGACCTTGCCGTTCTCCAGCGAGGCTGCCCAGGTGGCGGTGGTGGTGGTGATCTCGTCCATGCCGTCCTGTCCATGCACGACCAGCGCGCGCTCGAGACCGAGCTGTCCCAGCGCCTCGGCCACCGGCCGCAGCCAACGGCGGTCGAACACGCCGACCAGCTGGCGCTTCACCAGGGCGGGGTTCGACATCGGCCCCAGCAGATTGAAGATGGTGCGCGAGGGCGAGAGTTCCACCCGGGGGCCGGCGACATTGCGCATGGCGCTGTGATGCCGCGGCGCCATCAGGAAGCAGACGCCGGCCACCATCAGCGATTTCTCGAGCGTCTCGATCGGCAGGTCGAGGTTGATGCCCAGCGCATTCAGCACGTCGGCTGCGCCCGACTTGGACGTGAACGCGCGGTTGCCGTGCTTTGCGACCGGCACGCCGGCGCCCGCCACGACCAGCGCCGAGCAGGACGAGACGTTGTAGGTGCCGTGATGGTCGCCGCCGGTGCCGACGATGTCGATCGCCCCCGCGGGCGCCTGCACGCGCTGGACCTTGTCGCGCAGCACCTTGGCGCCGCCCGCCAGCTCGTCGGCCGTCTCGCCGCGCACCTTGAGGCCCATCAGGAAGGCGCCCATCTGCGCCGGCGTGGCGTTGCCCGACGTCATGATGTCGAACGCCCGCTCGGCCTCGGGGAGGCTCAGGGTCTCGCCGTTGCCCACCTTGGCCAGAAGGCCGCGAAAATCGTCGATGTCGCCGCTCAAACCGTCTACCCCAATGCCATGTGGCCCAATGCCATTTTGCCCCTTGCCGGCCGACCGGCGGGGCGCGTAGCTATATCACATGGCCGAAGAACTGATCCTCAAAGTCACCGGCATGGATTGCGACGGCTGCGTCAAGGCCGTCACTCGTGCCGCCACCGGCGCCGGCACCGCGCCGATCTCCGTCGACCTCAAGAGCGGCGAAATGCGGCTGCCCGCCAGTGCCGATGTCCCCGCGATCACCCGAGCCATCCAGCGGGCCGGGTTCGGGGTGGCCGGCGCCCCGGGCGACCCGGGCCATAGCCACCACCATCACCACTAAGGGACCCTCGCGGACCGTCAGCCGGATCGACCGGTCACGGCCGGGCATACGGCACCTTGGGCAAATGGTACGGATGGGCATCCAGCGTGGCGAAGATGAACCACGCGGTCGCGCCGACATGGGCATTGGCTGAGTAGAGCCACGGGGTCGTCGTGCCGGATGCCGGCCACGTCTTCGTGAATCCGGTGGTTAAATCGCATCGCGACGCCGCCGGCAGGGCGCCCATCGCGAGGCCGTCGCGGACCTGCGCGGCCTCCAGCGCCTGCAGGATCGGCGCTGCTTCGCTCGCTCGTCCCAGCTGCTTCAAGGCGGCAGCCATCTGTGCCGTCCCTTCCCACCAGCCGCCGTCGCCGTCCTTGCAATTGAAATCGAACGCCGCCGCGAAACCGGTGGCGCGGCAGCTGGCGAGCGCCCAATCGAGCGCACTTTCGTAGACCTTCGCGTTCCCCAGACCGAGCACCGACAGCGTTTGGGCATCCAGCGGTATCGGCGTCCCGACGATCGCGCTGCCGGCCGGAGCCGTTCCGGTCGGCAGGTAGCCCTCGCGGGACGCCTTGCGGCGCACGGAATCGACGAAGCCGGCCGCATGGCGCGCCTGCTCGGTCCAGTCGAGGCCCTCGGCGGTCCGCGGTGCGGTCGCGGCCGCGAGCAGCCTGAAGAAGGCGACCAGATCGATGTTGTGCTCGGTGCTGCGCCACGTCGAGGCATGTTGGCCGGACGGGCTGCCCGGCGCCGTCTCGAACCCTTCCAGCCCGCCCCGGAATCCACCAAGCCCATCGCCGTCGCGTTGGGTTGCGACGATCCACTGCGCCAACCGGCGAGCCGCCTGCAGATAGGGATCCCCGGCGCGGGACGGCAGCAGCGCATGGGCCTCCACCAGGGCAATTCCGGCCCACGCCATGTTGCCGGTGTCGCTGCCGGCCGCGTACTCATCCTCCCGCCAGGCATTCGCCTGTGCGTTCCACGCCCCCGGCAGTCGCGTGCAGTGGCAGTTGGGATCGAGCAATTGGCCGCTAGCATAGGCGTTGCGCAATCGACCGTCCCTGAAGGTGCGGTCGTGGCTCTGGGCATCCACCAGCGCCTTCGCGATCAGCTCGGCGCGCCGCAGATCGTCTGCCGTACCGCGCGCCAGGAACGCCAGCAGCGCCAGGGCTTGGTCGTAGACATGGGCAGCGTTCGACGCCTCCTGCGGAGGGCAGGCAAGGCGGGCATAGCTCTGGATGAAGCGGGGCTCCTGCAGATATGCGGTCGTCTTGCTGCTGGAGAGGTCCTGCTGGTGCGCGAGAAAATCGAAAGCCGCCCGGGAGGCGTCGATTGCAGGCACCGGGCTGCTGCCCAGAGCGATCAGGACCGCTGCCAGTACCGGCGCGACGAGCGGCCGGAGGGCGATGGTTGCTCTGCTCAGGCGGCCTTCTTCTTCTGCTGCGTCGGGTGCTCGCCGGCGATCTTGAGGAAGTTCTCCAGGATCTTGTGGCCGTGCTCCGAGGCGATGCTCTCGGGGTGGAACTGCACGCCGTGGATCGGCAGGCTCTTGTGCCGCAGCCCCATGATGATGTCGCCTGTCCGGGCCGTCACTTCCAGCTCCTCGGGCAGGCTCTGCTGCTCGACGATCAGCGAATGGTAGCGCGTCGCCTCGAACGGTGTGGGAACGTCCTCGAACACGCTCTGGCCGGTGTGGCTCACGCCTGACAGCTTGCCGTGCATCGGCACCGGTGCCCGCACCACCTTGCCGCCGAACACCTGGCCGATCGCCTGGTGGCCGAGACACACGCCGAACAGCGGCACTTGTGACTTCGCCGCGGCCTTGATCAGGTCCATGCAGATTCCAGCTTCGTTCGGCGTGCAGGGGCCGGGCGACAGCACGATGCCGTCCGGCTTCAGCGCCATCGCCTCGTCGACCGTGATCTGGTCGTTGCGATGCACGGCGCAACGCGCCCCGAGATCGCCCAGAAAGTGCACGAGGTTGTAGGTAAAGCTGTCGTAGTTGTCGATGAGCAGCAACATGCGCGCATTTTCGCCGTTTCAGGGGTAGAAAGAAAGCCTGATGGAATTCGCGATACCGCGTCTGGGTCTCGCCCAGGCGCGGCGACTCCTCCTGTGGCAGGGCCGCCTGCGCTCCAACGAGCCGACGCAGATCCTGGTCTGCGCCGCTTTCGGCGGCCTGATTGGCGCGACCACCATCGGCCTGCACCGGCTGGTCGATCTGGCGCACACCCTGATCTTCAACATCTCCGGCGGACATACGCTTTCGAGCGGTATGGGCGTCGACCTGAACCGGGTCCTGGTCGTGCCGGCCCTGGGCGGGCTGATCCTGGGCATCAGCGTCATGGTGATGCGGCGCATCCGTCCTGCCGACGTGGTCGACCCGATCGAGGCCAATGCGCTGCATGGCGGCCGCATGTCGATGACCGACAGCCTGCGGCTGCTGATCGCCACCGTGTGGTCCAACGCCTCCGGCGTATCGGTCGGCATGGAGGCGGGCTACAGCCAAGTCGGCGCGGCCATCCTGGCCAAGCTCGGCCAATATTTCCGGCTGCGCCGCGAGGACCAGCGCATCTTCGTCGCCGCGGGCGCGGGAGCGGCGATCGCCGCCGCCTTCAACGCGCCGCTCTGCGGCGCCTTCTACGGCTACGAGTTGATCCTCGGCGGCTATTCGGTGCGTGCGCTGGCGCCGGTCGCGGCCGCGTCGCTCGCCGCGACGCTCAGCGAGCGTGCCCTGATGCATCCGACCGAGCTGTTCGTGATCGGGCCGTTCCCCGAGATCCCGCAATGGTTCTACCTGATGTTCGCCCTGCTGGGCGCGCTCGCCGCGGGCTACAGCGTGCTCGCCATGCAATGCGTGACCTGGGCCGAGCGGCTGCTGCGCCGCCTGCCGATGCCGCAGTGGCTGCGCCCGGCAGTTGGCGGCCTGCTGGTCAGCGCGATCGCGCTCGCCGTGCCGCAGGTGCTGGGCGCCGGTCACGGCGCGATCCAGAACCTGTTCGACCACGATCCGACCCTGTGGGTGCTGGCCGTGCTGCTGGTCACCAAGCTGCTCGCCTCGGCGGTGTCGCTGGGCGCGGGCTTCCGCGGGGGCATGTTCAGCTCCTCGCTGCTGCTGGGCTGCATCTTCGGCGCCACTTTCGGCGAGGTGCTGGGGCTGCTGGTGCCGAGCCTCGTCGTCCAGCAGCAGGTGCTGATGCTGGTCGGCATGGCCTCGGTCGCGGCGGCGGTCATCGGCTCGCCGCTCACCATGGTGTTCCTGGTGCTGGAGGGCACCGACAATTTTCCGGTGACGGTCGGCGTCATGGTCGGCGTGGTGATCGCCTCGACCATCGTGCGGCTGACCTTCGGCTACTCCTTCTCGACCTGGCGCTTCCACCAGCGCGGCGTCGGCATCCGCGGGCCGCACGACATCGGCTGGCTGGCCGACCTCACGGTCGGCCGCCTGATGCGCGAGGATGCCAAGATCGAGCCCGAGAACACGCCGCTCACCGAGCTGCGCGAGAAATATCCGCCGGGCAGCGTCACGCGCGTGTTCGTCGTGTCTGAGAAGGAGGGCTATCTCGGCTCGCTCGACGTGACCGCCCTGCACGAGGACCGGCAGGCCGAGGTGGTGGCGACCCGCACCGCGCGCGACTTCGCCCGCGACGGCGATGTCTTCCTCCTGAGCTACGAGAACGTCCGCACCGCGCTCGCCCGCTTCGAGGAGAAGGAGATCGAGACCCTGCCGGTGCTGGACTCGCCCACCGAGCACAAGGTGGTGGGCTACCTCACGGAGCAGTACGCGCTGCGCCGCTACAACCAGGCACTCGAACGGCGCCGCAGCGCCGATCTCGGCGAGCGGGACCTCTTCTCGATTGCGGAGCCGCCGCGCTAGAGTGGCGTCATGCTGCCGCGCGTCCTCGTCGTTCCTGCCGTCTTCCTGGCGCTCATCGCGCCTGCAGGCGCGCAGGTCAGGTGCGCCGACGACCTGCCGCCGGTCGACCGCGATGCGCAGACGCGCATGACCGCCCAGGACTTCATCCGCGCCTTGACCGTGAAGGAGGCAGCCTTCGCCAAGGCGCTGGGCAACTATGGCTACACGGTCGACGCCCATGTCGAGACCCTGGCCGGCGACACGGTGGATGGCGAGTACCATCAGGTGTCGATACTGAAATTCGACGCCGACGGCCCCAAGCGCGAGCCCATCCTCACCACCGTCAACACGCTGAAGCGGATCAAGTTCAGCGACCGCGACGTGGAAGCGCTGCGCGACGCCTTCACGCTGACGCCCGACCGGGTCTCGACGGGCGACATCGTCTATTCCGGCCGCCAGAAGGTCGGCGAGATCAACGCCGCGCTGTTCGACGTGCTGCCGCGCAATCCCACTGCCGAGATCCGCGGTTTCGAGGGCCGCGCCTGGGTCCGGGCGAGCGCCGATGCCGTGATGCGGCTGTGCGGCCGCAGCAACGCCACGCCGATCGCGCCGATGCGCTTCGAGGTGATCCGCGCCCTGGTCGACGACCAGTACTGGTTCCCGGTGTCGATCCGCGCCGACGAGGAGGCGCAGGTCGGCAAGGAAGACAAGGTCCATGTGCGCGTGACGGTGACCTACTCGAACTACAAGTCGCGCTGACCGACATGGTCGTCGCCCCGATCGTGGTCGCGCTGCTGCTGGCGGCGGCGTTGATGCATGCGACCTGGAACGCGCTGCTGAAGTCGGACCGGTCGGACCGGCTCGCCACTTTCGGGGTCATCATGACGACCGGCACGGTGATGGGCCTGGTCGCCGTGCCGTTCCTGCCGATGATCGAGGCCGGCGCCTGGAAGTTCCTGGCGCTCTCGGTGGCGATCCACCTCGCGTACTACACGTTCCTGCTCAAGGCCTACTCGTATGGCGATCTCAGCCACACCTATCCGATCGCACGCGGGCTGGGCCCGCTGCTGGTCGCGCTGGTGTCGGGCCAGTTGATCGGCGAGCACCTGCGCACGCAGGACATCGTCGGCGTGGTGCTGTTGAGTGGCAGCTTGGTGGCGCTGGCGATGCCGCTCGGGGGCAAGCCTTCGATCGGCGGGCGGCACGGGCTGGCGACGCTGTTCGCCGTGCTGACCGGCTTCACCATCGCGGGCTACATCATCGCCGATGGCATGGGCGTGCGCGCCGCCGGGCCGGACTCCGCCCATCGGCTGGCCTACATCGCCTGGCTGTGCGTGGCGGAAGGGCCGTGGCTGCTGATTCTGGCAATTGCGCTGCGGCCGCACAACGCGTGGGCGCACCTGCGGCGGCAATGGTGGCGCGGCGCGATCGGCGGGGCGATCGCCAGCACCGGCTACGGCATCGCCATCTACGCGCTGGCGCTCGGGCCGATGGCCCATGTCGCCGCCTTGCGCGAGACCTCGGTCCTGTTCGGCGCGCTAATGGGCACGCTGTTGCTGGGCGAGCCGTTTGGCCGGCGCCGGATCGTCGCTGCGGCCCTGATCGTTTGCGGCCTCATCCTGATGAACGGGCCGGCGCTGCTCTAGCTAGAGAGCGGGGTAGAGCCTGGCGGCGTCCTGGTGCAGGCCGGCGCGGCTGGCGGCGCGGAGGTACATCATGTGGCCGCCGGGATGGAGCGAGAGCGTCATCCGGTCCTTGGTCAGCGTCGCGGGCAGGTGCTCGATCACGTACCGGCTGGTCATGTAGGGCGTGACGAGGTCGGTCATGCCGTGCGCGATCGCGACCTTGAAGCTGCGGTTCTCGGCCAGCACCTCGCGCAGCGAATCGGCGGCGCCGGGATAGCCGCCGCGGCCCTCGATGCCGCTGCGCCAGTTCCAGCGCCGCACCACCTGGTTGTTCGACAGCCGGTAGGGCAGGTCGGTATGAACGCCGAGCGACTCGGCGAGATAGCCGGTCATCGCGTTGGCCAGCACCGAGCGCAGGCCGTCGAACAGCGCATCGCCGCGCGTGCGGCTGGAGTCGGGATAGGGATCGGGCGCGGTCGCCGAACCGTCGTAGCGGCTGATCAGGAGCTTGTCCGCGCGCCGCGCTTCTTTGACGAACAGGCCGAGCGGCACGCGGCCCTCGCGCTGGGCGATCACCGCCTCCGGCACGCCGGTGACGCGCGCCACCTCGGGATAGAGCGCGCGCAGGGCCGCCGCGTCACGCGGCGTGGCGGCCAGCGCGGTGAGGTAGGGCCCCATAGCGAAGCGTTCGACCTCGGCCAGCGCCGCGGGCTCGAGCATGCCCGACTGTTCGAGATGTACAGTGGCATAGGAGGGAAGGCGCAGCACGTCGGGCAACAGGGCGAGATCGTCGCCGTCGATCAGGCTGAACTCGATCACCGGCGAGATCAGGAAGACGCCGGCGATGGCGATACTGTGGTCCTCGGCCAGCACCTGCGGCAGGCTTGCGGCGCGGAAGCCGCCATAGCTCTCGCCCGCGAGATACTTCGGTGAGGTGCGCCGGCCGGCCGTGGTGAGATAGCGGTCGATGAAGGAAGCCAGCGACTCGAGATCCTCGCTGACGCCCCAGAAGCGCTTGCCGTCGCCGGTCGCGCGGCTGTAGCCGGTCCCGACCGGATCGACGAACACCAGGTCGGTGAGATCGAGCCAGTGGTCGGGGTTGTCGACCAGCTTCGCCGCCGCATCGGGCATCTGTCCATCCGGCCCGAACGGCACGATGCGCGGGCCGAGCGCGCCGAGATGGAGATAGGCCGAGCTCGAGCCCGGGCCGCCGTTGAACACGAAGGTGATCGGCCGGCGGTCCGGATTGGCGCCGTCCCGCGTGTACGCGACGTAGAAGATGCGGGCCTGCCGCTCGCCCTTCTCGTTGTCGAGAGGGAGCGTCGCGGCGGTCGCGGTGAAGGCGACGCTCCGGCCGGCGACCGCGAACTGATGATGGGTGATCGACTCGGCCGGCTCGTCCGGCGTCGCCGCCGCGACCGGGGCGATGGCGAAGAAAAGCAGCAGGATCAGCATCACCGGCTGCATCATCGTGCTGCGCTTGTTTCGCACCGGGTTCGCTGTCATGCCTGTGCCGCCATAGTCCGGATGGTCGGTAATCATGTCGACACGCAATCTCGACAAGTTGATGGCGCCCA
This sequence comes from Reyranella sp., assembly GCA_035293665.1. Classification (GTDB taxonomy): domain Bacteria; phylum Pseudomonadota; class Alphaproteobacteria; order Reyranellales; family Reyranellaceae; genus Reyranella. Next base: position 82,574 of record DATGMK010000112.1, on the reverse strand, counting down.
GGTCGGTGGTCGCGATCGGCGCCAGCGAACGGCCGGATTCGGTCGGCGCAGCCGTCACGCGCAATCTGCTGGCCGGCGGCTTCAGGGGCGAGATTCATCTGGTCAACCGCAAGGGCGGCGAGATCCAGGGCCGCCCGGTGTGGCGCTCGCTGTCGGAGCTCCTGTCGCCCCCCGACCTCGCGGTGATCATGACGCCGGCGCCGACCGTGCCGGGAATCCTGCGCGAGCTGGGCGAGAAGGGCACCAAGGCCGCCGTCATCGTCAGCGCCGGACCGGGCGCCGGGGCCGCGGCGGGCGAACAGAACGCCGAATGGCGAACCAGTCTGCTGCGCATCGCCGAGCCGCACCTGATGCGTATCCTCGGGCCCAATTGCATCGGTTACGTCGTGCCACCGATCGGCCTCAACGCGAGCTTCGGTCCGGCCATGGTCAAGCCCGGCCGGCTCGCGGCGATCGCGCAGTCGGGCGCGGTCCTGGCGGCGCTCGCCGACTGGGGCAGCGCGCAAGGCATCGGCTTCTCGCACATCGTCTCGATGGGCGAGATGGCCGACGTCGATTTCGGCGACATGCTCGACATGATCGCGCGCGATTACGACACGCGTGCCGTGCTGATGTACGTCGAGGGCGTCACCCACGCGCGCAAGTTCATGTCGGCCGCGCGCAGCGTGGCGCGGCTCAAGCCGGTGATCGTGCTCAAGGCCGGCCGGCATGCCGCGGCGGCGCAGGCGGCGGCCTCGCATACCGGCGCCATGGCGGGCTCGCCCGCGGTCTACGAGGCCGCCTTCGCCCGCGCGGGCCTCGTGTCGGTCAAGGGCTTGGGCGAGCTGTTCGACGCCGCCGAGACGCTGGGGCACGGCCTGGTGCCGCGCAACGAGCGGATCGCGATCCTGACCAACGGCGGCGGCGCCGGCGTAGTGACGACCGACCTGCTGCTCGACGAGGGCGGCGAGCTGGCGACGCTCGACCCGCGCACGATCGACGCGCTCGACAAGGTGATGCCGCGCATCTGGTCGCGCGGCAATCCGGTCGACATCGTTGGCGACGCCGACGGCGCGCGCTACGCCAAGGCTCTCGACATGCTGGCCGACGACCGGGCCGTCGGCGCGGTCCTGGCGGTCAACGTGCCGACCGCGCTCACCTCGCCGACCGACGCGGCCCGGGCCATCGCCGGCGCGGCCGGTCGCAGGCTCGTGCCGGTGATCGGCTGCTGGATGGGCGGCCCCGCGGCCGATGCGGGCCGCAAGATGCTGCACGACTCCGGCATCCCGGCCTACGACACGCCACTGCGGGCGGTGCGCGGCTTCACTCACATCGTCGCCTATCGTCGCGGCCAGCGCGCCCTGCAGCGAACGCCGCCATCGATTCCGGAAGCGCGGTCCGACACCGACCTGGTGCGCACTATCGTGAATGGCGCGCTGGCCCAGAATCGCGGCGTACTGACCGAGCCCGAGGCCAAGCGTGTGCTTGCGGCCTACGGCATCCCCGTGGTGCCGACCGAGGTGGTGCTCGATGCGGCGGAGGCGGCGCATGCCGCGGCGCGAATCGGCTTTCCGGTCGCGGTCAAGGTCTTGTCGCGTGACATCATCCACAAGAGCGACGTCGGCGGCGTGTCGCTCGAACTGGGCACCGAGCAGGAAGTGCGCGACGCGGTCGGCCTGATCCGCGACAAGGTCTGCACGGCGGCGCCTGGCGCGCTGATCGACGGCTTCATGGTGCAGCCGATGCTCAAGCGGCCGAACGCAGTCGAGCTGATCCTGGGCGCGGCCGAGGACCCGGTGTTCGGGCCGATCCTGATGGTCGGCCATGGCGGGGTGGCGGCCGAGGTGATCGACGACAAGGCGCTGGCACTGCCGCCGCTCGATCCGGTGCTGGCGGAAGATGCCCTCAGCCGCACCCGCGTCGACCGCCTGCTGCGCGGCTATCGCGACCGTGCGCCGGCCGCGCGCGGCGCGGTGTGCGACGCGATGATCCGCCTGTCGCAGCTCATCGCGGACGTGGGCGAGATCGCCGAGCTCGACATCAACCCGTTGCTGGTCGACGCCAAGGGCGTGGTCGTGCTCGATGCCCGCATCGTCGTGCGCAAGCCCGTCGCGGGGCAGGAGCGCGCCGGGCGCTTTGCCATCCGGCCCTATCCGGTCGAGCTCGAATGCACTGTGGAGCATCGTGGAGAACGTTTGCACATCCGGCCGATCCGGCCGGACGACGAGCCGCTGATTCAGCGCTTCGTCCGCCATATGACACCGGAGGACATCCGGCTGCGCTTCTTCGGCCCGATCCGCGAGATGACGCACGAGATGGCGGCGCGGCTGACGCAGATCGACTACGACCGTGAGATGGCCTTCCTGCTGCTCGATGGTACGGAACTGCTCGGCGTCGGCCGGCTCGCCGCCGACCCGGGCTTCGAGCAGGCGGAGTTCGCGCTGGTCGTCGCGTCGGATCGCCAGCGGCGCGGCTACGGCGAACTACTGCTCCGCCACGTGTTGGAGTACGCGCGCAAGCGAGGCGCCAAGCGGGTGATCGGCCATGTCCTTCGCGAGAACCATCGCATGATCGGGCTCAGCAAGCGGCTGGGCTTCGCGCCGCAAGCGGGGCGTGCAGGCAGCGGCGACGTGACGATGGTGAAGCAGATGGCGGACCTGTAACGAATGTATCGGCGAGGCGACTCACCTGGGGCAAATTTGTGACCGAAGACCAACGACTTGGACTCGGACGCTGAGATGGCGTCGAGGAAGAACAGAAGCAGGAAGGCGAACAGAAGGAGTCCGAACGCGGTGCTCGCCTGGGTCGAGCGCCATCGCCGGGCTTTGGTCGTCGGTGCTTTCGTCTTTCTGTTCGTCGATGCGACGGTCGGCGGCTACTGGCTGGCGCAGCGCTTCGAGCCGCCGAAGCCCAGCAAGGTCACCTATGCGCGCATCGAGGACATCCCCGGCCTGCCGCGCTACATCGAGACCGAGCCCGACCAGAAGCTCGGGACGTTCGAGGACAAGGCGAGGCCACAGCCCCAGCCTCAACCACAACCCCAGTCACAGCCGGCGCCGCAGGTCGCTGCGGCGGCGAGCACCCAGCCGCCCCAGCAGCAACAGACGTGGCAGCGCAATGCGGTGCCGTTCCGCGATCTGCGCGGCAAGCCACTGATCGCCATCGTGATCGACGATGTCGGCATCGACCGGCCGCACTCCAGGCGGGCCTGGGAGCTGCCGGGGCCGCTCACCATGTCGTTCCTGCCGTATTCGCACGACCTGCACGATCAGGCGAAGGCCGCCCGCGCGCACGGCCAGGAGCTGATGCTGCATCTGCCCATGGAGCCGATGGGCCATGCCGATCCTGGACCGAATGCGCTCAAGGTGGCGCTGACCGACAGCGAGCTCAAGCAGCGCGTGACGATGGCGCTCGACAGCTTCGACGGCTATGTCGGCGTCAACAACCACATGGGCAGCCGCTTCACGGCGTACCGGCCGGGCATGGAGACGGTGCTGAAGCAGTTCAGGGCGCGCGGGCTACTGTTCCTCGATTCGCGCACCACGCGGTCGAGCGTGGGCGACCAGGTGGCGCAGGAGCTGGGCGTGCCGAGCGTGACACGCAATGTCTTCCTCGACGACGATGAGAGCCCCGACGCCGTCCGCCGCGAGCTCGCCGAGACCGAGGCGGTGGCGCGGCGCCAGGGCTTCGCCGTGGCGATCGGCCATCCGCACGAGACGACCTTGCAGGCGCTGGCCGAATGGCTGCCGACGGTCGCCGGCAAGGGCTTCGTGCTCGCGCCGCTATCGGCGGTGTTGCGCAAGCGGAACGGCTGGGATTGAGTCATGCGGACTAGCCCTGCCTTCCCCGGTCTGCGGGAGAAGGTGCCCCGCAGGGGCGGAAGGGGGTCTTCGTTGACCACGGCGGCGCTGTTGGCTCGATGAGAGGGGATGATCCCCTTCCGGCGCTGCGCGCCACCTTCCCCCGCAGACGGGGGAAGGGAGCAAGAGGAGGAAGCGTTCGTGCGTTACAAGAAATCGGCGATGATCGTCGCGCCGCAGCCGGAGCCGACCGAGGCGGGGGCCGACATCCTGCGCGAGGGCGGCAACGCGGTGGATGCGGGCATCGCCTGCGCGCTGGTGCAGGGGGTGGTCGATCCGCAGATGTGCGGAATCGCGGGCTTCGGCTCGTGCGGCATCTACATGCCGGGCAAGAAGTTCCACGGCTACATCGATGCGCACGCGCCGGCGCCGCTCGCCGCGCGGCCCGACATGTGGGCCAACCTGATCGAGAGCGAAGCGCGCGACGGCTACGGCTTCATCCTGAAGGGCCGGGTGAACGACATCGGCTACAAGTCGATCTGCGCCCCGGCCAACCTCAAGATGTACTACGAGGCGCACAAGGAGCACGGCTCACTGCCGTGGTCGCGCATCGTCGAGCCGGCGATCCACTGGGCCGAGACCGGCTGGACGGTGCGGCCGCACGTGCATTTCTGGTGGGCGGACGAGGGCGCCTTCGGCCGGGCGCCCAACTACGAGCGCACCGGCTTCACGCCGGCGGCCCGCGCGCTTTACTGCCGGCCCGACGGGACGCCGAAGAAGGTGGGCGACGCGGTGGTCAACCGTGACTACGGCCAGACCCTGCGCGCCATCGCCAAGGGCGGCGCCGACGTCTTCTATTCGGGCGAGATCGCCAAGGCGATCGACGAGGACATGAAGAAGAACGACGCGCTGCTGTCGATCGAGGACCTCAAGGCGTGGAAGACCACGCGCAATCCGCCGCTGTGGGGCGACTATCGCGGCTATCGCGTCTCGACCAACCAGCCGCCGGGCGGCGGCGTGATGCTGATCGAGATGCTGAATATCCTGGAGCATTTCGACCTGGGGGCGCTCGAGCACGGCTCGGCCGAGCATCTGCGTATCGTCTCCGAGGCGATGAAGCGGGCGACCATCGACAAGGACCTCAAGGTCGGCGATCCCAAGTTCGTCAAGGTGCCGGTCGAGGAGCTGACCTCGAAGGCCTATGCGAAGACCATGGCCGGCGAGATCATGCGCGGGGTGAAAGCGACGGTGCCGCGATTCAACAGCGGCGCGGTCTCGAAGGACACCACGCACATCTCCGTCCTCGACAAGGACGGCAACTGCTTCACGATGACCCATTCGCTCGGCATGCCGTCGGGCGTGATCACGCCGGGCCTAGGCTTCATGTACAACGGCTGCATGGGCGTGTTCGACCCGCGGCCCGGCCGCGCCGGTTCGATCGCACCCGGCAAGGCGCGCTTCAGCTCGGTCGTGCCGTCGATCCTCTTCAAGGACGGCAAGCCGCACCTGATCATCGGCGCGCCGGGCGCGACGCAGATCGCGATGGGCGTGCTGCACGTGATCCTGAACGCGCTCGACTTCGACATGACAATGGTCGAGGCGGTGAGCGCGCCGCGCTTCTCCGCGACCTCCGACACGATCGACATCTCCAACCGCATCCAGGGCCGCGTCGAGCGCGAGCTGAAAGGGCAGGGCTATCCCGTAGTGCGCAGCCCCTACGGCTTTGGCTTCGCTGCCGTCCACGCCATCCGCATCCACGACGACGGTTTGGACGGCGGCGCCGACCCCGGCCACGACGGCGTGGTCATCGCGGTCTAAGAAGATGACCCACCTCTCCCAACCTCTCCCCCCGCTGCGCGGGCGGAGAGGGACATGAGGAAGAGTCGTTCGCGTTCATGTCCCTCTCCGCCCGCGTGAGCGAGAGGAGAGGCTAGGAGAGGTGGGTGGCTACCGAAGAGCGGATCTCGCCTGTCAGGGGAGCCGCCCTCGTCGCCACGCCGTTGTCGAGCACCGGCAGCACCTTGTCCCTAGCGTTAAGTGGAAGGCGAACATCACGCGGGCGAGGCCTACGTCCAGCTTAGGAAAACATTCACACGGTTATTCACATCGCCGAGCGCACAGATATTCCCTGTCTCAAAGAGTTTTAAGCCATAGACGACAAGTTATCCTCGCTATTCACAACCCGAGTATTGGGTCCAAGAGCCAAATCGTATTGGGTATCCACATGATTCATACCAATGGTGGTTGACCACTTCTTAAGACTCCCTCAGGTTGAGCTACATGAAAGATCGGATGGCGCCGGCAGCCCCCTTGCTGGCCCTAGATTTGGTGGATCGCGCCAAGCGCGATCTCGCGCAACAGGAAGCTCGCCTTGCGAAGATCGAGGAGGAGAGCTTTCGCGCTCGCAAAGAGATCGAGCGGTTGCGCGCATTCTTGGCAACGGCCGCTGCTTACCTGAATGATGTGTCGATTAGCGCCGGACCAATCACGTCCAAACCACCGACTCAAACCGAAACCTTGCTGAAGGCGACGGTCGAGGAAATTCGAGCCGCCGGCCGTCCTCTTACTATTCAAGAACTATTTACCCGCATGCTTCATCGCGACATCAAGATCGGCGGTGCGAGTCCAAAGCAAAACTACGCGGGCATCCTCAGTCGAGAAGGTCGGGCGTTCGTAAGATATGACCGCGATCGAGGATGGGATCTGGTCTTAACCTCCCATGACGGTGCCGAGCTTTCACGAGAAGTTTCGGGTCAGTGATGATATCAAACCGGCCAATTGACAGGTGCGCGCTATGAAACCTCGCATGTTCATTGCATCGTCTTCCGAGAATCTCGATCTGGCCTATGCGGCGCAGGAGGGATTGGAGCACGATGTCGAGGCTACTGTATGGACGCAGGGCGTATTCGCGCCCTCCAGATCAACCGTTGCTTCGTTGTTGACCGAGCTGGAGCATAGTGACTTCGGGCTATTCATCCTGTCGCCAGATGACGTAACGGCAATTCGCGATAAGCAGAAGCAGACGGTGCGAGACAACGTGATTTTCGAGCTCGGCATGTTTCTCGGTCGGCTAGGCCCCGAACGTTGTTTCTTCGCTATTCCGAAAGGCATCGAGGACTTACACCTGCCAACCGATCTATCCGGACTGACGCCAGTGACATTCGAGCCGAATCGTCAGGATAGGAACTTGGTCGCTGCATTGGGGCCGGCATGTAACCGCATTCGGAAGGCGCTTGCGGAGCTCGGAGCAAAGGTCGCGCAAGCGAGCCCTAGTCCGACTGCGGCGGAGAGCTTTTCCAGCGTGCTTAGCGATCCAGCAGATTGTCTCGCTGCCCTTGAATCGTGGATGGGGAGTCGAGAGTACCAAAAGAACCAGCAATTGATGCGCTATGACGATGTTGATCGCGAAGTAGGACTAGTGCGCGGCGCCGCCCGTCAATTTCTGGAGCAAGCGGCACGGCGCTGGAACTATGTGGTAGCGCGCAAAGGAAAGGACACCATCCTCTTCAAAGAAGAGGAACAGGAGCACAGTTGGATTGCCGCGCGACGCGGTTTTTGATGACGGTCGGGATAGTAGCCACTCATCCGCGAGTACTGTCGGTTCGGCCCGCGAATAGACGGAAATCCGCACTTAATAGCATCAGACATGACCCACCTCTCCTAGTCTCTCCCCCCGCTGCGCGGGCGGAGAGGAACATAAGGGGCAGGGATGCTCGGGGTGGTCCGCCTGTCTGTTAAGCCGCCGCCTTCATCGCCTTCACCCCGGCGTCGAGCACCGGCAGGACCTTGTCCTTGGCCTCGGGCGGCACGCCGAACACCACGCGGGCGACGCCGGCGTCGCGGGCGCGCTTCAGCGCGTCGACATCCGGGGCGACGCCGAACAGGGTGACCGGCCCGTCCTCGGGCTTGCGGCCTTTTTCCTTCAGCATCTCGTGGAACGGCTTGATCCACGACAGCGTATCGCCGCCGCGGCCGCCGATCGGCATCCAGCCGTTGCCGTAATTGGCCGCGCGTCGCGCGCCTTGCGGGAAGCCGCCGCCGACGATGATCGGCGGGTGCGGCTTCTGCACCGGCTTGGGCCACTGCATCATCTCGTCGAACTTCACCATGTCGCCCGAGTATTTGGGCTTGGACTTGGTCCAGATCTCCTTCATCGCCTCGATGCGCTCGCGCACCAGCTTGAAGCGGCTCTTGAAGTCGGTCGTGCCGTGGTCGGCCATCTCTTCGGCATTCCAGCCGCCGCCGATGCCGAACAGCAGGCGGCCGTTGCTGAGCCGGTCGACGGTCGCCACCTCCTTGGCAGTGTGGATCGGATCGCGCTGCACCACCAGGCATACGCCGGTGCCCAATTTGATCGTCTTGGTGACGACCGCCGCGGCGCCCATTGCCACGAAAGGATCATAGGTGTCGTAGTAGTACTTCGGCAGCTCCGGCCCGCCCGGCCACGGCGACTTGCGGCTGGTCGGGATGTGGCTGTGCTCGGGGAACCAGATCGATTCGAAGCCGCGCGCCTCGGCCTCCATCGCCAGCTCGTGCGGCGGGATAGCGTAGTCGGTCGGGAACATCGTGATGCCGAATTCCATGGCGTCCTCCTCATGACGTCGAAAAGCCTGTGGATAACAGGGTCTCGCCGGGTCTCATTATGGGCATTGGATCGCGATTCGACTCCCATAAAGCGCGGCCAAGACAGGCTGCCATTGCCCATAATAGGGGTTCGGCGTGCCGATGGTGCAGTGTGGCGCCCAAATGCCCGCCTTGCGCCCCGAAACCATGTCGTCACGCGTCTGCCGCGCCGTCGTTGCGGACGGGAGTGTTTTTTCGAAGGCCGGGGTGGGGGTGCGGGCAGAGTGGCAGGAATGGCCTAAAACGCTGGCCTGCCTGCAACGGATCACTGCCACGCGGTTTGGCAGTCGGTGGCGGTCCTTACAGGGCGGGCAGGCCGGGCGGCGCCTTGCGCATGTTGGTCGCCTGCTCGTAGGCGTAGGCGAGCCGCAGCAGCTTGTGTTCGCTCCAGGCGCGGCCGGTGAAGGTGAGGCCGAGCGGATAGTCCGGCGTATCCTTGTCGCCGGCGCCCGAGATGAAGCCGGCCGGCACCTGCACGCTGGGATAGCCCGGCTTGGCCGCAATCGAGGCGCCCGAGACGCCGGGGAACACCACGGCGTCGAGCTTGTGCTGGCTCATATAGGCGTCGAGGCCGCGCTCCTTGGCGGCCATCAGATCCATGGCGCGCGCCGACTTGTACTCGAGCTCGGAGAGATCGCCTTTGGTGGCCTGCGAGGCGAGAAAGAGGTCCTGGCCGAAGCGCAGGCACTTGTCGGGGTTGGCCTGATTGAAGGCGATGATGTCGGCCATCGTCTTGACCTTCGCGCCGATCGCCCAGTCGCGCAGGTAGAGGTTGAGGTCGTGTTTCAGCTCGTAGAGGAACACGACCGACGACGGCCCGGGGTTGCCCTTGCTGCTGCTGAGCGGGTTGCGGTTCAGCACCGCCATGGTGGTGCCCGGCCCGCCGATCCAGCCGATCGCCGGAATGGCGGCGCGCACGATGACGGCGCCGAGGTCCTGCAGGGCCTTGATCGCCTCGGCCATCACGTCCTTCGAGCGCTGCGGCAGCTTACCGAAGTAGGGATCGTTCAGCGGATCGTCCGGATCGCTCGGCACGCCGATGCGCGCGCCCTTCAGACCGTCCTTGTCGAGCCCGGCGGTGTAGTCCTTCGGTCGCTGCAGGTGTTGCGTCGCTGGGTCGTGCGGATCGGGCGCGGCCAGCACGTTCAGCAGGATCGCCGAATCGCGCACGGTGCGGGTGAGGGGGCCGGCCGTGTCCTGGCTGTGCGAGATCGGGATGATGCCCGAGCGGCTGATCAGCCCGACCGTCGGCTTCACCGTGACGAGGCCGTTCTGGGTCGCGGGGCTCAAGAGCGACCCCGACGTTTCGGTGCCGATCGCCGCCGCGCACAGGCCGGCTGCGACCGCAACGGCCGAGCCCGCGCTCGAGCCGCCCGGCTGCACGACCGGGATGTCGTGCTCGCCCAGCAGGGCCGGCGAATAGGGGTTCTTCACTTGGCCGCCGAGCGAGCTGTAGCCCGACGGCATGCCGACCGCGAGGATATTGGCGAACTCGGTGAGGTTCGCCTTGCCGAGGATCACTGCGCCGGCATCCCGCAGCCGCTTGATCACCGGCGCGTCGCCCTTCGCGTGCGCCGATTCGAGCGCCAACGAGCCGGCGGTCGTGTGTTGCTTGTCGCCGGTCGCGATGTTGTCTTTCACCAGGATCGGCACGCCGGCGAGCGGCTGCTTGGGCGAGGGCTTCACGCCGTCGAGCTTGCCCGCGATCGCGAGCGCATCGGGGTTGACCTCGCGCACCGAGGTGAGCGCCGGGCCGCTCTTATCGTAGGCCTCGATGCGCGCAAGATAGGCGCGGGTAAGGGCAGTCGCGGTGGTCGCGCCCTTGGCCAGGGCTTCCTGCACCTCGACGAGCGAGGCGTTTTCGACGGGAACGGACATCTGTGCCTCCGCGCGGCCCGCGGCGACGACGCCCAACGCCAGCGGCAGCAGGGCGAGGTCGCGGCGGGTCGGATTGGTCATGGATCGCTAGACCGGCATCGTGCGCTTCTGGTGGGCCCGGCCGACCTTGGCGGTTTCGGGATTGTGCCCGGAGATCACCCGCACGCCCTCGTCGAGGCTGGCAGCGATCTTGTCCGGCGTGGCGCCTTCCAGGAAGGCGAGCTTGTTGCGCTTGCAGGCGCCAAACACCTTGGCACGCGCCGCTTCCATCTCAGGCGGGTAGGGCCGCCGCTGCAGGCTGGTGTAGCCCAGCGACAGGCCGAGATCGCCCGGCCCCAGCTCGGCAAAGCCCAATCCGGGCACTGCCAGGATCTCGTCGGCATTGGCGACGCCCGCGGGGCTCTCGATCTTTACACCGAGCAAAAGCTCGCCTTGCGGATTGAGCGGCCACGGTTCGGCGAGCCGGAAATACTCCTCCTGGCTGAGCCCCCAGATCGGCGACGCCGTCGGCTCGGAGCCGCGTCCGCGGCTGCCGATGCCCAGCACGTCGGTACCGGCCTTGTGGTGCGGAAAGCGACAGGCGCGCACGAACTCGCGCACCGCCTCGGCGGTCTCGGCCTGGCACAGCAGGATGCCGTGGACGCCGCGCGCCAGGATCTGGCGGAACTGCCAGGCATTGAAGGCGACGTTCTGGCCGTCGGTGCCGTTGACCGGCGCCTCGACGATGACGGTCGGCGTGAGATGGCCGGAGCGGGTCGGGCCGCCATCGAGCAGGCCGCGCATGTATTCCTCGAGTCCGGTCATGTCGAAGCAGCCATGCTCCATGCCGACATTGATGTAGTCGGCCCAGGTGCGGGCGTCGGCGCGGCCCTGGTCGTAGGTCAGCACGTGTCCGGTATGCGGGCCATCGTAGTAGATGGCCTGGTCGGCCTCGAGCAGCTCGATTGCGCGGTTAAGACGTCTACCCATGGCGGGGCCCCGTTCTCTTTCGGACGGCCAGCATAGCCCGTAAACTCGGCTGAAAGGGAGTGAAGCCCATGATCAAGTTCTACTACAACCTCGCCCCGAACCCGACCAAGGTGGCGCTCTGCCTCGAGGAGATGGCGCTGCCGTACGAGCCGGTGCCGATCGACACCCGCAAGGGCGAGCAGCACACGCCACAATTCCTGGCGGTCAACCCCAACGCCAAGGTGCCGGCGATCGTCGACGGCGATGCGACGATCTTCGACAGCAACGCGATCCTGCTCTATCTCGCCGAGAAGACGGGCAAGTTCCTGCCGGGCAAGTCGGACAAGGAGCGCGGCGAGTTCCTGTCATGGCTGATGTTCGTGGCCTCCGGCATCGGCCCCTATTCGGGTCAGGCCGTGCACTTTCGCAACGTCGCGCCGGAGCCCAAGGAGTATGCGGTCAACCGCTATACGTTCGAGGCGCAGCGCCACTGGGGCATCCTCGAGCAGCGGCTGGGCAGCCGCAAATGGATGATGGGCGACGCGTACACCGTCGTTGACATGGCGGTGTGGGGCTGGTCGCGGCTGATCCCCAACGTGCTCGGGCCGGAGGCACCCAAGCAGTATCCCAACTTGCAGCGCCATCTGGGCGAGATCAACGCTCGGCCGGCAGCGCAGCGCGCCCTGGCGCTGAAGGACAAACACGCCTTCAAGACCGACATGGACGAGGCGGCGCGGATCGCGATGTTCCCGCACCTTGCCAAGAAGGTCGCCTGAGCGTTCGGCGGGTCGACCGGTTCGAACGACGGGCCGGTCGTGCCGCCCCGGCGAGGCTCCGGCGGGCTAGAGAACGGCGTCGGAGGCGACGGGTCCTTTGACGCGGGCCTGGGGGGCGTCCTGACGGTGCAGCACGGCTTCCTTGGCGGCCATGCTGTCGGCCAGGGCGTCATAGCGTTCGGCGATCTCGACCAGGGTGGTTTTTGCGTCCAGATCAGGCATTTGGCTGGCCATCGACCATGCTTCCTCAGCCCGATCATGCCAGAACCTGGCGCCTTGGAACGAACCACTCTTTGTCACGTGACACTCCCCCACAGCGGACGGGCTGAGCCCAAACAACTCCGGAGGTCGCGAAAGGTTTCATATCGTACAAAAGATTGCGGAAGCCCGCCGCAGCCGCGGGCTCGAAAGGCGGTCCTCCATGAGAGTTCTCACTCCGGACATGAAACGCATCGTCGCCGAGCAGAAGCTGGGCTTCGTCGCGACCGTGAACGCCGACGGCACGCCCAACCTGTCGCCCAAAGCGACCATGCAGGTGCTCGACGACGAGCACATCTTCTTCGCCGACATCCGCTCGCCCGGCACGATGGCCAACCTCTCGCGCAACCCGGCGATGGAGATCAACTTCGTCGACCCGTTCGTGCGCAAGGGCTACCGCTTCAAGGGCACCGCCCGCGTGGTCGCCAAGGGCGCGCCGGAGTTCGCGACGCTCCTGGCGCGCTTTTCGGCGGCACTGCTGCCCGAGCGCTACCGTGCCTTCGTCGTCCTGCACGTGACCAAGGCGGCGCCGCTGATCTCGCCCGCCTACGATTCGGGCGCCACCGAAGCGGGCCTGCGCCAGCAGTTCCGTGCCTACTTCGATTCAATCCAGCCGAAGGAGTGAGTGTGTCAGCGCCGCCGCTTCGGCGCCGCCTTCTTGCGCGTGAGCCGGCCGACCGGCTTGGCGCCGACCAGCACGGCGGCGATCACGCAGGGCTCCTTGGTGCGGACGCTCCAGGAATGATTGGTGCCACGCTGGATCAGCACGTCGCCCTGTTTCAGGCGCTTCTCGCCCTTGTCGAGGATCGCCCAGATCTCGCCCCTGAGCACGATGATGTAATCGACCGTCGCCGTGCAATGCATCATCGCGTCGGCCGACGCGTGGTCGGGCGCACCGCCGGCACCGATCGAGGCGAAGGCCTTCTTTGCGTCGGCGCTCTTGCGCCATTTCGAATCGGGCGGGAACTCGACGATGCGCAGGATGGTGCCGTGGGCCGGCGGCTCCAGCACGATCCGACCGGTTGCCGCGTCGGCATTGCCGGCATTGGAGGCCGGCGCCGTCTTGGTGCGCCACAGATCCGTCAACGCCACGCCCGGCATCGACGCCATCTCCAGCACGTTGGGCGCCTTGCCATCCATGACGAACACCGATTTGCCGGTCTTGTCATGGCCCGTGACGACGCGGCGGATGCGATACGGCATGCATTTCCTCCTGCTTTCTTCGCCGACTGTAGCGCGGTAGTTTTGGCGCCCAAAGGAGCCCGAGAATGGACCTGACGTTCGGCAAGGAAGAGCTGGCCTTCCAGCAGGAAGTGCGCGACTGGCTGAAGGACAACTTCACGCCCGAGATGCAGGGCGAGCTGAAGGTGTCGCGCAACGCCTACCTGCCGAAGGAGAAGCTGATCGACTGGCAGAAGCGGCTGGCGAAGAAGGGCTGGCTGTGCACCGGCTGGCCGAAGGAGTTCGGCGGCCCGGGCTTCACCACGACGCAGAAGTACATCTTCGAGATGGAGATGGCGAAGGCCGGCGCGCCCGGCACCTCGCCGTTCGGGCCCAAGATGTGCGCGCCGGTGATCATGAAATACGGCTCGGACGAGCAGAAGAAGCGGCATCTGCCGCCGATGCTGAACTCCGACCTGATCTGGTGCCAGGGCTACTCGGAGCCGGGTTCGGGCTCGGACCTCGCCTCGCTCCGGACGAGGGCCGTGCGCGAGGGCGACTACTACATCGTCAACGGCCAGAAGACCTGGACGACGCTGGCGCAGACTGCCGACTGGATCTTCTGTCTCGTGCGCACCTCGACCGAGGGCAAACCGCAGGAGGGCATCTCCTTCCTGCTGATCGACATGAAGACGCCGGGCATCCGCGTCGATCCGATCATCACCGCCGACGGCAATCGCGCCGGCACGCAGGAGGTCAACTCGGTGTTCTTCACCGACGTGAAGGTGCCGGTGTCGAACCGCGTCGGCGAGGAGAACAAGGGCTGGACCTACGCCAAGTACCTGCTCGAGTTCGAGCGCGGCGGCAATCCCTACAGCCCGCGCCTGCGCTCGGGCTTCGAGCGCCTGAAGCGGCTGGCGAGCGCCATGCCGGAGGGCGAGGACTCGATCCTGTCCGATCACGCCTGGCGCGAGAAGCTCGCCCGCATGGACATCGAGATTTCCGGGCTCGAGATGTTCGAGATGGAGTTCTACTCCAAGCTCGCCTCGGGCCAGAATCCAGGTCCGTTGTCGTCGATGATCAAGCTGCGCGGCACCGAGGTGATGCAGCAGGTCCAGGAGTTCGCCGTCGAGGCAGCCGGCTGGTACTCGATGCCGTTCCCCGAGCAGCGCGCCTGGAACGCCAATGTCGAGCCGATCGGTCCCGAGGGCGCCGACGTGCTGGCGCCGCGCTACTTCAACGGCCGCAAGATGACGATCTACGGCGGCTCGTCCGAGGTGCAGCGGGGAATCATGTCGAAAGTGATGCTCGGCCTCTAGGCCGAGGGAGCGCCGCGAAGCGACGTCGAGGGGTCTTTTCTTCTCGCGTTCGCACGCCGAAGGAAAAAGGATCCCTCCGCTACGCGCCCTTCGGCGCTTCGGTCGGGATGACGGAGAGTAAAGTCATGGATCTCGCCTTCAACGCCGAGGAGCTCGCCTTCCAGAAGGAAGTGCGCGACTGGATCACGGCCAACATGCCGCCCGAGGTTGCGGAGGAGAGCCGGCGCAGCCGCTCGAGCCACGTCTCGAAGGAGCGACTGCTGCAGTGGCAGAAGAAGCTCTCGGAGAAGGGCTGGCTCGTGCCGAACTGGCCGAAGGAGTATGGCGGCACCGGCTGGAGCTCGACGCAGAAGTTCATCTTCGAGATGGAGATGGCGCGCGCCGACTCGCCGTACCTCTCGTCCTTCAGCCTCAAGATGGTGGCGCCGGTGCTGATGAAGTACGGCAGCGACTGGCAAAAGAAGCGCTTCCTGCCGAAGATCGCCGCGGCCGAGGAGCTGTGGTGCCAGGGCTACTCCGAGCCGGGCTCGGGCTCCGACCTCGCGTCGCTTCGGACCCGCGCCGAGCGGCAGGGCGACCATTACGTCGTCAACGGCCAGAAGATCTGGACCACCAACGCCCATTGGGCGGACTGGATGTTCTGCCTGGTGCGCACCTCGAACGAGGGCAAGCGGCAGGAGGGCATCTCGTTCCTGCTGATCGACATGAAGACGCCGGGCATCAAGGTCGATCCGATCTACCTGGTCGACGGCACGCGCACGCCGATGCGCCATGAGGTCAACCAGGTGTTCTTCACCGACGTCAGGGTGCCTGTCGAGAACCGGGTGGGCGAGGAAAACAAGGGCTGGACCTACGCCAAGTACCTGCTCGAGTTCGAGCGCGGCGGCCAGGCGCACGGGCCGCGCCTGCGCAAGGCTTTCCGGCACCTGCAGACGCTCGCCAAGACCCAGCTCGACGGCGGCGGGCCCCTGTCGGCAAGTCCGCACTGGCGCGAGAAGATGGCGGCGCTGGAGATGGAGCTCGACGCCGTCGAGATGAACGAGCTGATGTTCTACTCGTCGCTCAAGACCGGCGATGCACCGGGCAGCATGGCCTCGATCGTCAAGATGCGTGGCACCGAGGTCGGGCAGAAGATCACCGAATTGGCGGTCGAGGCGGTCGGCTGGTACGGCGCGCCCTTCACCGAGCTGCGCAACTACGACAGCAACGTCGTGCCGGTCGGCGGCGAGTACGTCGACGACGTCTCGCCGCGCTACTTCAACCAGCGCAAGACCACGATCTACGGCGGCTCATCCGAGGTGCAGAGGAACGTGCTCGCGAAGGCAATGCTGGGACTCTAAGCGCCAGCATCGCAGTAGCCCGCATGGGCAATGTCGTCGAGCAGGCCGGGATGCGTCGGCGTCCAGTCCAGCGTCTTGCGCGTCCGGTCGCTCGACGCCGCCATGTCCATGGCGGCAAAGCCTGCGAACCAGCCGAAATGGTCACTGATCGCGTCACCTGTCTTGGCGACGACCGGAAGGCCGAGCCCCTTGCCGATGGCGCCCGCGATGTCCTTGAAGGGCACGCCTTCCTCGGCTGCGGCGTGGTAGCGCTCGCCGCGCGTCCCACGTTCGAGCGCGAGGCGATAAAGGCGCGCCGCGTCGAGCCGGTGCACGCCAGGCCAGCGGTTCTGACCGTCGTCGATATAGGCCGCCTGACCTTTCTCGCGGGCGAGCGCGACGAGGCGGGGCACGAAGCCGTGATCGCCCCGGCCGTGCACCGAGGGCGCAAGCCGCACGATCGATGCGTGCACACCGCGCTCGGCCAACGCCATCGCCGCCTGTTCGGAGGCCCGGGGGTAGGAGTCGGAAACGGGCGGCGCGGGATCGTCTTCGGTGGCGATCCGGCCCGCGGCGCGGCGCGCGAAGCCCGACGTCACGAGCAGGGGACGCTTCGAGCCTTCGAGGACGGATCCGATCGCCTCGATCGCGCCACGATCGAGCGCGGCGTTGGCGGCGAACTTCGAGAAGTCGTGGTTGAACGCAGTGTGGATGACGCCGTCCGCCCTGGCGGCGCCCGTCTTGAGGCTATCGAGGTCTTCCATCGATCCGCGCAGGACCTCGGCGCCCGCCGCCGCAAGCTTGGCGGCCGCTTCGTCCGACCGCACCAACCCGATCACCGTATGACCGGCGGAGAGCAGCTCCTGCACGACTGCAGAGCCAACCCAACCCGAAGCGCCTGTAACAAAGACACGCATATGGCTTCTCCTCGCTATGCGCCCGCTAGATAGGAACTTGGGTTTGAACGATCTATGCTGAAGCGTTCGCGTTATCTTGGCGATCGTCCGGAAACTGGCATGGATCCGCTCTCGGATGTTCTTTCGCTCCTCAAGCTGCGCAGCTACGTCTCCGGCGGCTTCGAAGCGGGCGGCGACTGGGCTGTCGCGTTCGCAAAGCCCGAGGGCGTCAAGCTCTACGCCGTCGCGACGGGCGCGTGCTGGCTTTCGGTCGATGGCGTGCCGGAGCCTGTGCGCATCAAAGCCGGTGATTGCTTCCTGCTGCCTCGTGGTCGCCCGTTCCGCCTTGCCACCGATCTCGGCCTGACGCCGATCGAGGCCAGCACGATCTATCGTGGTGTCAAGGATGGCGGCATCCGGACATTCAACGGCGGCGGCGATTTCTTCTGCGCCGGCGGCCATTTTGCGCTGGCCGGCGCACAGGCGGACGTGCTGCTCGGCATGCTGCCGCCCATCGTCCACATCCACAAGGAAGCGGACAAGGATGTGCTGCGCTGGTGCCTGGAGCGCATGCGGGACGAACTGCGCGAGCCGCGGCCCGGCGGCTTCCTGGTCGCCCAGCAGCTCGCCACCATGCTTTTCGTTCAGGCGATCCGCCTGCACGTGGCGGACAGGATCAGTGCGGACGGGACACGCAACGGCGGGGGATGGCTGTTTGCGCTCGCCGACAAGCAGATGTCGGCCGCAATCAACGCCATGCACGCCGAACCCGCGCGCCGCTGGACGTTGCAGGAGTTGGCGCAGCACGCCGGCATGTCGCGTACGACCTTCGCGCTGAAGTTCAAGGACACGGTCGGCGCATCGCCTATGGACTATCTTGCCCAGTGGCGCATGTTGCGGGCAGGGGACAGGCTCGTGAATTCCAGCGAGGCCGTTTCCGTCATCGCACGCTCATTGGGATACGAATCGGAAAGCGCGTTCAGCACGGCGTTCAAGCGCGTGATGGGCTGCTCGCCCCGTCAGTATGGCCGCCGACGCGAAGGAGAACAGGAATGGACTACCGCAATCTCGGTCGTGCCGGGCTCAAGGTCTCGGAGATCTGCCTCGGCACCATGACGTTCGGCAACGGCGCCGACCAGGCGGGCGCCTCACGCATGGTCGATGCGGCGCTCGCGGCGGGCGTCAACTTCTTCGATACCGCCAACTCCTATGTCGGCGGCACGTCGGAGACGATGCTGGGCGAGGCGCTGAAGGGCAAGCGGCACGAGGCGGTGATCGCCAGCAAGGTCTTCAACCCGATGGGCCACCGGCCCAACGATTCGGGCATGTCGCGGCTGCACATCAAGCAGCAGATCGAGGGCGTGCTGAAGCGGCTGCAGACCGACTATGTCGACCTCTTCTTTATCCACCATGTCGACCACGCGACGCCGCTCGAGGAGATGCTGCGGGCGTTCGACGATCTCGTGCGCGAAGGCAAGGTGCTCTACACGGCCTGCTCGAATTTCGAGGCGTGGCGCCTGATGGAGGCGCTGTGGCGGAGCGAGGTCAACGGTTGGGAGAAATTCGCCTGCTACCAGCCGCAATACTCGCTGGTCGTGCGCGACATCGACGAGGAGATCGTGCCGGTGCTCCAGCTCAAGGGGCTGGGCTGCGTGGCCTGGTCGCCGCTCGGCAGTGGTTATCTGACCGGCAAGTACACGCCGGGCAGCCTCAAGGTGCATGGCAGCCGCTCGGCCGAAGGATGGGGCTTCCAGAGCCGCTTCTTCGCGCCCAACCATGCCGAGATCCTGCAAACGCTGCTCGATGTGTCGAAAGAGATCGGCAAGTCGCCGGCGCAGGTGGCGCTGCGCTGGGTGATGGACCAGCCCTTCATGACCAGCGCGATCGTCGGCGCCCGCAATGCCGAGCAGCTCGGCGAGACCTTGAAGGCCGGCGGCTGGCGCCTGCCGGCCGAGGCGCTGGCGAAGCTCGACAAGGTCTCGGCCCGGCCGTGGCGCTATCCGCGCGCCTTCGAGGATCCGATGCCGGAGCGGCGCAAGGCCGCCGTCAAAATGCCGGGAATGAATTAGACCGTCGGCCGGCGGTGCGATGAGCGATCCCCGGTCCATTCCCAACCCGCGCACCTTCAAGGAGCGCTTCGGCGCGCTGCGCACGCTGCGGCCGTTCCTGGCGATGGTCTGGCGGACCAGCCGGGGGCTCACCGGCACGCTGATCGGGCTGCGGCTCGCCCGCGCGCTGCTGCCGATCGCGAGCCTCTACATTGCGAAGCTGATCATCGACGATGTGGTCGCGCTGGTGCAGCTGCCGAACCGGCCGACGAGCCTGCAGGACTGGCTGGCGAGCGGGCGGCTGAACGGCCTGGCGATGCTGCTGCTGGCCGAGTTCGCCTTGGCGGTGCTGTCCGACGTGCTGGGCCGCGCAGTGTCGCTGGTCGATGCGCTGCTGGCCGACCAGGTCTCCAACAGCTCGAGCGTCCGGCTGATGGAGCACGCCGCGACGCTCGACCTCCAGGACTTCGAGGATGCCGAGTTCCAGGACCGGCTCGAACGCGCGCGTCGGCAGACCAGCGGCCGGCTGACGCTGATGGGCCAGCTGTTCAGCCAGGCGCAGGACCTCGTGACCGTGGCGAGCTTCGCCGCCGGCCTGCTGGTCTTCGCCCCGTGGCTGATCGTGCTGCTGCTGGCGGCGCTGGTGCCGGCCTTCCTCGGCGAGGCGCATTTCAACGCCCAGACCTACACGCTCGACTTTGGCCGCACGCCCGAGCGGCGCGAGCTCGACTATGTGCGCCAGACCGCGGCCAGTGTCGAGACGGCCAAGGAAGTGAAGATCTTCGGCCTCAACGGCTTCCTGATCGACCGTTACAAGCGGCTGGCCGCGACCTTCTACGACGCCAACAAGGCGCTCGCGGTGAAGAGGGCGGTGTGGGGCGGCGCGTTCACAACGATCGGGACGGTCGGCTACTATGCCGCCTACGCCTGGATCGCCTGGCAGACGCTGGAAGGCGCGTTCAGCGTCGGCGATCTCACCTTCCTCGCCGGCTCCTTCCTGCGGCTGCGCACGCTGCTCGAAGGCCTGCTGACCGGCTTCTCCTCAACGGCGGGGCAGGCGCTCTATCTCAACGACCTGTTCTCGTTCTTCGACACGCGGCCGGAGATCCTGTCGCCGGCGAATGCGCGGCCGTTCCCGCATCCGATCCGGCAGGGGTTCGTGTTCGAGGATGTCGGCTTCATCTATCCCGGCGCCGACCGCTGGGCGGTGCGGCATCTCAGCTTCACGCTCAGGGCGGGCGAGGTGGTGGCACTGGTCGGCGAGAATGGCGCCGGCAAGACCACCCTGGTGAAGCTGCTGACGCGGCTCTACGACCCGGACGAGGGCCGCATCCTGCTCGACGGCCACGATCTACGCGAATACGACCTCGAGGACCTGCGCGGCAGCATGGGCGTCATCTTCCAGGACTTCGTGCGCTACAACTTCAGCGCCGGCGACAACATCGCGGTGGGCCGCATCGAGGAGCGCCACGATCACGTGCGCATCGAGCGCGCCGCCGAACGCAGCCAGGCCGATGACGTGATCGCGCGCCTGCCGGGCGGCTACAAGCAGCGGATCGGCAAGCGCTTCAAGAACGGCGTCGAGCTGTCGGGCGGCGAATGGCAGAAGGTCGCGATCGCCCGCGCCTACATGCGGGAGGCCGAGGTGCTGATTCTCGACGAGCCGACCGCGGCGCTCGACGCCCGGGCCGAGTTCGAGGTCTTCCAGCGCTTCAAGGAACTGAGCAAGGGCAAGACCGCCGTGCTGATCTCGCACCGCTTCTCCAGCGTCCGCATGGCCGACCGCGTCTTCGTCCTGGCCGACGGCAAGGTCGCCGCCTCCGGCACGCACGAGGAGCTGGTGTCCCAGCCCGGCCTCTACGCAGAGCTGTTCGAGCTGCAGGCGGCCGGGTATCGCTGACTCATATTCCCCGTGCTTCGCACGGGGAGGAAAATGATTCAGCCGGCCAACACCGGCTCGCCGACGATCTGCGTGCGGTGCATCAGGCGGCGCAGGCTCTCGTCGAAGGCGTCGCGGCGGTGCATGACGCAGCGATTGTCCCACATGACGAGATCGCCGATCCGCCACTTCTGGTACCACGCGAACCGCTCCTGCGTGGCATGTGCCCACACCGCGTCGAGCAGCTTCTCGCTCTCCTCGACGCTCAGGCCATGGATGTAGGCACCCGGCCGCCGGCCGAGGAACAGCGCCTTGCGCTTGGTGATCGGATGCAGGCGGACGAGCGGATGCACCGCGCCCGGCGTCTTGGTGACGTCGTGTGTGGTCTGGAAGCCCTTGCGCAGCTCGCCGGCGGAGTTGCGGCTGGAATCATGAATGCAGGTCTTGCCCTCGACGGCGCGCTTCAGATCGTCGGGCAGCGTCTCGTAGGCGGCGTACATGTTGAGGAAGCCGGTATTGCCGCCGTCGGGCGGCACCTCCAGCGCATAGAGCAGCGAAGCGCGCGGTGGAAGCGGGTTGTAGGACATGTCGGTGTGCCAGACGAGCTCGTAGGAGCCGAGCCCGCCGATCGCCTTGCCGTCCTTCTTGACGCTGGCGATCACGGCGACCCATTCGCGGGCTTCGTCGACCACACCCGAATCCATGCGATCGAAGCCGACCGCGGCGATCGGCACGCGGTCGAGCTCGCCGAACCGGGCGCTGAACTTCATCAGCGCCCGATCGTCGATCTTCTGGCCCGAGAAGCGCAGCACCAGGTGCTCGCCCCAGGCCTCGGCGATCTTCTTGAAATCCGCATCGCTCACCGGCTTGGACAGGTCCACACCATGGACATCGGCGCCAAGGGCGCCGCCGGTCGGCTGGATCCAGATCTCGCTCATGGTTTTTTCCTCACCTGAAGTAGTGCGGCACGAAGCGGCTGTTGTTGTGGGTGATGCGCCGCTCGTCCTCGCGCATGCCCACGCCTGCCGCCTTGCCCTCGATCACCCACGAGCCCACCACCGCGTGGTTGCCGTCGAACACCGGCAGGGGCTGGTAGGCCTGGTAGACGAAGCCTTCTTGACCGTAGCTCCCGCCGGCGGTGTCGAACAAGCCGGGAGCGACCACCGTGACGTTGGCGCCCTCGCGGCCGAATATCGGCTTCTTCACGTAGGAGCCCCTGAGATCAGGGTGCTCGGTTTCGAAGGCCGGTAGCAGGTTCTCGTGCTGCGGAAAGCCCTCCCACAGGAGAGGCAGCAGCATCTTGTTGCTGAGGATCATCTTCCACACCGGCTCGAGGAACGCCGTGGTGTCGGTCAGCACGTGCTTGCCGAACTCCTCGCGCGCCATCCATTCCCAGGGATAGAGCTTGGCCATCACCCGGATCGGCATCTCGTCGGGATCGGTGAAGCGCTTGCCGTTCCAGCCGATCTGCGGCACGGCGATCGGCTTGCCGGCCAGCCCGGCCTGCAGGGCGGTGTCGCGCATGTATTCGGAGGTCGCGAGATCCTCCGGCTGGTCCTCGAAGCGCGCGAAGTGGACGAGCGCTTCCGACGACAGCCGCTTCAGGATTCCGCGCCATGCCTCGATCAGTCGCTCGTGGATCGAGTTGAACTGGTCGGCATCGGGCTTCACGTCCTTCAGCCAGTACCATTGGATCACCGCGGCCTCGTACAGAGCGGTCGGCGTATCGGCGTTGTATTCGAGCAGCTTCGGCGGGCCCTTGCCGTCGTAGGCGAGATCGAAGCGGCCGACGAGGGTCGGATCGCCGCGGCGCCACACAGTGGTGATGTAATCGCCCCAGGCCGGCGGGATGCGCAGGCGCTCCCAGAGCTTGTTCGAGACCACGTGCTCGACCGCCTTGAGGCACAGGTCGTGCAGGGTCTCGGTGGCGGCCTCGAGCTGGTCGACTTCGTCGGATGTGAAGGCGTAACAGGCCTGCTCGTTCCAATACGCCTTGCCGTCCATCACGTAGTAATCGAAGCCGAGCCGCTCGAGCTTCCCCTGCCAGTCGGGACGCGGGGCGGAGATCTCGCGCTTCATGGTCAGCTCGCCGTCGATCCGTGTTCGCCGGCGGAACTGCCGAAGCCGCCGCGTTGGCTGGGCTGCGACTGCGTCGTCGACGTGGTGGCGCTGGGCGTGGTGACCATCGGTCCGCGCGCGAAGGGATTGCCCCAGAACCACAGCCAGGGCCAGAAACCCATGCCGGCGCCGATCCCGGGCGTGCAGGAATAGAGCAGCGCGGCGCCCGCAATGCCCATCAGCACGAGCTTGATCGTGCGGGAAGCACGAGGACGATCGTCCGGGGGCATCGTCATGTCAGGTCGTGAGGCAGGCGGCGTTGATGAGCCCGAAGCATACCGAGAAGCCACCGGCCGTCACGCCGGCCGCCATCTCGCCGGCCTCGATCGATTGCTGTAGGTGCGGCAGCAACATCCGCATCACCACATGCACGGCGACCTGAACGACCAACGCCACGAGCGACCACAATACGAGATCGGTCAGGCTGACCGCATGGGCGATGGTATTGGCGAGCGGCAGGCAGAAGCCGAGCAGGGCGCCGATCAGCGCGACCGCCGCGGAAGCGTTGCCGGCACGGATCAGGGCGAACTCGCGCCACGGCGTGATCAGGACGTAGATCCACAGGAACAGGCCCGCCAGCGCGAAGCTCACGACGATGTAGCGCAGGAAATTCGGAAAGGCCGACGCCAGCCAGGTGAGCTCGGGCATGCGGCCGCGACTCTCCGACGCTCAGCCGTGCATGGTCAAGCCGCCCGACACGCTGATCGTCTGCCCGGTAATGAAGGCGGCATCGTCGCTCGCGAGGAAGCAGACCGCGCCCGGGATGTCGTCCGGCTGGCCGACGCGCTTCATCGGGATGGCGCTCACCAGCGCGGCGCGGATCTTCTGGCCGCGCTCGTCGGCGCCGGCCACCGCCGCCAGCAAGGGCGTGTCTGTCGGGCCGGGACAGACGGTGTTGAGCGTGATGCCCTTGCGCGCGACTTCACGCGCAACCGTCTTGGTGAAGGCGATGATCCCGCCCTTGCAGGCCGAGTAGACCGCCTCCATCGACGAGCCGACGCGCCCGGCATCAGAGGCGATGTTGACCACCCGACCGCGGCCCCGCGCCACCATGCCCTTCAGCACGACGTGGCTCATGTTCAAGGGGCCGTTGAGGTTGATGGCGATCACCTTGTCCCAGAGGTCCGGCGTGGTGTCGACGAACGGCACGAACTGGTCCCAGCCCGCATTGTTGACCAGGATGTCGGTCGGGCCGGTTTCCTTCTCGAAGGCGGCGATGCCCTCGGCGACCGCCTTGTAGTCCGTGATGTCGGCGCCGCAGGCGAAGCCCTTGATCTCGCCGGCGACCTTCTTCGCGCCGTCGAAATTCCGGTCGAACACGCCGACCCTGGCACCGTACTCGGCGAAGCGCCGGCAGATCGCCGAGCCGATCGCGCCCGCGCCGCCGGTGACGATGACGTTCTTGCCGTTCAGTCCACGCACTGTTTCCTCCCGTTCTTGTCATCCCAAGCACAGCGAAGGATCTAGCACTCGCTGCACCGAGTTTGTCCGCCAAGTAAGGTCCTGCGTTAAAGTGCTGAGATTACTCGGCGCGACTCAGGACGACATCAAAGCGGTGAATACGGATCGAACTTGGGCTTGCGCTTCTCGAGGTGCGAGGCAAGGCCTTCCTTCACCTCGGGCCCCATGAAGCCCAGCATCTCGAGCGCCGTCGAGGCATCGAACGACGGGCCCATCATGCGCAGCCAGTTGTTCAGCGCGTATTTGGTGAAGCGGATCGAGGTCTGCGCGCCCTCGGCCAGCTTGGTCGCGACCTCGAGGCCCTTGGCTTCGAGCTGGTCGTCCTCGACGCACATCGATACCAGGCCGATGCGCTCGGCCTCCTCGCCGTCTACCGATTCGCAGAGCAGCAGGTAGTACTTGGCCTTGGCCATGCCGCAGAGCAGCGGCCACACGATCACCGCATGATCGCCGGCGGCGACGCCGAGCCTCGTGTGGCCGTCGATGATGCGCGCCTTCTTCGAGGCGATCGACACGTCGGCCAGGATGCCCGCGACCAGCCCCGCGCCGACGGCGGGGCCCCGCATGGTCGACACGATCGGCTTGGAGCAGTTGATCACGTTGTAGACGATGTCACGCGCTTCCTTCCAGGTGCGGAGCAGCGCGTTGAAGTCCTTCATGTTGTTCTCGATCAGGTCGAAGTCGCCGCCGGCCGAGAACACCTTGCCGCCCGCGCCCTGGATGATCACGCAATTGACCGTGTCGTCGCCGTCGATGTCGCGCCACACGTTCACCAGCTCGGTGTGCATGATCGCGTCCGTGGCGTTGTACTTCTCCGGCCGGTTCATGGTGACGCGCAACACCTTGGGATGCGGGCGGTCGAACACCAGCCGCTGATATTTCTTCTGCCAGTCCGACATGTGGCTCCTCCGTTTGCGAAGGAGCCTAGCGCACCGTCAGCGCCTTGTATTGCCGACGTTGCGGCTCTCGAAGCGCACGGCTTCTTCCGCCGCGCGGACCAGGGCACGCGCCTTCAGCACGCTCTCCTGGTATTCGGCCTCGAGGTCGGAATCGGCCACCACGCCGACGCCGGCCTGGACGTACATGGTGCTGTCCTTGACCAGTGCCGTGCGCAGCAGGATGCAGGTGTCCATCGACCCGTTGGCGGCGAAGTAGCCGGCGCAGCCGGCATACATGCCGCGACGCACCGGCTCGACTTCGTCGATGATCTCCATGGCGCGGACCTTTGGGGCGCCCGACAGCGTGCCGGCCGGGAAGCCCGCCTTCAGCGCGTCGATCGCGTCCAGCCCGTCCTCCAGCTTGCCCTCGACGTGGCTCGAAATGTGCTGGAGGTGGCTGTACTTCTCGATGGTGAACTGCTCGACGACGCGAACCGATCCGATCTTGGCGACGCGGCCGACATCGTTGCGGGCAAGGTCGAGCAGCATGAGGTGCTCGGCATGCTCCTTCGGGTCGGCCAGCAGCTTGTCGGCCAGCTGCTTGTCTTCCTCGGGTGTCGTGCCGCGCCGGATGGTGCCGGCGAGGGGACGGATGGTGACGGTGCCGTCGCGCAGCCGCACCAGGATTTCCGGGCTGGAGCCCACGATCGAGAAGTCGCCGTAGTCGAAGAAGATCAGGAACGGCGACGGGTTGATGCGGCGAAGCGACCGGTAGAGCGACAGCGGCGGCAGCTTGAACGGCAGCGAGAAGCGTTGCGACGGCACGATCTGGAAGGCGTCGCCCGCGCGGATGTACTCCTTGCAGGTCTCGACCATCTTCTTGAACGCGTCTTTCGACATGTTCGCCTGCGGTTCGGGCAGGTCGTCGAGCTCATCGCCATTGGCGCGCCGAAAGGGCAGGGAGCGCTCGAAGTCGGCCTCGGCGTCGGCGAGCCGCTCCTGGGCGGCCTCGTAGGCGGCACGCGCCGAGGTTCCCTGTTGCGGCCAGACCGGCGTGACCAGGGTCACGTTGTCCTCCAGCCGGTCGAAGATGCAGATCAGGGTCGGCCGCACCATGATCGCGTCGGGCAGGCCGATCGGATCAGGGTTCTTGTCCGGCAGCCGCTCCATGTCGCGGACCATGTCGTAGCCCAGGAAGCCGAACAGGCCGGACGCCATGGGCGGCAGGCCCGCGGGCAGCTCCATCTGGCATTCGCGGATCAGCATGCGCAGCGTCTCGAGCGGCCGGCCCTCGAGCGGCTCGAAGGAATGCGCATCGACGCGGGCCCGGCGGTTGATCTCGGCCTTGTTCTTGAGGCAGCGCCAGATCACGTCCGGCTTGAAGCCGATGATCGAGTAGCGGCCGCGCACCGAGCCGCCCTCAACCGATTCCAGCAGGAAGGAGTTGGCCCGGCCGTCGGCCAGCTTGAGGTAAGCGGAGACCGGCGTCTCAAGATCGGCGACCAGCTTGGTCCAGACGAGCTGCGGCTTGCCCCCGTCGTAGGTGCGCGCGAAGGCGTCGAACTCGGGGGAGACCGGCATGTCTATTGCTGCTGCTGCGACTGGAAGGCGGCGGTGAACACTTCCTCGTTCACCGACACGCCGTACTTGGTGCGCAGCGCGGACAGGAACTGGGTCACCAGGTCGTTGCCGACCATGCCGTCGAGCTGCTTGCCGAAGCGCTCGAGCTGGTCCTTTTCCTTCGCGAGGTCGGCCGGCTGGATCTCCTTGGTCCGCACGATGACGTTGCCGTCGGCGCTGCGCACCGAGGCGACCTTGCCGACCGGCAGCTTGAACAGCTGCTGCGTCGCCGCCTGGGTGAGGTAATTGCCGGTGTCGGCTTCGTAGCGCGTCACCGCCTTGGTGATGCGCAGCTCGAGGCCCAGCTCCTTGGCGATCGCGGCCAGGTCGCCGCCGGCATTGGCCTTGTCGACGGCTTCCTTGACCTTGGCGTCCGCGCGCTTGCGGCGCTCGTCGGCCTGCCAGGCCTCGGTCACCTTGGCCTCGACCTCGGACAAAGCGGGGATGCGGGCCGGCGTGACGCGGTCGACGTGGACGACGAAGTCCTCGCCCTTGGGCGTCTCCAGCAGCTGACTCTCGTTGCCCTCGCGCGTGGCGAAGGCGGCCTGCACGATCTCGGCCGCCGCCGGGCCGATCAGCACCTGCTTGCCCGAGGCGTCCTGGCCGCGGGCGTCGACGTTCTCGACCGTGTGGACCTTGAGGTTGAGCTCCTGCGCCGAGGCGACCATCGACTGGGTCTTGCTGAGCGATCGGTCGAAATCGGTCACCAGCTTGACCAGCAGGTCGGGCGCCTGTTGGGCCTTGAGCTCGGCCTCGAGCTTGTCCTTGACCTCGTCGAACGGCGTCACCTTGCCGGGCTCGATCTTGTTGATCCGCACGACGTGCCAGCCGAGCGGTGACTTGATCGGCGTCGGCAGGATGCCCTCGGGCGCGGCGAAGATGCCATCGGCCAGCGGGCCGGCAGGCAGGTCCTTCTTCAGCACCAGGCCGAGCTTGATCACGCCGTCGGTCTTGCCGGTCACTTCCTTGGCGGCGTCCTCCAGCGACTTGCCGGACTTCACCAGCTCGATGATCTTCTTGGCCTGGTCCTCGGTGTCGGCTGTCGCTTGGTCGACATCACGCTTCTCGGGCGTGCCGAAATCGGCCTTGCGCGCCTCGTATTCCTGCTTCACCTGATCGGGCGTGACGGTAACCTGGTCTTTCACGTCGTCGACCGTCAGCAGCACGTAGGAGAAGGCGCGGAATTCGGGGATCTGGAACTTCACCTTGTTGGCATCGAAGTAGGCGCTGAGTTGCTCTGCCGTCGGCTTGGGCACGTCGGTGATAAGGGAGTCCGGCACGTAGATCGTCTCCGCGACGCGCTTCTCGCTCTCCATCTTGAAAATGTCGTCGCGCAGGCCGGTCGGCGCCAAGCCTTCGGTGCGGACCGCGCCGAACAGCTGGGACGAGGCGATCTGGCGGCGGATGTCGGCGATGTACGCCGCCTCGCTGATGCGGGCGTTCTGCAGCAGGCCGCGATACTTGTTAGGGTCGAAGTCGCCGGTCGGGCCGGCGAAGGCCGGGTTGTGGGCGATCACGCCCTGGACTTCCGACGTGCCCACGACGAGGCCGTACTGCTCTATCGCATTGTCGATCACGGCGCGCTGCAGGACATCCTCGAGCGCGCGCAGGTGCAGGCCGTAGCGTAGCGCCTGGTCCTGTTCGGGCCGCTGGCCGGTCTGGCGCTGGATCTGGTCGAGTTGCCGGTTGAAGCGGTCCTTCACCTCGTCGATCGAGACTGACGTGCCGCCCAGCCAGCCGTAGACCGGAATATGGGTGCCGCCGACATGGGCCACCTCGTTGCTGCGGCCACCGACGCGCAGCATGTCGCCGATGCCCCACAGCCCGAAGCTGATGATCAGCATGCTCATCAGGATGGCGCCGATGATGTAGCCAGCGATCTTGCGGAATTTGTTCACGGGTGCGCTTTGCGGAAGGGGGGCCGAACGGGGCGCATGCCTACCACCGGCCCCCCTTGCAGGCAACGTTTCCGGCCCTTAGACAGCCTGACTGCACAATATGAGGTATCGAATGGCCCGCACGCGACGACCGCTGATCGCCGGCAACTGGAAGATGAACGGCCTGCGGGCCGATGCGCTCGCGCTCGCGAAGGGCGTGGCCGACGGTGTGAAGCAGGCGGGCTGGACCGACCGCGAGGTGCTGATCTGCCCACCCGCGACCCTGGTGATGGCCGTTGCCGAGGCGGTGAAGGGGAGCGGCGTGCTGGTGGGCGGCGAGGACTGCCATGCCAAGGCGAATGGAGCCCATACCGGCGACATCTCCGCCGAGATGCTGCGCGATGCCGGCGCCAGCCACGTGATCGTCGGCCATTCCGAGCGCCGCACCGACCATGGCGAGACCGACGCCGTCGTGCGGGCCAAGGCCGAGGCGGCTTGGCGTGCCGGGCTGGTGCCGATCGTCTGCATCGGCGAGACCCTGGCCGAGCGCGAGGCCGGCAAAACGCTTACCGTGCTCGAGAGCCAGCTCAAGGGAAGCGTGCCGCCGGGCGCAACGGCTGCAAAGCTGGTCGTGGCCTACGAGCCGGTCTGGGCGATCGGCACCGGCAAGACGCCGACCACCGCCGAAGTGGCCGCAGCGCACGCGCATATTCGCAAGGTGCTGGGTGGGCTGGTGCCGGATGCGGATGCGGCCGCGGTGCGGCTGCTCTATGGCGGGTCGATGAAGGCCAGCAACGCGGCCGAGCTTCTGGCGGCGGGCGACGTCGATGGCGGCCTGATCGGCGGGGCGAGCCTGAAGGCCGACGAATTTTTGGCTATCGCCAAGGCGGCCTAAAGGGGCTAGAAGCGCGGCGCGAAAAATGGACAGCGTAAAAGCCTTCTTGCACGATTGGCGCCTGGTGCTGCTGATCATCCATGTCGGTGTCACGGCCGCCATGATCGTCGTCATCCTGCTCCAGCGCAGCGAGGGCGGCGGTCTCGGCATGGGCCGCACCGATGCGCTGTTCTCCGTGCGCGGCCAGGCCAACGTGCTGTCGCGCGCCACGGCGATCTTCGCCGGCCTGTTCTTCTTCCTGAGCCTGCTGATGGCCTGGAGCGTCGGCGAGCCGGGACAGCGCGCGTCGCGCTCGATCATGGACAACGTGCATACTGCGCCGATTCCGACGGCTCCTGCGCCAGGTGGTGCTGCAGCGCCTGCGCCAGGTGGTGGCGCGACCGCGCCGGGCACGGCTGCTCCAGCTCCGACGACCCCGTCGGTGCCCTCCGCACCGACCCGCTAGGAACAACACGGATGACCGACCGTTCCCACCGCCGAAGCTCCTCCGGCGGGAGGATATCCCCATGGCCGCGTTCAACCAGATTTAGTAGGCTGTAATTCCATGGCGCGCTTTATTTTCATAACGGGCGGCGTGGTCTCCTCGCTAGGCAAAGGTCTCTCATCAGCGGCGCTGGGTGCGCTGCTGCAGGCGCGCGGCTTTCGCGTGCGCCTGCGCAAGCTCGACCCTTATCTGAACGTCGATCCCGGCACGATGAGCCCGTACCAGCATGGCGAGGTCTTCGTAACCGACGACGGGGCCGAGACCGACCTCGATCTCGGCCATTACGAACGCTTCACCGGCGTCGACGCCAAGCAGAGCGACAACATCACCACCGGCCGCATCTATTCCAGCGTGATCGCCCGGGAGCGGCGCGGCGAATATCTCGGCGCCACGGTCCAGGTGATCCCGCACGTCACCGACGCCATCAAGGAATTCGTCCTGGCCGACACCGACAACGAGGACTTCGTCCTGGTCGAGGTGGGCGGCACGGTCGGCGACATCGAGAGCACGCCGTTCCTCGAGGCGATCCGCCAGATCGGGAACGAGCTGGGCCGTGAGCGCACGATGTTCGTGCATCTCACGCTGCTGCCTTGGGTGCCGACCGCCGGCGAGCTCAAGACCAAGCCGACCCAGCACTCGGTCAAGGAGCTGCTGAGCGTCGGAATCCAGCCCGACCTGCTGGTCTGCCGCTCGGGCGACAAGGAGATCCCGGCCAACGAGCGGCGCAAGATCGCCCTTTTCTGCAACGTGAAGCCGGAGCGGGTGGTCGAGGCGAGGGACGTCGACACGATCTACCAGGTGCCGATCGCCTATCACGAGCAGGGCTTCGACCGCGAGGTCTGCAAGTATTTCGGCCTGGCGGACAAGGAGCCCAACCTCGAGCGCTGGCGCGGCGTGGTCCGCTCGGTGCGCGAGCCCGAGGGCAAGGTGACCATCGCCGTGGTCGGCAAGTACACGGTGCTGCTCGACGCTTACAAGTCGCTGTCCGAGGCACTGACCCATGGCGGCTTCGGCTCGAACGTGAAGGTCGGGCTGGAGTGGATGGACTCCGAGATCTTCGAGCGCGACGACGCCGTCAGCCACCTCGAGAACGTGCACGGCATCCTGGTGCCGGGCGGCTTCGGCGAGCGTGGCACCGAGGGCAAGATCCACGCCGTGAAGTTCGCCCGCGAACGGAAGGTGCCGTTCTTCGGCATCTGCTTCGGCATGCAGATGGCGGTGATCGAGGCGGCGCGCAACCTGCTCGGCATCGAGGAGGCCTCGTCGAGCGAGTTCGGCGCGACCGACCACGCCGTGGTCGGCCTGATGACCGAGTGGATCAAGGGCAACCAGCTCGAGAAGCGCTCGGCCAATGGCGACCTCGGCGGCACGATGCGGCTCGGCGCCTACCCGGCGCATCTGCGGCCCGGCACCAAGGTGCACGAGATCTACGGCCAGGACGTGATCAGCGAACGCCATCGCCATCGCTACGAGGTCAACGTCAACTACAAGGACCGGCTGGAGCAGGTCGGCCTGCGCTTCTCCGGCATGTCGCCCGACGGCATCCTGCCGGAAATCGTCGAGATTCCCGATCATCCCTGGTTCATCGGCGTGCAGTACCATCCCGAGCTGAAGTCGCGTCCGTTCGCGCCGCATCCGCTCTTTACCTCGTTCATCGGCGCGGCCAAGGCGCAAAGCCGTCTGGTGTGACGGTCCAGCTTCATGGGCCGGTTTGACGGAAGGGGCCCTTTCGGGGTCCTATTTCAGCCAAGTTCTTCGGCTGGATTGTGCCTATGAGCCGAAAAATCCTTCTCCTCGCGCTGGGCTTGGTGACCCTGGCCGCCGGCGCGTGGGCGCAATCCTACGGCAAGCCCGAACGCCGCGATCCGATCTTCCTGCGCTTTCCCGAGATGGCTCAGCGCTTCTGGGTGAATACCGAGACCATGGCCGCCAGCCACAAGGCGGTCGCCGTGCCGATGCCCAAGCAGTGCTCGTTCCTCTACGCCGACACCTATACCCGCAATCAGATGAGCGAGAGTGAGGTGCAGCAGATGGCGCTCAGCAACTGCAACGCCAAGCTCAACCAGCTCGGCCCGCTCGGCGAGAATTACGGCGTCACCTGCCATTGCCAGGTGATCATCAGCGACGGCGCCTATCAGGTCCCGCGCGAAGCGCTGCCGGACCAGGCCTACGGCCCGGCCTCGATCTTCTATCGCGACGGGCAGGGCAACATTGCCCGGCTGAACGGCACGGCGAAGTATGGCGCCCTGATCGGGCGCGACCGCTCGGTGACCTTCTCCGTCGACAATTCGCGCGCCGAGCCGGTGTGCGAGGGCACCTTCACCAATGAAGGCCCGAGCAATGGCCGCTTCTCGCTGAGCTGCTTCAACGGCCGGTTCGCCGGCAACGGCACCTACGAGAGCCGCACCGGCAGCCCCAACGACCACATCATCGCCCGCGGCCAGACGCAGCGCGGCCAGCCGATCATTCTCGTGATCGGCCTGCCGGCGCAGCTTGCGGCCAACATGTATGGCGGGCTCTGAGATGCGCTGGCTACTCGGCCTGCTGATCCTGACGATGCCCGCGCTCGCCTTGGCGCAGAGCGCAGGGCAGGTCGAAAGCTGCTTCCAGAACCCCAATTCCTGTACGTGGGAGAACGGCGTGCCGACCCCGCGGGCGCAACATGCGCCGGCGCCGCCGCCCGCACCGGTCGCGAGTGCGGCGCCGCGCGGACCGGACTACACGACGGTGTTGAACAGCCCCGAGCCCGACCGCCGCAAGATCCAGGAATCGCTGCGCACGCTCGACAAGTACAACGGCCCGATCGACGGCAACCTGTCGTCCGAAGCCACCATGAAGGGCATCGCGGCATGGCAGAAGGGCCACGGCTACCCCCAGAGCGGCAAGCTGACGCCGCCTGAAGCGGCAGCGCTGAACAACGAGGCGTCGCGCGCGCCGATCAAGCGGCTCGATCCCAAGATGGAAGCCGCCGTGGCGCCGCCTGCACCTCCTGCGCCGTCGAACGCCGACCGGCTGAAGGAGCTGCAGGCTCGGCTCGCCGAGCGGCGCAAGGCGGCGGAGCCCAAGGCCAACGCCGCGACCGAGGCGCTGGTCAGGGACCTCAAGGCCTATGTCGCCGCCGACGGCAAGGGCGTGGCGGGCGAGCAGTTCGCGGGCTTCGCCAAGTGGTATGCCGATACCAAGGCGGAGGGCCGCACCATCGGCGACATCAAGCC
Source organism: Reyranella sp. (assembly GCA_035293665.1). Classification (GTDB taxonomy): domain Bacteria; phylum Pseudomonadota; class Alphaproteobacteria; order Reyranellales; family Reyranellaceae; genus Reyranella. Next base: position 49,142 of record DATGMK010000112.1, on the reverse strand, counting down.
CGCGGTCGAGGACTACGGCGACGCCAAGACCGGTGCGGCGGCGACCGCCGAGGTGACGTTCGGCACCAAGCAGGGCGACAGCAGCGCCAAGGAATGCCTGGTGTTCGCCTGGATCGAAGGCAACCCGCGCAAGGACGCGCAGGCCTTTTCCTGCGACGATGTCGCCGGCGTCGAGAAGTGGAAGACCGACCAGTCGCTCAAGAGTGCGTGGCGCTGACGGGGCGCTGGATGGGTTTTGACCGGGTAGAAAACCGGCGGCGCAGCGGCTAGACAGGCGGCGCCCAAACCGGAGAGTCCCCATGAGCGCCATTGTCGAAATCCGCGCCCGCGAAATCCTCGATAGCCGCGGCAATCCCACGGTCGAGTGCGAGGTCGAGCTCGAGAGCGGCGCCGTGGGCCGCGCTGCGGTCCCGTCCGGCGCCTCGACCGGCGCCCACGAGGCGGTCGAATTGCGTGACGGCGACAAGAAGCGCTACGGCGGCAAGGGCGTGCTGAAAGCGGTCGGTGCCGTGAACGGGGAGGTGATGGACCTGCTGTCCGGCCTCGAATCGACCGACCAGATCAAGATCGACCGCGCGCTGATCGAGCTGGACGGCACGCCGAACAAGGGCCGGATCGGCGCCAACGCCATCCTCGGTGTCTCGCTCGCCGTCGCGAAGGCATCGGCCGCCGAATGCGGCCTGCCGCTCTACCGCTACGTCGGCGGCAGCCAGGCCTCGCTGCTGCCAGTGCCGATGATGAACATCATCAACGGCGGGGCGCATGCGGACAATCCGATCGACATCCAGGAGTTCATGATCATGCCGGTCGGCGCCGATCGTTTCTCCGAGGCGCTGCGCATGGGCTCGGAGGTGTTTCATGCCTTGCGCGGCCAGCTGCACGACGCGGGCCACAACACCAATGTCGGCGACGAGGGCGGCTTCGCGCCCAATCTCGCAACCGCCGACGAGGCGCTTTCCTTCATCATGAAGTCGATCGAGAAGGCGGGCTACCGGCCGGGCGAGGACGTGATGCTGGCGCTCGATCCGGCGTCGACCGAGTTCTTCAAGAAGGGCAAGTACGAGCTGGAAGGCGAGGGCAAGTCGCTCGACCAGGCCGGCATGGTCGACTACTACGCAGCCCTCGTCGCCAAGTACCCGATCGTGTCGATCGAGGACGGCATGGCCGAGGACGACATGGACGGCTGGAAGAAGATCACCGACAAGCTCGGGAAGAAGATCCAGCTGGTCGGCGACGACCTGTTCGTCACCAACCCCAAGCGCCTGGCCGACGGCATCAAGAACGGCCTCGCCAACGCGATCCTGGTGAAGGTGAACCAGATCGGGACGCTCACCGAGACGATGGAAGCCGTGTCGATGGCGCGCCATGCGAGCTACGGCGCCGTGATGTCGCACCGCTCGGGCGAGACCGAGGACGCGACCATCGCCGACCTCGCCGTCGCGACGAATTGTGGCCAGATCAAAACAGGCTCGCTGTCGCGCTCCGACCGCCTCGCCAAGTACAACCAGCTACTGCGCATCGAGGAGCAGCTTGGCACCCAGGCGCGCTACGCCGGCAAGTCGATCCTCCGCGGGTAGTCTTTTGCTGGGGGCGCGCCCCAGCGAGAGAATACTAACCGCTGTAAGCCACCTCGTAGTGGTCAGCGAAGTCGTCGAAGGACTCCAGCGCCGCCTGTCCCTCGGGCTCGACGTGGGAACGGCTGATGTCCTTGCCGGCGAAGCCTTCGATCGCCTTGCGCGACTCCCAGAACGTGACGGCGACGAACTCGGTCCGGCCGTCGGCCTCGCGCTGCAGGAGCCAGGCGCCCTTGTGGCCGGCGAGGTCCTTCAGGTGCGGCGCGACGGCCTCGGTGAAGTGCTTCGCGTAGGCGGGGGCTTTCGCGGCCGTCGTGCGGGCGCGCCAGGTGCGGGCGATCATGGGTTTGCTCCTGCGATCTGCCGGCTGATGACCAGCCGCTGGATGTCCGACGTGCCTTCGTAGATCGAGCATACCCGCACATCGCGATAGATCCGCTCGACCGGGAAGTCGTTGAGATATCCGTAGCCGCCATGCGTCTGGATGGCGTCCGAGCAGATGCGCTCGGCCGCTTCCGAGGCGAACAGCTTGGCCATCGATGCCTCCTTGAGGCACGGCACGCCCTGATCCCGCAGGCGCGCGGCGTGCAGCACCATCAGCTCGGCGGCCTGCAGGGACGTCGCCATGTCGGCCAGCCGGAACGCGACCGCCTGATGCTCGACAATCGGCTTGCCGAAGGTCCGCCGCTCCTGCGCGTAGGTGAGCGCCGCTTCATACGCCGCGCGCGCCATGCCGACGGACTGTGCCGCCACCCCGATGCGGCCACCTTCGAGGCCGCCAAGCGCAATCCGCAGGCCGTCGCCTTCGGCGCCCAGTCTCTGCTCGGGCAGCACCACGCAGTCATCGAAGGCGATCTGGCAGTGATCGGACGAACGCTGCCCCATCGTGTGCTCGACCCGCGCCACGGTGTAGCCGGGCGTGTCGGTCGGCACGACGAAGGCCGAGAGGCCTTTCTTGCCGGCAGTAGGATCGGTGACGGCGAAGACCAGGGCCAGGTCGGCGCTGCGGCCGGAGGTGATGAACTGCTTCGCGCCGTTCAGCACGAATCTGTTGCCGGCCCGCGACGCGCGCGTGGTGATCGCCGCGGCATCCGATCCGGCACCGGGTTCGGTCAGGCAGAAGCAGCCGAGCATCCGCCCTTCGGCCAGCGGGCGCAGCCAGCGTTCCTTCTGCTCGGCCGTGCCGTGTTTCAGCAGGGCGAGGCAGACCAGCGAATTGTGCACCTGGAACGCCGTCGACGTGGCGCCGCAGGCAGCGGCGATCTCCATGATGGCCAGCACGTAGGAGACATAGTCGGTGCCTGCGCCGCCATGGTCGGCCGGCACCGTCATGCCCATCAGGCCAAGCTCGCCCATGCGTGCGAAGGCCTCGCTTGGGAAGCTCGGGTTGCGGTCGCGCTCGGCGGCGGTTGGCGCCAACTCTCGTCGGGCGAACTGCCGTACCGTGTCGCGGACTTGAACCTGTGCCTCGGTCAACATCGCCCGACGCTAGGGGTGCAGGGGCCGACCGGTATTGGTAAGAATTGCAGGCCATGCCGCGCGTCGATCCGCACAACTCGACGGAATACTGGTGGGACCGGCATCTCGCCGGCCTCAGCCTGATGTGCGCCGACTTCACGACGCACGAATATCCACAGCACACTCACGACGCCCTGGTCGTCGCGGTGACGGAGCAGGGCGGTTCGATCGTGAAGAGCCGCGGCGAGTTGCAGAATGCAACGCCTGCCACCCTGTTCGTGTTCAATCCCGAGGAACCGCACGGAGGCTGGATGGGCCGAAGCGAGCGCTGGCAATACCGCTCGCTCTACCTGACGCGACTGGCCCTCGATCGCCTGGCCGACGAGTTGGGCGTCAACGAGGTGCCGTACTTCACGCGCAACACCTTTCTCGACACCGATCTGATTGCCGCGTTTCACACGATGCATCTGGCCCTGGAGGACGGTCGCGACGTTTTTCAGGAGCGCGAGCTACTGGTCGACTCGTTCGGTGCCTTGTTCGACCGCCATGGCAGCGGCCGCACCCGGATCAAGGCGCCGCCGCGCGACCGCATCCTCGTGGCGCGGGTGATCGACCGGATGCGAGCGGACTACGCAAGCGAGCTTCGCCTCGAAGAGCTCGCCGCCAGCGTCGGGCTCACGACCTTCCAGCTGATCGGCCTGTTCAAGCGCACGACCGGTCTCACGCCGCACACCTATCTCACGCAGGTGAGACTGGGCGTTGCGTGTCGGCACTTGCGCCATTCGCCGGTGCTGGCGGAGGTCGCGACGGCCGTCGGCTTCTACGACCAGAGCGCGCTCAACAAGCATTTCAAGCGCTGCTACGGCATTACCCCGCTGCAGTTCGCCAAAGCCGCGGCGGCATAATTTTGCCGGACCGCGGGCGAGTCGCCCGCGGTCCGGCAAGACAATTCTGACCAATACGCTCAACCATCCCCGCCCTATGTGCGGGGAATGCATCTCTATTGTCATGACCATCCCGAGACGCTGACGCTCGAAACGATCGTTGCCGATGCACGGCCTGGCAAGATCGCGCTGGCCGAGACGCCGTTCTATCCCGGCGGCGGCGGGCAGATGGCCGACCGCGGCGTCATTCGGTGGACGGGCGGCGAGGCGAAGGTCACCGGCTTCGAGGTGTCGGCCGGCAAGCTCTGGCACCTGATCGATGCGCCGAGCGAAGTGACCGGCACGGTCGAGGCCGTGGTCGATCCCGACTTCCGCCGCAAGATGCGCCAACTCCACACCAGCAGCCACGTGCTGAATGCGCTCGTCTTCCAGCAGTTCGACGGTGCGCTCGTGACCGGCGTGCAGATGGCCGAGGATGGCACGGCACGCATGGACTTCGACATCCCTGCCGCCGACAATGATCGCTTGCGCGCGCTCGAGGCGCCGATCAACGACCTGATCCGCCAGGACATCCCGCTGAACTTCGTCTACGTGCCGGTCTCCGAAGTGCAGGCGACGCCGGGGCTGATCCGCAGCCGCTCGGTCGCGCCGCCGCCCACGCCGGACGGCAGGATCCGCATCGTCGAGATCGCCGGCCTGGACCGCCAGGCGTGCGGTGGTACCCATCTCGCCTCCACCGGCGGGTCGGTGCCGATCCGACTGCTGAAGATCGACAACAAGGGGCGCCACAATCGACGCATTCGGTTCGGTTTAGCTTGACTTTGACACACCATATGTTGCCTTATCCCTGCAGGTAAGCCGCATATGTTGTTGAGACCACGTCAGATTCTGGCTCCCATCGTGTTCGCCACGGTGTTCGGCTATTTCGGCTACCATCTCGTGAACGGGGACCGCGGCCTGTTGGCGCTCGCGCACTTGCAGCGCGAGACCATGATTGCCAACCAGAACCTCGCCGAGGCCGAGGCGACGCGGAAGATCTGGGAGCGCCGGGTCACCGAACTGCGCAACCAGAGCCTCGACCCCGACATGCTCGACGAGCGGGCGCGCGCGCTGCTGAACTATGCGCGCAAGGACGACATCATCGTCTTCACGCCGACCCGGTAAAGCGGGCAGTCCGGAGCCGCTCAGCGGCTGACGGAAAGAAACTGTCCGGCGCACTTGGCGTTACGAGAACAATCGCTCAATTGCTGCAGCGCATTCTGCGCCACTCTGGTTTTTTCGTGTCAGATCAACCACATCGCCATAGGTGGTGCTATAAGCCCGACTGGGGCTATCCGAGGGGAAACGCCATGGCAAAACCGGCAATCAAGCCGAAGGCGGATGCGCCGGCGGCGCAGTCAAAGTCGTCCAAGCCCGGCGACAACAGTGTGAGCCCCGACCAGCTCAAGTCCTTCTATCGCGACATGCTGCTGATCCGCCGCTTCGAGGAGCGCGCCGGCCAGCTCTACGGCATGGGCCTGATCGGCGGCTTCTGCCACCTCTACATCGGCCAGGAGGCCGTGGTGGTCGGCATGCAGTCGACGATCGTCGACAAGGACGCGATCATCACCTCGTATCGCGACCACGGCCACATGCTGGCCGCCGGCATGGATCCCAAGGGCGTCATGTCCGAGCTGACCGGCCGCCGCGACGGCTATTCCAAGGGCAAGGGCGGCTCGATGCACATGTTCAGCCGCGAGAAGAGCTTCTACGGCGGTCATGGCATCGTCGGCGCACAGGTGCCGATCGGCACCGGCCTCGCCTTCGCCCACAAGTACAACGGCCACAAGAACGTCTCGCTCACCTATTTCGGCGACGGATCGGCCAACCAGGGGCAGGTCTACGAGGCGATGAACATGGCGGCGCTGTGGAAGCTGCCGGTCGTCTACATCATCGAGAACAATCGCTACGGCATGGGCACCTCGGTCGAGCGCTCGACGGCGATCACCGAGCTCTACAGGCACGGCCAGGCGTTCGGCATTCCGGGCGAGGCGGTCGACGGCATGGACGTGCTGGCGGTGCGCGCCGCCGGGGAGAGGGCGGTCGAGCACGCGCGCAGCGGGCAGGGGCCGTACATCCTCGAGATGCAGACCTATCGCTATCGCGGCCATTCGATGAGCGACCCGGCCAAGTACCGGACCAAGGAAGAGGTCGACAAGTACCGCACCGAGCGCGACCCGATCGACCATGTCCGCAAGCTCATGCTCGAGGGCAAGATGGTCGACGAGGCGCAGCTCAAGGCGATCGACGCGGAAATCCGCAAGATCGTCAACGATGCGGCGGAGTTCGCTCAGCACAGTCCCGAGCCCGACCCTTCCGAACTCTGGACCGACGTGCTCGCCGAGGCCTGATCGATGTCGATTCCCGTTTTGATGCCCGCCCTCTCGCCGACCATGACGGAGGGCAAGCTGGCCAAGTGGCACGTGAAGGTCGGCGACAAGGTGACGGCGGGTCAGGTGATCTGCGAGATCGAGACCGACAAGGCGACCATGGAGGTCGAGGCGGTGGACGAAGGCACGGTCGCCAAGATCCTGGTCGAGGAAGGCACCGAGGGCGTCGCGGTCAACACGCCGATCGTGATTCTCGCTGCCGAAGGCGAGAGCGCCGAGGACGCGGCCAGGTCCGCGCCATCTGCGCCTGCACCGAAGGCCGAGCCGCAGCCGCGGGCCGAGGAAGCACCGACCGCCGCCAAGCCCTCGGAAGAGAAGAAGGCCGCACCGCCGGCGCCGGCCGCACCGGCTCCGGCAGCGGAGCCCGAGTGGACCGGCAAGACCGTGCGCATGACCGTGCGCGAAGCCTTGCGCGACGCCATGGCCGAGGAGATGCGGCGCGACGAGACGGTCTTCCTGATGGGCGAGGAAGTCGCGCAGTACCAGGGCGCCTACAAGGTGAGCCAGGGCCTGCTCGAGGAGTTCGGCGAGCGGCGCGTGATCGACACGCCGATCACCGAGCACGGCTTCGCCGGCCTCGGTGTGGGCGCGGCGTTCGGCGGCCTGAAGCCGATCGTCGAGTTCATGACCTTCAACTTCGCCATGCAGGCGATCGATCAGATCATCAACTCGGCCGCCAAGACGCGCTACATGTCCGGCGGCCAGATGAGCTGCCCGATCGTGTTCCGCGGCCCCAACGGCGCGGCGGCGCGCGTCGGGGCCCAGCACTCGCAGTGCTATGCGAGCTGGTACGCCCATGTGCCGGGCCTGCGCGTGCTGGCGCCGTGGAGCGCGGCTGATGCCAAGGGGTTGCTGAAGGCCGCGATTCGCGATCCCAACCCGGTGATCTTCCTCGAGAACGAGATCCTGTACGGCCAGCAGTTCGAGGTGCCGGACGATCCCGATTTCATCCTGCCGATCGGCAAGGCCAAGATCGAGCGGCCGGGCAAGGACGTCACCATCACCGCCTTTTCGATCATGGTCGGCAAGGCATTGCAGGCGGCCGAAGAACTCGCCAAGCACGGTATCGAGGCCGAGGTGATCAACCTCCGGAGCCTGCGCCCGTTCGACACCGAGACCATCGTCACGTCGATCAAGAAGACCAACCGCCTGGTCTCGGTGGAGGAGGGCTGGCCGTTCGCCGGCATCGGTGCGGAGCTCGCTGCGCAGATGATGGACCACGCCTTCGACTGGCTCGATGCACCGGTGAAGCGCGTCGCGGGCCTCGACATTCCGCTGCCCTATGCGGCAAACCTCGAGAAGATGGCGTTGCCGCAGGCCGAGAATATCGTGAAGGCCGCGCGCGAAGTCTGCAATCGCTAGAGACGGCACCAGAGACTGCCCCAGAGACTGCCCCAGAGACCGCCCATGTCGATCAACATCCTGATGCCTGCGCTCTCGCCGACCATGACCGAGGGCAAGCTCGCCAAGTGGCACGTGAAGGTGGGCGACGAGGTCAAGTCCGGCCAGGTGATCTGCGAAATCGAGACCGACAAGGCCACGATGGAGGTCGAGGCGGTTGACGAGGGCAAGGTCGGCCAGATCGTGGTGGAAGAAGGCACCGAAGGCGTGAAGGTGAACGCCGTCATCGCCATCCTGCTGGAGGAGGGCGAGACCGAGGTGAAGGGCGCGGCGCCCGCGCCGAAGGCGGAAGCGGCGGCCGCCCCCGCACCGGCACCGGCTCAAGCGGCCCCTGCACCGAAGCCGGCCACGGCAGCAAAGCCCGCACCGCAGCCGGCGGTGGCGCCGACAGGCCAACGCATCTTCGCCTCGCCGCTCGCCAAGCGTATCGCCGCCGAGAAGGGTATCGACCTCGCGAACCTCAAAGGCTCCGGGCCGAACGGCCGCATCGTGAAGGCCGACGTCGAGAGCGCCAAGCCAGGTGCGCCGGTTGCGGCACCAGCCGCCGGCCCGAAGGCTGCGCCGCGTCCGGCGGCTCCCGCGGCTCAGCCGATCTTCACCGCGCCGGGCGACCAGCGCATCCCGCACACCGCGGTGCGCAAGGTCATTGCGCGGCGCATGCTCGAGTCCAAGCAGACGGTGCCGCACTTCTACTTGACGGTGGAGTACGAGATCGACGCGCTGCTGGCCGCGCGCGCGGCGATCAACGAGGTGGCGCGCAAGAAGGACGCGCGCGTCTCGGTCAACGACATGGTCATCAAGGCCTGCGCCAAGGCGCTGCGCGACCATCCCGAGTGCAACGCCTTGTGGACCGAGGACGAGATGATCCAGTACGGCGCGGTCGATATCTCGGTCGCCGTCGCGACCGACCGCGGCCTGATCACGCCGATCGTGCGCAACGCCGACCTCAAGGGCGTGGCGCAGATCTCGATCGAGATGAAGGACCTCGCCGCGCGCGCCAAGACCGGCAAGCTCAAGCTCGACGAGTTCCAGGGCGGCGGCTTCACCATCTCCAATCTCGGCATGTTCGGGGTCAAGGAGTTCGCTGCGATCATCAACCCGCCGCAGGCCATGATCCTGGCGGTCGGCGTGGGCGAGGAGCGCGTGGTCGCGCGCAAGGGCGAGATGGTGATCCGCAACATGATGAGCTGCACGCTCGCGGTCGATCATCGCGTGGTCGACGGCGCGATGGGCGCGCAGTTCCTGCAGACGCTGCGGGCCTATATCGAGCAGCCCGCGGCGATGTTGGTGTAGGCCAATGAAGACGACCGTCGTCCCGACCGAAGTCGAGCGTAGCGAGGCGCAGCGAAGGGACCTTCTCTCAGCGAATAGCTGGCTTTTCGTGGAGAGAAGGTCCCTTCACTGCGCTTCGCTCCGCTCGGGACGACGGGCAGGGTAGGAGCCAGATCATGGCTGACACGAATTTCGATCTCATCATCATCGGCGGCGGGCCGGGCGGCTACGTCGCGGCGATCCGGGCGGCGCAGCTCGGCATCAAGACCGCCGTGGTCGAGCGCGAGCACATGGGCGGTATCTGTCTCAACTGGGGCTGCATTCCGACCAAGGCGCTGTTGCGTACGTCCGAAGTCTATGGGCTGATCAAGCACGCCGACGCCTATGGGCTCTCGGTCAAGGACGTGTCGTACGATTCCAAGAAGATCGTCGAGCGCTCGCGCAAGGTCGCCAAGCAGCTCAGCAACGGCGTCAGCATGCTGATGCGCAAGAACAAGATCACGGTGTTCGACGGCACCGCGAAGCTGGCGGGCCCAGGCAAGCTAGCCCTGGCGATGAACGACAAGAGCAGCCAGACGCTCACCTACAAGAACTTGATCATCGCCACCGGCGCCCGGGCGCGGAACCTGCCGGGCCTCGAGGCCGACGGCAAGCTGATCTGGACCTACAAGGAAGCGATGGTGCCGCCGGAGTTCCCGAAGTCGCTGCTGGTGATCGGGTCGGGCGCGATCGGCATCGAGTTCGCGAGCTTCTACCGCACCATGGGCGCCGAGGTGACGGTGTGCGAGGTGCTGGACAGGATCCTCCCCGTCGAGGACGAGGAGGTCTCGGCCTTCGCCAAGCGCGCCTTCGAGAAGCAGGGCATGAAGATCTTCACCGGCGCCACGGTGTTGCTGAAGAAAGGCGCGAACAACGTCACGGCGACCATCAAGGTCGGCGACAAGACCCAGGAGATTACCGTCGACCGCGTGATCTCCGCGGTCGGCATCGTCGGCAATGTCGAGAATCTCGGCCTGGAAGGCACCAGGGTGAAGGTCGACAAGACCCACATCGTGATCGACCAGTGGGGCTTCACCGGCGAGCCGAACGTCTATGCGATCGGGGATGTCGCCGGCCCGCCTTGGCTCGCCCACAAGGCGATGCACGAGGGCGTGGTGGTCGTGGAGAAGATCGCCGGCGTGAAGGGCGTGCACCCGATGAACACGGCCAACATCCCGGGCTGCACCTACTGCCAGCCGCAGGTCGCCAGCATCGGCATGACCGAGGCGGCGGCCAAGGCCAAGGGCCTGCAGATCAAGGTCGGCAAGTTCCCGTTCATCGGCAATGGCAAGGCGATCGCCCTGGGCGAGCCCGAGGGCTTCATCAAGACGGTGTTCGATGCCAAGACCGGCGAGTTGCTGGGTGCGCACATGATCGGCGCGGAAGTGACCGAGTTGATCCAGGGCTATTCGATTGCCAAGACCCTCGAAACCACCGAAGCCGAATTGATGGCAACGGTCTTCCCGCACCCGACCCTGTCGGAAATGATGCACGAGGCGGTACTGGCGGCGTACGGCCGGCCGCTCCATATCTAGGGCATGGACGGCTCGCTCGACAAAGCCCCGCTCAGCCGCGCCGAACGCCATCCCGAGAAGGCGAACCGGCCGGACAATCCGATTCCGCGCAAGCCGGATTGGATCAGGGTGCGTGCGCCCAACTCGCCGGAATATGCCGAGACCAAGCGGCTGATGCGCCAGTACGGCCTCGCCACGGTGTGCGAGGAGGCAGCCTGTCCCAACATCGGCGAGTGCTGGAAGCACAAGCACGCCACCTTCATGATCATGGGCGAGACCTGCACCCGGGCCTGCGCCTTCTGCAACGTCGCTACCGGAAAGCCTGGGGCGCTCAATCCGCACGAGCCGGCCAACATCGCCGAAGCGGTCGGCAAGCTCGGCCTCGGCCATGTGGTCGTGACCTCGGTCGATCGTGACGACCTCGACGACGGCGGGGCAGGGCACTTCGCGGCGGTCATCAGGGCTTTGCACCAGTCGGCGCCGAAGACCTCGGTCGAGGTGCTAACGCCCGACTTCATGCGCAAGCCGGGTGCGATCGAGACCGTCGTCGCGGCGCGGCCCGACGTGTTCAACCACAATCTCGAGACCGTCCCGCGGCTCTACCCGACCATCCGGCCGGGCGCGCGCTACTTCACCTCGCTGCGGCTGCTGTCGCGCGTGAAGGAGATCGATCCCGCGATGTTCACCAAGTCCGGCCTGATGGTCGGCCTGGGGGAGACGCGGGAGGAGATCCTGCAGGTGATGGACGACCTGCGGGCGGCCGACGTCGACTTCCTCACCGTCGGCCAATACCTGCAGCCGACACCCAAGCACGCCGCGCTCGATCGCTTCTGGACTCCCGCCGAGTTCGAGGAGCTGGCGTCGCTTGCGCGCGCCAAGGGCTTCCTGATGGTCTCGGCCACGCCGCTCACCCGGTCGAGCTATCACGCGGGCGACGACTTCGCCCGCCTGCGCGCGGCCCGCGCCAACCAGCTCAAGACCTGATCCTGTCGTGCCTGTCACCCGACATGCCGAGCGAAAGGTCGTCCCCTTCGCTCCCCGGCAAATGTTCGACCTCGTGGCCGACGTGCCGCGCTACCCCGAGTTCCTGCCGTGGTGCACGGCGGCCCGCGTGCGCAAGCAGGAGGGACCGAACGCCGAGGTCGCCGAGCTGGCGATCGGCTTCGGGCCTCTGCATGAGCGTTTCGTCTCGCGGGTGACGAAGAACACCGACGATCCCGACAATCTGCGGATCGAGACCGTCGGGATCGAGGGGCCGTTCAAGCAGCTGGGCAGCCACTGGCAGTTCAAGCCGCACGACAAGGGCGCCGAGATCGTCTTCTCGCTGGAGTTCGAGTTCCGCTCCCTGTTGTTGCAGCACACCATGCGGATGCTGTTCGCCGAGGCGGTGAAGCGCATGGTCGCGGCCTTCGAGGCACGCGCCTCCAAGCTCTATGGGCAGGGGGTGGTGGGGAAAGTGGGAAGAATCGCCTAAAAGCCTTATGCCTTCGGCATCGGAGGCTTCCCACAGGAGTGGGAAGTCATGGGAAGTTTTCCACGGTACGGAACTATCGCTCGGCCAGCGCCGCCACCATCGCCAAGGCGGTGACGATCGTCAGCCGGCGGATGTGGTCGCGGTCGCCCGGGAAGACGTGGCGCTCGACGATGGCGTCGTAGCCTTCTCGCTGGGCGGCGAAGTGGACCAGCCCGACCGGCTTATCCGGCGAACCACCGCCCGGGCCGGCGACGCCGGTCACCGACACGGCGATCTGCGCATTGCCGCGCGCCAGCGCGCCGGCCGCCATCGCCCGCGCCACCGGCTCGCTGACTGCGCCGTGGCCCAGAATGGCGTCCCACGGCACGCCGATCATCTCGCGCTTGGCCTCGTTGGAGTAGGTGATGAAGGCGCGGTCCACCACGTCGGAGGAGCCAGCGATCGCCGTCAGCGCGCCGGCGATCAGGCCGCCCGTGCAGGACTCCGCCGTCACGACCCGCAGCCCCTTGCGGCGGCAGGCTTCGAGGACGTGCTCCGCGGCTTCGCGGATCTCGTGGTCGAACATCAGCACCTCGGGATTTCGACGGTGGCGACGGCCTGGGCGGCGATGCCCTCGCGGCGGCCGGTGAAGCCCAGCTTCTCGGTGGTGGTGGCCTTTACGCTGACGCGATCGGGATCGACGCCGGCGATGCGGGCGATGCTGGCGACCATGGCGTCCCGATGCGGGCCGATCTTCGGCGCCTCGCATACCAGGGTGAGATCGAGATGCACGATGCGGCCGCCACGGTCGGTCAGCAGCTTGATGGCGTGATGCAGGAAGCGGTCCGACGAGACGCCGCGCCACTGCGGGTCGGACGGCGGGAAGTGCTTGCCGATGTCGCCGGCGCCGATCGTTCCCAGCACGGCGTCGGTCAGGGCATGCAGGGCCACGTCGGCATCGGAATGGCCGGCCAGGGTCTGCGTATGCGGGATGGCGATGCCACCCAGCATCACGGCACTGCCGGGACCGAACCCGTGCACGTCGAAGCCGAAGGCCGTGCGCGTCTCCATCGCGATCCGCAGGTCATCGGCCGTGGTGATCTTACGGTTGTCCTCGCTGCCTTCGACCATCACCACCTTCAATCCTGCGCGTTCCGCCACGGCGGCGTCGTCGGTCAGCGCCGTCGCCTCGGACGCGCCGAGCGCCGCCGCCTCGCGGTGTGCCTTCAGCAGCGCTTCATACCGGAAGATCTGGGGCGTCTGCGCCCGCCAGAGGTTGGTGCGCGGGATCGTATCGACGACGGCCCCATCGTCGCCCGTCCGCTTGACGGTGTCGGACAGCCGCACGCCCAGGACCGCGCCGTCGACGCCCGGAGCCCCGGCAGCTTTCAGGCACGCGGCGATATCCACAGGCCGGACGAATGGCCGGGCACCATCATGGATCGCCACGAAGTCCGGAGCCTCGCCGGCCAGCGCCTCGAGCCCGTTCAGGACTGACTGCTGCCGGCTCGGGCCGCCCGTCACGGGCCGCGGCAGCTCGAGCCCGGTGACCGCCGCCCCGTAGTGGGATTCGTCGCCGTCGGCGATCACCACTCTTATGGTGTTGATTTCCGGGGCGGATCTGTACGCTTCCACTGTGTGTCGCAGCACAGGTCGGCCGGCCAGTACGGCGTATTGCTTGGGCAAGGGGCCGCCGAAGCGGCTGCCCCGGCCAGCGGCGACAATCAGGGCCGTGCAAGTCGTCATTGGGGACCTAGATATCATCGGCTCCCCACCCTTGCAGCCGTCCGCGGGACCCGCTATTCCTCGCTCATAATTTGTGCAGTGCACAAGTTGCCTATAAACTGATCAGTACATGCAGTCCTCAATCCGTCTTCGTCCTGTTGAAATCGGTCCGGTAAGGATCGACGACCCCGTCATCCTGGCGCCCATGTCCGGCGTCACCGACATGCCTTTTCGCCAGATGGTGAAGCGGGGCGGGGCGGGGCTGGTCGTGTCCGAAATGATCGCCTCGGCCGCAATGGTGCGGGAGAACCGCAAGACGCTGCTGATGGCCAAGAACTCGCCCGAAGAGTTCCCGATGTCGGTTCAGCTGGCCGGCTGCGAGCCGGAAGTCATGGCCGATGCGGCCAAGCTCAACGAGGACCGCGGTGCGGCGATCATCGACATCAATTTCGGCTGCCCGGTGAAGAAGGTCGTGAACGGCCACGCCGGCTCGGCGCTGATGCGCGACGAGGTGCATGCTGCGAAGATCCTCGAGGCGACGGTCAAGGCGGTGAAGCTGCCGGTGACCTTGAAGATGCGCACCGGCTGGGATTCCAGCAATCGCAACGCCCCGAACCTGGCGCGCATCGCCGAGCAGTGCGGCATCAAGATGCTGACTGTGCACGGCCGCACCCGCTGCCAGTTCTATGACGGCCGTGCGGACTGGAGCTTCATCCGCGAGGTGAAGGCCGCGACCACGCTGCCGGTGATCGCCAACGGCGACATCGAGACGCTCGACGACGTCGACAATGCACTCGAGCAGTCGGACGCCGACGGCATCATGATCGGCCGCGGGGCCTATGGCCGGCCGTGGTTCCTGAAGCAGGCGATGCACTATCTGCGTACGGGCGAGCGTCTGCCGGATCCGACGATCGCCGAGCAATACACCGCCGTGCGCACGCACTTCGAGGCCATGCTCGAGCACTACGGCGCCGAGACCGGCGTGCGCATGGCGCGTAAGCATCTCGGCTGGTACTCCAAGGGCCTGCCGGCCTCGGCCGAGTTCCGTGCCGCCGTGAACCGCGAGACCGAGGCGGGCAAGGTGCGCGCGCTGCTCGCGGCGTTCTTCCTGCCCGCAGTCGAGCGCCAGGCCGCCTGATGGCCGTTCGCACGCTCCGCCGCGCTGACGTGAGCGACCAGTTCCCGAGCGCCATCCTCGATTCGCTGTCGGAGGCGGTCGTGGTGGTCGACGGCGACGCCACGATCCACTACGCCAATCTATCGGCCGAGCAGTTCTTCGGCGTCGGCCGTGCGCGCCTGGTGAGCCATCCGCTCGTCGAGTTCGTGCCGGAGGATTCGCCGCTCTTCTCGCTGCTCGAGCAGGTGCTGGCGACTGGCGGGGCCGTGGCCGAGAACGGCGTGACGCTGAGCTCGCCGCGCATCGGCAACCGCTTCTGCGCCCTCCGCCTCTCGCCGATCGTCGAGAGCGACGGCCTGGTCTCGGTGTCGCTGACCGAGCAGTCGATCGCCCGCAGCATCGACCGCCAGATGTCCAACCGCAGCGCCGCCCGTTCGGTCAGCGCGCTTGCGGCCATGCTGGCGCACGAGGTCAAGAACCCGCTGTCCGGCATCCGCGGCGCCGCTCAGCTCCTCGAGCAGTCGGTCCCGACGGAGGAGCGCGAGCTCACCAACCTGATCTGCGAGGAGACCGATCGCATCGTCGCGCTGGTGGACCGCATGGAAGCCTTCGCCGACGGCCGGCCGATCGAGCGCGGGCCGATCAACATCCACCAGGTCCTGAACCACGTCCGTCGCCTGTCGGCCAACGGCTTCGGCAAGAACGTGCGCTTCATCGAAAGCTACGACCCGTCGCTGCCGGACGTGTTCGGCGATCGCGACCAGCTGATCCAGGTATTCCTGAACCTGGTGAAGAACGCCTGCGAGGTGCCGGGTGACGGCGAACGCGAGATCGAGCTGTCGACCGCCTACAAGCATGGCCTGCGGCTGGCGGTGCCCGGGCAACAGGCGCGGGTGAACCTGCCGCTGGTCGTATCGGTGCGCGACAACGGCCGCGGGGTGTCGGACGAGATTCGCAGCCACCTGTTCGACGCCTTCGTGACCAACAAGCCGACCGGCACCGGCCTCGGCCTCGCGCTGGTCGCCAAGATCATCAACGACCATGGCGGCGCCATCGAGTACGACAGCGAGCCCGGTCGCACCGTCTTCCGAGTCATGCTGCCGCTGCAGCAGCCCTCCCCCAAGCCATGAGGGCACATTCATGAGTTCCGGCACCACCATCCTCGTCGCCGACGACGACCGTGCGATCCGCACCGTCCTGCACCAAGCGCTCGGCCGCCAGGGCCACACCGTGCGCAGCACCGGCGCCGCCGCCACGCTGTGGCAATGGGTGCAGGAGGGCGAGGGCCAATTGGTCATCACCGACGTGGTGATGCCCGACGAGAACGGCCTCGACCTCGTGCCGCGCATCCGCAAGCTCCGCCCGGATCTCCGCATCATCGTCATGAGCGCGCAGTCAACTCTGCTCACCGCCGTGCGGGCAACCGAGCGCGGTGCGTTCGAGTACCTGCCCAAGCCGTTCGACCTCAACGAGCTGGTGTCGGTCGTGAACCGCGCGCTGTCGGCGCCCGCCGCCTCGGTGCCGCGCCAGCATCCGCCGGAGGAGGGCGAGCGCCTGCCGCTGATCGGCCGGTCGCCGGCGATGCAGGAGATCTACCGCGCTTTGGCCCGCCTGATGGCGACCGACCTCACGGTCATGGTCACAGGCGAATCGGGCACCGGCAAGGAGCTGGTGGCGCGCGCGCTGCATGACTACGGCAAGCGCCGCAAGGGACCGTTCGTGGCGCTCAACATGGCGGCCATTCCACGCGAGCTGATCGAATCGGAATTGTTCGGGCACGAGCGCGGCGCGTTCACGGGCGCCGTCCAGCGCTCGGCCGGCAAGTTCGAACAGGCGGCCGGCGGTACGCTGTTCCTCGACGAGATCGGTGACATGCCGCCCGAGGCGCAGACCCGGCTACTGCGCGTGCTGCAGGAAGGCGAGTACATGACGGTCGGCGGCCGCACGCCGATCAAGGCCAACGTGCGCATCGTCGCCGCCACGCACCGCGACCTGCGCCGCTTGATCCAGCAGGGCCTGTTCCGCGAGGACCTGTTCTACCGCCTGAACGTTGTGCCGATCCGCCTGCCGCCGCTGCGCGAGCGGCTGGACGACATCCCCGAGCTCACCAACCACTTCCTGCGCGCCGCCACCGCCGACGGCCTGCCGACCAAGGTTCTGTCGCCCGACGCCATGGCGCGGCTGCGCCAGCATCGCTGGCCGGGCAACGTACGCGAGCTCGAGAACCTGGTGCGCCGCCTGTCGGCGCTCTACTCGGAAGAGGTCATCAACCTCGAGACCATCGAGAACGAGCTGGCCGACGCAATCCTGGCGCCCGAACCGGAGCCGGCCGCCAATGGTCACGATTCGAGCGACGTCACGCTGACCGATGCGGTCGACCGCCATCTGCAGGCGCTGTTCGCCGCCCATGGCGACCGGCTGCCCCCGGACGGCATGTATGATCGTGTCATTTCCGAGGTCGAGCGACCGCTGCTCTCGCTGGCGCTGGGGGCAACGCGTGGGAACCAGTTGCGCGCGGCCCGCCTCCTGGGGCTCAATCGCAATACGTTGCGCAAGAAGATCAAGGACCTCGACGTCCCGGTGGTTCGCACCCCGCAGGTCCGCCGAGGCGGGTGACCTAAGTGACCATATCGCTGAGCGCGCCCCGCTTTGGCGACCGGATGAGCAGCATCGGCCGCGGCCTGACGGGCCGGATCGCCGCCATCACACTGGTCGTCCTGGCGCTTCTGGCCGGTGCCGCGACCTACGCCTGGATGGCCAACCTGGTGCCGCGCTACTTCGGCACGCGCGGCTGGATGACCGGGCTGCTGGTCTTCGACCTGGTGATCGTGCTGACCCTGGCGGCGATGCTGGCGGGCCGCATCACCCAGATCTGGCTCGATCGCAAGCGGGGCGCGGCGGGCTCGCGGCTGCACATGCGGCTGGTGCTGCTGTGCAGCGGATTCACCGTGCTGCCGACTCTGGTGGTCGCAATCATCCTCGCCCTGGTGTTCGTGAACTTCACCGAATACGTGGTGAAGCCGGCACAAGCCTCGTTTGAAGCCGCGCGCGCGATCGGCGAACCGGTGCGCCGGGCGCGCGAGAGCGAGATATCCGGCGACATCTACGCCATCTCGGCCCCGCTGCAGAAGCAGGGCATCGACGTATTGAAGGACGTCCCGGCGCTGACCGAAACCCTGCAGCGCCTGATCGAGGGGCGGCCGTCGATGATCGAGGCGGTCATCGTCCATGCCGACAAGGGTGTGATCGCCCGCGCCGTCGCGCCGGCGGCCGAGCCGATCGCCAATCCGATGCCGAGCCAGCAGGTGCTCTGGCAGGCGGTCAATGCACAGAGCCCCACGCAGATGGATTCGCCGCGCGGCGCCTACTTCGTCATGCAGCTGTTCATCGGCGAGCCGTACTTCCTGGTGACCGGGCATGCGGTCGACCTGCGGGTCGTCGACTACATCAAGAGCATCGCACAGGCCGGCCAGTTCTACGCCCAGATCGAATCGCGGCTGGAGCGCGGCCAGATGATCGTGTTCGTGGTGTGCGGCGCGATCGCCTTCCTGATGCTGCTGGCGGCGGCGTGGCTGGCGGTGCTGTTCGCGACCCGACTGACGGCGCCGATCGGCGGGCTGATGGCGGCGGCCGAGCAGATGCGCGGCGGCGACCTGTCGGTCCGCGTCGAGGAAGGGCCGCCCAATGACGAGCTCGGCCAGCTCGCGCGATCCTTCAATCGCATGGCCAGCCAGATCGAGCAGCAGCGCGGCGAGCTGATCGAGGCCAACAAGGAGCTCGACACGCGGCGCCGGCTGACCGACGCGGTGCTGGCGGGCGTCTCGGCCGGCGTGCTGAGCGTCGATGGCACCGGTATCATCACCCGCACCAACCGTTCGGCGCTCGAGCTCCTGTCGCTGCCCGAGGACGGCGTGCTCGAGCGGCAGCTGATCGACGTCATGCCCCAGCTTGCGCCGCTGGTCGCGCAGGCCGCCGAGCGGCCCGACCGGCTGACCCAGGGCCAGATCGAGATCCTGCAGCGCGGCACGCGGCGCATCCTGCTGGTCCGGATCAGTGCGGCCTCGGATGCAGGCTCAGTCGTCACATTCGACGACGTCACGGATCTGATGTCGGCCCAGCGCATGGCGGCGTGGGGCGACGTGGCCCGGCGCATCGCGCACGAGATCAAGAACCCCCTGACACCGATCCAGCTCTCGGCCGAACGGCTGAAGCGCCGCTATCTGAAGCAGATCAAGGACGACCCCGATACCTTCTCGATCTGCACCGAAACCATCATCCGCCAGGTCGGCGACATCGGCCGCATGGTCGACGAGTTCTCTTCATTCGCCCGCATGCCGCGTCCAACGGTGCAGCCGGAGGACGCCAAGGAGCTCTGCCAGCAGGCGCTCTTCCTGCAACGCAACGGCAATCCCGGGCTGCGCTATCAGGTCGAGCTGCCGGATCATCCGGTGCCGCTGATCTGCGATCGCCGCCAGGTGAGCCAGGTGCTGACCAATATCCTGAAGAACGGCGCCGAGGCGATCGAAGGGCGCGAGGCCAAGGCAGGCGCTGCCTTGCCGCCGGGCGAGATTTCGCTGTGCCTGAGGGACGAGGGCGCCACTGTGCGCATCGTCATCGAGGACAACGGCAAGGGTCTGCCGGTCGAGGGCCGTGAGCGCCTGACCGAGCCCTACATGACGACGCGCAGCAAGGGCACCGGCCTCGGTCTCGCGATCGTAAAAAAAATCATGGAGGACCATGGCGGACTGCTGACGCTCGATGACCGCGAGGGTGGCGGGGCTCGCATCAGTCTGGTATTCCGGCGCGACGCGAAGGAGATCGCGTCGGTGCCGCGACAAGCGACTGCCGCGCAATGACCCGCAACCCTCGGCGGGCGGCATAGAAGAGACATGTTAGAATAGACATGGGCCACGACATTCTCATCGTCGATGACGAACGCGACATCTGCACATTGATCGCGGGCATCCTGGAAGACGAGGGCCATACCGCCCGGCGTGCGCACAACAGCACCGAGGCGATCGACGCCGTGCGCGCGCGTCGGCCGGCACTGGTGATCCTCGACGTGTGGCTGCAGGGCAGCGAGCTCGACGGCCTCCAACTGCTCGACGTGATCCGGCGCGAGGAGCGGCCGATCCCCGTGGTGATGATCAGCGGCCACGGCACCATCGACACCGCCGTCTCGGCGATCAAGAGCGGCGCCTACGACTTCATCGAGAAGCCCTTCAAGGCCGACCGGCTGCTGCTCGTTGTCGACCGCGCGATCGAAGCGGACCGGCTCCGGCGCGAGAACGAAACGCTGCGCCGGCGGGCCGGCGGCGCGGTGAGCTTCGTCGGCTCATCGAGCGAGGCCGCTGCCGTGCGCGCGCAGATCGAACGCGTGGCGCCGACCGGCAGCCGCGTGCTGATTACCGGCGCCTCGGGGGCGGGGAAGGAAACGGTGGCGCTGCTGATCCACCAGGGCTCCAAGCGCGCCGCCGGGCCGTTCGTCGTGGTGA
The DNA here is from genome assembly GCA_035293665.1 of Reyranella sp. GTDB lineage: Bacteria > Pseudomonadota > Alphaproteobacteria > Reyranellales > Reyranellaceae > Reyranella. The sequence goes on along the minus strand of DATGMK010000112.1, from coordinate 28,781 downwards.
ACTGCTCGACCTTGCCGGCCGAGCGGCTGGAGATCGAGCTGTTCGGCACCGACACGGCCACCGACGGCGATCTGCGCGTCTCCGGCGCTTTCGAATTGGCGCATGGCGGCACGCTTCTGTTGAAGGAGGTCGCCGACCTGCCGGTCGCGCTGCAAAGTCGCCTGGCGCGCGTGCTGCAGGAGCAATCCTACGTACGCGACGGCGGCAAGACCCGGGTCGAGGTCGATGTGCGCGTGCTCGCTTCGAGCTCGCACAATCTGCAGGAGGAGATCGCCGCCGGCCGCTTCCGCGAGGAGCTCTTCCATCGGCTGAACGTTGTGTCGCTGCGCGTGCCGTCGCTTGCCGAGCGCCGCGAAGACATTCCGGAAACCGCGACCGATCTTCTGCGGCGGGTCGCCGATGCGACCGGCCTGCCGACCCGGCCAATGGGCGAGGATACGCTGGCGGCGCTGCAGGGCCACGACTGGCCGGGCAACATCCGCCAGCTGCGCAACGTCATCGAGCGGCTGCTGATCCTGGCGCCGGCAGGCGGCGGACCGATCCGCGCCGACGTGCTGCCCAACGATGTCAGCGAGGATGCGCCGTCGGTCCTGCGCTGGGAGCGCGGCGGCGAGATCATGCAGCTGCCGCTGCGCGACGCGCGCGAGGTCTTCGAGCGCGAGTACCTGCTGGCGCAAGTGACCCGCTTCGGCGGCAACATCTCACGCACCGCGACCTTCGTCGGCATGGAGCGCTCGGCCTTGCATCGCAAGCTGAAGTCGCTCGGCCTGCATGGCGGCGAGGAAAAGACCAGTGAGGAAAAGGGCAACGCCGAGACGGCGGCCTGAGGAGGAGTAGGGGCGTCATGGCGCGTTATGCCTATGTCAACGGACGGTACGTCGATCATCGCGACGCGAGCGTGCATATCGAGGATCGCGGCTATCAGCTGGCCGACGGCGTCTACGAGGTCGTGGGCGTGCGCGACGGCAAGATGATCGACGAGGTGCCGCACATCGACCGGCTCGACCGCTCGCTGCGCGAGCTGCGCATCGGCTGGCCGGTATCGCGCCCGGCGCTCGGGTTCATCATGCGGGAGCTGATGCGGCGCAACCGCCTGCGCGACGGCTTGATCTACATGCAGGTGACGCGCGGCGTGGCGCGGCGCGATCACGCCTTTCCGACGACGCCGATCAAGCCGGCGCTGGTGCTCACCACCAAGAACACCAAGCATCTCGGCATCGATCCCGGCCCGGGCGTGGCGGTGAAGAGCCAGCGAGACATTCGTTGGGAACGTTGCGACATCAAGACGGTGGCGCTGCTGCCCAACGTGCTCGCCAAGCAGGCGGCGCGCGAGAGCGGCGCCTACGAGGCGTGGCTGATCGACGACGAGGGCTGCATCACCGAGGGCGCCTCGACGAATGCCTGGATCGTCACGCCCAACGACGAGCTGATCACGCGGCAGACCGACAACGGCATCCTGGCCGGCATCACGCGCGGCACGCTGAAGAAGATCGCCGGCGACCTGCAGCTCAAACTGGTCGAGCGGCCGTTCACGCTGGCCGAAGCCAAGAAGGCAAAGGAGGCGTTCATCACCAGCGCCACGTCGTTCGTGACACCGGTGGTGAAGATCGACGGCGATAAGGTCGCCGACGGCAAGGTCGGACCAACCGCGCGGCGCCTGCGCGAGGAGTATGTCCGCGTCGCCGATCAGGGTGAGCCCGTCACGTGAGACCGGTCACGTGAGACCCGCCGACCTCGAGCGGCCGCGGGCCATCCTGTTCGATTGGGACAACACGCTGGTCGACACTTGGCCGACCATCATCGAGTGCTACCGCGCCACCTTCGCCGCGCTCGGCCATCCGCCCTGGACCGACCAGGAAGTCCGCGATCGTGCCCATGGCTCGCTGCGCGACCACTTCCCGGTGCTGTTCGGCGGCGAAGCCGGGCGGGCGGAGGAGGTGTTCTACGAAACCTTTCACCGCATCCACCTCGAGAAGTTGCGGCCACTGCCAGGTGCAGAGCATCTGCTGGAGCGCGCGGCATCGCTTGGCTGCTACGTCGCCGTGGTCAGCAACAAGGTGGGCGACAACCTGCGGGCCGAGCTGAAGTACCTGGGCTGGGACCGGTGGATCGTCCGCGCGGTCGGCGCCCGGGACGCCACGCGCGACAAGCCTGCCCCGGATCCGATCTTCCTGGCGCTGGACGGCACGGGAATTGCCCCCGATCACAGCGTATGGATGGTCGGCGACACACCCGGTGATCTGAAATGTGCGCATGCAGCCGGGGTTTTGCCGGTTTATTTCGGAAGCGTGGAGATCATGGCGGAGCGGTTGCGCGAGTTCCCGCCGCGGCTCCATGCACGCGATTGTCATGAGCTGGCGGCATTGCTTTGACCCGGCCAGTCCCTATATTTGTCCCAACTCGGTAGCGGGTTATAGGCCCGTGCCCTCCAACTGGCGGTAAATCCGTCAGACGCCCAGCAAGAGGCCAAGAACATGAGCGAAAAGGCACAGAACGTTCAGGACGTCTTCCTGAACCATCTGCGTAAGAACAAGACGCCGGTCACGATCTTCCTGGTCAACGGCGTCAAACTGCAGGGGATCGTCACCTGGTTCGACAACTTCTCGGTGCTGCTGCGCCGCGATGGTCACTCGCAGCTTGTCTACAAGCATGCGATCTCGACCATCATGCCGGTCACGCCAGTCCAGTTGTTCGACGGAGACAAAGCCGAAGGCTGATTTGACACAAGACATCCAGCGTAACGGACACGACAAGCGCCAGCGCACGCCGCACGAGACGGCCCGACCTGCGACGGTCGCGGCGGTGCTCAGTCCCTACAACGCGGGTCTCCGGGACCCGGATCAACGCGACAGCGACGCCAAGCTCGAGGAAGCGATCGGGCTGGCGCGCGCCATCGACCTCGACGTGCGGCTCGCCCAGTCGGTGCCGCTGCGGCGACTCACGCCTGCGACCCTGCTGGGCAAGGGCGTCGTCGAACGGATCAAGTCGGCGGTGGAAGAGCAGGGGATCGGCCTGGTCGTCGTCGACGACAAGCTCACCCCCGTGCAGCAGCGCAATCTGGAAAAGGCGTGGAACGCCAAGGTGATCGACCGCACCGGTCTCATATTGGAGATCTTCGGCGCCCGCGCCCGCACGCACGAAGGCCGGCTCCAGGTGGAACTGGCTGCGCTCGAATACCAGCGCGGCCGCCTGGTCCGCTCCTGGACCCACCTGGAACGCCAGCGTGGCGGGTTCGGCTTCCTGGGCGGCCCCGGTGAAAGCCAGATCGAGATCGATCGCCGCCTGATCGGCGACCGCATCGTCAAGATCAAGCGCGACCTCGATTCGGTGCGCCGCACCCGGGCAGTCAACCGTTCGGGCCGCAAGAAGGCGCGGCTGCCGACGGTGGCCCTGGTCGGCTATACCAACGCCGGCAAGTCGACGCTGTTCAACCGGCTGTCGGGCGCCGACGTCTTCGCCAAGAACCTGCTGTTCGCGACGCTCGATCCGACCATGCGCTCCATCAAGCTGCCGGGTGGGCGCGACTGCATGATCTCGGACACGGTCGGATTCGTCTCGGACTTGCCAACCCACCTGGTCGCCGCGTTCCGCGCGACCCTGGAAGAGGTGGTCGAGGCCGACCTGATCGTGCACGTGCGCGACATCGCCCATGCCGATTCCGAGCGGCAGAAGACGGACGTCGAGGAGGTCCTGGCGGCGATCGGCGCGATCGATGAGCACAATGCGACGCCGATGATCGAGGCGCTGAACAAGATCGACGAGCTGCCGATCGAGCAGCGCACCATCCTGCAAGCCCGCACCTCGGTCGGACCGGAGCGGGAGCGCCAGTATCCGGTTTCGGCATTGAGCGGGGAGGGCGTCGAGACGCTCCTGCAGGCGATCGAGGAGCGCCTGGGCGGGGCGGAGGCGCGCGAGGTGACTGTGCCGCTGAGCGACGGCGCCACCATCGCCTGGCTTTACCGCAACGGCGACGTCCGCAGCCGCGAGGACGATGGCGACGTCGCCCGCTTCCGGGTGGCCCTGGACGCTGCCGCTTCGGCGCAATTCGAGCGGAGGCTCGCGCGTTGACACCCGGCAGGGCCGCTTCCTATAAGCGGCGCCAGCCTTAGGACAGAGGAAACATCATGAAATTCAAGCCCTTGCACGACCGGCTGCTGCTCGAGCCGATCACTGCCGAGACCAAGACCAAGGCCGGCATCATCATTCCCGACACCGCGCAGGAGAAGCCGCAGCAGGGCAAGGTGATCGCCGTCGGCGCCGGAAAGCGCCTGGAGGATGGCCGCCTGATTCCGATGGACGTCAAGGTCGGCGACAAGGTGATCTACGGCAAGTGGTCCGGCACCGAGGTGAAGCTCGACGGCAAGGACCATGTGATTCTGAAGGAAGAGGATCTGTTCGGCATCCTCGGCTAGCCGGATGTTGAATGCCGGCGATGCCCAGCGGGTCGCCGAGCTGATGCGAGAGACGGCGGCGGCCGAGTTGCTGCCGCGCTTCCGCAATCTCGCCGAAGGCGAAATCCGCGAAAAGCGGCCGGGCGATCTGGTCACGGTGGCCGATGTCGCCTCCGAACAGCGGCTGGCGGTCGGCCTTGCCAGGATACTCCCGGGCGTGCCGGTCGTAGGCGAGGAGGCGGTGGAAAAAGACCCCGGGCTCGTCGACCTCATCGGGCGGCCCGGCGAGCGCTGCTGGGTGGTCGATCCGCTCGACGGCACGGCCAACTTCTCCAAGGGGCGCGATCTCTTCGCGATGATCGTCTGCCTCATCGACGACCGGCAGACCGTCGGCGGCTGGATCCTCGACGTGCCGAACGACCGCATGGCCGTGGCGCTCAAGGGGCAGGGCGTCACGATCGACGGCAAGGCTGTCGCGACCAGGCGGGCGACGCGGCCGCCGAAGGGCCTGATCGGCTGGAGCGTGCGCAAGGTCCTGGACAAGCAGCTCCCGGCCGAACAGCGGCGCCGGCTGGGTTCACTCACATCGCTCAATTGTGCCGGCCGCGAGTACGTCGAGATGCTGCGCGGCGCCTACGACTTCAATCTCTACCGCCGCACCAAGCCCTGGGACCATGCCGCCGGTGCGTTGATGTTGGTCGAGGCCGGGGGGCAGGCGCTGCGATTCAACGGCGACCCATATCGGCCCGAAGGCCCCCTGGAGGGTGGCATCATCTCGGCGTTGTCACCCGACGTGGTGGCGACAGCCCGGGACATCCTGGAGAGGGTGGAACTGCCGCTGTTGCGGCGCTAAGTCTCCTCAAGCCTTCGTTTTGGCTTCCTGCCAGAGGGCTTCCATCTCCTCGAGCGTAGCCTCGGCGGGCTTCTTGCCCCGGACGGCGAGCTCCTGCTCGACGTACCGGAAGCGCCTCTCGAACTTGTCGTTGGTCGAGCGCAGCGCGGCTTCGGGATCGACCTTGCAATGCCGGGCCAGATTGGCCACCGCAAACAGGACGTCGCCCAGCTCATCGGTGATCCGGGCGGGGTCGGTGTTGCCGGCCTCGATCTCGCTGCGGAGCTCGCCCAACTCCTCCTCGATCTTGTCGATCACCGGGCCGATGGTCTTCCAGTCGAAGCCGACCCGGGCCGCCCGCTTCTGGATCTTTTCGGCGCGGAGCAGCGCGGGGAGGGCGCGGGCCACCCCGTCCAGAGCGCCGCCCGGCTGCTCGCCGCCCTTCTTGGCGCGCTCGGCGGCCTTGCGGGCTTCCCACGACACGGTCTGGGCGTCGGCGTCGGCGATCTTGAGGTCGCCGAACACGTGCGGATGGCGGTCGACCATCTTGTCGGCTATGGCGGCCGCGACATCCTCGAACCGGAAGGCGCCAGCCTCAGGGGGCATCTCGCTCGCCATCTGGGCGTGATAGACGACCTGCAGCAGCAAGTCGCCGAGCTCCTCCTTGAGCGCCGGCATGTCGTCGCGCTCGATGGCGTCCGCGACCTCGTAGGCTTCCTCGATGGTGTATGGCGCGATGGTCCGGAAGGTCTGATCAATGTCCCATGGGCAGCCATGCTGCCGGTCGCGCAGCCACGCCATGACCGCCAACAGTCGGGCCAGCGGGTCCTTGGGCAGCGTGTCGGCGGTGGGTTTGGGAATGCTCATTATCGTATAATATATATTATGACAAATATTGATTACATAAAGGAATGCGCATAGTTACCAATCCACTCGAAACGATCGCTTTAACAACGCCATCAGCTTGAGGCCCCGGTCGGCGTCGGCCGCCGGTACGCCCAAGGTCATCAGCGCGCCCTGCTGCGGCTGGCCAGGCTGCGACACCACCAGATCGAAGACAGTGCGCTGCCCGTCCCTGTCCGGCACGTTCTCGTAGACGATTAGGAACGTGCCGTCGCCAAGCTTGCGGGCCTGGGCCTTCACGCCTCGTCTGTGGGACTGGATCGTGCCGACCTTGGCGGCCGCGTACTGCTCGGCCCCGGTAACGCCCTCGTAGCCGAAATCGACCCGCCAGACGATCAGGCGGTAGCGCTTGTCCTCGCTGAAGGCGACACCGCGCTCCCAGTCCTCGTTGGCCTGCCAGCCCAGCGGCATGGCGACCTCGATCTTGATCGAGTTGAAGCGAATTCGGGCGAAGCCGCCATTGTTGTCGATCGCCAGGACCTGCGACTGCGTCGGCTGCGCACCGGCGCCAATCATCGGATCGAGCTTGTCGAAGCTCGAGCCATGGTCGCGCACAGCGAAGTCCTTGAAAGTCAGGCCCCCGGGGTCGAGATCGCTGTCGGCTCGGGCCGAAAGTGGCGCGAAGACCAGCGCCAAGGCCCCCAGCAGGAACGGACGGCGTCCAGACTCCTTTTGTCCCGGTTTATGCGGAAGGTGAGCGTCCACTCGTAACCCGTTGAAATCAGGCTTCTATGACCAGACCATCATGGCACGGATGGACATGGGCCGGGGTGCGCCGGTCAAGCTCAGCATAGTCCATGTCCACGTGGAGATTCGTCAGAAAAGCGCGCCGCGGCCCGACCCGCTCGATCCACTCCAGCGCCAGGTCGAGATGGGCATGCGTCGGATGCGGCCGGTAGCGCATGGCGTCGACGATCAGGACGTCGGCGTCCCGCATCAGCGCGAACGATGCCTCGGGCACACGAACCAGATCGTTGACGTAGAGGATGTCGCCGAACCGAAAGCCCAGCGACGGCGCGATGCCGTGGTCCAGAGGGATCGGTGTCACGGCGACGCTGTCGGCGGCGGTGAAGGGGCCGTCGATGGTCTGCACGTCGTAGAGCGGGTGATAGAGGCCCTCGCCACCCGTCTCGAATACGTAGCCGAAGCGCTGGCGCAGGATCTCGAGGGTCCGGGCATCGGCCCAGGCCTCTATGGCGCCGCGGCGAAAGGTGTAGGGCCGCAGGTCGTCGATGCCGTGGACCTGGTCAGCATGCTCGTGGCTCCAGATCACTGCGTCGACGGTCTCTACCTCGGCAGCCAGGAGCTGGGCGCGAACGTCGGGCGAGGTGTCGACCAGCACGGTCTTGCCCTTGTCCTGAACGAGGATGGAGCAGCGGGTCCGGCGGTTGCGCGGGTCGGCCGGGTTGGCGGCGCCCCACTCCCCGGCCCCGTTCGGACCTCCGAGCCGCGGGACGCCTCCCGACGTGCCGCAGCCCAGGATGGTCACCCGCACGCGAGCCGCTCCGCCTTGGTGAAGAGTTTGAAGAAATTCTCCGTCGTGGCGGCCGCGAGCTCGGCGACGCTGACACCCTTGAGCTCGGCGACCTTGGCCGCCGTGTGCGCGACGAAGGCCGGCTCGTTGGTCTTGCCGCGCTTCGGCACGGGCGCGAGGTAGGGGGCATCGGTCTCGACCAGAAGCCGGTCGAGTGGAATGTCGCGCACGATCGTCCGCAGGCTCTCGGCCGCCTTGAAGGTCACGATGCCGGAGATCGAGATGAACATGCCGAGTGACAGAGCGCGGCGCGCGATCTCCGGGCCGGAGCTGAAACAATGGATCAGGCCGGGGAAAGCGCCCTTTCCGTGCTCCTCCTCGAGGATGTCGCCAGTCTCCTGGTCGGCGTCGCGCGTGTGCACGATCAGCGGCAGGCCAGTCTGGCGGCTGGCCGCGATGTGGGTGCGGAAGCTTTCGGCCTGCTCGGCACGCGGGCTGTGCTCATAATAGAAGTCCAAGCCGGTCTCGCCGATGCCGATCACCTTGGGATGGCGCGTCGCCTCGATCAGTCGATCGGGAGCACTCTGCCCCTCCTCCTTCGCTTCGTGCGGATGGACGCCGACCGAACACCAGACATTGTCATGGCGCTCGGCGATCGCGCGCACCTTCTCGAATTGATCCAGGCGCGTGCCGATGGTCAACATGCCGGCCACGCCCGCGGTTCTGGCGCGCGCCAGCACGGCCGATTCATCGGTTGCCAGCTCAGGGAAGTCGAGATGGCAGTGACTATCGATCAGCATCAGGCTGCCTTCGGCTCGACGTAGCGTGGGAATACGCCCTGCGGCTTGGGCAGAGGCGTTCCGGACACCAGCTCCGTGTCGAAGCTGGCGAACGCCCTCGCCTCGCCCGGCACGCCGAGCTGGTCGAGGATCTTCCCCGTCGAATCCGGCATGAACGGCTGCACCAGCAGCGTCACGCGCCGGATCGTCTCGGCCAGCACCCACAGGACGGTGTCGCGCCGCACCGGGTCGGTCTTGGCGAGCGCCCACGGCGCCTGCGCGTCGACATACCGGTTGGCGTCGGCGATCACCTCCCAGATGGCGGCGAGCGCGCGATGGAACGCCTGCTCGTCGAGTTCGGCGCGCACGATCGGCAGCAGTCCTTTGGCGCGGTCGAGAAGCGCCGTATCGGCCTCGATGATCGCACCCTTCGGCGGCACCTTCTCGCCGCAGTTCTTGGCAACGATCGACAACACCCGCTGGCAGAGATTGCCGTAAGCGTTGGCGAGGTCGCCGTTCATGCGGCCGATCAGCGCCCGCTTCTGAAAGTCGCCATCGTTGCCGAACGGTACTTCGCGCAGCAGGAAGTAGCGCACCGGGTCGAGCCCGTAGGTCTTCATCAGTTCGTCAGGATAGATGGCGTTGTTCAACGACTTGGACATCTTCTGTCCTTCGTTGGTCCACCAGCCGTGTGCGAACACGCGCTTGGGGGGCGCCAGTCCCGCCGACATCAAGAACGCCGGCCAGAACACGCAATGAAACCGGATGATGTCCTTGCCGACCATGTGCAGGTCGGCCGGCCAGTACTTCCAGAGCGGGCTGCTGGTGTCCGGGTAGCCGCACTCGGTGATGTAGTTGGTGAGCGCGTCCAGCCAGACATACATGATGTGCTTGGGATCGCCCGGCACGGGCACGCCCCACGAGAAGCTGGTGCGCGACACAGAGAGGTCCTGCAGCCCGCCCTTCACGAAGCTCAGGATCTCGTTGCGCCGGCTGTCCGGCCCGATGAAGTCCGGGTTCTTCTCGTAGAACGCCAGCAGCCGGTCGGCCCAGGCCGAGAGCTTGAAGAAGTATGAGGGCTCCTCGACCCAGCTCACCTCGGCACCGGTCGGGATGGCGCGGCGCTTGCCGTCCTCGCCGACCTCGGTCTCGCCCTCGACGAAATAGGTCTCGTCGCGCACCGAGTACCAGCCGGCATACTTGCCGAGATAGATGTCGCCCGACGCGACCAGCTTCTCCCACAGCGCCTGGCACGACTTGTAGTGTCGCGGCTCGGTGGTGCGGATGAAGTTGTCGGGGCTGTAGTTCATCTTGCCGACCAGGTCGCGGAACGACTGGCTCACCTTGTCGGTGAATGCTTGCGGCGACAGCCCGGCATTGGCCGCGGCCGTCTCGACCTTCTGACCGTGTTCATCGGTGCCGGTCAAAAAGTGCACGTCGTAGCCGTCGAGGCGCTTGAAGCGCGCGAGCACGTCGCACGCCAGGCTCGTATAGGCATGGCCGATGTGCGGGACGTCGTTGACGTAGTAGATCGGCGTGGTGACGTAGTAGGTGCGGCTCGACATGATCCCTGGACTCCGGTCCCGTCCGCCGTCAGCGCATCACCGATTGAAGGGTCAGGAAGCTCACGAGCACCGTCTGCTTGCGGTCCGTATTGACGGCATCGGAGCGGGACAATAGGCGGGCGACCTTTTCCCATGCCTCCATCCAGTGATCAAGGCTCGCCGCCGCCAGGAATTTTTCGCGCAGGCCCCGTTCGGCGGGAACCACCGGCGCAGTGCCCCCTCCCACCGCGCCCTCGCGCAACAATCCTTTCAGCCAGCCGTCGAACAGGTAATTGAGTGACCGCCAGTCGGCGTTGGCCTCCTCGCCGCGCCGCGCGAAGCGCTCGGCGAAACCGTGCAGGCGGGGCATGTCGAGATCGGGCAGGGTCGACAGCACCTCGACCATCTCGCGATAGAGCGCGAGGCTGCCGGCGCTGGCGAGTTCCAGTGCGCGGCCGATGCTGCCTTCCGCGAGCCGCGCGAGCGCAGCACGTTCGTCAGGCGACGTGTTCGGCGCATAGTCGCCGAGCAGTTTGATCACGGTCTGGTCGGCCAGCGGCAGCAGCGCGAGCCGACGGCAGCGCGAGCGGATGGTCGGCAGCAACCGGCCCGGAGCGTGCGCAACCATCAGCAGAAGGGAATTCGGCGGCGGTTCCTCAAGAATTTTGAGCACCGCGTTGGCGCTCGCGATATTCATCTCGTCTGCCGCATCGACGATCGCCACGCGCCAATCGCCCATAGCGGGCGTCATATGCATGAACGAGCCCAGTTCGCGAACATCGGCGACAGCAATCTCGTTCCGGATGCGCGCCTCTCGCGCGTTTGGATCGAGTGTGCGGCGCAGATGGAACAGGTCGGGATGCGAGCGCGCATCGATCAACGAGCGGCCCGGCGCCTCGTGCGCCACTTCGAGGCTGTCCCCTGCACCGAACAGGCCGCCCGCCTGCCCCGCCAGCAGGAAGCGGGCGAAGCGCCAGGCGAGCGTGGCCTTGCCGATGCCGCGCGGGCCGGTCAGCAGCCAGGCGTGGTGCAGCTTGCCGGTTTGCTGCGCCGCCAGCATCGTACGCTCGGCCGTGTCGTGGCCGACCAATCGCTCGTTGCGCCACGGCGGCGGCCAGTCGTAGGGCCATTCGAGCTTCTCCAGCTCAGCCGGATCGGCGCTGACCTTGGCGCGCGCCATCGGTTCAGGCGCCCAACCGCTCGGCGACGACACCCGCGATCGATGCAGCGACGGCGTCGATGTCCTGCGATGCGTCGATCACCGCGCAGCGCTCGGGTTCGAGCCGGGCGATGGTAAGGAAGCCCTCGCGCACGCGGTCATGGAACTCGCGCGGCAGGCTTTCGTAGCGGGTCTCGGCACCGCGCCGCGCCGCCGCACGCGCGAGTCCCGCATCGACCGGCAGATCGAGGATCAAGGTCAAATCCGGACGGAACACACCGACCGCCACGGTGTACAGGCGATCGAGCGTGGCGAGATCGAGGCCGTGACCCCAGCCCTGATACGCCCGGGTCGAATCGGCGAAGCGGTCGCTGATCACCCAGGCGCCATGCTCGAGCGCGGGCCATACCGTCATGCGCAGGTGATCGCGGCGCGCAGCGAAGTGCAGCAGCGCTTCGGTGGTGCCGTCCCAGCGCTCGGCCGGACCTTCGACCAACAGCTTGCGGATCATCTCGGCACCTGGCGAGCCGCCCGGCTCGCGCGTCGTCACGACCTCATGCTTGATCTTGAGCCGCTCCGCCAGGCGCGCGATCTGCGTCGACTTCCCCGATCCTTCGCCGCCCTCCAGGGTGATGAAACGCCCCGGTGTGCCCGGACTCACGACAGCCAGCCGAGCATGTAGTGGCGCGCTAGGACCATGACGCGGCCGAGCAGCCCCTTGCGCGGCACGTCGGCTCCGGCTTCGAGCGGATAGTCGATCGTGCGTCCATCCGGCAGCGTGACCGACGCAGTGCCGACCTTGGTGCCCCTGACGATCGGCGCCGGCAACGGCCCGTCGAACTTCGCGACCACGCGCGCATTGGCGGCCTGTCCGGTCATCGTCGTCACCTGCACTGAGCGCGACGCGACCAGCGGGACCGTGTCCTGTGCGCCGAGCCACACCGGCGCCTCGGCGACCGTGTCACCGGGCTTGAAGATCGTCGTGTTGGTGGAATCGCGGAAGCCCCATTCGAGCAGCCGCGTCGTTTCCGACGCCCGGTCGGCCATTGAGCCGAGCCCGTTCAGCACGAGGATCAGGCGCCTTCCGTTGCGCACTGCCGACGTCGTCTGGCCGAACCCGCCTTCCTCCGTGTGACCGGTCTTGAGCCCGTCGACGCCCGGCAGGCGCTTGAGCTCGAGATTGCGGTTGGGCTGGGTCTTGCCGTTGAAGGTGAAGGTCTGCTGCGCGTAGTACTTATAGAGTTCGGGGAAATCGTTGATGGTGTGCCAGGCGAGCAGTGCGAGGTCGCGCGCCGTGACCATCTGGCCCTCGGCCGGCCAGCCGGAGGAGTTCTTGAACACCGATCCGGTCAGCCCGAGCTCCTTCGCCTTCTTGTTCATGCGCTCGGCGAAGGCTTCCTCGCTGCCGGCAATGCCTTCGGCGACGGCAACGCTCGCGTCATTGCCCGAGTCGACGATGATCCCCTGCAGCAACTCCTGCACTGTCGGATTGTCCGTCATCTCGAGGAACATGGTCGAGGAGTGCGTGCCGCGGGTGATGGCGTAGGCCCGCTCGCTGACGCTGAAGCGCGTGTCCATCTTGAGCTTCCCCGCGGTCAGGTCCTCGAACAGCAGATAGACCGTCATCATCTTCGCCATCGACGACGGCGCCATCGGCTTGTCGGCGTCCTTGAACAGCAGCACCGTCGAGGTCTGCGGGTCGATCATGAAGGCGTATTGCGCGAGCGTGCCGATGCCGATCTGCGACGGCGCCAGGGCCTCGAGACGGGCGGCGGCCTCCGCCTTGGCTGCTTTGGCCGAGACCTTCGGCGTTCCCGCCGGCGGCTTCGGGGCCGGCTTCGCCGGCTTCTGTACCGGCAGGCGCTTGGGATCCTGCTGTTGCGCGAAGGAGTCGATGGTCGCGCCGCCAATAGCGGCAAGCGCGACAAGGGCCACGAGTATCCGATCAATCCGCCACGACACGAGCATCACCATAACCTGAACGTCGGAGCCGGTCGGCAACGATGCCGGCAGCTTCCTGCGTCGAATAGGGACCCAGGCGCACACGATATACCTCGCGACCGCCCGAGGACGCCGGGGAAATCTCGGTCGAGCCGTAGCTGGTGATCAGGCCGCGCTGCTTCTCCGCATTGCCCATGCTCGAGAAGGCGCCGGTCTGGACGTAGAACCCACTCCCGGGCTGCACATAGCCGCCGGTCGCCGAGGCGGCGATCGAGGCGACCGTCGCCGGTCCCTGCCGGAACGGCGGCGGCTGAGGGGGCTCGCTGGGCGCCGCGGGCGGCGGGCTGGGATAGACCGTCACGGGCGGCGGTGGCGGCGGAGCGGGCGTCTGCGCAGGCGACGACGGTTGGGGCGCGGCGACCACCGGCGGCGGCGGACGATTGCCGGCGATGTACTGGTTGAGCGCCGCGCGCTGCTCGTCCGGTCCACCGCCGTTGAGCGCGATCTGCTTCATCGCCAGGCTTTCGGCCTCGAGCTGGTCGATCCGGATCCGGGCCGTGCCGCGGCCGATCATGCCGAGTTCCTCCGCGGCGGCGCGCGAGACGTCGAGGATGCGCGAGCGGGCATAGGGCCCCCGGTCGTTGACCCGCACGATGGTCGATTGGCCGTTGTCGAGGTTGGTCACGCGCAGCACGCAGGGCATCTGCAGGGTGCGATGGGCGGCCGTGTGGTCGCTCTGGTCATAGACCTCGCCGTTGGCGGTGTACTTGCCGTGGAAGCCAGGCCCATACCACGACGCGATGCCGGTCTCGGTGTGACGGAATTCCTCGGCCGGTACGTAAGTGACGCCGTCGATCGTGTAGGGATTACCGACCTTGTAGAAGCCGCGCTGGGCAACCGTCTGCCCGCGATGGCTGCCGCAGGCGGTCAGGGTCGCCAATAGCACCAAGATCAGGCAAAAACGCGCCGATTTCTCAATATTTAGGGCCATCCCGCCGCGATCATACATCACCTTGAGATGGTCGTCAGGCCGTTGGGCCAAGGGGCGGCATTTCGCCCGGCATTCTATGCGGCCGGGATCCTTCCGATGCCGATTCCATCGGCATTTGGGCACATGGTCCCACGTTTTGCGCGACAGGTGGACGCCGCATGCATTGCCAGCCTGGGACCCACTCACCCGGCCGCGATTCGATCCGACAATATTCCGACGGCCAAGCCAAAAAAGTCCGACTGGTTCCAGCGCAGGATGACCCGGAAATTCTCGGTAGTGCGATAGGCCGGCCCATTGGCGCCGGCTGGCCGCACGATGCGCTCGCCCTTCCGAGCGGGGCTGCCCGCCCCCACCTCCTCGCCCCAGGTCTCGCCCGGCCGCCAGCCGACGCGGTGCAGGTAGTTGGCGATCGAGGCGAAGACGTCGGCCCTGTTCGTCCAGATGTCCTTGCGGCCATCGCCGTCGCCGTCGGCGGCGTACGCCAGGAAGCTGGTCGGAATGAACTGGCACTGACCCATCGCGCCGGCCCATGAACCCTTCATGCCGTGCAGTCCGATATGGCCCTGCGACACGATCCTGAGGGCGGCGATCAGCTGCTCGCGGAAGAACTTGGCGCGGAAGCCGTTGTAGGCGAGCGTCGCCAGCGCCGACACGACCTCGAAGTCGCCGAGCCGGGTGCCGTAGTTGCTTTCGATGCCCCACAGCGCCGTCAGGATCGATTCGGGCACGCCGTACGATCCGGCGAACCGGGAGAGCAGCGCGCGGTTCTCCTTGAACAGCGCCCGGCCCCGCGTCACCCGCTCGGGCGAGACGACCACCGCGAGGTACTCGTCGAACGACATCTTGAACTCGGGCTGATTGTGCGCGAGTTCCATCACCTTCGGAATCAGCTCGATGTTGGAGAAGGCGCTGTCGAGCGTCCCCTGGTCGACGCCCGCCCGCAGCGCGTCGGCGCGCAGGCCGGCGAGCCAGCCGGAGAACTTCGGATCCGCCGGCTGGGCGCGCGCCAAGGCGGGCGCCAGCGCCGCCGCCCCCAAACAGACCAACCGGCGTGTGATCATCGATTCGAGAGCTGATTCAGCTTTGCCTGATCGAGGATCAGGACCTCGTCCTCGTTCACGTCGATGATGTTGTGCTGGCGCAGCTTGGAGAAAGCGCGACTGACCGTCTCGAGCCGGAGCCCGAGATAGTCGGCGATGTCGCTGCGCTTCATCGGCAGCGGCAATGGGCGGGTCTGCACGTTTCGAGCGGCATAAGCGGTTGTCATCATGGCGACGAAGTTGGCGACCCGTTCGGTCGAGGTCAACTGGCCGACGACGCTCAAGTGGGCCCCGGCCATCTTCAGTCGATCGGCGAGATTCCGTCGCATCTCCTCGGCGACGTCATTGTTGCGGTTGACGAAGGCGCTGAAGCGCTCGCGGTTGAACGAGCAGGTCTCCGCAGTGGTGATCGCCTCACCGTCGAAGGCGTGGCGCCCGTCGCTCTCCAGGTAGCCGCAGATGTCGCCGGGCAGGAAGAAGGCAATGATCTGACGCCGGCCGTCGGCCAGCGTGCGCGATTCGGCGACGATGCCCGACGTGACCTTGAAGACGGCACCGACCGCGCTGCCGGCACGGAACAGGTATTCCCGCTTGTCCCAGCGATGACGGCAGCTGGTGTCGAGCAGCTCGCGCTGGCGCGCCGGCTCGAGCAGATGGCAGACGTTGTACTGCTTGCCGGTGCAGCGGTCGCACGGCAGGTGCCCATTCGCCCCGTGATGGCCAATCGAGTTGGGCATGCAGTTCCCCCTCTCCGCCCCGCAACTGGCGGGGCCTTGCGCTCGGCGACGCTCGCCCGATGCGAATCCGGTGTCAGTCCCAGCTCAGGATCACGCCGACATCACCCCTCATCCCGTTGGGATAGTCGACGATGTGGTAACGCATGTGATAGCCGCGCGGCTTGAGCTGTCGCTGATAGAAGGCCCAGAGCTCTTTCGGGATGCCGGTCAGGGTCTTCTCCCAGCCGTCTTCGGCCTGGTCGATGGCGCGGCCGTTGTCGGTGCAGAGATGATTGGGAAAGCGGAAGACCTGGACAGAGGTCAGCCCGTTCTCCGCAGCGCGATTGACGATGTGCGAGGCCTTCTCCAGGACCTGCTCGTCCGTCAGGCCCGACGGCTTGCTGATGCGGTCGATGAAAGCCTGCCTCTCAGCCTCGGCTGTCGCGTGAGCCTTGGCCGCCGCGGATGCTTTCTCGCCTTCAGCGAGCGCGATCTTGGCCTGAAGATCCTTGGCGCTCAGCAACGTACTCACTGGGGCCCCCATCGGTTGTGAGCACTCAGTCTATGCGCGATTACGCTACCGTACGTTGACGAATGTCAATCATACGACAGGCGTGAAGCACAATCATCGATCGCCAGAGGTGCAAAATTGCAGAGGTGGTCGTGATTCGCGAAACACGCGAAACAGATTTAGCGTCAAATGGTTGCCGGACGCGTCCTACCAGCGTTGCTCGACGTATCGCCGCCGCTTCATCGGTGCGGCGTCGTCATAGGCCTGCTTGTCGCTGCGCTTGGGTAGTTTGACTTTTTCGCGGTCCACGCGCGTGTACGGGATCTGCGACAGGATATGAGAGATGATGTTCAGGCGGGCTCGCTTCTTGTCGTTGGAATCGACCACGAACCAAGGGGCGTGGGCGCTGTCGGTGTGGTCCAGCATGATGTCGCGCGCCCGCGAATAGTCGTACCAGCGCCGGAAGGACTCCACGTCCATCGGGCTCAGCTTCCACTGCCGGACCGGATCCTCGATGCGCTGCTGGAAGCGCCGCTCCTGCTCCTCCTGCCCGACCTCGAGCCAGATCTTCAGCAGGCGGATGCCGCCGTCGACGATGAACCGCTCCACCAGCGGGCAGAGCTTCAGGAAGCGCTCATGCTGCTCGGGGGTGCAGAAGCCCATGACGTACTCGACACCCGCGCGGTTGTACCACGAGCGGTCGAAGATCACGACCTCGCCGGCCGCGGGCAGATGCTCGACATAGCGCTGCATGTACATCTGCGACTTCTGGCGATCCGACGGCGCCGGCAGCGCAATGACACGGAACACGCGCGGACTGACGCGCTCGGTCAGCGCCTTGATCGTGCCGCCCTTGCCCGCGGCGTCGCGGCCCTCGAACACGATAACGACACGCTCGCCCTTGGCCTTCACCCAGTCCTGCAGGTGGCAAAGCTCCTCCTGCAGCTTGCGCAGCTCCTTGTCGTAGGTCTTGCGGTCGAGCCTGCCTTGGTCCTTGTCCTTCTTCGACATCGACGTGCTCTCCTCGTCTCGGTCAACGATAAGCCCAAGCACTCGCGCCGTCACGTTCGCTTGCCTTTGACATTGGTCAATGCCCGTCCCTGTCCCTCCTCCCATACTCGCGGCAATTGCTGAGTCAGGGAGGCAACAATGGAATTCCTCAAGGCCGACCGTGCAGCCAATCCGATGCCGGAGGAACTCGCCGATCTGCCCGACAGCGTCGATCGCCGCACGTTCCTGATGCGCCATGCTGTGATCGGCGCCGCTGCTGCGATGACCGGCACGACCTGGACGATCGAGGCGCGCGCCCAGCAGGCCACCAAGGAAGCCGGGGCGCCGAAGCTCGGCGGCGAGCTGTCGCCCGACCTCAACGTCGTGAAGGCGAGCAAGGGCCCGGTAATGATCCTGGCCGACGAGTTCTACAAGGTCGGCCCCGGCCCCTCGAGCTCGCACACGATCGGGCCGATGCGCATCACCTACGATTTCTACCAGCGCTGCAGCAAGCTGCCGGCCGACCAGCTTGCCAAGGCCACCGGGCTGAAAGTGCACCTGTTCGGATCGCTGAGCGCCACCGGCAAGGGCCACGGCACCGAGCGCGCGTCGCTCGCCGGCCTGCTCGGCAAGGAGCCGGCGACGGTCGACCCGCTGTTCCTCGACGAGATGCGCGACAAGCCGGACCAGTCCTACCAGGTGAAGCTCGGCGACAAGACCTACACGCTGACCCTGGCGGACATCGTCTACGATTCGACCAAAGGCAACTTTCACCATCCCAACACCATGATCTGCAAGCTGCTCGGCGCCGACGGCAAGTCGATCTACGAGCTCGAATACTACTCGGTCGGCGGCGGCTTCATCGAATGGAAGGGCTACGAGCCGCCGAAGAAGAACCCGCCCAAGTATCCCTACGCCACGATGAAGGAGCTGCGGGCCCACGCGGAGAAGAACAACCTGTCGATCGCCCAGGTCATGATGGCCAACGAGACGACGATCTCGGGCAAGAGCGAGGCGGACGTGAACGCCTTCCTCGACAAGATCATGAACGCCATGGTCGCGACGGTGAAGGTCGGCCTGACCTTCAAGGACGACGTGCTGCCGGGGCCGATCAAGCTGCACTCGAAGGCCTCCACGGTCTACGAGCGGGCGCAGGACGACAAGTTCGCGGCCGACAAGGCGATCGCGCTGGTCTCGGCCTTCGCCCTCGCCGCCTCCGAGGAGAATGCGCGCGGCCATCTCGTCATCACCGCGCCGACCGGCGGCTCGGCGGGCGTGATGCCGGCGATCGTGTATGCGCTGGCGGAGGGCCCGCGCAAGGTGCCGCGCGAGAAGATTCGCGAGGGCCTGCTGGCCGGCCTGGCGGTCGGCTATCTCTGCAAGCACAACGCCACCCTGGCGGCGGCCGAAGGCGGCTGCCAGTCGGAGATCGGCGTCGCCTCGGCGATGGCGGCCGCCCTGATCTGCCAGACCCTCGATACGCCGCCGCAGGTGCTGGAAAACGCCGCCGAATCGGCGCTCGAGCACCATCTCGGCATGACCTGCGATCCCGTCGCCGGCTACGTCCAGGTGCCCTGCATCGAGCGTTGCGCGTTCGGCGCCGTGAAGGCGTGGATCGCGGTGATGATCGCCACCAACGAGATCGCCTCGCGCCACCGCGTCGATCTCGACACGACGATCAAGACGCTGGCCGACACCGGCCGGGACATGAACTCCAAGTACAAGGAGACCAGCGAGGCCGGCCTCGCCCAGAACCTGGTTCTCTGCTGATTCGATCGTCCGGGGAGCACGATGATGATGCAGAACCGCAAGGTTGCCGCGGTCATGGGCGTGGTCGCGGCACTGGGCTCGGGCACGCTGGCGCATGCCCAGCACGCCAACCGCAACGATCCGGTGCCGGCTACGCCGTTTCAGAGCTTGACGGCGATCGAACGCGGCTTCGCGGTCTTGCCGACCGCGGAGCCGCTGACGCTGTTCCCGCAGATCCGCGAGCAGCTCAAGGACACGCCGGCCTTCCTCCGCGATTCCAAGGCCGGCATCAACTTCCGCAGCTACTATCGCGACAACGTCTCGAATGCCTCGACGGGCGCCGCCTGGAACGAGGCCTGGGCCGCGGGCGGCTCGGTCGCGTTCGAAACGGGGCGGCTGTTCGACCTGATCTCGGGCGGCTTCGTGCTCTACACCTCGTTCCCGGTCTATGCGCCGCTCGATCACGACGGCACCGGGCTGCTGAAGCCCGGGCAGCAGCAGTACGGCGTGCTCGGCCAGCTCTACGGCAAGGTCCATATCGCCGACACGCACGAAATCATCGCCGGGCGCTATCTTTACGATACGCCGTTCATGAACCCGCATGACAACCGCATGTCACCCAAGACCTTCTACGGTTATACGATCCACGGCACGTTCGGCGACGAGGCGAGCGGCGGGCCGGCGCTGCGCTACGGCGGCGGCTACATTGCCGCGATGAAGGAGCGCAACTCGACCGAGTTCATCTCGATGTCGCGCTCTGCCGGCGCCAGCGAGGATCGCGGTGTCGGCGTGCTCGGGGGCATGTTCAGCTGGGGCCCGATGCGGCTCGGCGCGATCGATTACTATAACCAGGACACGATCAACATCTTCTATACCGAGGGCAAGGTCGGGATGGCGCGCGGGCCCGACTTGGAGGCCACCCTGGCAGGACAGTTCGCCAACCAGAACAGCACCGGGATGAACCTGCTCAACGGCGGCAACTACTGGGAAACCAACCAGTTCGGCGTGCAGGGACAGATCGGCTTCCACGACGCGATCCTCTCGGCCGCCTACACAGTGGTGAATCCGGGCTTCAACATGCAGACGCCGTGGAGCTCCAATCCCTTCTACACCGACGCCCAGATCCAGTCCTTCAACCGCGCCGGCGAAGGCGCGATCATGGTTGGCCTGTCCTATGTCTTCACGTCGCTCGGCCTGCCGGGCGTGGGCGCATCCGCGCAATATTTCCGCGGCTGGACCCAGGCGCCCGCGGCCGGCCTGCCGGTGCTCGAGGACGAGTGGAACTTCAATCTCGAATGGCGGCCGAGCTGGGAACTCATGAAGGGCCTGTGGCTGCGCGCCCGCTACGGCCAGGCGCGGATCGACCAGGGCGGCATCCGCACGACGGTCGACGAGGTCCGGCTGATCCTTAACTACGGCATCAAGCTCTACTAAGGCGAAGTTGCCGCGATCGCCTTGGGCGGAAGTCCACAAGAGTCCACTGGAGTCCACTCGGGTGTGGACCGGTTGGATGCCGATGGCACAAGGGTTTTGGGCCAGGAGTCCACGAATCCACCGATTCTGTCCCAACTGAGAAACACCCCTATCCCGTCCCGGGAGCAAGAGCAGGTGCAGCACGATCATCATCATGCGCGCGAGTCTGCACGATCGCGCGCCGAATCCCTATTAAGGGCAATGGCCGGGAGGAAAAGCCGCTGTTTCCGGGCCTCGACTCGCCTTCCATGGCCCATAGTGGGCTCGCTGCGAGCGCCCGATTCCGCGACTTTTGACGTTCCGAAGCGAGATTTCCCAAGGAAACGCTCGCCGCCGCGTTGGAAATCTATGTGTTGACCAAAAAGAAAAAGACGGCGCGACAGGTCCTCCGGCTCGGACGTCAGCCGGCGAGCAGGACCAGACCGACGATCTGCACGGCGACCACCTTCACGATCGTCGCCGACGGGAAGATCATCGCATAGCCGATGTCGGTGCGGTCGGTCGGCGCCATGCGCGAGGCGTAGACCAGGATCGCCGGGTTGCCGGTCGCGCCCGAGGCGACGCCCAGCAGGTCATCGTACGGCATCCGCAGCATGTAGCGGCCCACCAGCAGGATCAGGAAGATCGGCGCCAGCACGACCGCCGCGCCGATCAGCAGCAGGACCGGACCGGTCGCGGCTACCGTGTGGAAGAACGCCTGACCCGAGTTGATGCCGACCGTGGCGAGGAACAGGGTCAGGCCGAAGTTGCGGAGCACGATGTTGGCCGGCAGCGGCATTACCCAGGTGATTGGTCCGGTGCGGCGCAGCCTTCCGGCGATCAGGGCTACGATCAGCGGCCCTCCACCGATGCCGAGATTGACGGTGCCCACGCCCGGCAAGGGGATCGGCACCAGGCCCAGGAGGACGCCCAGCACCATGCCCAGGCCGATCGAGACATAGCTGAATTCGGCGGTCGACTTCACGGTGTCGCCGAAGAAGGCGCGCGCGGTCTGGATGTGCTCGACCGGCACCAGGATGCCGATGCGGTCGCCCATCTCCAGCATCAGGTCCGGCGTCGGCACGAGATCGACGTCGTAGCGTCGGAGATGGATGACATGAATCGGGAAGCCCTGCGGCAACGGCAGGTCGCGCAGCGCGATGCCGGTGAGCGCCTGCTTGGAGACGAAGTAGCGCTGGTACGAAAGATCGCTGCGGTCCTTGCCCAGCCGGTTGGGGTCGAGCCGCCCGAGCACGGCGACGGCCTGCTCGAGCGTCGCCTGCTTGTCGGCGACGATCAGCAGGCCGTCGCCCGGCCGCAGCACGATCGAGCCCTCGGGAATGAGATTGTGGTGATCCTGGCGCACGCTCGTGACCTGCACGCCGGCCGGCAGCAGCGCCATCACCTCGGCCAGGGTCGCATCCTTGCCGGGCAGCCGCTCGATGGTGATCTCGGCCATGTGGAAGCGCGCCGGCGGCGGGGGGAACTTGGGCTTCACCGCCCGAGTCATGAAGTAGAAGCACAGGATCGGCCCGATCACGCCGAACGGGTAGGTCACCGAGTAGCCGATCGACGGGGTCTTGTCGCCGATCAGGTCGAGCGCCGCCTGCAGGGTCGGCGTGCTGGTCAGCGAGCCCGCGAACACGCCGAGGATCTCGCCGGTGCCGACGTGGAACAGCCGGCCGAGGCCGAGCGCCACGGCAAGGCTGACGATCAGCGAGACGAAGGCCAGCAGGTTGTACACCTTGCCCGGGCCGGTCAGGCCTTCGAAGAACTGCCGGCCGTACAGGATGCCGATGCCGTACAGGAACATGGTGAGGCCGATCAGGCCGATCGGCCCAGCGATCTGCGCCTTGGGCGCGATGCCGCCGATCGCCAGGCCGACGAACAGCACCGCGCCGATGCCGAGCGAGAAGCCGAAGATGTTGATCTGTCCCACTGCGTAGCCGACGGCGACGGCGAGGAACAGCGACAGGATGGGCTGGGAACCGAGCAGCTCGGCGAAGGCAGTGATCATCGGGCGTTGCAGCCGGCCTGACGGAAGATATCGAGCGCCCTCTTCACCTGCTCGGGGGTGGGCGGATTGGTGCCGGCGAGCGGGTACTCCAGACCGAGCGACTTCCACTTGAAAGCGCCCATCTGATGGAACGGCAAGACTTCCACCCATTGAACGTTCTTCATGGGCGCCACGAAGCGCGCAACCTGCGCGACGTTGCCGGGGTCGTCGGTCAGTCCCGGCACCAGCACGAACCGGATCCACACCAGCTTGCCGATCGCGGCGAGGCGCTCGGCGAAGCTCAAGGTCGGCGCGAGATCGCGGCTGGTCACCTTGCGGTAGGTCTCCGGATCGCCGCTCTTGATATCGAGCAGCACGAGATCGACGTCGCTCAGATAGTCATCGTCGGCACGCGCCCCGAGCAGCCCCGACGTATCGAGGGCGGTGTGCAGGCCGAACCGCTTGGCCGCCGCGAACATGCCGCGCGTGAAGCCGGCCTGCAGGAGCGGCTCTCCGCCGGAGATGGTGAAGCCGCCACCCATGGCGCGCAGCATCGGGGCGAAGTCGCCGAGCCGGCTCACCGCCTTTGCGAGCTCGACCTTCGTGCCGTCCTTGAGACGCCAGGTGTCGGGGTTGTGGCAGTACTGGCAGCGCAGCAGGCAGCCCGACATGAAGAGCGTGATGCGGACGCCCGGTCCGTCGACGGTCGAACCGGTCTCGTAGGAATGGACCCAACCGAAGGTCGCTTCCCTCCCCTCGTATGCCTCCGTCTCCGGCGCGTCGGGCGAGCGCGCCGCACGCAGGTCGTGGCGGCTGCCGACCTCCACCCCGGAACGTGGGAGATCAGTACTTGGCATGGAAGGTGCGATGGATCACGTCGAGCTGCTGCTCGCGGGTGAGCCGCACGAAGTTCACGGCGTAGCCGGATACCCGGATGGTGAGCTGCGGATACTTCTCGGGGTGCTCCATCGCGTCTTCGAGCGTGTCCTTGGAGAGCACGTTCAGGTTCATGTGGAAGCCGCCCTGCCCGAAATAGGCATCGAACGCTTTCACCGCGTTGCCGATGCCGTCGGCGCCGTCACGCTGCGTCAAGGTGGGCGCGATGCTGACGGTGTAGCTGATGCCGTCCTGCGCGTCGGCGTACGGCAGCTTGGCGACCGAGATGCAGGAGGCAAGCCAGCCGTGCGTGTCGCGGCCATGCATCGGGTTGGCGCCCGGCGCGAACGGCTCGCCCGCGCGGCGACCATCCGGCGTGTTGCCGGTGTTCTTGCCGTAGACGACGTTGGAGGTGATCGTCAGCACTGACTGTGTATGCGTGGCGTCGCGGTACGTCGGATGCTTGCGCACCTTGGCCATGAAGCGCGAGACCAGGTCGGCGGCAATGTCGTCGACGCGGCTGTCGGCGTTGCCGTACTTCGGGAAATCGCCCTCGGTCCTGTAGTCGACGATCAGGCCCGTGTCGTCACGGATCGGGCTCACCCTGGCGTACTTGATGGCCGACAGGCTGTCGGCGACGACGGAGATGCCGGCGATGCCGCAGGCCATCGTCCGCAGGATGTCGCGATCGTGCAGCGCCATCTCCAGCCGCTCGTAAAAGTACTTGTCGTGCATGTAGTGGATGCAGTTCAGGGCATGCACGTAGGTCCGCGCCAGCCATTCCATGGTGGCGTCGAACTTGGCGAATACCTCGTCGTAGTCGAGCAGGTCCCCCGTCACCGGTGCGGTCGGCGGCGCCACCTGGTCGCCGCTCAACTCGTCCCGGCCGCCGTTGATCGCGTAGAGCAGCGCCTTGGCGAGGTTCACGCGGGCGCCGAAGAACTGCATCTGCTTGCCGAGGCGCATCGACGATACGCAACAGGCAATGCCGTAGTCATCGCCCCAGTACGGCCGCATCAGGTCGTCGTTCTCGTACTGGATCGACGAGGTGTCGCGGCTGATGCGGATACAGAACTGCTTGAACGGCGCCGGCAGGTGCTGCGACCACAGCACGGTCATGTTGGGCTCGGGCGCGGGCCCCAGGTTCACCAGCGTATGCAGCATGCGGTAGCTGGTACGGGTCACCAGCGGCCGGCCGTCGAGGTCCATGCCGCCGATGCATTCGGTCGCCCAGTAAGGGTCACCGCTGAACAGCGCGTCGTATTCCGGCGTGCGCAGGAAGCGCACGATCCGCAGCTTCTGGACCAGCTGGTCGATCAGCTCCTGCGCCCCGCTTTCGTCGAGCTTGCCTTCGGCGATGTCGCGCTGGAGGTAGATGTCGAGGAAGGTCGAGACTCGGCCGATCGACATTGCGGCGCCATTGGCCTCCTTGATCGCGCCGAGATAGGCGAGATAGGTCCACTGGACCGCCTCGCGCGCCGTCTCCGCCGCGCGCGAGAGATCGCAGTCGTAACGCTTGCCCATCTCGACCAGATCGCGCAACGCGCGCATCTGCTCGGCCAGCTCCTCCCGCAGGCGGATCACGTCCTCACTCGCCCACATCTCGTCGATCTGCGCGCGCTCGGCCCGCTTGACCTCGAGCAGGCGGTCGACGCCGTACAGCGCCACGCGACGGTAGTCGCCGATGATCCGGCCGCGGCCATAGGCATCCGGCAGACCGGTGATCACGTGACTGCGGCGGCAGCGCAGGATCTCCGGCGTGTAGGCATCGAACACACCGTCATTGTGACTCTTGCGGTAATGCGTGAAGGCATGGTGCACGTCGGCATCCGGTGTGAAGCCTGCGGCCTTCAGGCCGTTCTCGACCATGCGCAGCCCGCCGAACGGGAAGATCGCCCGCTTGAACGGCGCGTCGGTCTGCAGGCCGACGATCACCTCGTTCGCCCGGTCGATCCAGCCCGGCCCGTGGGCCAGCATCGTCGAAGGGTGCGCGGCGTCGACGTCCAATACGCCCTTCTTGCGCTCGGCCTCGAAATACGGCTGCAGCTTCGCCCAGACCGCTTTCGTACGGTTCGACGGGGCGGCCAGGAACTTGTCGTCGCCCTCATAGGCGGTGACGTTGCGTACGATGAAGTCGCGCACGTCGATCGCCTTCTGCCAGCGGCCCGCATTGAACGAGCGCCAGGCACGGGATCGACGGCCGTCGATCGCGTCAGTGGCCTGGTCCGGCATTGCGTTTCTCCCTGTGAGCCCCGGCCTTCCTACTTCACCTCCGTCAGACCGGTTGCGCATTGACCAAGGTCAATGCCGCGGCGGGGACCGTGCGATAGAGAACTTTAACCGAGGCCAGTGGGAAGCGAGCGTTAGGATGCCTGAGGATTCTCTGCGTCCGGGCACTGCCCCGCACACCAAGTACGAACGACTCGTCGAGGCAGCGCGCA
This sequence comes from Reyranella sp., assembly GCA_035293665.1. Taxonomy (GTDB): domain Bacteria; phylum Pseudomonadota; class Alphaproteobacteria; order Reyranellales; family Reyranellaceae; genus Reyranella. The sequence goes on along the minus strand of DATGMK010000112.1, from coordinate 2,996 downwards.
AGCTGCCGCGCATCGTCGCCGCCGTCGCCCATCCGTGCGACGCGGTCTCGCTGGAGAGTGCCGTCGAAGCGGCGCAGCTCGACATCATCACGCCCATCCTCTGCGGACCGCAGGCCAAGATTCACGCCGCCGCCGAAAAGGCCAAGCTCGACATTGCGCCGTTCGAATTGATCGACACCGAGCACAGCCACGCCGCGGCGGCAGCAGCCGTTGAGCAGGTCCGCTGCGGCCGTGCCGAGGCGCTGATGAAGGGCAGCCTGCACACCGACGAGCTGATGGGTGCGGTGGTGGCGCGCGATACCGGCATCCGCACCGCGCGGCGCATCAGTCATTGCTTCGTCATGGACGTGCCCAACCATCCGCAGGCGCTGATCATCAGCGACGCGGCGGTCAACATCGCGCCCGATCTCGAGGCCAAGGTCGACATCGTCCAAAACGCCATCGACCTCGCCCACGCGCTGGGGGTCGACGCGGTGCGCGTCGCCATCCTGAGCGCGATGGAGACGGTCAATCCCAAGGTGCCTTCGACCATCGAGGCGGCGGCGCTGTGCAAGATGGCCGATCGCGGCCAGATCACCGGTGCCGAGCTCGATGGGCCCCTGGCGCTCGACAATGCGATCAGCCTCGAGGCGGCGGCGATCAAGCACATCGTCTCACCGGTTGCCGGCCGCGCCAACGTGCTGATCGTGCCCGATCTCGAGGCCGGCAACATGTTGGCCAAGAGCTTGTCCTTCCTGGCAAGCGCCGATGCCGCCGGGATCGTGCTGGGCGCCCGCGTACCGGTCATCCTGACCAGCAGGGCGGATTCGCTGCTGACCCGCCTCGCCTCCTGCGCGGTTGCCGTCCTGGTGGCCGCTGCGCGGCGCACCAAGGCCGCGGTGGCGGTCTGAGGCGCGATGAGAGGCGACGGGACCTCCGACCGCGGTTGCATCGCCGTGCTGAATGCCGGCTCGTCGAGCGTGAAGTTCGCGCTCTACGAGGCAGGCGACAAGGGTGCGCTGCTGTTCCGCGGCCAGGTCGAGCAGCTCGGCCTTGCGCCGCGCATGAAGGTGGTCGACGCCAGGGGCGAGACCGTTGCTCGGCGCAAGTGGACGAACGACCAGCTCGACCATCGCCGTGCGACCGAGGAGATCCTGAGGCTCGGACGCGAACTGCTGGGTGGCCGTCACGTCGTCGGCATCGGACATCGGGTGGTGCATGGCGGCGCGCGGTTCGACGCGCCCGCCCGCATCGATCCCGAAGTGATGAAGTATCTCGGCACGCTGGTGCCGCTCGCGCCGCTGCACCAGCCGCACAATCTCGCGCCGATCGAGGCGATCGCGGAGGCGGCGCCTCACCTGCCGCAAGTCGCATGCTTCGACACGGCCTTCCATCGCAGCCAGACAGCGCTGGTCGAGCATTACGCCCTGCCCCGCGACATCACCGAGTCGGGGGTGCGGCGCTACGGGTTCCACGGCCTGTCGTACGACTACATCGTCCACCGGCTTGCCGAGACCATGCCGATGCTGGCGCGCGGCCGGCTGGTGATCGCCCATCTCGGCAATGGCGCCAGCCTGTGCGCGGTTGCCGACGGCAAGAGCGTCGCCAGCACCATGGGCTTCACCGCGCTCGATGGGCTGATGATGGGTACGCGCACCGGCGCGCTCGATCCCGGCGTGCTGCTCTATCTGCTGATGGAGCGGCGCATGAGTCCCAAGGACATCGAGGACCTGCTTTACCGTAAATCCGGCCTGCTGGGCGTGTCCGGCATCTCGTCCGACATGCGCACGCTGCGCCAGTCGTCCGAGCCGGAGGCCGCCGAGGCGATCGCGCTCTTCGTATACCGCATCGTGCGCGAGATCGGGTCGATGGCCGCGGCGCTGGGCGGTGTCGACGGCCTGGTCTTCACCGCAGGCATCGGCGAGAACGACGCGTCGACCCGCAGCGAGGTGGCGGCCGGTTGCGGCTGGCTCGGCCTGGCGCTCGACGAAGAGCGTAACAAGCGCGGCGAGACGCGCATCCACGCAGAGGGGTCGCGCTGCACGGCGTGGGTCGTGCCGACCGACGAGGAGCGCATGATCGCGCGCTATACCGGCCGGCTGCTGGCTGCGGCCTGAAGTGGAGCAAGAATGCTGCGCACCGAGGCAATGCTCACGCGTTGCCGACATCGCGCTGCAGGTCCAGGAACGCCTGTTCCAGAAGCGCGACGGACGCCGGGATCAACGCGAGCTGGTCAGCTTGCTCCGGGCGGCTCGACGGTGCGCATAGCGGTGCTATAACGGCCACGCCGGCCAGGTCCGGCGGCGCCCGATAGCAAAATCGGCGGCAACGGCGTTTTGGCCGGTTCCGTCCACTAAGGTTGTCCGGCGGTCCAGTTGGTTGGATGGGTGGCCGAGCGGTTTAAGGCACCGGTCTTGAAATTCTCAACCGCTTGTCCCTTGCGTATAAGCGCATGCCGCTCCGTCCCGCATTTGCTCGGCTTTAGCGTTAGTTGCGTCTCACTGGTCTCTTTCGTCTCCTCTGGTTCTCTCGCGTTTGGGTCCAAGCTTGGGTCCAGAAGCCTTTGGATGCCGTGCTGTCCTAGGGCCCTTGTTTTGGGTATACCCGTTGCCAACAAGAGGCATAACCTGAATGACAAAGAAGACTACTGCTCAGCCTAAGAAGCGCGGGAGGCCAGCTCGTCCGGGCGGAAAGGATCCCGTGCTCCCGGCGCGGGTTCCCCGCGAGACAATCAAGGCGATCGATGCCTGGGCCTCCAAGAAAGGATTGCGCCGTTCAGAAGCCGTGCGGATGCTAATTGAGGCCGGGCTTGCTGCGACCCTTAGCTCGCCCGCTCAACCGAGCTAGACCGCGTACCGGCTTAGCAGGCTCGAGCGCGGTGTTTGTCGGTCAGCTCCTCCAGCCCGTTAGCTCTGCGTCTGCCCGGTATTGATGTTCCCACTGGGGGGGGGCTCAGGGCAGTACCCGCATCAGTGGAACTGCGGTAAAGTGGTCGCGTCGTTAGAGGGGGGGGGGGG
>DATGMK010000111.1:0-37098 GCA_035293665.1 Reyranella sp. | reverse complement strand
GACCACACGCCCGGGCAGCGCCAGTTCCTCGATCCGGAGAAGCTGCGGCAATACTACATGGGCAAGTACCTGATGAACGCCCAGCAGTTCGACGAATTCCACGCTCGCTCGGTCGAATTGCACAATCGCAACGCCGCGCGCCATCGCCACGAGATCGTGTCGCGCGCCCAGGCCCGCGCCCTGCCGCTCGCCAGCCATGACGACGCCACGCGCGCCCACGTGGAGGAGGCGGTGAGCAACGGCATGACGATCGCCGAGTTCCCGACCACCTGGGAGGCAGCCGAAGCCTCGCGCGAGGCCGGCCTCGCCGTGCTGATCGGCGCCCCCAACCTGGTGCTGGGCGGCTCGCACTCCGGCAACATCGCCGCGATCGACCTGATTCGCGCCAACCAGGCCGACATCCTGTCGTCCGACTACGTGCCGGCGAGCCTGATCGAGGGCGTGTTCAAGCTGCCGCGCGAGGCGGGTATCGGCCTGTCCGATGCGGTGCGGCTTGCCTCGCTCAATCCCGCGCGCGCGGTCGGCCTGAACGACCGCGGCGAGATCGCCAAGAACAAGCGCGCCGACCTGGTGCGTGTGCGCCTGGCCGGCGAGTCTCCGCTGGTACGCGCGGTGTGGCGCGAAGGCGAGCGCGTCGTCTGATGCCTCTTCTCATCAGACCGCGGGCCTCCAGGCCCGCTCATGAGCGGAGCTGGAGCTCCGCGGTCCGATGACATGAGCGGTCCCCTCGTCTACGTCATGGGGCCGTCGGGCGCGGGCAAGGATTCGGTGATGAATCGCGCGCGGGCGCTGCTGCACGGCAAGGCGCCGGTGTTCTTCGCTCATCGCTACATCACCCGGCCGGCCGACATCGGCGGGGAGAACCATGTCGCGCTGAGCGAGGCCGAGTTCCTGTTGCGGCGCGAGCACGGGCTGTTCGCCTTCGACTGGGAGGCGCACGGCAACCGCTACGCCATCGGCTGCGAGATCGAGACGTGGCGCAAGGCGGGACTCACCGTCGTGGTCTCGGGCTCGCGCGAGCATTTCCTCAAGGCGAACGGCCTCGACCCCGATACCCAACCGGTGCTGATCACGGCGCCGGCGGAGCACCTCGCCGAACGGCTGGCCGCGCGCGGCCGCGAGGACAGCGGTGACGCGGCGCGGCGCCTCGGTCGCGGCGAGGCCTATGCGGTGGACGATGCGCGATTGGTGACGATCGTGAACGACGGCGCGCTCGAGAAGGCGGCCGAAGCGTTCGTCAGCTTGATCGCCAGACTTCAGTACTCACCAGGCGCCCGCCGCCGAGCCTGAAGCGCGCCAGCACGGTGAACGGCCGATCGGGCGCGGACTGGCGAAACACACAGAGATCGCGCACCGGCAACGGCCGGTCGACCAGGCCGCCGAAGCGCTGACGCAGCACGTTCATCACCGCCGTCCGCTCGGCCTCGTCGGGCAGGCGCCCCGTGAGCGTGAGATGGAAGCGCCATTCCTCGAGTACATAGGGATAGCCCCAGCGCAGCAGCAGCTCGTCCTGACGCGGCGACAGGCCGTTCATGCGCCGGCGCGCCAGCTCCTCGTCAGCGGCCGGCCGGCGGTATTCGTCGAACTCCACGACGCAGCGGTCGGCGAGATCCTGCAGCTCGGTCGAGCGATTGGTTGGCACGAGCGCGAGGAAGTTCGAGATGGCCTTCAGCATCAGCGGGGCCGCGGTGAAGGGGCGCTGGGTCGCGGCGAAGCGGCCGACAGCTGCCAGGAAGTCGGCCTCGGAGACCTCGTCGATCAGCCGCATCGGCGGCTTCAGCGTGCCGTGGAAGCCGTAGCGCCGCGGCTCGGCGATGATCTCACTCAGCCGCTGCGGGTCTATACCGGACGAGGCAGGCAACGGGCGGCCGCGGCCGCCGTCGGGATTCCAGCCGAGCCACTGCGCGGCGGCGACAGCCAGGGGCTCTTCGGGACGGGGCGCATAATAGAGCGCGTAGCGGGCATCATTCACGCGATCTGGCTCCGGCGGCCGATCAGGGCGAAGCGCAGCTTGTTCGACACGACATCGATCGCCGCAACCGCGATCAGGACCAGCAGGATGATGAACGAGGCCTGCTTCAGCTCGAGGGTTCGGATCGCCTCGGCGAGATGCAGTCCGATGCCGCCCGCGCCGACGATGCCGATGATCGTCGCCGAGCGGGTGTTGGATTCGAAGAAATAGAGCACCTGGCTCGCCAGCACGGGGAACACCTCGGGCAGGATGCCGAAGCGAATGCCGAGGAGGGCGCCGCCGCCCGACGCGACGATGCCGTCGCGCGGCTTGCGGTCGACCGCCTCGATCGCCTCGGAGAAGAGCTTGCCGAAATTGCCGGTATCGGAAGTCATGATTGCCAACACACCCGCGAAAGGTCCGAGTCCCACCACGTTGATCCAGATCAGCGCCCAGACGAGGATATCGATGCTGCGGATGATGTCGAGCGAACGCCGCGTCATGAAGCGCAGTACGCGTGCGGCAATCACGTTTCTCGCGGCGAGCAGCGCGAGCGGCAACGCGAGGACGGATGCACCGAGCGTGCCGAGGAACGCGATGGCGACGGTCTCGACCAGCGACATCAGATAGAGCCGCACATGCGTCCAATCGCCGGGATCGGGCGGCAGCATCAGGCCGACGATCTCCCCCAGCTTGCCGACGCCCTCGACGAACTTCGAGCCGAAGAAGCCGAGCTGCGCCATCGCGCCGATCAGCAGGATGAAGGCGGCGGCGCCGGCCGCGATCAGCAGCCGCTGGTCGCGCCCCGGCGCCCCGAAATGATGCGGATGGCGGTCGCGAATCGCCGTGGCGTCGAAGGCCATGCGCGCCATCAGTGCCGCTCCTGCAGGCCGATCAGACGATGGCGCACCATGCCCGTCAGGGTATCGATGATGCCGACGGCGATCACGATCAGCACCAGGATCGCCGAGACGTCGGAGTAGTAGAACTTGCGGATGGCCTCGATCAGGTCCATGCCGATGCCGCCGGCGCCGACGAAGCCCATGACCGCCGCCTCGCGCACGTTGATCTCGAAGCGCAGCAGCATGTAGCTCACCAGGTTCGACAGGGTCTGCGGCAGCGCGCCGTAGCGCATCGCCGCGGTCCAGTGCGCGCCGGTCGCGGACACGCCCTCGACCGGCTTCATGTCGATGTTCTCGACCACCTCGGCGAATAGCTTGCCGAGCGCGCCCAGGCAATGGATCGCCATCGCCAGCACGCCCGCCAGCGGCCCCAGGCCGAAGGCGATCACGAACATCAGGGCGAAGACGAGCTGCGGCACGGTGCGGCAGGCCTCGCAGAAGCGCCGCACGAGGATCCGCAGCCATGGCCGCGGCGCCACGTTGGCGGCGGCGAGGAAGCACAGGAAGAAAGCACCGATCGCGCCCAGCGCCGTGCCGACATAGGCCATCAGCAGAGTCTCGCCGAGCAGGCGCAGCCAGCGGAACAGGCCCCAGTACCATTCGACGGGATCGGTCCAGACGAGGGCGCCGCTGTCGAGATGGAACAGCCGGCCGAAATAACTCGTGAAGTTGCCGATGTTGCCGAACAGCTTCGGCAGGTCGACCTCGGCCGAGACCGACGACAGCAGGATGGCCAGCCCGATGCAGGCCATCGCGATCAGCGAATGCCAGCGCCGGCTGCGCACCGCGGCGGCGTACGACGCCAGCAGCGGCCGCAGCTGGGCTTCCGGCAAGTGGACGACCGGCGAGGTCACGCCAAGACGCCGGGAATCAGCTCTTCTGCTTGCGAAGCGAGTCGATGAACTTGATCAGCTCGACCACGCCTTCGTAGTACTTGGCGTCGGTCGGAATGAACTCGCGGTCCTTGCCGTCCGACAGCCTGTCGAAGGCGGCCTTGTCCTTGGTCGGCGCCTCCTGGAAGGCCTTCCAGATCGCGGCCTTCAGGTCGTCCGGCATGTCGGCGAGGTAGGCATAGGGCGAGTTCGGGATCAGATCGGACTTGGAGATGATCCGGAAGTCCTCCTTCTTGGCCAGGCCCTTGGCGACCATGCGGCTGAGGTTCGAATCATCCTCGGCGTTCCACCAGTTGGCGGCGATGTCGACCGTCTTCTGCTGGAGGGCGATCACCGCATTCTCGTGGGAGCCGGTGTAGGTCACGTGCGCGAAGTAGCTCTCCGGCACGATGTGCATCTTGTTCAGGATGAAGCGCGGCACGTTGTTGCCGGAGGTCGAGTTCGGATCGACCAGGCCCAGGTTCTTGCCCTTGAGATCGTCGATCTTCTGGTACGGGCTGTCGGAGCGCACGTAGAACACCGAGTAGTAGCCGACCGTACCGTCGTTGTTCCTGGTGGTGCAGAAGGGCACGACCTTGACGCCGGTGACGACGGCACGGCTGTACGAGGCGGGGCCATAGCCCGCGATGTGGATCGAGCCGTTGCGCTGGCCCTCGATCACCGCGGCATAGTCGTTGGCGACGCGCAGCGTCACCTTGGTGCCGAGCTCCCTGGAGAGATACTCGACGAACGGCGCATAGCGTTCGGTGACGCCCGAGGCGTTCTCGGCCGGCACCACCGCCAGCACGAGTTCCTTGTATTTGTCATGCCAATCGGCGCGCGCGGCGGCGGCGAGCCCGAACGAGCCGGCCGCGATTGCCGTGCCCAGCATCTGTCGACGGTTCAACATCACATTCTCCCCTTGGCTGACCGGTGGAATCAATGGGCGTTGGCGAGACCGGGCACGCCGACCGGCGCCGCCCCATGGTCGGGACCGAGCACCTCGCCCGATTCGAGGCCGTAAAGCTCGCGCGCCACGGTGTCGGTGAGCTGCGCCGGCGCGCCGTCGAACACGAGCCGGCCCGCCGCGAGGCCGATCAGCCGATCACAGTATTTGCGGGCGAGGTCGAGGCTGTGCAGGTTCACCATCACGGTGATGCCGAAGTGCCTGTTGATGTGCTGCAGCGCGTCCATCACCACCTGGGTGTTGCGCGGGTCGAGCGAGGCGATGGGCTCGTCGGCGAGGATCATCTCGGGCTCCTGGATCAGCGCTCTAGCGATGGCGACCCTTTGTTGCTGGCCGCCGGACAAAGTGTCGGCGCGCTGGCCGGAGAGCCGGGCGATGTCGAGACCCTCGAGCGCGGAGAGGCCCATCGCCTTCTCCTCGTCGGTCCAGAGTTTGAGCAGCGCACGCCACAGCGGCGCGTGGAAGGCGCGGCCCATCATGACATTGGTCAGCACGTCGAGTCGGCCGGCCAGATTGAACTGCTGGAAGATCATGGCGCACCGAGCCCGCCAGTGACGCAGCGCGCGGCCCCTGAGCGCGGTGACTTCCGTGCCTTCGAAGAAGATGCGGCCGGCGCTGGGATCGTTCAGGCGATTGATCATGCGCAGCAGGGTCGACTTGCCCGAGCCCGACTGGCCGATCACGCCGACGAGCTGGCCTTTCGGCACGACGAGCGAGATGCCGTCGACGGCGCGCTTGTCGCCGAACTTCTTCACCACGCCGTCCAGCCGCAGCATGCAATACTCCGCAACGCGCCCCTTCAGAGGCTGCGTAGCGGCTGCCGGCTGCAGGTTTGAGACGCTTCCGTTACAGAAATGAGTCGCAGTGGATAAGCTGCTGGCACTCTTTTTGCCGCCCGGCTAGCCATGGACCAACGATGACACGCCCAGTTTCCCGCCGTTCGGCGATGGCCGCGATGGCCGCGCTCGCTCTTCCGCATCTGGCAAAGGCCGACATTTGGCCGACCAAGCCGATCCGGCTAGTGGTGCCCTTCTCGGCCGGCGCCGGCATCTCCGACATCCTGGCGCGCCTGATCAGCCAGCATCTCAGCGCCGGGCTCGGCCAGCAGATCGTGGTCGACAATCGGCCGGGCGCGGGCGGCAATCTCGGCGCCGACATCGTCGCCAAAGCCCCGCCCGACGGCTACACGGTTCTGCTCGGAAGCTCGTTCCTGGCGGTCAACGCTTTTCTCTATGCCCAGACGCCGTTCGATGCGCTCGGCGACTTCGTGCCGGTGAGCACGGTCGCCATCAATCCGCTGCTGCTGGTGCTTCATCCGTCGGTGCCGGCCAGGTCGGTGGCCGAGTTGGTGGCACTCGCCAAGGCCAAGCCGGGCCAGCTCAACTACGGCTCGGGCGGCATCGGCAGCACGCCCTTCCTCGCGACCGAGCTGTTCAAGGCCAAGGCCGGGATCGACATCACCCATGTGCCGTACAAGGGCGGTGCGCCCGCGCTGGCCGATCTGGCGGCGGGCCAGCTCTCGATGATGATCGAGAACATGCCGGGCACCATGCCATTCGTACGCGGCGGCAAGATGCGGGCGCTCGCCATCACCAGCCGCACGCGCTCCAGTCTCGAGCCCGAGCTGCCGACCATGATCGAGGCAGGCGTGCCCGACTACGAGATGATCGGCTGGAACGGCTTTTTCTTCCCCAAAGGCATCCCGTCCGACATCGTCGCCCGCCTGCAAGTCGAGCTCGCGAAGGTGCTGGCTCGACCTGAGGTGAAGGAGCAGCTGGTCGCGATCGGCGCCGAGGGCGTCGGCGACAGCCCGTCCTCGTTCGCCGCCTTCTTCAAGGACGAGACGATGCGCTGGGGCAAACTGATCAAGGATCTCGGCATCAAGCCGGAATAGCCCGACACGCGCCATAAGATTGTATTTGCGCTCGCGCTCGCCTCCTCCAAGATGGGGTTGAGGCGAGCAAGCATGAGCAAGAGCAGGCGGGCGACAGGGCCGCGCAAGGGCCATCTGGAGCTGGTGCGCGGCCGCGACGACGCGCGGCTGTTCATCCATCTGCTGATGAATTTCCTGCATCGCTGCGACCAGGACCGGCGCGGTCTCTATTCGGGCGATCTCGACCTTGCTGCGGTCGGGGAGACGGTCGGCCTGGCGGCGATCGAGGCGGAATCGCGCAAAGCCGACTTCCGCGACAAGTTCGGCAGCTTCGAAGCCATCATCGGCGTCGAGGGCCAGCGGCCGGTGAACGCGCTGACGATCTCGCAGGCGACCGGCATCCCGCGCGAGACGGTCCGGCGCAAGCTCAAGCTCCTGCTGCAGCGCGGCGTCATCGTCGAGAAGACGCGCGGTGCCTACGTCATGAAGCCGGGCTTCATCCAGCAGCCGCATACCCGGGAAATGATCGACCTCGGCATGCGCGACACGCTGCAGTTCATGAACGACTGCGTGAAGCTCGGTCTGGTGCGCTGGGTCGATGGCGACACCGATTAACCTTCAGAGAGCACGAACGGCCGACGAGGGCATACGCTTCGAGGATCGTTCAGCGACACCAGGACCATGTCGGCGTCGAGGCCAGCGCGGCCTACCGTGTCCTGTCGTCGATGTCGCGCGCGAGGACCTCGCGCTTGCCGACATGGTTGGCAGCCGTGACGACGCCCTCGCGCTCCATGCGCTCGACGATACGGGCGGCGCGGTTGTAGCCGATCTGCAGGTAGCGCTGGATGAAGCTGGTCGAGCACTTGCGCTCGCGCGCCACGAGGGCGATCGCCTGGTCGTAGAGCTGATCGCTCTCGCCTTCCTCGCCGCCGCCCTCGCCCGGCGCGCCGCCTTCCTCGCCCTCGGGATCGTCGGTGACCGATTCGATGTAGGCCGGTGCACCCTGCGCCCGCAGATGCTTCACCACGTCCTCGACTTCGCTGTCGCTGACGAACGGGCCGTGCACCCGGGCGATCTTGCCGCCGCCCGCCATGTAGAGCATGTCGCCCTGGCCCAGCAGCTGCTCGCCACCCTGCTCGCCCAGGATGGTGCGGCTGTCGATCTTCGATGTCACCTGGAAGGAGATGCGGGTCGGGAAGTTCGCCTTGATGGTGCCGGTGATGACATCGACCGACGGCCGCTGCGTCGCCATCACGACATGGATGCCGGCGGCGCGCGCCATCTGCGCCAGGCGCTGGACGGCGGCCTCGATCTCCTTGCCGGCAACCAGCATCAGGTCGGCCATCTCGTCGATGATCACGACGATGAAGGGCAGCGGGTTGAGATCGATCTCCTCGTCCTCGAAGGTCGGCCGGCGGGTCTCGGGATCGATGCCGGTCTGCACCTTGCGGACCAGCGGCACACCCTTCTTGCGCGCCTCGGCCAGCTTGTCGTTGTAGCCGGCGATGTTGCGCACGCCCTGGGCGCTCATCGCGCGATAGCGATCCTCCATCTCGCGCACCACCCATTTCAGCGCCACGATCGCCTTGCGCGGCTCGGTGACGACGGGCGTGAGGAGATGCGGAATGTCCTGGTAGACGCTGAGCTCCAGCATCTTGGGATCGATCATGATGAAGCGGCAGCGATCAGGCGGCAGCCTGTAGAGCAGCGACAGGATCATGGTGTTGACCGCTACCGACTTGCCTGAGCCGGTGGTGCCGCCGATCAGCAGATGCGGCATGCGCGCGAGATCGGCGATCACCGGATCGCCGCCGATGTCCTTGCCCAACGCGAGCGGCAGGTTGAGACGGTTGTCCTCGTAGTTCTTGGTCGACAAGAGCTCGCGCAGGAACACCGTCTCGCGCTTGGCGTTGGGCAGCTCGATGCCGATGACGTTGCGACCCGGCACGGTGGCGACGCGGGCGGAGACCGCACTCATCGAGCGGGCGATGTCGTCAGCCAGGCCGATCACGCGGCTGGCCTTGGTGCCGGGCGCGGGCTCGAGCTCGTAGAGCGTCACGACCGGACCCGGCCGCACCTTCACGATCTGGCCCTTGACGCCGAAATCCTCGAGCACGGTCTCGAGCAGGCGCGCGTTCTGCTCCAGCGCCGCCTCGTCGATCTTGGTCTCCGTCTTCACGCGCGACGGCAGCGACAACAGGTCGAGCGGCGGCAGCTGGTACTCGTTGCCGAGAGCGAGCTCGCGCTGGCCGGCCTTGGCGGCGCGCTTGCCCGGCGCGGCAGCGGCCTTGCGCGGCACGATCTTGACGCCCGGTGCCGACGCGGGAGGCTGATCGGCCTGCAGCGCATCGTCGGGCGTGAAGGGGTTCTCGTCGCCCTCGTCCTGTGCGGCGAAGGCTTCGGCGGGTTCCTCCGGTAGCTCCGGGGGCGGCGGCACCGTGCGCACCACCTCCTCCGGCCGGGCGGCAGGCTGAGCCGCGGCCGGCCGCAGACGCCCCAGGATCGGTTCGATGCGCATGCCGCCGGCCAGGCGGTCGAACAGCGTGCGTTCACCGAGCGACGGGTCGGCTGGCGCGGCGGCCGGATGGAGCGGTGTCGGCGCCGGCGGAATGTCGGGCGCGGGCCGCTCGATCGGCGAATTGGGCGCGTCGACCATCAGCGATTCGCGCGGCGGCAATGGCTGGCCTTCGAGCGGAATCTGCTCGAACCGCGACGGATCGTACTGGCTGGCGTCGATCTCGCCCGGGATTTCGGCATAGCCGATCTCCGGCGCGGGCGGCTCGCTCTCGTCGAACGGCTGCGGCCGGCCGCGCCACAGGCCGACGCCGGCCCGGAACAGCCAGACGCTCCAGATGAACGGCGCGCGCAGGATGCGGAAGATCAGCGGCAGGTCCGTGCGGTTCATGCCCAGCGCCGGCGCCATGGCGATGAAGGCGAGCGCCGCACACACCGGCTCGATCAGCGCCAGGCTGCCGCCGCTCGAATGGCTGAGCACGATCTCGCGGAAGCGGCCGACCAGCGCCAGGCCGACCAGGCCGCCGGGGCCGGTATGGGTGGCCGCGCCGCCGACATCGCCCAGGCCGACGCAGGCCACGCTCATCATCAGCAGGGCCAGCAGCAGCAGCGAGAGCCTGAGGCCGAAGAAGCCGAGATGATGAGTGCGCACCATCCGCACGCCCCAGGTGATCAGCGCCACCGGCACCAGCACGATCGCGAGGCCGAAGGTCTGGAGCAGCACGTCCGACACATAGGCGCCGGGCAGACCCAGCAGGTTGGTGGGCGGATTGCCGGTCGCATGATTGAGCGACGGGTCGTTGGTGTTGAAGGTGAACACTGCCATCAGCAGGAGCACGCCGACCCCGCAGATCGACACCCCCACCAGCTCCATCAGGCGGCGGCGCAGGAAGTCGCGCCCGCCTTCCGGCAGGATCGTCGTCGTCTTGGGCGAGCCGGCGATCCCGAGGATGGCCATCACAGCACCGCGGCGAGGCGGGACAAACCTTCCCGCGTGGTCGTCTCGTCGTGCACCAGGGCGACGCGGATGTAGCGTTCGGCTGTATTGATGCCGTCGGTCTCGCGGCAGGCATAGGCGCCGGGCAGGACCTTCACGTGCGCCTCACGCCACAGCCGGCGCGTCGCCTCCTCGCCGTTGCCGACGTCGAGCCACAGGAAGAAGCCGCCGCCCGGCGTGTAGTAGCCGAAGCGATTGTGCAGGATCTGCTCGGCGACCTTGAAGTTCCTGGCGTACCACGCGCGCGTGGTGACGGGATGCGTCTCCTCGTTCCACAGCGCCGCCGCGGCCTTCTGGACGGCGAAGGGAATCTGCGGCCCGCCATAGGTGCGCCAGCGCAGCACCATCGCGACGAGCTTGGGATCGCCGGCGACGAAGCCCGCGCGCAGGCCGGCCGCGTTCGAGCGCTTGCTGAGCGAATGGAAGACGGTGAGGTTGCGGAACGGATCCTGACCGCCGGTCTCGTCGATCTCCAGCGCAGCCTCGAGCGCGCCGGGCGGCGGAGCGCCGGTGTAGATCTCGGCGTAGCACTCATCGACCGCCAGGACGGCGTCATGCTTGCGGCAGAGGCGCAGCAGGTCCTGCAGGTACTGCTTGCTCGCGATCGCGCCCTGCGGATTGGCCGGAGAGCAGAGATAGACCACGGTGATCCGCTGCCACGTCGCCTCATCGAGACTGGCATAGTCCGGCAGGAAGCCGTTCGACTGTGGCGCGTTCACCAGCAACGGCTCGGCGCCGGACAGAACCGCACCGCCGAGATAGGCCTGATAGAAAGGGTTGGGCAGCGCGACGATCGGCTTCTGGCCGTTCTTGGTCTGCGGCGTCGCCACCGTTGAGATGATGTAGACGCCTTCCTTGCTCCCGGCCGTCGGATGCACGTGCCGTGTCGGATCGAGCAGCCCGGCCGGCAGTTTATACCGGCGCGTCAGCCAGTCGCACATCGCCTGGTTCAGCTCGGGCAGGCCCTGGTTCGGCGGATAGCGGTTCCAGCCGTCGATCTCGTCATTGACGATCTGGCGGGCGAAGGCAGGCATCGCCCCCTGCGGCTCGCCGACCGACATGTTGATCATCGCCAGGTGAGCGGGCGGCGCGATCGGCGCCAGAAGCTGGTTCAACCGCGCGAACGGGAAATCGGTCAACGTCTCGGTGAGACGTGGATTGAACATCTAGACCTTCCGTTGGGCCCACACGGCCGGACAGCACCTTTTGCCGCCGGGAGGGGGTCCAGGCAGCGCGGCTGGGGTCATTCTACGAGACGAATAAACCTTTAACAACAAAGGAATAGCTCGTGTTCTTCGCCCTCGCCCGTCGTACCGGCGAGCCGGGATTCGTTGCCTACTGCACGCGCTCGCCGTGCAGGACGGTGTCGAGGCCTTCGGTCTCCTCGTCCTTGGTGACGCGCAGGCCGATCATCACGTCGACGATCTTGAGCAGGATCCAGGTCACGACCGCGGAGAAGGCGCCGATGACCAGCACGCCGTAGAGCTGGGTCAACACCTGCGCGCCGCGACCGTCGACCAGCCCGACCGGCTGGCCCTTGAAGACGTCGTTGATCGCGCCGGTCGCGAACACGCCGGTCAGGATCGAGCCCAGGATGCCGCCGACACCGTGCACGCCGAACACGTCGAGCGAATCGTCGTAGCCCAGCCGCAATTTGAGCACGACCGCGGCCCAGTAGCAGACGGCGCCCGCCAGCAGGCCGATCACCATCGCCGCCCACGGCTCGACGAAGCCCGAGGCCGGCGTGATGGTGCCGAGGCCCGCGACCGCCCCCGACAGGATGCCCAGCACCGAGGGCTTGCCGCGGCTGGTCCATTCGATCGCCATCCAGACCAGCGCCGCGACCGAGGCGGAGATGTGGGTGTTGAGCATGGCGTAGCCCGCGAGCTCGCCCGAGGCGAGCGCAGAGCCGGCATTGAAGCCGAACCAGCCGACCCACAGCAGCGACGTGCCGATCAGCGTCAGCACGAGGTCGTGCGGCGCCATGTACTCATAGCCGTAGCCTTGGCGCTTTCCGAGCACCAGCGCGGCCACGAGGCCGGCGATGCCGGCGTTGAGATGCACCACCAGGCCACCGGCGAAGTCGAGCACGCCCGCCTGGCCCAGGAAGCCGCCGCCCCACACCCAATGCGCCACCGGCACATAGACGAAGACCAGCCACAACCCCATGAACCACATCATGCCGGAGAACTTCATGCGCTCGGCAAAGGCGCCGGCGATGATGGCCGGCGTGATGATGGCGAAGGTCCCCTGGTACATCAGGAAGACGTCCTCGGGGACGGTCTTGGCGAGCACATGCGTGCTGCCGTGAAGGCCCGTGCCGAACGCGCGGCCCAGTGAGCCCAGCACGCCGTTCAAGGCGCCGCCGTCGGTGAAGGCGAGCGAATAGCCGAAGGCGAACCACAGCACCGTCACAAGGGCTGCAACGGCGAAGGCCTGTACCGCCGTCGCCAGCACGTTCTTCTTGCGGACCATGCCGGCGTAGAACAACGACAGGCCCGGGATGTTCATCATCAGGACCAGCGCCGTGGCAACCAGCAGCCAGGCGGTATCGCCCGTATCGATGATGGGCTTCGCCATTTCTCCCCCGCGACTTTGTAAAAATATATCGCAAGCCCGACGGCGCCCGTAAACGCGCCCGTGTCGCGGGGTGTGGATCAAAACGAACACCAGCTCACCCTGGGAGCGGCCCGCAGGGCCGCGTCTCGAAGGGAGGGCCACACCACGCGCGTTGCCATCCTTCGAGACGGCCGCTACGCGGCCTCCTCAGGATGATGTGATTGGGTGGTTGTTACAGCGCGTTCGAGCCGGTCTCGCCGGTGCGGATGCGGAGCGCCTGCTCGACCGGGGTCACGAAGATCTTGCCGTCGCCGATCTTGCCGGTGTGGGCGGCCTTCTGGATCGCCTCGACGGCACGCTCGACCTGGCTGTCGTCGACCACGATCTCGATCTTCACCTTGGGCAGGAAGCTCACCAGGTACTCGGCGCCGCGATAGATCTCGGTCTGGCCCTTCTGCCGGCCGAAGCCCTTGACCTCGCTGACGGTCAGGCCGGAGACGCCCACGCCGGTCAGCGAATCGCGCACCTCGTCGAGCTTGAACGGCTTGATGATCGCCGACACGAGTTTCATACGCCCAGTCCTCCTGCTCGAGCCGCACACTAGAAGAAAAAAGCCCGGCGGAAAACCGCCGGGCTGAAGGCGCCGCCGCGACACGGAAGCGGCGGGGAGGGAACCAGGGAGGAAGGCTGGTCCCGAAGCCAGGAGTGCTAATGCACCGTCTCTCCGTGCAGGTTGATGTCGAGGCCTTCGATCTCCTCCTCGGTCGTGACCCGCAGCCCGATCAGGGCGTCGACCACCTTGAGGATCACGAAGGTCGCGACCGCGCACCACGCCATGCAGACCAGGCAGCCCCATAGCTGGGTCAGCACCTGGCCGGCATTGCCGTCGATCAGGCCCTTCTTGCCGGCGCCGCCGATCGCCTCGACCGCGAACACACCGGTCAAAATCGCGCCGACGAAGCCGCCCACACCGTGCACGCCGAAGGCGTCGAGCGAATCGTCGTAGCCCATCGCGTGCTTGAGCCCCGTCGCCCCCCAGAAGCACATCAGGCCGGCGACGATGCCGATCACCAGCGAACCCGCCGGATTGACGAAGCCCGAAGCCGGCGTGATGGCGACCAGCCCGGCAACCGCGCCCGAGATGATGCCCAGGACCGACGGCTTGCCGCGCGTCATCCACTCCGCGCACATCCAGGTGAGCGCCGCCGCGGCCGTGGCGAACTGCGTCACCGCCATCGCCATGCCGGCCGAGCCGTTGGCGCCGGTCGCCGAGCCGGCATTGAAGCCGAACCAGCCGACCCACAGCAGCGACGCCCCGATCACCGACAGGACGAGATTGTGCGGCGCCATGTTCTCGATGCCGAAGCCGCGGCGCTTGCCCAGCACCATGGCGCAGACGAGGCCGGCGACGCCGGCATTGATGTGCACGACCGTACCGCCCGCGAAGTCGAGGACGCCCCAGTCGCCGAGGAAGCCGCCGCCCCACACCCAGTGGGCGATCGGCGCATAGACCACGAGCGACCACAGGCCCATGAACCACAGCATGGCCGAGAACTTCATGCGCTCGGCGAAGGCGCCCGCGATCAGCGCCGGCGTGATGACGGCGAAGGTGAGCTGAAAGCACATGTAGACCGATTCGGGAATCGTCTTGGCGAGGTCCGAGATGCCGTCGACGCCCATGCCGGCCATGAAGATGCGGCTCGTGCCGCCGATGACGGTGCTGCCCGGCGTAAAGGCGAGGCTGTAGCCCAGGATCAGCCACAGCACGCTCACCAGGCAGACCACGGCGAAGCTCTGCGCGATCGTCGCCAGCACGTTCTTCTTGCGCACCATGCCGCCGTAGAACAGCGCCAGGCCGGGGATCGTCATCATCAGCACCAGCGCGGTCGAGGTGAGCATCCACGCGGTGTCGCCGGAATCGATCCTGGGCTTGTCCTCGGCGGCGAGCGCCAGCGCCGGCATCAGCAACCCGGCCGCCGCGGGCAGGAGCAAACGAAACGAACGGATCATCGGTCTTTTCCTCATCTTCATCACAGCGCCTCCGCGCCGGACTCGCCGGTGCGGATGCGGACGGCCTGCTCGACCGGTGTCACGAAAATCTTGCCGTCGCCGATCTTGCCGGTGCCGGCGCTCTTGCGGACGGCCTCGACCACGCTCTCGACCTGCGCGTCCTCGACCACCACCTCGATCTTCACCTTCGGCAGAAAGCTCACGGCGTACTCGGCGCCGCGATAGATCTCGGTCTGGCCCTTCTGCCGGCCGAAGCCCTTCACCTCGCTGACGGTCAGACCCTGGATGCCGAGGCCAGTAAGGGCATCGCGCACCTCGTCGAGCTTGAAGGGCTTGAAGATCGCCATGACCAACTTCATTGCATCCCCCTGGCGGTCGAGCCGCCGTCAGGCCATCGAATGCAAAGGCCGTACCAATCCAAAAAGCCTTTTGAATCTATGGCTTGAGTGGCGAAATGCCTGCCCAAATCGCGGGCACTGGCGAAGCGCGACCGGCCCTGTCATTTTCAGACCATGAGTGACAAGCGGTTCGATCTGGCCGTCGTCGGCGCGGGCCTCAACGGAAGCCTGCTGGCTCTGGCGGCGGGCGAGGCGAGGCTGGAGACCGCCCTGATCGACCGCGTGCCGCTGAAGTCGCTGACCGAGGCGGCCTTCGACGGCCGCACGACGGCGATCGCTTACACCAGCCAACGCCTGTTCAAGGCGATCGGCGTATGGGACGAGCTCGCGGACAAGGCCGAGCCGATCCTCGACATCCGCATCTCCGACGCGGGCCACGACGGCCGCGCCAGTCCGCTCTTCGTGCACTTCGATCACCGCGAGGCCGCCGAAGACGAGCATCAGGACGGGCACGAGGCTCCGCCGATGGGCTGGATCATCGAGAATCGATTCCTGCGCGCCGCGCTGCTGCGCCGGTTGCAGGCGTGCCCCGCGGTCGAGCTGGTGGCGCCCGACGAGGCGCTCGACACCGAGCGCCGGCCCGACAAGGTGAACATCAAGCTGAAGAGCGGGCGGACTCTCGCCGCGCGACTCGTGGCATCGGCCGAAGGCCGCTTCGGCACCATGCGCGAGGATGCCGGCATCGGCGCGCGCGCCTGGTCGTACCACCAGATCGCCATCGTGCTGGTGGCGCGCCACGAGCGGCCCCATCGCGGCGTGGCGCAGGAGAAGTTCCTGCCCGGCGGGCCGTTCGCCATCCTGCCCATGACCGACAGCGAGAGCGGAGAGCATCGCTCCTCGATCGTCTGGACCGAGAAAGCCGACATCGCCAAGCGCATCCTCGAGCTCGACCCGCCGCGCTTCCAGGCCGAGTTCGCGCGCCGCTTCGGCGACTATCTCGGCCATGTCGAAGCGACCGGCCCGCGCTGGTCGTTTCCGCTCGGCCTGGTCCATGCCGAGCGCTATGTCGACGAGCGCATGGTGCTGGTGGGCGACGCCGCGCACGGCATCCATCCGATCGCGGGCCAGGGCTACAATCTCGGCGTCCGCGACATTGCCGCGCTGATCGAGACGCTGGTCGATGCCAAGCGCCTCGGCCTCGACATCGGTTCGGCCGACACGCTCGAGCGCTACGCGCGCTGGCGCCGCGCCGACAACCTCACCATGGTCGCCGCGACCGACCTGCTGAACCGCCTGTTCTCCAACGACATCAAGCCGCTGCGCCTCGCACGCGACATCGGCCTCGCCGCGGTGCATCGCGTTCCGCCGTTGCGCCGCTTCTTCGTGCGCCATGCCATGGGCATGGTCGGCGACCTGCCCAAGCTGATCCGCGGCGAGCGACCCTGAAGAAGCGGCAGCTTCTTCTTGTCCCTGTCCCTGTCTTGTCCCTGTCATGAGTCACGTGACTGCCTCGTGACCGTCACGCCGCGCAATTTCGTCAATCATTTCAGGAGGCGGGCTTTCTGTCTGGCGAGCCAGACGCGGCTATCGTTCTCGAATATCCGCCGAAAACGACGACCGCGGCAGCGATGAGATCGACGGCCGCGGCCATCAGCAGCGGCACGCGGTAGCCGCCGAACGCATCGTGCAGCAGCCCGTAGAAGCTCGGGCCGAGGCCGGTCGCGAGCTGGATGAGGCAGGAAGCGATGCCGTAGACCGCGCCGAATGATGCAGCGCCGAACTCGCGGCGGACGATGATCGGCGAGAGCGTGGTGACGTTACCGATGGTGAGGCCCATCAACACACTGCCGGCAACCAGCACGACCGGTCCCGGGACGAGCGCCTGCATTGCCAGCGAGCACGCGGCGATGGCCATCATCACCGAAGCCGTGAGGCGCGCGCTGATCTGGTCGGCGAAGCGCGCCAGCATCAGGCGGCTGCCGAGCGCCGTGATCGCCGTCGCCGAGGCGGTGATCGACGTGCCGGCGGCGCCGAGCACCGGCGACAGCAACGTCACCTGATGGGTGACGAAGCCCACCTGCACCATCATGCCGATGCCGAAGCCGAGCGTGACGCTGCGCAACGCGGCGGTGCGCAAGGCGCCGCGGCGGTTCCAGAGGGGCGCTGCTCCCGCCGACGCCGCGCGCGCCGCAACGGCACCGTCGGGGTGCAAGCCGAGATCCTGCGGCCGGCACTTCATCACGAACAGCGCAAGTGGCACCAGCACGACGAACGACAACACGGCGGCAATCGCAGTCGTCGCCGGGAATCCCGCGCGTCCGATGCCGAACAGCAGGATCGGCGTGCCCGCCATGCCGCCGACGCTGGCGCCGAGCGAGGCGATCGACACGGCGCGACCCTGGAAGCGCTCGAACCACGGCGCGAGCGTGGTCGCCACCGCGGTGGTCGACAGGCACGCCCAGCCGATGCCCATCACCAGGAACACCGCATAGGCCTGCCAAGGCGCCGTTATGTGTCCGATCGCCGCGACACCCAGGGCGAGCGCCGTTCCGCCCAGCGCAAAGATCGGCTTGGGCCCGGCGCGGGCGATCACGCCGCCGACCGGAATCAGCAGCAGCGCGCTGGTGACGTAGAACAGCGTGATCGCACCCGAGACCAGACCGGTGGGCCAGCCGCGGGAGTCGACCAGCGCATGCAGATAGACACCGGCCCCGAACAGGCCGAGCGCATTGGCGAACACGGCGGCGATCAGGCACACGCCGACGATCCGCCAACCATAGAAGAGCCGGGACATGGTCCCTGCTACCATGGAGCGCGGCCGGAACTGTTCGGCCGGGACCGAAGGAAGGAGCGCGATGGCTGGACTCGGCGGCCCGCCCACCCTATTTCAGGAGCCAAATTTCGAGGATTCCCATGGCTGTGTCCCAAGTTCCTGTCACGGTGCTGACCGGCTATCTCGGCGCCGGAAAGACCACCCTGCTCAACCGGATTTTGAGCGAGCAGCACGGCAAGAAGTACGCCGTGATCGTCAACGAGTTCGGCGAGCTCGGCGTCGACAACGACCTCGTGGTGAACGCCGACGAGGAAGTGTTCGAGATGAACAACGGCTGCATCTGCTGCACCGTGCGCGGCGACCTGATCCGCATCATCGAAGGCCTGATGAAGCGCAAGGACAAGTTCGACGGCATCCTGGTCGAGACGACCGGTTTGGCCGATCCCGGCCCGGTCGCGCAGACCTTCTTCACCGACGACGACGTCAAGGCGCGCACCAAGCTCGATGCGATCGTGACCGTGGTCGACGCCAAGCATTTCCTCGCCCAGCTCGAGCAGGGCGACGAGGCGGAAGAGCAGGTGGCGTTCGCCGACGTGATCCTGCTCAACAAGACCGACCTGGTGAGCGAGGACGAGCTCAAGAAGGTCGAGGACAAGATCCACTCGATCAACCGCTACGCACGCATCCATCGCACGCAGAAGAGCAAGATCGAGCTCGACGCCATCCTCGACAAGGGCGCGTTCGACCTGAAGCGCATCCTCGAGTTCGAGCCCGACTTCCTGCATGCCGGCCACAGCCACGATCACGGCGACGAGGTCGCGAGCCTCAGCTTCTCCAGCGAGCGGCCGGTCGATCCCGACAAGTTCCAGAAGTGGATGGGCGCGCTGCTGCAGCTCAAGGGGCAGGACATCCTGCGCAGCAAGGGCATCCTGGCGATTGACGGCGCGCCCCGGCGCTACGTCTATCAGGGCGTGCACATGATGATGGATGCCGACTGGGGCACGCCGTGGAAAGATGGCGAGAAGCGCGCGAGCAAGCTGGTCTTCATCGGCCGCAACCTCGACGGCGAGAACCTGAAGCGCGGCTTCGAAGACTGCTTGAAGTGACACGCAGACCGCGTGTCCCGAGCGCCCGTGTCATCCCGAGCGCAGCGAGGGATCTATGCTCGTGGCCCTCTAGATCCCTCGCTGCGCTCGGGATGACACGGGCGCTCGGGATGACAGCTGTGTTGAATTGGATTCGGTGCGACCTTGAAACTCGATCTTGCTAACCCCGACTGGCGCACCACCCTCCCGCCCTCTCGCTCGGTCGCGACCGACGCGCCGGTCGCCGCCTGCGCTTTCAGCCGCGACGGCAAGACTGTGGCGTTCGCGCTGGGCGACGGCCGGGTTCGGCTGCTGCCGGCGGACGTGAAGGCGGCTGAAGGCGCCGCATCGGCGCCTTTGCACGAGGGAGCGGTGCTGTCGCTCATCGCCGATCCCAATGGCGACGGCTTCCTGAGCGGCGGCGACGACGGCCGGCTGCTGCGGATCGCGCCGGACGGCAGCGCGACCGAAGTCGCGAGCCACAAGGGCAAGTGGATCGACAAGCTCGCCGCTCATCGCAGCAACGGCACCTTCGCCGCCTCGGTCGGCAAGATGGCGCTGGTGATCAACAAGTCCGGCGAGCAACGCGCGTTCGGGCCGCATCCGAGCACGGTGGCGGCGGTCGACTTCAGCAAAGACGGCAGCCGGATCGCCGCCGCGCACTATGGCGGCATCACGATCTGGAGCATCGGCCAGGTGACGCTGCCGCCGCGCAAGTTCGGTTGGGCCGGCAGCCATGTCGCGCTGAAGTGGAGCACCGACGGCAAGTTCATCGCCACCGGCACGCAGGAGAACGACATCCATGTGTGGCGCATCGCCCAGGCGAGCGACATGCGCATGCAGGGCTATCCCGCCAAGGTGAAGTCACTGTCATGGTCGGCCGATGCGCGCTGGCTCTACACCTCGTCGCAGCCGGTGTTCACCGCGTGGCCGTTCGCGGGCAAGGGCCCCGAAGGCAAGCCGCCGCTGCAGTTCGGCGACGAAGGCGCGGGCCTGATCACCGTCGTCGCCGCCCATCCGGCGGCCGAATTCGTCGCCGGGGGTTACGATTCGGGCGAGCTGCAGCTCGGCGACATCAAGACCCGCCGCTCGGTGGTGCTGAAGCTGTCCGACGGCTCGCCGATCAGCGCGCTCGCTTGGTCGCCCGACGGCCTGCAACTCGCCGCCGGCAACGATAGCGGCGACCTGCTGGTGATCGACCTCAGGCGGTAGCAGGCGTTACGACGCCCCTCTCCATTTCGGCTCGTCGCCGGTCACGGGCTTGGTCTTGCGGATGTGGCCGTCGAGCTCGCGATCGCCGCTAAGTACGCTAGCGAACTCAACATTGTCATAGGCTTGGAACCTGCGAAGGTGCGGCCCGCGCCGGGAGCGCTCAGCCCATGAACACACTTGAAGAGCAGAGTCGTCGGTCCCTCGCTCGGTCACGAATGACCTTGGCCAGATCGGATGCAGTCCTGGAGGATGCGCATCGGTTTTGTGCCTTCATCCGCTGCCTCGGGCCGAAGGCGCGCCGGGAGAGCTGGATGACACCGCAAGAGGAGCTTCGGCAGATCAAGGCCGAGCAGATCAGGACGAAGCGCGAGGCAGCGGTGCGCGCGAGACGGTTGGCGGTAACCTTCTGGTCGGAAACGGACCGAAGCAACGCCCTGCAGCTTGCCGAGGAACTGGAGGCTCAGGCCAATGAACTGGCGCGTTTCCTGGCGCCCGAGACCGCGGGCGATGCCTGAGCGGAAATCACTCTATCCGACGCGTCCGACCAGCAGGCGGTTGCTGAGGAAGGCGCAGAGACCGGCGATGCCCATGGCAGTAGTCATGGGCACGATGCTGCCGGCGAAGGTCTGGCCGACGATGGCGCCGAACAGGGCGCCCAGGCCGAATTGCATCACACCCATCAACGACGACGCCGTGCCCGCCATGTGCGGATAGCGCTGCAGCGCCATCGCGATGGCGTTGGCGCCGACGAAGCTGTTGGACGCGATCTGCAGCACGAACAAGGGCAGGAAGGGCCACAGGCCGACCGAGCCGGTATGCGCTTCGACCAGGCCCAGCACCAGCGCCGCCGGTCCGACGATCGCCGGCACGATGACGACGGTGCGCAGCATGCGATGGGCGCCGACGCGCGGCACGAAGCGCGCGTTGGTCAGGCTGCCCAGCGTCAGGAACACGACCTGCGCGCCGAAGATCACGCCATAGAGGCGCGGCGCCACGCCGTAGCGCTCGATGAAGACGAACGGCGAGCCCGACAGGAAGGAGAACAGCGCGCTGAACTGGAACGCGCCGGTCAGGGCATAGCCCATGAACGCCCGATGCCGCACCAGCTCGCCGTAGCGGCGGATCACCGAGCCGAGATGCAGCGGCTGGCGATACTCGGGCCGCAGCGTCTCGGGCAGCCGCAGGAAGGCGAAGCTCCAGGCAATCACGCCGATGCCCGCCAGCAGCCAGAAGATCGCCCGCCAGCCCAGATACCACAGCACCTGGCCGCCGATCAGCGGCGCCAGCATCGGCGCGATCGATGAGCAGGCATGCATCAGGGACATCGCCCGCGCCGCCTGATCCTTCTCGGCGAGGTCGCGCACCATCGTGCGGGCCAGCACCACGCCGCCGCAGGCCGCCAGCCCCTGCAGGAAGCGCAGCGCGACGAGCTGGCCCGATTCGGCAGCGAAGGCGCAGCCGACGCTCACCAGCAGATAGATCGCTAGCCCGGTCAGGATCACCGGCCGCCGGCCGAACCGGTCGCCCGCCGGGCCGTAAAAGATCTGGCCGAAGCCGAAGGCCAGCAGGAAGGCCGACAGGGTGAGCTGGATGTCGCCTGCGCTCGCGTGCAGCTCGCTCGAGATCACCGGCAGCGCCGGCAGGTACATGTCGATGCTGAGCGGCGTGAAGGAGGACAGCAGGGCGAGGAGGCCCAGCAAGAGCGGTGTCAGTCTCGGCATCGAAGCAGTCGACATCAGCTCCGGCGACCGACCAGCAGCCAGTTGCCGACGAAGCACAGGATGCCGGCCACGCCCATGGCGACCGTCATCGGACCGATCGTGCCGTCGTAGGTCTGGCCGACCGCGGCGCCGAACAGCGCGCCGATGCCGAACTGCATCACGCCCATCAGCGAGGACGCGGTGCCCGCCATGTGCGGGTAGCGCTGCAGGGCGAGCGCCATGGAGTTGGGGCCGATCAGGCTGATGGCGGCGATCTGCGGCGCGAAGCAGGCCACGATCGGCCACATGCCGATGGTGCCGAAGCGCGCCTCGACCTGGCCCAGCACGAGGGAGAGGACGCCGCACACGCCCGGCACGATCACGGCATAGCGCAGGATGCGGTCGGCGCCGAACACGCGCACGAAGCGGGCGTTGAACAGGCTGCCGATGGTCATGAACACGACCATGCCGCCGAAGATCAGGCCGTAGCTGCGCGGCGGGATGCCGTATTTCTCGATGAATACGAACGGCGAGCCGGACAGGAACGACAGCAGCGCGGAGAACATGAACGAGCTGGTGGAGGCGTAGCCCATGAACGCGCGATGCCGCACCAGCTCGCCGAAGCGGGCGAGGATCGACGACAGGACCAGCGGCTGGCGGTATTCCGGCCGCAGCGTCTCGGGCAGGCGAAACCATGAAACCGCCAGTGCCAGGGTGCCAATGCCGGCCAGCGCCCAGAAGATCGCGCGCCAGCCGAAGAACCACAGGATCTGCCCGCCGATCAGCGGCGCCAGCATGGGCGCGATCGAGGTGCAGGCCATCATCAGCGACATGGCCCGCGCGGCGTGGTCCTTCTCGGCGAGGTCGCGCACCATGGTGCGGGCGAGCACGACGCTGCCGCAGGCCGCCAGCCCCTGCATCAGCCGCAGCCCGACCAGTTGCAAGGCTTCGCCCGCGAACGCGCAGCCGATGCTGGCCAGCACATAGACGAACAGGCCGCTCAGGATCACCGGCCGGCGGCCGAACCGGTCTCCCGCCGGGCCGTAGAAGACCTGGCCGGCGCCGAACGCGATCATGAAGGCCGAGAGCGTGAGCTGGATGTCGCCGACCGAGCCGTGCAGGTCGACGGTGATCATCGGCAGCGCCGGCAGATAGAGGTCGATCGACAGCGGCGTGAATGCCGACAGCAGCGCAAGCAGCGCCAGCAGCACGGGGGTGAGGGTCGGTCGGGTCTTTATGGTTGGCGGAGGGGAGATCGTCGTGGTCATCGGGGTCGGGGTCTCTAGCACCCATGCTATAAGCGGACCATGACTCTGCCCGACATGACGGAAATGCAGATCAGGCGGTACGCCCGGCATATCGTGCTGCCGGAGATTGGCGGCATCGGCCAGTCGAAGCTGATTGCCGCCCGCGTGCTGGTGCTGGGCGCGGGTGGACTTGGCGCGCCCCTGCTGCAATATCTCGCCGCTGCGGGCATCGGCACGCTCGGCGTGGTCGATGACGACACGGTCGATCTCTCGAACCTGCAGCGGCAGGTGATCCATCGCACCAGTGATATCGGCGTGGCCAAGGTCGCGAGTGCCGAGCGCGCGCTGACGGACATCAACCCCGAGGTGACGGTGCGCGCGCACCGGGAGCGGCTGACCGCGGCGAATGCCGAGCGCCTGGTGGCGGACTACGATCTCGTGGCGGACGGCAGCGATAACTTCGCCACCCGCTACTTACTCAACGACACCTGCTTTCGGCTGAGAAAGCCGTTGGTCGCCGCGGCGATCCTGCGCTTCGACGGCCAGATCTCGACCTACAAGGCATGGCACGGCCCGGGCCATCCCTGTCTGCGCTGCGTCTTCCCCGAGGCGCCGTCGGAGGACGCCGTGCCGAGCTGTGCGCAGGCCGGCGTGCTGGGCGCGCTGGCCGGTACGCTCGGCGCGATGCAGGCGACGGAGGTGGTGAAGGAGATCCTCGGCGTCGGCCGCTCGCTCTCCGGCCGGCTCCTGACCTACGACGCGCTCGACGGTTCGTGGGAGGAGATGGCGATCGCCAAGCGCCCCGACTGCCCGACCTGCAGCCACCCCGCATGAGCTGCCTTCCATCATGAGCGGCTTGTCGATCATCCTGCGCTCGGACAGGTACGAGGACGCGCACTATGCGCTGGCTATGGCGAGCGCGGCGCTGGCGGTGAATCAGAGCGCCGTTCTGTTCTTCACCATGGGCGGCCTGCGGGCGCTGATGAAACCGCCGCAGCTCCAGGACTGGAGCCGCGATGCGACGAACCGCGCGCGGGGGGTGGGCGACTTCGAGACGCTGCTGCAGGCCTGCATCGAGCTTGGCGCGCGCTTCATCGTGTGCGAGATGGGATTGCGATCCCTCAGCCTCGATCGTGCGTCGCTGCGCAGCGACGTCCCCTTCACCGTGGCCGGCATCGTGACGCTCCTGGAAGAGACCCGGCCCGGCATGCATCTGTTGGAGATTTCATGACTTCTGCCTTTGACGTGCTCGGGATCGGCAACGCGATCGTCGACGTGATCGCCCGCGCCGACGACGCCTTCCTCGCCAAGCACACGCTGACCAAGGGCAGTATGATGCTGATCGACGAGGCCCGCGCCGAGACGCTGTATGGAGCGATGGGTCCGGGCATCGAGGTCTCCGGCGGCTCCTGCGGCAACACTATGGCAGGAGTGGCCTCGTTCGGCGGCAAGGGCGCCTATATCGGCAAGGTGCGCAACGACCAGCTCGGCGGCGTGTTCGGGCACGACCTGCGCTCGATCGGCGTCTCGTTCGACACCGCCGCCGCGACCAGCGGGCCCTCGACGGCGCGCTGCCTGATCCTGGTGACGCCCGACGCGCAGCGCACCATGAACACCTATCTCGGCGCCTGCACCGGCTTGGGTCCGAACGACATCGATACCAAGGTCGTCGCGGCCGCGCAGGTGACCTACGTCGAAGGCTATCTGTGGGACGAGCCGGAGGCCAAGAAGGCCGTGCTGAAGGCATTCGACACCGCGCATGCCGCCGGCAGGCTGGTCTCGATCACCTTGTCGGACTCGTTCTGCGTCGATCGCTACCGCGACGAGTTCCGCGCTCTGGTGCGCGACAAGATCGACATCCTGTTCGGCAACGAGGCCGAGATCAAATCGCTCTACCAGGTCGATTCGTTCGACAAGGCAATGGAGGCGGCCCGCAAGGAAGCCAAGATCGCCGCGCTGACCCGCAGCGAAAAGGGCTCGGTCGTGATCAAGGGCAGCGAGACCTGGGAGGTGCCGGCCGCGCCGGTCGCCAAGGTGGTCGACACCACGGGCGCGGGCGATCTCTACGCCTCGGGCTTCCTCTACGGCTTCACCCGCGGCAAGCCGCTGGCCGAATGCGCGCGGCTGGGCGGCATTGCGGCGTCCGAGATCATCTCCCACGTCGGCGCGCGGCCGGAGACGCCGCTCAAGGACCTGATGTGAGCCTCGAACAGCCGGCCGCCCTGACGGCCTGGCAGCGCTGGCGCCGCGCGCTCGAGGTCTATCGCGACCGCCGCCAGCTGGTCATCCTGCTGCAGGGCTTCTCCAGCGGCATGCCGTTCCTGCTGTCCGGATCGGTGCTGACCTACTGGATGGCGACCGAGAAGGTCGACCTCACGACCATCGGCATCTTCGGCCTCGTCGGCGTGCCCTATGCGCTGAAGTTCATCTGGGCGCCGCTGGTCGACCGCATGCCCCTGCCCGCGCTCGACGGCTGGCTGGGCCGGCGACGCAGCTGGATGCTGGTGACGCAGGCGGGAATCCTGCTATCGGTCCTGCTGCTGGCGCTGAGCGATCCGGTCTCGAGTCCGTGGCTCACCGCCCTGGCCGCCGTGCTGGTCGCGTTCTTCTCGGCGACGCAGGACATCGCGATCGACGCCTATCGCATCGAGATCCTGAACGACGACGAGCAGGGGGCAGGCGCCGCCGCGACGCAGCTCGGCTACCGCATCGCGCTCTGGATCGTCGATGCGCTGGCATTGCTGCTGCCCTCGATCGTGCCGTGGCCGGTGACGCTCGCGGTGATCGCCGCCCTCGCGGTGGTCGGTATCGTCACGACCTTCGTCGCCGAGGAGCCGAAATCGGCGCTGCCAACCGCGACGACCGCCGAAAGCTGGCTGAAGGAGGCGGTCATCCGCCCCTTCGCGGAGTTCCTCGCCTATCGCGGCTGGGTCGTGATCCTGCTGTTCGCGCTGCTCTACAAGTACGGCGACGCGCTGGGCGGCAGCATGGCGCGGCCGTTCTACGTGCAGATGGGCTTCTCGGGCCCGGAGATCTTCGGTGTCACCAAAAGCTTCGGCGTCGCCGCGACCCTGCTGGGCGGTTTGGTCGGCGGCGTGCTGGTCGCGCGCTACGGCATCTTCAAGTCGCTGCTCATCGCCGGCATCCTGCAGGCCGTCACAAATCTGTTGTTCTCCTGGCAGGCCCAGGCCGGCCACGACATCGTCGTGCTCACTGTCGCGATCAGCGCCGACAATTTCACCGGCGCGCTGGGGGGCGTCGCCTTCATCGCCTACCTGTCGAGCCTGTGCACCGCCGGCATGGCGGGCACGCAGTACGCCCTGCTGACCTCGCTGATGGCCTTCGGCCGCACCGCCTTGTCCGCCGGCGGCGGCTGGCTGGCCGCCCACACCGGCTGGACGGTGTTCTGGATGCTGACCACGCTGCTTGCGGTTCCGGGCCTGCTGCTCCTGCTCTGGCTGTGGCACATCGCCGAGCAGCGGGCGCAAAAAGAAACCCCTCCTCCGGGCACGAAGGAGGGGTAGGAAGATCGGCGGGCAATAGCCCCGCCGGGGAACCTGCTCATTCAGGGCGGGGCGTGGGTACAGCCGGCACGGAACGAGCAGCGTCCGTGTACCGGCATGCGGTTAAGAAACCGTGACGGGGGCTGTGGAAAAAGATTTCTGGCCCGGAGCTCTAAGCTTGGGCGTCGAGGGCGTAGCCAGCGGCGCGGACGGTGCGGATCACGTCGGCCTGCTCCTCGCCGTTCAGCGCAATGCGCAGGCGGCGGATATGCACGTCGACGGTTCGCGCCTCGACATAGACGTCCTTGCCCCACACCGCGTCGAGCAGCTGCTCGCGCGAGAAGACGCGGCCCGGATGCTCCATGAAATGGCGCAGCAGGCGGAATTCGGTCGGGCCGAGATGGACCGGCTTGCCCCCTCGGGTCACGCGGTGGGCGACGAGATCCATGACGATATCGGCGTAGTTCAGCGCCTCCTCGGCCAGCGCCGGCCGGATGCGGCGCAGCACGGCGCGGATGCGCGCCACCAGCTCGGTCGGCGAGAACGGCTTGGAGACATAGTCGTCGGCCCCGGCGTCGAGGCCGCGCACGCGATCGCCCTCCTCGCCGCGCGCCGTCAGCATGATGATCGGCAGGTTGGCGGTCGCGGTCTGGCGGCGCAGCTGCCGGCAGACCTCGATGCCCGACATCAGCGGCAGCATCCAGTCAAGCAGCACCAGGTCGGGCGTGTCCTCGTGGACTGAGGCCAGTGCCTCCTCGCCGTCATAGGCGACCGAGACGCGGAAGCCCGCCTGCTCGAGATTGTAGCGCAGCAGCTCAACCAGCGCGGTCTCGTCCTCGACGACCAGCACGCGCGGCTTGATGGCGGCGCCGTGCGCCTCGCGGCGGGAGGGGGCGGTGCTCGTCATGCTCATGACGCGGTATCCGTGCTGTAAAGCGCGCCGCTGCCCTTGCGCCTTGCCTCGGCGAAGCTCTGGCCGGTCGAGCGGAAGCTCACCAGCTCGGCGATGTTAGTGACGTGGTCACCGGCGCGCTCGATGTTCTTGGCCATGAACAGCAGGTGCGTGCAGGCGGTGATCGTGCGCGGGTCTTCCATCATGTAGGTCAGGAGCTCGCGGAACAGGCCGGTGTAGACCTGGTCGATCTCCTCGTCGCGGTTCCACACATCGTGCGCCTTCTCGACGTCGTCGTCGGCAAAGGCGTCGAGCACGTCCTTGAGCGCGGCGCGCACCAGGCGGCCAAGGCGATCGATGCCGGCGACGGCTGCCGCCGGCGGCGTGCCCTGCGACAGCACGATGCCGCGCTTGGCGGTGTTCTTGGCGTAGTCGGCGATGCGCTCGAGCGCCGCCGCGATCTTGATCGACGACAGCACGACGCGCAGGTCGACCGCCATCGGCTGGCGCAGCGCCAGCAGCTGGACCGTCTGCTCCTGCACCGCCTGGTCGAGCGCGTCGACGCGGGCGTCGGCGGCGATCACCTCCTCGGCGGTCTGCGTGTCGCCCTCGCGCACGGCCGTCAGGGCCTTGGCGAACTGACTCTCGGTCAGGCCGCCCATCTCGTTGATCGTCGCATTGAGGCGCTCCAGCTCCTGGTCGAAGCGCTTGAGGATGTGGTCACTCGCCATGACGGATGACTCCTTGGGGCTCAGCCGAAGCGGCCCGTGATGTAAGCCTGGGTGCGCTTGTCCCTGGGGGTGGTGAACAAGGTCGCGGTCGGCCCGAACTCGATCAGCTCGCCGAGATACATGAAGGCCGTGAAGTCCGACACGCGCGCCGCCTGCTGCATGTTGTGCGTGACGATCACGATCGTGTAGTCCTGCTTCAGCTCGTCGATCAGCTCCTCGATCTTGGCGGTCGAGATCGGATCGAGCGCCGAACACGGCTCGTCGAACAGGATCACCTCGGGCTTCACCGCGACCGTGCGTGCAATGCACAGGCGCTGCTGCTGGCCGCCCGACAGGCCAAGGCCGCTCGAGCCGAGCTTGTCCTTGACCTCGTCCCACAGCGCGGCGCGGCGCAGCGCTGTTTCCACCCGGGCGTCGATCTCGGCGCGCGGCAGCTTCTCGTAGAGGCGGATGCCGAAGGCGATGTTCTCGTAGATCGACATCGGGAACGGCGTCGGCTTCTGGAACACCATGCCGATGCGGGCGCGCAACAGGTTGATGTCGACCGAGGCGTCGAGTAGGTTCTCGCCGTCGAACAGCACCTGGCCCGTCGCGCGCTGGCCGGGATAGAGGTCGTACATGCGGTTCAGCACGCGCAGCAGGGTGGATTTGCCGCAGCCCGACGGACCGATGAAGGCGGTCGTCTTGTTGGCGTACAGCGGCAGGTTGATGCCCTTGAGCGCCCGCGAATCGCCGTAGAAGAACTCAAGGTTCTTGAGCGAGACCTTCTCCTTGAGGCCGGCGGTGTCGACGGCCTGGTGGAGGACCGTCGGCGTGGCGACGGAAGCGTCTTGGCTCGGGGCGGTGCTCATCTATTTTCTCGCGGTGAGAGAACGGGCGAAGATGCTGAGGGCCAGCACCGTCGCCGTGATCAGGAGCGCGCCGGTCCAGGCCAGCTTCTGCCACTCCTCGTAGGGCGACAGCGCGAACTGGAAGATGACGACCGGCAGGCTCGGCATCGGCGCGTTCATGTTGAGGCTGAAGAACTGGTTGTTGAGCGCGGTGAACAGGAGCGGTGCGGTCTCGCCGCTGATGCGTGCCACGGCCAGCAGGATGCCGGTGATGATGCCGGCGCGCGCCGCGCGATAGGCGATGCGCATGATCATCTTCGAGCGCGGCAGGCCGATCGAGGCCGCCGCCTCGCGCAGCGTGTCGGGCACCAGGCGGAGCATGTCCTCGGTGGTGCGCACCACCACCGGGATGACGATGACGGCCAGCGCCACTGAGCCGGCATAGCCGGAGAAGTGGCCCATCGGCGCGACCAGCACCTCGTAGACGAACAAGCCGACCACGACCGACGGCGCGCTCAGCAGGATGTCGTTGATGAAGCGCACGATCATCGCAAGCCTGTCGTGCCGGCCGTATTCGGCGAGGTAGGTCCCGGCCAGGACGCCGATCGGCGTGCCGATCAGGATCGCCAAGACGGTCATGGCGATGCTGCCGACGATGGCGTTCAGCAGGCCGCCTGCCGAGCCCGGCGGCGGCGTGTTCTGCGTGAAGACCTCGAGCGAGAGTCCTCCAATGCCCTGGTAGATCAGCACCCCCAGGATCAGCACCAGCCAGCCCAGGCCGAAAGCGGCGGCGGCGTAGGCGAGACCGGTAGCGATGCGGTCGCTCACCCGGCGACGGGCGTAGAGGGCGTTCATGGCCATGTCAGCGGCCCTTCTGCTCGATCCGCAGCAGCATGTAGCGCGCGGCGGCGAGGACGATGAAGGTGATGAAGAACAGGATCAGGCCGAGGGCGATCAGCGACGAGGTGTAGAGGTCGCCGACCGCCTCGGTGAATTCGTTGGCGATCGAGGCGGAGATGGTGGTGCCGGGCGCCAGGATCGAGGCCGACACGGTGTGCGCGTTGCCGATCACGAAGGTGACCGCCATGGTCTCGCCGAGTGCGCGCCCCAGGCCGAGCATGACACCGCCGATCACGCCGACGCGGGTATAGGGCAGGATCACGAACTTGAAGACTTCCCAGGTGGTGCAGCCGAGCCCGTAGGTCGCTTCCTTGAGCACCGCAGGAACCGCGTCGAACACGTCGCGCGAGATCGCCGTCACGAACGGCAGCACCATGATGGCCAGGATGAAGCCCGCGGTCAGCATGCCGATGCCGTAGGGCGGGCCCTCGAACAGCGAGCCCAGAACCGGCCAGCCATCGAACGTGTCGATCAGCGCCGGCTGGATGTGCTTCTGCACGAACGGCGCGAACACGAATAGGCCCCAGATGCCGTAGATGATCGAGGGGATGCCGGCCAGTAGCTCGATGGCGATGGCGATCGGCCGCCGCAGGAATTTCGGGCAGAGCTCGGTCAGGAAGAACGCGATCATGATGCCGATCGGCACGGCGATCAGCATGGCGATGAACGAGGTGACGAGGGTACCGTAGATCGGCGCCAGCGCGCCGAACTGCTCGGTGACCGGGTTCCACACCTCGGTGGTGACGAACGAGAAGCCGAAGGCGCGGAAGGCCGGCACCGACCCGATGACCAGGGACAACAGCGTGCCGCTTAGCAGCACCAGCACGGCGATGGCCGCAGCCCGGGTGAGGAACTTGAAGGAGACGTCGCTGGCGCGCAGCCGTCGCAGGACCGCGATGCGCGATGCCGAATGCCCCACCGGCAAGGACGTCTCTTTGATAGCCACTTCGGACACTCTAGCCCCCATTGCGTCCGATGAACAAAGGTCCGTTGGGCTGCCGCGCGACGTTCGCGCGGCAGCAGGGAGCCTTACTCAATGCGTCATGGAGTAGAGCGGCTTGCCGCTCGAGTCCTTTATGTCAGCGCTCCACATCTTCTCGATGTCGGCCACGACGTTGCCCGGCATCGGCACGTAGTCGAGCGCCTTCGCCATGTCCTGGCCCTTGGCATACGACCAGGCGAAGAACTTCAGCGCCTCGCCGGTCGCGGCCGCGTCGCCCGGCTTCTTGTAGATCAGGATCCAGGTCGCGGCGGTCATCGGCCACGAGGCATCGCCCGGCTGGTTGGCGAGGATCACGCCGTAGCCCGGCTGGCTCTTCCAGTCGGCATTGGCGGCGGCGGCCTGGAAGGCCTCCGAGGTCGGAGACACGGTCTTGCCGGCCTTGTTGACCATCTTGGTGTAGGTGAGCTTGTTCTGCTTGGCGTAGGCGTATTCGACGTAGCCGATCGAGCCCTTCGTCTGCGCCACGTTGTTGGCGACGCCCTCGTTGCCCTTGGCGCCGATGCCGGCCGGCCACTGCACGGCCGTGTTGGTGCCGACCTTGCTCTTCCAGTCCGGGCTCACGTCGGACAGGTAGGTGGTGAAGTTGAAGGTCGTGCCCGATCCGTCGGAGCGATGGACCAGCGCGATCGCCGTCGACGGCAGCTTCAGGCCGGGGTTGAGCTTGGCGATCGCCGGATCATTCCACTTCTTGATCGTGCCGAGATAGATGGCCGCCAGCGTCGGGCCGTCGAGCACCAGATCGCCCGGCTTCACGCCCTCGAGGTTCACGACGGGGACGATGCCGCCCATCACCATCGGGAACTGCGCCAGGCCGGCCTCGTCGAGCTCCTTGCCCGGCAGCGGCGCGTCGGAGGCGCCGAAGGTCACGGTCTTGGCCTTGATCTGCTTGATGCCGCCACCCGAGCCGATCGACTGGTAGTTCAGCCCGACGCCGGTCTCTTTCTTGTACGCATCCGCCCACTTCGCGTAGACGGGATACGGGAAGGTCGCGCCGGCGCCGGAGATGTCGGCCGCGGACGCCGTCCACGAGACCGCCACCATCGCGGCCGAAGCCAGCATGGTCTTGATGAAATTCACGGGGTTGCCCTCCTTCTGAAGCCACGCCGTGCGTAGAAGGTCGACATATCTCTTCTATGAAGAATAGATGACAGTTCGGTTACGAGGTCAGCCTGTCGCAGGGGGAGGCAGCGGAAAAGTTCTATCCGGTCTGCAGTTGCAACTGGAAACGGACTATCCGCTGACGACGGGCAGCGTCACGGTAAAGGTCGAGCCCTTGCCGGGCGAACTCTGGATGTCGAGCCGGCCGCGATGGCGGTTGAGCACGTGCTTCACGATGGCGAGGCCGAGGCCCGTGCCGCCGAGCTGGCGGGAGCGCGCATTGTCGACCCGGTAGAAGCGCTCGGTCAGACGCGGCAGATGGGCCGCCGGAATGCCGTCGCCCTCGTCGCTGACCGCGACCGCCAGCCGGTCCTGGCCGATCGGCCACGCCGAGACCTTCACCACCGTCGAGGGCCGCGTGTACTTGATCGCGTTGTCGATCAGGTTCTGGAACACGACGATCAGCTCGTCATGGTCGCCGACCGCCTTGGGCAGCGCAGGATCGATCGTGAGCTCGAGCGTCACCTTGCGCGACGAGGCCTTGAGCTGCAGCAGGTCGCGCACGCCCTCGAGCACCCGCTTCACGTCGACTTCCGAATCGGGCCGGGCGTGCTCGTGCTGCTCGATGCGCGACAGCATCAGGAGATCGTCGACCAGCCGGCGCATGCGATCGGCCTGCTCGGCCATGATGCCGAGGAAGCGCTCCCGCGCGTTGGCGTCCTCGCGCGCCGGCCCGCGCAAGGTCTCGATGAAGCCCATGATGCCGGCGATCGGTGTCTTGAGCTCGTGGCTGGCGTTGGCGACGAAGTCGGCACGCATGCGCTCGGCCCGCCGCAGCGCCGTCGTGTCGTGCAGCACGATCAGCGCCAGCGAGCCGTCTGCTGCTGCGCGCGGCAGGCGGCGGGCGTGGGCGGTGACGTCGCGCTCGGGCGTGCCGGTCAGCGTGAGATCGACGGCGACCTGGTCGGGCCCGATGTAGTTGCCGTCGGCCATCGCCAGCAGCGAATCGATCGCGGCCAGCAGCTCGGGATGGCGCAGCGCCGTCGAGAGGTCGCGGTCGGGTACGGTCGGACCGAGCAGGATCAGCGCCGCGCGATTGGTGCGCACGATGCGGCGCTGGCGGTCGACGGCGATCAGCGGATCGGGCAGGCCGTCGACCACCGCCTGCGCCGAGGCGGCGAGATTGTCGATCGATGCACGCTGGCGGCGCCAGGCCGCGGCGAGCGTCGCCGCCGCGGTCGCCAGCTCCTCGGTCGCGGGCGCGAAGGAGAGCCGCGGCATCACCGGTTCCTGCTCGCCCGAGAGCTCGCTCACGAACCGCGCGAAGCGCGCCAGCGAGCCGAGATAGCGCTGCACCAGGATCATGGTCACGGCAGCGATGCCGAGGAACGCCAGCAGCGCCGGATGGCCAGCGACGGAATCCGTCCAGTACAGGACGGCGAGCGCTGCCGCCGATGGCGCCAGTACGACGAGGTTTGCAGAGACGTATCGGCTGAACGGAAGCGGCTGGTCGGCCATGCCGCGACGTTAGCCAGTGCCGTCGCTTCTGTCGTGGCTGTCGTTCTCGCCGCCCGCTTCGGTCGGGGGCGGCGGCGCTTTCGGCACGAAGAAGCGCAGCACCACTAGGCCGTACACGAAGCCGCCGATATGGGCGGTCCAGGCAACCGGCTCGCCACCGGCGCCGGGCGTGCCGCCGAACACCCCGAAGAAGACGTTGAGCGCGATCCAGATGCCCGCCACCGGCAGCAGCGAGGACAGCCGCCCGGCCTGGCGCATCGCCATCAGCACCGCGCCGAACACGCCGCTGATCGCGCCCGAGGCCCCGACCACCGGATTGATCGACTCGGGAGAGAACAGCACATGGATGAAACCGGCGAACACGCCGGCCGATAGATAGAAGAGCAGGAAGCGGCGTACGCCCAGCAGCCGCTCCACCGGCGCGCCGAACGCGGCCAGCGTGAGCATGTTGACGCCGAGATGGACCCATCCGCCATGGATGAACTGGTAGGTGATCGGCGCCAGGATCAGTGACCACCATGCGCCGGCCGGCTCGCCGGTATAGGCGGCCGGGACCAGGCCGAGCGCCATCACCAGACCATCGTCCGCCGCGTCGCTCAGCGCCTGGCGCGCCACATGCACCAGCACGTTGACGATGATCAGCCACAGCAGTGCCGGCGGCAGATTGATCGCCCGCTCGTACGAGCCGCGGCCCGGGCCCTGGCGCCTTACGTCATCGAAGGGCATCGGAGACTCCCAAGGCCCCGACCCTATCCGCTTTTCTTGCCGCTCTTGCCAGTCCCTTGGCCAGTCCCTTGGCCACCCCCCTGACCCATGGCACGCAGCCGCAGGCGCAGCGCGTTGAGCTTGATGAAGCCCTCGGCGTCGCGCTGGTCGTAGGCGCCCTGGTCCTCCTCGAAGGTGACGTGCTTCATGGAGTAGAGCGACTTGGGCGACTTGCGGCCGACCACCGTGGTGTTGCCCTTGTAGAGCTTCAGCCGGACGGCCCCAGTGACGTTCTCCTGGCTCTTGTCGATCAGCGCCTGGAGCATCTCGCGCTCGGGCGAGTACCAGAAGCCGAAGTACACCAGCTCCGCGTATTTCGGCATCAGCTCGTCCTTGAGGTGCGCCGCCCCGCGATCGAGCGTAATCGATTCGATGCCCCGATGAGCGGCGTACAGGATCGTACCGCCCGGCGTCTCGTAGATGCCGCGGCTCTTCATGCCGACGAAGCGGTTCTCGACCAGGTCGAGCCGGCCGATGCCGTTGGCCTTGCCGAGCTCGTTCAACTTGGTGAGCAGCGTGGCCGGCGACATCTTCACGCCGTCGATCGCGACCGCATCGCCGCGCTCGAACTCGATCTCGATATAGGTCGCCTTGTCGGGCGCGGCCTCGGGCGAGATCGTGCGCTGGTAGACCATCTCGTCGGCTTCCTGCCAGGGATCCTCCAGGATCTTGCCTTCGCTGGAGGAGTGCAGGAGGTTGGCGTCGACCGAGAACGGCGCCTCGCCGCGCTTGTCCTTGGCGATCGGGATCTGGTGCTTCTCGGCGAACTCCAGCAGCTTGGTGCGCGAGGTCAGCTCCCATTCGCGCCACGGCGCGATCACCTTGATGTCGGGCTTCAGCGCATAATAGGTGAGCTCGAAGCGGACCTGGTCGTTGCCCTTGCCGGTGGCGCCATGCGCGACCGCATCGGCGCCGGTCTGCCTGGCTATTTCGATCTGGCGCTTGGCAATGAGAGGCCGGGCGATCGACGTGCCGAGCAGGTACTGGCCTTCATAAAGGGCGTTGGCGCGGAACATCGGGAAGACGAAGTCGCGCACGAACTCCTCGCGCACATCGTCGATGAAGATGTTCTCCGGCTTCACGCCGGCCATCTCCGCCTTCTTGCGCGCGGGCGACAGCTCCTCGCCCTGGCCGAGATCGGCGGTGAAGGTCACGACCTCGCAGCCACAGGCCGTCTGCAGCCACTTCAGGATCACCGACGTGTCGAGCCCGCCCGAGTAGGCCAGCACGACCTTCTTGATATCGCCCTTTTTGTAGGGCCCGGTATAACTCATGCTCATGATGGCCCCTCGGGCGTTTGATGTGGCTTCCGGAAAGCGCGGGACTATAGCCACCGGTCTTCTGTGGGCAAGCGCGCTATACTGGTCCGAAGAGCCATGGTTTCAGCCCTAGATCGCCTCAGCTATGCGGCCCGCCAGACCGCACGGGTGGCCTGGTATGCCGGCCACTATGCGGCGGGCCGGCGACTCCTCAAGCCGATGCCCAAGCCCGACTTCCCGGTCGGACCGACGCCCAGCCGGGCCGAGATGACGGCCGACATCCGCGCGCTCTTCGCGCGCGAATGGGACGACGTCGAAGCCGGCCTCTTCCCCGCCCCGCGTCCGATCGGCACCGAGCCCACCGAGATCCTGCGCCGCAGCCTGCTCTATTTCCGCGACCTGCCCAGCGTCGATGCCCGCCGCCACGGCCAGCTCGAGGACGAGCTGCCGCCCGGCACCCAGGCCGACGGCCTGCCCGACTACTACCGGCAGCATTTCCACTTCCAGAGCGACGGCTGGCTCAGCGAGCACTCGGCCGCGATCTACGACACCCAGGTCGAGGTGCTGTTCACCGGCGCCGCCGACGTCATGCGCCGCCGGGCGATGAAGCCGATCGCCGAGTGGCTGGCCGGCCGCAACCAGCGCCAATTGCGTGGCCTCGACGTGGGCTGCGGCACCGGCCGCATGCTGGCCTTCCTGCACGACGCCTGGCCTGGCGTTCGCTGGACCGGCCTCGACCTCAGCCCGCCCTACCTCGCCGAGGCCCGCCGCCTGATCGGACGCACCGCGCGCGTCAAGCTGATCGAGGGCGCGGCCGAGAAGCTGCCGTTCGAGGACGCGAACCTCGACCTGGTCGTCTCGTCCTTCCTCTTCCACGAGCTGCCGCCTGACGTGCGCCTCGCCGTGCTGAAGGAGATGGCCCGCGTGCTGAAGCCTGGCGGTCTCGTGGTAATCGTCGATTCGATCCAGCGCGGCGACCAGCCGAGGTGGGACGGCCTGATCGACCTCTTCCCGCACTATTTCCACGAGCCCTACTATGCCGAGTACGCCAACGGCAGCCTGGATGCCTGGGCTGCCGACGCAGGCCTTTCCCCGGTTGCCACCGAACGCGCCTTCCTGTCGAAGATCGCGGCGTTCACCCCCTCCGTCGGAGCGTAGCAACGCCCACCGTGTCATCCCGTTCCTCGCAAGTGGCCGCGATGTCCACGCGTCCATCGGAGTCCACCCGAGAGGTGGACGGCTCCGATGCCGAATCCATAAGGGTTTTGACCCCGAATCCTGGAATCCTGCGCCACCCCTCGGCAGGACTCGGGGTGGACACCGACTGGACGGTTGACTGCAGGTAGTTCGGCAACAGGCGGTGAAAAATCCGACGAAATTTAACGCGTAGAGACAACCAAAGAATGATCGTCTTTTGCTGGGAGCGCGTATGTGGACGGCCCCCTAGCCGCAAGAGCTTTTTCGAGTAGGTGAGACAGGCGAGTGCGGTCGTATGTCCGGTTTGACCGTGCGGTCCCACACGACCGCACACCAAGATGGTATCCGCAACCTGGGCTCCTAACGGCTCAGCGGCATCGAGTACCGCGCGCTCCCGCGGAT
>DATGMK010000110.1:0-17700 GCA_035293665.1 Reyranella sp. | reverse complement strand
CTCGTTATGGCGAATCTGGCCGCAGACCGGCTGCGCCTCGATCGCCTGAGCCGCAACGCCCTCGCCTCGACTTTCTTCCCCTGGGCTTCGCCCATTCCTCGCGAGGCAAGAAAGTCTCCCCGAGGGCATCCTCCGCTGCGCTCCAGCCCGCAGGCGGGTGCGTCGGCGATCGTCTCCGGCCTGCAGATCGCCATCGAGGCCGCGATGGTCGCGGGCCCGAACAGCAAGGAGAAGTGACATGGCCAACATCGGTTCCTTCAAGAAGGTCAACGACGAGTACCAGGGCGAGATCGTCACGCTGAGCGTTCAGACCAAGGGTGTCCGCATTGTCCCGGAGGCCAACAGGTCCAGCGACAAGGCGCCCAGCCATCGCGTTTATGTCCGGCAGGCCGAGATTGGGGCCGCGTGGCCCAAGCGCTCGAACGAAGGCCGCGACTACCTTTCGGTCAAGCTCGACGATCCAAGCTTCGCAAGCCCGATCTTCGCGAACTTGTTCAACGACGAGTCCGGCGAGGGTTACTCCCTGATCTGGTCCCGCCGCCGCCCGAGCGGCGAGTAGGTCCGGCTCCCAAGGCCCCGCCCGGGCGATCGGGCGGGGCCTTCTGCATGCTCGAGGCCACATGCAGCAAGAGTCTGACGGGGGGCAAAGTCGCCCAACGGTCGGGCAACTCGTCGCGGCAGAGTGCATGCGCATTGAAGTCGTGAATAGCAGCATAGAATTACGCGCGTCCGGCTGCGCCGGACCGGAGCTCTATTCAGCCGCATAGGGGAGGTTGGCGGTCCTCACGAAGCCGGCCTTCGGTTGAAGATGAGGGAGGCCGGCTTCGCCTTGCAGTGACGAGCCCTCGCGCGCCAAACGTGGCTGATCACCTTCGTCGACAGCGATCTGACGCTCAAAGAGGCAACCAACCTCATCTTGATGTGACTCTGGTGTCGGCGCATCTGACACGTGACCCGCAACTCGCTTCCGTCGCTGAAGTTCGCTGCGCTGCCTCCGCTGCTCACGACAACTGACAACGTGCACGTGTTGGAACAAACGAGAACACGCGTGTCAAAGACGTGCCCAACTTGTCTGCGTGTTCTTTCGCCGTTCTGCGTGAATATGCGCGCGCTGTGGAAAACCACAGATGTATGTTTCTTGATTTTTCAATGAGTTGATGGCGGACCCGGCGAGATTCGAACTCACGACCTCTGCCTTCGGAGGGCAGCGCTCTATCCAGCTGAGCTACGGGTCCGGCGCGGCGGAAGATAGCGGAGGGGGGCCGCGCCCGCAATGTCGGCCGGAACCGGGTCAGACCCGTCGTGCAGCCTCCCGGCGATAAGTCTCGGCCGCGCGGTCGACCAGGATCTTGCGGTCGATCTTGTTGGTGCCGGCGAGCGGCAGCTCCGTCACGAACCATACCGCGCGCGGATGGGCGTAGGCCGGGCCCTTGTCGAGCGCGAAGCGGCGCAGCTCGTCCTCGCTCGGTGACGTACCGGGCCGGGGCACGACGAAGGCGACCGGCAGCTGGTACTTGATCTCGTCGGGCACCGGAACGACACAGACCTGCGCCACGTCGGGATGCTGGCCAAGCAGCTTCTCGACCTCGCCAGGATAGACGTTCTCGCCGCCGCACTGGAACATGTCGTCGGCGCGGCCGACGAAGAAGTAGAAGCCGTCGGCGTCGCGCCGCATCACGTCGCCGGTGTCGTACCAGCCGTCGTTCAGGCGCTTCTTCGTGTCGGCCGGGCGATTGTAGTAGCCGCTCATCAGGGCCGGCGTGCGGATGTGCAGCACGCCCTGGTTCGCATCGCCGCCGACCAGCCTGACGCCAACGCCCTTGCGCGGATAGCCGAGCGCGCCCATCGGCCTGGGCTTGCCCTCGGGGTGAGGACCAAAGGCGATCGGCCCCGATTCGGTGGTGCCCCAGCTGTTGGCCGTCTCGGCGTTGGGGAACAGCCTGTGCATCTGCGCGAAGAACTCGGCGGTCGACGGGGCCGAGCCCGTGACCGCCATGGCGACCGAGCCGAGGTCGGCCTTGGCGAGCTCGTCGGTCTCGCGCATCACCAGCGCCAGCATGGTCGGCACCGAGGTGATCATCGCCACGCGGTAGCGGTCGATCGCGCGGATATAGCCCTTCGGCGCGAAAGACGTCATCAGCACGATCGTGCCGCCATTCACCATCACCAGCTTGGCGCTGAACAGGCCGTTCATGTGGAACAGCGGCGCCGCGATCAGCACCGCCTTGCCTTCCATCGCCGGCCGCTGCTCGGGCGTGCAGGTGGTGGCCCAGACATAGCCGCCGTGGCTGAGCGGCACGCCCTTCGGAAGGCCCGTCGAGCCCGACGTATAGAGCACCATCGCCGTCTCTTCGGGGTTCATCTCGACCGGCGTGAACGGGCCGGGATCGAGCAGGGAGTCGAGCTCGGCCATGGCGAGCGTCGGCACCAGCTCGCGCACCAGCGGGGCCCGCTCGTCGTCGGCCACGGCGAACTTGACCGCGGAGTCCTTCATGATGTGCGCCACGGTCTCGCGCGGCAGCTTGTGGTTGACGCAGACCGAGACCAGGCCCGCCGCCATGGTCGCCATGTAGAGCACCAGATAGTCGGCGCTGTTGGCGGCGACGATCGCGACCGCCTCGCCGCGCGTCAGGCCGCGCTTCAGCAGCCCGCGCGCCAGTGCCGCGATGCGGGCGCGCGCCTCGGCCCAGGTGAGGCGCAGCTCCTCGTCGGCGTCCGGAGAGAGCTGGATGATGAAGGCGCGATCGTCGGGCGCGGCGGGGTCGAGGATGGCGGCGAGATTGCTGATGGTCATGCCGGCGCCATGCTATGCACAGAGCGCGCTTCAGGGGGAGTCATTCATGGCCAAGCAGGTGTTCCGCGACGGCACGGAAGTGGTGGGCTTCTATGCCCGCACGGTGAGGAACGGGCCGTTCGTCTTCGTCTCCGGCACGACCTCGCTCGATTCCCGAGGCCGCGTGCAGGGCCGCGACGCGACCGAGCAGACCATGGTCACCATGCGCAAGATCGATGCGGCGCTGAAGGCGGCCGGCGCGCGGCTCCGGGACCTGGTGCGGCTCACCATCTTCGTCACCGACATCCGCGACATGAGCGCGGTTTCCAAGGCGCTCGACAAGTCGCTCAAGGGCTCGGTCGTCAGCGCGACGCTCGTTGCGGTGAGCGCGCTGGCGGTGCCGGGCCTGCTGGTCGAGATCGAATCCACGGCCGTGGTCGAGCGCTGAGGTCACGGCGGCGCCGGAACCGTGTAGCCCTGGTTGCGCAGGATCGTCTCGAGGGTGGCGATGCCCTGCTCGTAGCGGCCCTGCGCGCAATCCAGGCCGGCGCCCTGCACCGTGAGGCTGGGTCCGCTGCCGCCCTTGCCCCGGCGCGACATCGCGCGGTCGGCGAGGGGGAAGAGCTGGTCGCAGCGCGCCCTGAGCTTGTCGTCCTGGGCATGGCCTGCGAACGGCACGGCGCACAGGCCGATCGCGAGCAGCCGACGGCGTCTCATCGCTTGGTGCCCCACAGCGCGGCGAGCTTGGGCTGCGACCGCTCGCCGTCGGCGCCGGACGGCAGCTCCGCCTCGTGGTTGGCGATCCAGGCGGCGATGTCGGCCGCCACAACCGGACCCTGCTTGTCGCGCATCAGGAGATGATAGCCGTGCGCATAGAAGGCGAGCTTGGAATCCGCGCGCCGCGGCATGATCTCGATCGCCGTCCGCACG
The DNA here is from genome assembly GCA_035293665.1 of Reyranella sp. Taxonomy (GTDB): domain Bacteria; phylum Pseudomonadota; class Alphaproteobacteria; order Reyranellales; family Reyranellaceae; genus Reyranella. The sequence continues at coordinate 13,997 of DATGMK010000110.1, read as the reverse complement.
GTCGATGTCGGCACCAGCCGGTCGCCCATGCCGTGCAGCATCAGGTAGGGCAGGTGCACGCGTTTGGCCGCGTCGTAGCCGGCATCCATCGCCTCGACCAGGCCGTAGGCCATGTCGACGCGCGTCTGGTGCAGCCACAGCGGATCGTTCTGCAGCTTCTTGAGCGTCTTGGGATTGTCGGTCGGCCGGAAGTCGATCGAGGTCGGGCCGGACGGCAGCCACGGCAGCGTATGGCCGAAGAACCACAGGAGGCCGCTCGCCACCGGACCGACCACGACCCGGCCGCGCAGGGCCGGCGCGCTCAGGATCAGGCCGTCCGCCTGCAGCCCGCGATCGACGGCGGCCAGCGCCTCCGCGCCGCCCATGCTTTCGCCGATCAGGTAGAAGGGCACGCCGGGATGCTTGGCCCGCACCAGGCCGGCGACGGTGATCGCGTCCTCGACCAGCGTGTCGATGCCCGCCCAGCGGCCGCGCGTCGGGCTGGCTCCGAAGCCGCGCTGGTCGTAGCAGTAGGTCGTGATGCCGTCCTCGACCCAGATCTTGGCCGGCTCCTCGAAGCCGTCGCGATAGTCGCCGAAGCCGTGCAAACCCAGCAGCACCGCCTTCTCCGGCCCCTCGGCCGGCCAGACCGCCAGCGGCAGCACCGTCCCGTCGGCGGCGACGTAGGCCGTATCCGTGAGGTGCGGCGACGTGACCCTGGGTCCGGCCGGAACGACCGTGGGAGAGCATGCGGCGAGCATGACCGGAGACAGTCCGGCGGCTATCATCCGCCGGCGTCCAAGGAGCTTCTTAGTCGTGACCGTGACCGAACCGTTCGAACTCATCACCGTCGACACCGACCGCGTAGCCTGTGACGGCGGCGGTGGCCCGCTGGGGCATCCCAAAATCTACCTCAATCTCGGCGCCGAGGGGCGGGTCGAGTGCCCGTACTGCAGCCGGACCTTCCAGCTGCGCGAGGGCGCCAAGCCGCACGAGCATGCGCACTGAGAGCCGGCCTCGAATGAAGCCATCCCTGAAGCAGCTGGGCGAAGGCTGGAACTGGCGCGACCTCGCGATCGGCGACCGGTTCATCACCTACGGCCGAACGCTGTTCGAGGCCGACCTCCTGAATTTCGTCACGCTTTGCGGCTTTTCCGAGGAGCTGTTCACCAACAAGCAATACATCGCCGAGCATGCACCCATGCGCGGCGGGCATCCCGTGCCGGGCGCGCTGGTCTACTCGATGGCCGAAGGTCTGGTGATCCCGACCACCCTGCAGGGCAGCGGGCTCGCTTTCCTGTCGATGGGCTTCGACATCAAGGGCCCGACCTACGTGAACGACACGATCCACGTCGAGATCGAGGTCACCGAGATCAAGCCGACCTCGAAGGATCCGATGCGCGCGCTGGTCCGCACCACCAACGCGGTGAAGAACCAGAAGGGCGAGACCGTGCTGGTCTACACGCCCTTGCGGATGATGCAGGGCCGCTGACATGGCCAGGGTCGTCGTCGAAAGAGAAGGCACGACCACCATCGTCTCGATCGACCGCTTTGCCGAGGCGCGCAACGCGGTCGATCCGGAAACCGCCGTGCTGCTGCGCGAAGCCTTCCTCGCCTTCGACAGGGACGAGACGCAGTCGGTCGCGATCCTGACCGGCCGCGGCGGGACCTTCTGTGCGGGATACGACCTGAAGTCGGTCGCCGGCCGCACCCGCGGGCCGAGCTTCGAGGAAGACGCGCCGGGCCCGATGGGGCCGACGCGCCATTTGCTCGGCAAGCCGGTGATCGCCGCGGTCGAGGGATACGCGGTCGCGGGCGGGCTCGAGCTCGCCCTGTGGTGCGACCTGCGGGTGGCGTCGGAGACGGCGAAGTTCGGCGTCTTCTGCCGGCGCTGGGGCGTGCCGCTGATCGACGGCGGCACGGTGCGGCTGCCGCGACTCATCGGCCACAGCCGCGCGCTCGACATGATCCTGACCGGCCGCGAGGTCGGGGCGCGCGAGGCCTTCGACTGGGGCCTCGCCAACCGGCTGGTCCCGGCCGGCCAGGCGCTCGCCGAGGCGAAGACGCTCGCCGAGCTCATCGCGAAATTCCCGCAGCTCTGCATGCGCTCCGACCGCCGCTCCTCATACGAGCAGTGGAACCTCGAGCTGGCCGCCGCACTCGGCAACGAAGCGAAACTCGGCATGCCGGCGCTCGCGGCCGAGGCGCAGAAGGGCGCCGCGCGGTTTGCGTCGGGCAAGGGCCGCGGCGGCGACTTCGGCAACATCTAGGCTGCCAACCTCTGCCAAGAAGCGTGGCAGGCCTTCGTTCCAGGCGGGCCAGCGTTTTACGCACGTCCTGCCACTCTGCCCGCACCCCCCGGGAGGGGGTGCGATTACCCCGGGTCGAGGACGACTGCGTTGGCTGTGCGTCGACCATGATCATGCGCAGGACAATGCACCATGCCGGCGTCGAACACCTATTCCGGGCATTGGCCGCCGCTTTCAGGCGCGCAAGTCCGCGCTCGATTCGGCCTGCATTGCCCATAATGCGACCCGCGCGCGGGCTGGTTATCCACAGATTCTGGAGCACCTGTCGTCCCGACCGAGCGAAGCGAGCGGAGGGACCTTGCTTCAGCGATTAGCCGCAAATCGTTGAGAGAAGGTCCCTCCGCTCCGCCTCGCTTCGCTCGGCTTTGGTCGGGACGACGGGAGAGGTTTCACGGCACCAGTACGGCCTTGCCGACGACGGTGCGGTCCTCGATCAGCTTGAAGGCCTTCACCCAGTCGGCGAGGTCGTAGCGGCCGGCGACCCGCGCCTTGAGCTTGCCCTCGGTGTACCAGCGCATCATCTCGGCCTGCGCCGCCATCACCATGGCGCGGCGCTTGGCCAGCGCGGCAGCTTCCTTGGGGGAGGGCTCGGTCTTGCCGCCCCAGCCGTTCCAGTAGCCGTAGTAGAAGCCAATCACCGTGACGTTCTTGACCAGAAGGATGTTCGCCGGGATCTGCGGGATGGTGCCCGACGCGAAGCCCATCGGGATGATGCGGCCCTCGGGCGCGACGCAGCGCAGCGAGGCATTGAAGGCATCGCCGCCCACCGGATCGTAGATCACGTCGGCGCCGCGCCCGCCGGTCAGCTCGAGCACGCGGGTGCGCAGATCCTCCTTGCGGTAGTCGATCAGGTGATCGGCGCCGGCCGCCTTCGCCGCGGCGAGCTTGTCGGCGCCGCCGGCCGAGGCGATCACCTCGGCGCCCATCGCCTTGCCGACCTCGATGCCGGTCAGGCCCGAGCCGCCGCCCGCGCCGTGCACCAGCAGCACCTCGCCGGGCTGGAGGTTCGCCTTCCAGCGCAGCGCGCCGTAGGCGGTGGGATAGAGCGTCGGGACATTCGTCGCCTCGGCGTAGGGAAGGGCATCGGGAATCGGGATCGCGTTGGCGGCGATGGTCGTGCAGTACTCGGCGAAGCCGCCGCGGCTGCCGCCCGTCGCCACGCGCTGGCCGACCGTGACGTTGTCGACGCCCGCGCCCAGCGCCACGACCTCGCCCGCGATCTCGTTGCCCGGCACGAAGGGCAGGGGCGGCTTGTTCTGGTGCTTGCCCTGGACGCCCAGCATCGCCGCGAAGCTCACGCCCGCCGCGCCGACCTTGACCAGGATCTCGCCGGCCTTCGGCTCGGGCTTCGGCAGATCCTCGATCTTGAGCGATTCGACCGGCCCGTACGCATGACACACCAACGCCCGCATTCTCACGTCCTCTCGCCCTATGTCTTGCCGAACTTGCCGTGCCGGCCCGCGCCTGACGCGAAGCGGGCGGCACCCTTCTGCGATTCCTGGCGGCGCGCGTCGAGCGACAGCTCCATCTCGCGCTGGATCGCAGCGGCCTGGTCGCGGTCGAAGCTCTCGTAGGCGGACCGGCGGTCCGAGGTCATGGCGATCGGCGGAAAGCCGGCGATCTCGGCCGCGAGCTTCTCGGCCTCCACGCGCGTCCTGCCGCGCGCGACCTTGCGGGTGGCGAGCCCGATCGCGATCGCCTCGTCGGCGCCGACCGCGCGGCCGGTCAGCAGCATGTCGAGCGCGCGGCCCTGACCAACGATGCGCGGCAGGCGCACGGTGGTGCCGTCGCTCATCGGCACGCCCCAGCGGCGCGAGAACACGCCGAACACCGCCGTCTCGTCGACGATGCGGATGTCGCAGAACAGGGCGACGCCGAGGCCGCCGGCGCAGGCATGGCCTTCGACCGCCGCGATCACCGGCTTCGACAGCGGCGCGCGCAACGGGCCCTCCGCGCTGCCCGCCCAGGGGAAGTAGTCGGTGCCGGAGCCGAGCTCCTTCAGGTCGGCGCCCGCGCAGAACGCACCGCCCGCCCCGGTCAGCACGGCGACGCGGGCCATGGTGTCGGCGTCGAACGCCTCGAGCGCGGCGGCCAGCCCGTGCGCCGCCTCGTTGTCGAGCGCGTTCTTCCGCTCCGGCCGGTTGATGATGATGGTGGTGACCGGCCCGTTGCGTTCGGTGAGGATTTTCATCACTCCGTCGTCCCGACCGGAGCCTCGCAGAGCGAGGCGTAGCGGAGGGACCTTTTTTCCAGCGTCGAGGGTGCGGAAAAAAGGTCCCTCGGCTGCGCGGCCCTTCGGGCCGCTTCGCTCGGGACGACGGGGACGGTCATCGGACGGTCGCGAGCTCGTCTTCCAGCTGCGCGTTCGAGCGTCGCGGGGTGCGGAAGTACCACCAGTTGGTTTCCGGGGTCCATTTCTCCTTGTGCTGGGTGCCGTGGCCCCAGACGCAGCGGCGGAAGACGCGCGTGTTGGTCTTGAACACGGTATCCGCCTGGTCGAGCTTCAGCGCGTGGTCGCCGATCTCCTCGCGGCTGAACATCGGCAGCGCCTCGAGGATCAGCTCGCGCACGTCGACGTCGTTGCGCCAGTTGTCGAGGTCGAACGTGTAGTCCTTGTCCTCGAGGCTGGCCGCGAACTCGGACCATTGGTCGATCAGGTCGCGCAGCTCGGCGACGTCCGGAACGGGCACGGGCGGCTTCATTCCTCCCCCCGTTCGGACGGGCGCTCGGCCTGGCGCCGGTAATAGCGCTCGCCGTCGTGCGGCTTGAAGAAGGTGCGGATCGTGCCGTTGCGGTTGAAGGCGATGAACGCGCCGGTCTGGCGGTCGTAGCGCGTGGTCACGCCGTCGGGCCGCACCGTCTCCAGCACCGGCCCGCCCGGCGGTGCGTCGCGCAGCAGCTGCGCCTGGCGCAGGTAGTCCTGCTTGGTGATGCGGCCGAACTCCGCGCCGTGCTTCTCGTAGTGCTCCTCGAGCCGGCGCTGGTCGACGAAGCCGACATTCTCGCGCTCACGCGCCTCGGCGGCGGGAGCGACGACGTTCGTCTCGGCAAGGCGCTGGCCGCGCTCGAGCACGTGGCTCCAGCTGAGGAAGATCGACAGCGCGACGAGCGCCGCGACGATCAGGCGAACCCACGGCGGCTGGCGTCGTTCCGCTCGAATCGGACGCAGGGGCATGGCCTATTGTGCGCCGCCCTTGACCCAGCGCGCAATCAGCCGCCGCTCCTCGTCGGTGATGTTCGTGAGGTTGCCCGGCGGCATCACCCGCGATACCCAGACCTGCTGGTTGATCATGCCGGCCCGGGCGCGGATCTCGGCCTCGTTCTCCAGGAGGACGCCCTTGGGCGGCGCGGTGAAGCCCTCCTGCGTCGGCCTGGTGGCGTGGCAGGGCTGGCAGCGCGCCTTGAAGACGGGTTGCACTTCCGTGAAGGCGGCGGGCGGGCCGATGTCGACGGTCGGGCGCGGCAGCGAGACGATCGCGGTCAGCGCCAGGATTACCAGTCCCGCCGCCAGCACCAGCGGGTTCTGCTGCCCCTTGTGCCGCTGCACGAACCAGACGCGGATCAGCGCGCCGGCGAGTGAAATCATCAGGAGTAACACCCAATTCCACGCGTGGCCGTACAGGCCCGCATAGTGGTTGCTGATCATGGTGAACAGCACGGGCAGCGTGAAATAGGTGTTGTGGACCGAGCGCTGGCGGCCGCGCAGGCCGTACACCGGGTCGGGCACGCGGCCTTCCTGCTTGGCCTTCACCAGCTCGCGCTGGCCCGGGATGATCACCGCCCAGACGTTCAGCACCATGATCACGCCCAGCATGGCGCCGAAATGCAGGTAGGCGCCGCGGCCGGAGAAGACATGGCAGAGCAGCCACGCCGCGACGACGCAGTAGAGCGCGATCAGCCCGCCCAGCATGGCGTCGTCCTGGCCGAACGCCGAGCGGCAGAGCCAATCGTAGAACAGCCAGCCCACGACCAGGAAGGCGAGGGAGATCGCGATCGCCTCGCCCTTGGTGAGCGGCATCACTGCCGGATCGATCAGCGCGACCTCGGCGCCGTGATAGTAGACCAGGCAGAGCAGCAGGAAGCCGGTGACCAGCGTCGAGTAGGCCTCGAACTTGAACCAGTGCAGCTCGGGCGGCAGCGTCTCGGGCGCCAGCTTGAACTTGCGCGCGACGTAAAACCCGCCGCCATGCACCGCCCACACCTCGCCGCCGATCCCCTTGGCGGTGTCGGCCGGGTCGAGCGGCGGCTGCAGGTGATTGTCCAGCCAGATGAAGTAGAACGAGGCGCCGATCCAGGCGATGCCGACGATCAGATGCGCCCAGCGCAGGATGAGATTGAGCCAGTCGGCCAGGAAAGCAGCGTCCACGGCTTTTTCCTAGCGCAGATTCACGGAAGCACAAACCGTGTCATCCCGAGCCCCATCCGTGTCATCCCGAGCGTAGCGAGGGTCTATGCTGTGGCCCATAGATCCCTCGCTACGCTCGGGATGACACGGGGAGGGGCGGGACAACGGGAGGAGCTATCCCCCGAACAGCTCCACCGTGATGCTGCAGGCATGCCCGATGCCGACCGCCTTGAACTGCGGCTTCAGGATGTTGGCGCGGTGGCCCGGCGAGCTCATCAGCTGGCCGTGCACGGCGCGCGGCTCCTGATAGCCCAGGGCGAGGTTCTCGCCGGTCCAGCCGTAGGGCGCGCCGCGGAACGCCGCCTGCCAGCCGTCGTGGCTGAACTGGTGGTTGGCGCACAGGAACTCGGCCCGCTGCTGGGCGCGACTGCTCAGGGTCGGGTCCTCGCGGAACGGCGGCAGGTGGACGTCGGCGCGCGCGGCGTTCAGCAGCAGGACGAGGGCGGCAACGAAGCTCGTGCTCATGCCTTGTCATTATGCCGGCCGGCTTGGCAGGATCGGGACCGCCGCGTGTCGGACAGGAGGCGAAGGATGATGACGTTCGATGCTTTCCGGGACAGCCTTTCGGGCGCCGCGCCGCCGGCCGATGTCGGCCCGCCCCTGCAGGCGCTGTGGTGGGCCGCCAAGGGCGACTGGGATCATGCGCACAAGGTGGTGCAGAACCACGAGGACCACCAGGAATGCAACTGGGTACACGCGCATCTGCACCGCCGCGAGGGCGACCTCAAAAACGCGGCCGGCTGGTACAAGCGGGCCGGCAAGACGATGCCCGCGGGCGAGCTACAGGAAGAGTGGAACGGGCTGGCGGCGGAGTTCTTGAACAAGGCGTGAGCTGACCCCCTTCCAGCGCTTCGCGCCACCTTCCCCCGCAGACGGGGGAAGGCAAGAGTCAGGCCTCCCCCCGTCTGCGGGGGGAGGTGCCCCGAAGGGGCGGAGGGGGGCTCAGTGCCGGCTGATCTCGGCCCTTCCCACCACCATGTGGTGGACCTCGTCAGGTCCGTCGGCAAAGCGAAGATGCCGCTGGTTCACGTACATCTCGCTCAGCGGCGACCACTGCGAGATGCCCGTCGCGCCGTGGATCTGCATCGCCTGGTCGATGATGGTGCAGACCTTCTCGGGCACCATCGCCTTGACCATGCTGACCCACACGCGGGCCTCGCGGTTGCCGAGCACGTCCATCGCCTTGGCGGCCTTCAGCACCATGAGCCGCATCGCCTCGATCTCGATGCGGGCGCGGCTCACCAGCTCGAGGTTCTTGCCGAGCTGGATGATCGGCTTGCCGAAGGCGGTGCGGGTGGCGCCGCGCTTGACCATCAGGTCGAGCGCCTTCTCGGCGGCGCCGATCGAGCGCATGCAGTGATGGATGCGGCCGGGGCCGAGGCGGACCTGGCTGATCTCGAAGCCGCGGCCCTCGCCCAGCAGGATGTTCTCCTTGGGCACGCGGCAGTTCTTGAAGCGCAGGTGCATGTGGCCGCGCGGCGCGTGGTCGTGGCCGAACACGGTCATCGGCCCGACGATCTCGAGGCCCGGCGTGCCGATCGGCACCAGGATCTGCGACTGCTGGAACTGCGGGCTGGCGTCGGGGCTGGTCTTGACCATGACGATCATGATCTTGCAGCGCGGATCGCCGGCGCCGGAGATGTAGTACTTCTCGCCGTTGATCACCCATTCGTCGCCGTCGAGCTCGGCGCGGGTCTGGATGTTCTTGGCGTCGGACGAGGCGACGCCCGGCTCGGTCATGGCGTAGGCCGAGCGGATCTCGCCGTTGAGCAGCGGCTTCAGCCACTTCTCCTTCTGCTCGGGCGTGCCGACGCGCTCCAGCACCTCCATGTTGCCGGTGTCGGGCGCCGAGCAGTTGAGCGATTCGGAGGCGAGCGGGTGCTTGCCGAGCTCGGCGGCGATGTAGGCGTAGTCGAGGTTGGTGAGCCCGCGGCCGATCTCCGAGGTCGGCAGGAAGAAGTTCCACAGGCCCGCCTTCTTGGCCTTGTCCTTGGCCCCCTCCAGCAGCTCGAGCTGGCCCGGCGCCCACGACCAGCGCTCCTTGCGGCCCTCGCCCAGCCTGAAGAACTCCTCGGTGATCGGCGCGACGTTCTCCTCGATGTGCTTCACCACCGCGTCGTACAGCGGCTGCGCCTCCTTCGACATGGCGAGGTTGTTCAGCTCGGCCTGTTCGTCGGGGCGCGGCTTGCGGGGCGCGGGCTTGAGCGCGGCGGCGGGTGCGTTCATCGGGGGTGTCTCCTCGGTATGGTTTGGGGAGACCCTAGACGACATTTGGCTCGCGCGAAATCGCCTCCCGGATGAAGTCTATCGATCGAGTTCCATGAACGGCGCGAAACGTTCCTCGAGCCCGCGTACACAGTCTGCAAAATGGCAAAGTTGTTCAGCTCGGAGGGTCGCCCCCGGTGTCGGATTTCCGACCGAAGCCCCGCTATGCACGACGGAGCTAGTGCACCTTCAGTCAGAAAATCCGACGTGTCTCTCCGCGGAGTGACCCTGCGGAAGCTGGTCCCATGTCCGACCATCTAGCAAGCGGCCCGTGCGCTTCTTGTTCACACCGCCCCACTGCTTAAAGTGGAATGCGACCTTCGCTTGAATGCATTGGTCGCGGATCGATCTGACCCATTCTGGCTTCATGGGTCGGGCGCCAGGACCGCTCTCACCGCCGGCAATGGCCCAATGAATGCTGTTGAGGTCGAGACCTTCGAGCGGACCGAGAAGTGGCTCTAAGCTCAAGAATTTTACCGCCGCAGGGGTCCGCCGGAGATGATCGATACGATCAACATAGTCCGCGTTCTCGACACTCGTGCCGAGCCATACGTGCTTCGGCCATGGAAGATTTTTCGCGAGCTCTTCCGCGCGGTCAGGTCGTTTGGTGAGTACCTGATAAGTGTGCTGCGGCGTCTCGACCATCGTCGCGAAAACGAGCTTGATAAAATCAAGCGGCACCTTGGCGTGGAATAGATCGGACATCGAGTTGACAAAGATTGTCCGGCCGGCCTTCCACCGCTTGGGTATGTCGAGCGACGCATGGTCAAGATTGATACGGCCGTTCCATTTGTGCCGGCCGCCAGTCTTACGGGTAACGCCGGTATATTTTGCTTGGCCCATCGCTTCGAGGCGTGCGGCCATGCGCATGGCGTAGCAGTTCGTGCACCCTGGCGAGAGCACGGTGCAGCCGACAACGGGGTTCCATGTCGCCTCAGTCCATTCGATGGATGAGTTGGTTGCCATGTTACTTCCTTCTCGGCGGGAACGTTACGCGGGCCTCGTCCTTGAATGTACGTCTCCCATTAGCACCCATTCGCCGCTTACTGGCAGGAGGGTCGACTGAGATGAGCTTGTCATCCTCGAGCTCATTGAGAATGTCTTTGTAGTTGCCGGCAGTGTATTGCCGGTGATCGAGAAAGATGTCGAGCATCGTTATCGTCCTTCCGGCGTATCGGTCGCAGAGATCCTTCTTGAGCTCATCAATCTCAGGATAGAATAGTTGGTTCTTAGGCGGCGGGTTGCTGTAGTGCGTGAAGTGCGGGAAGCCCCTATCGTTGACATGTCCCGCATTCGCCATGATGTCGGTCATGACGCGGAAGCCCGTTGGGTGCGTGGTCACGAACACGAGCATGTGCGACGTGCGCTTGCCTTTCTTGAACCGAAAGGTGCGGACGAACATATTGCCCTTGTTCAATTCCTCCAGCGCGTCCGTGAGGGCGTCGAGGATGATCGCCTCACGCTCCCGAGGCTTCCCTTTGTCGGAGCCCTGGATGCTCTGCATCTTTGCTTCGAGCTTCGCCGCACGCTGCGTGCCAAAGAGCGCCTCCATGTGCTCGGTGAAGTAGCCCTTTGCGCTCAAGGCGCGATTGATGCTGGAGTAGCTGAAGAAGAAGATGCAGTCGCATCCCCACGTTTTCGTGACGACAGCCTCGATTAGACCACGCGTCAGGCCCATGTATCCAAATGGATCGAGGAACGTGAGCGTCGGTATCCGGATCTTGGTAAAGTACGCCTCGGTGTTCTTGTCGACCTTCTCGTTGAGGACAATGGGCTGGTGCTTCAGCTTGCTGAGGCCGGGCAGCTTCTTCACCTCGGCCTTAAGCGTCTTCACCGACTTCGCCTTCTTATCGTTGAAGATCGTGACGAGATGCTTCGCGATGGCCGGGTTCTTCCCGGCCTTATCGATCGCCTTCTCAAGGACCAGAAGCGGCGTGGACTTCGCGCCGTTGTCATAAATGCCGGGGCCGCAATAGAGATCCATGTAGGCGATGTCCTGGCCGAGCCTCGTGGCTTGGCCGATCACGATGCTGGACCAGCTATCGAAGTGGCTCAGGACGATCTCCGATTTCACCCTTGATGCGGCGGTCTGCTTGCCGAAAAAATTATCCCCAGAGGCCAACGGACCTCTCCTGCTTGCCTTTAATTCTCAGATTCTAAAGGATTTTTCAGTCTAGCAGAATAGAACATACCGGGAACGCACAAGTAATTCAACCATTAAATCGTCAGCCGTTCCTTCGCGGTCTCGAGGCCGGTGATCGCAGCACTCGGAAGACAGATGGATTGGGCCGCCGTCGTTGTACAGGGGCGCCCCTACACCGTCTGCAGAATTCGATCCTTCGTGATGTCCGGCGCCAGCGCCCGGTGCCAGTCGGCGTCGCGCGGGAAGACGTCCTCGCCCGCCTTGACCGTGTAGTAGCTGGTGCCGGTGCCGGCCGGTGACCTTCCGGCCTCGACATCCTTCACCGCCTCGCGCAGCAGCTTGCGGGCCTGGATGATCGCCTTGTCGGCGGGGCCCAGCATCTCGCGGCTGCGGTCGACGATCGGGCCCATGCTTTCCTGCAGGGCGCGGTCCTGCTGGTTGATGCCGTCGATGCCGCTGTAGCTCTCGGTCTTCTGCACCTGGCGGTCGAGGCCGTAATTGTTCGAGCGGTTCTGGAACGACCGGAAGGTCGTCTGGTCGACATGCAGCGGGCCGTTGCCGAGATTGCGCTCGAGCCGGTCTTCCGCGGTCAGCGGCGCGTCGGTCGTGCTGTAGATCCAGTTGTAGACCATGCAGTTGTGGTCATCGATCGGCACCCAGATGTGGCCGGCATCGGTCGGCAATCCGCTTTCCGAGCGCGACGGGCGGATCTGGTGGAACGGCAGGATGAAGTGATAGGTCCGCACGTGGATCTCGGCGTCGCCGAGCGGCCGCACGCCGGCATAGAGATAGCCGTAGTCGGTGAGGTCGACGCGCAGGCTGGGCGCCTTGCCGCGCACGAAGGGGTTGGACGGCTTGATGCCGCCGCGGGTCGAGCTGTCGGTCAGCAGCCGGTGCAGGATGGGCGCGTGGCTGGTGTCGATGCCGCCTTCGAGCGCCTGCAGCCAGTTGCACTGCTCGATGACCTTGGTGACGTTGCGCCGCTCCGGCGGAACTTGTGTCCACGCGAACTTCGGGGGAGGGGGCATCTGGTCGGCCGGCCCGAGATAGGACCAGACGATGCCGCCCAGCTCGCAGGTCGGGTAGGCGATCAGCTTCACCTTGTGCTTGAACTGGTGCTCCTCCGGCTCGTTCAGTTGGTCGACGCAGGCGCCGGTCACGTCGAACTTCCAGCCGTGATAGACGCAGCGCAGGCCGCATTCCTCGTTGCGCCCGAAATAGAGCGACACGCGGCGGTGCGGGCAGTACTCCTCGACCAGGCCGATGCGGCCCTCGGTGTCGCGGAAGGCGACGAGCTCCTCGCCCATCAGCTTGACGCGCACCGGCGCGCCGTCCGGCTCGGCGATCTCGCTCGCGAGGCAGGCGGGGATCCAATAGCGCCGCATCGCATTGCCCATCGGCGTTCCGGGGCCGGTGCGGGTGATCAGCTCGTTTTCGTCTTTCGAGAGCATGCGGTTTCTCCGGGGCTGAGAGGCCTGGACGAACGCTTGAGCACGCGCCGGGAGGATAGCCGTTTCGCCCCGGGCTGTCCCGCGGACACCCCCGGCCATCCCCGTCATCCCGACCGAAGCTTCGCCTCCCCGTCGTCCCGACCGAAGCGAAGCGGAGTGGAGGGACCTTTTTTCTACGACTAGCCGCAAATCGCAGAGAAAAGGTCCCTCCGCTGCGCCTCGCTTCGCTCGGCTTCGGTCGGGACGACGGGATGGTTTGACTCCGGGCGGCACGCGGTTTGCAATGCCCGTAGATCATGCGTCGTAGAGTGCTTTTCGGTGCGTTGCCGGCCGCGTTGCTTGCGGGTCGAGCCCAGGCCCAATCCGCTCCGCCGGCCCGTCCGCTGGAGTTGGTCAGCTATTCCTCGCAGACCCAGAGCGGGACGGCGGCGCAGCGGTTCGCCGACACGGCGGCCGCGCTGTTCCCGGGCACCTTCCAGATCAAGGTCATCGACCAGCCGCCGGTGCTCCCCCTGGCCGCCATCGGCAAGGCGTCGGCGCTCGCGTCCTACTATGCGCCGGCGTTCGCGGACGAGGAGCCCGCGCTCGGCCTCAGCGCCGTGCCGATGCTCGCCGCGAGCGTCGACGAGGCCGAGGCGCTGCTGCGCGCCGCGCGGCCATCCTATGAAGCGGCGCTCGCGCGCCACGGCCAGGTCCTGCTCGCCGTCGAGCCGTGGCGGCCGGCGGCACTGTGGAGCACCTTCCGCCTGCGCTCGGCCGCCGATCTCCGCGGCGCCCGGTTCGCGTTGGATTCCACCCCCTACTCCAGCGTGGGATGGGCGGCGCCGTTCGGCCGGCTCGGGGCCGAGCGCGCGTTCTACGGCGACGCCGAGGTGCTGCTGTCGGGCGGCTACATCCCGAGCCCGGTGCTGGCCCGCGAGTTCGCCTGCGTCACCGAAGTCTTCTTCGCCCAGCAGCTCACCTTCCTGACCGCGGGCCGGGCGATGTTCGACGCCCTGCCCGACGGGCAGCGCGAGGCGCTGGTCGCCATCGGCCAGGCGACCGAGGCCGAGCTGTGGCGCGAGATCCGGACGTTCCTGCGCCGCGACCAGCAGGCGGTCACCCGCCAGGGTGTCCTGGTCTCCTCCGCGCCGCCGGCCGATCTCCTGGCCGCGCTGCACGCGGCGGCCGAGCCGGATGTCCGGCGCTGGGCCGATGCGATGGGCGAGGGGGGCGCCACGATCCTCGCCGACTATCGCCGCGCCATCGGGTTCTAGAATTTTTGCTGGGAGCGCGTATGTGGACGGCCCCCTAGCCGCAAGAGGTTTTCGAGTAGGTGAGACAGGCGAGTGCGGTCGTATGTCCGGTTTGACCGTGCGGTCCCACACGACCGCACACCAAGATGGTATCCGCAACCTGGGCTCCTAACGGCTCAGCGGCATCGAGTACCGCGCGCTCCCGCGGAT
>DATGMK010000109.1:0-48796 GCA_035293665.1 Reyranella sp. | reverse complement strand
CGCGGGGTGGAGCAGCCCGGTAGCTCGTCAGGCTCATAACCTGAAGGTCGTAGGTTCAAATCCTGCCCCCGCAACCAATTCAAAAAAGCCGTCCGGTTTTCCGGGCGGCTTTTTTGCGTTCGGGGATCAGCTCCCGGTCGATGAATATCGCGCCATGCCGGCACGCCACGCCGCGAACGACAGGGCCAGGAACCCAAAGCCGGCCAGCGGCGTGAACGGCAGGACCCATCCCGGCGCGCCGAGCGGATCGGGCCGGCTCAGGATCACGAGGACCGGGTAGTAGGCGACCGAGGCGAGCGGCACGCCGAAGGTCAGCAGCCTCCGGAACCACGCGGCGTAGATGTTGAGCGGATACTGCGCCGCCTGCACGCCGCCATAGGTCAGCACGTTGGCGACCTCGAGGCTTTCGACCGTCCAGAAGGCGAGGGTCGCCTGCAGCACCAGGATGCCCGCGAACAGCGCGACCCCGCCGGCGATCGTCCACACGGCGAGGGCGACTTTGGCCGCGTCCCAGTCGATCGGCACGAGCCGGCTTGCGATTAGAAGGACGGCGACGCCCTGGATCATCCGCCCCATCCTCGTCAGCCGCACCTCGTAGCCGGCGAGTTGGAGCGCCGCGGCGCGCGGCCGCAGCAGCACGCGGTCGAAAGCGCCGGTGCGCACGAACTCCGGGCCGAACACCTCGAAGCCGCGGGTCAGCAGGTCGGCGATCGAGAAGGTGATGTTCACCATCGCATAGAACAGCGCCGCCTCGCCGAACGACCAGCCGCCGACCGTGCCGAAGCGATGGAACAGCGCATATACGCCGAGGATCTCGATCGACGTCGCGGCGCAGTGGCCGACCGTGAGCATCAGGGTTGCGGCCGGATACTGCGCCTGCGCGCGCAGCGATGCGGAGACGTAGCGTGCATAGAGGGCAAGGGCGTTCATCGGTCAGCTCCCCTGCATCTCGAGCCGCCGCATGACGCGCTCCATGGCGACGCGACCGACGCCGATCAGCACGACGGTCCAGGCGGCCTGCAACGCCAGGCTCTGGACCGCGACGGCTCCGGCCAGATCGGCGAAGTAGATACGGAACGGGATGTCGACCAGGCCCGCGAAGGGCTGCAAGTGCAGCATCGTCTGCACAGACTCGGGGAAGAAGTTGAGCGGCAGCAGCTGGCCGGAAAACACGATCACCATCGGCGCCAGCACGGCGTTCACGCCGCGCTCGTTGAGGCTGGCGGCGACGACGATGTTCGCCAGCATCAGAATCGCCGTGGCGAGCGCAACCATGAGCGCGAAAGAAATGACGAACAGCAGCGCGGCCACTAGGCCGGCCGGCGGTTGCCACGCCCACGCCCCGAGACCGGCCAGCGGCAGGACGATGCCTGCAGCCAGCATCATCAGCAGGGCGCGCGGTAGGGCCCGGGCCAGCATCCAGCCCAGGGTGCGGGCGTACCAGTAGCCGTAGGCGTCGAGCGGCCGCAGGCGGTCGTAGCCCACGCCGCCGGTGCGCACCGCCTGGCTGACCTCGGGATCGACCAGCCACGGCAGCAAGGCAAGCAGCGCCTGCCCCAGCCAGACATAGGTGACGGCGTCGCGCAGGCTGATCGGCGCCGCCGCTTCGTTCGCTGCATAGAAGGCGGCGAGCACCATGATCTTGATGCCGCCCCACCAGCACTGCGTGGCAAAGCCCGCCAGCGCGGCGGTGCGGTACTGCAGCATCAGCTGGAAGCGCGCGCGGAAGGCGGCGAGGTAGGGACGCGCAGCCGGCAGCATGGTCAGGCCTCGGGCGCTCCCTCGGTCAATGCATGTAGCTCGTAGAAGCGCGTGATCACCTCCTCGATGGCGACCTCGTCGACATGGACGTCCTCGACCGCATGCTGAGTGGCGATCGCGGCGATCAGCTTCGGTGTCGGGATCTTCGCCGGGTCGAAGGCGAGTTCGAGCGAGCGCTCGCCGCCCACCCGGACGGTGACGCCCGGCAGGTCGAGCGTGGGCGCAGGGCCGGCGAAGTCGATATGCAGCCGCCGCTCGGCGAGGACGCCGGCACGCAGGCTGGCGAACGGGCCGTCGGCCAGCAGGCGGCCCTGGCCGATGACGATCACGCGCTCGGCCAGCGCCTCGACGTCCTGCATGTCGTGAGTGGTGAGCAGCACGGTCACGCCCCGCTCGCGGTTGAGCCGCCGCACGAAGTCGCGCACGGCGAGCTTCGAGGGGGCATCGAGGCCGATCGTCGGCTCGTCGAGGAACAGGATATCGGGATCGTGCAGCAGCGCGGCTGCGAATTCGGCGCGCATGCGCTGACCGAGCGAGAGCTGCCGCACCGGCTGCGCGAGCAACGGCTCGAGCCGCAGCATCGCCACCAGCTCGTCGCGCCTCTGGCGATAGCGCGCCGGCTCGACGCGGTAAATGTCGGCCAGCAGATCGAAGCCGTCGACGATCGGCAGATCCCACCACAATTGGCTGCGCTGGCCGAACACCACGCCGATGCGCGCGACGTGGCGGATGCGATCCTCATAGGGAACGAGTCCACCCACTTCGACGCGTCCGCTGCTGGGCCGCAGGATGCCCGACAGGATCTTCACCGTCGTCGACTTGCCCGCACCGTTGGGGCCGATGAAGGCCAGCAGCTCGCCCGCCTCGAGGCTGAACGAGACGTCGACCAGCGCGTGCACCGGCCGCCACTGCCGCCACACGAGACCGCGCAATGCCCCGGCCAAGCCGGGCGCGCGCTCGGCAACACGATAAGTCTTGGCCAGCGCCTCGACGAGGATCTGCGGCATGCCGGCGATCCGCCTTATGGGAAAAGGGCGCGGACCCTATGCGCCGGTTGCGGCCAAGTCAACCGATTCCCGTATGCAACCGGTCATCGCAGCGGGCGTTCGGAACTCTGTGCGGCGGGCTTCCTTCTTGCTGTTGATCGCGGCTCTGGGCGGTTGCACGAGCGACCAGGTCCCGGATGCCTCGCGCGCGCCGGCCGAACAGCAGCTGGCCGTGACCAAGGCCGTCGACCATGCGGTCAACAACCTCAGGCTCGAGATCCCGCCGCGCACGAAGGTCTTCGTCGACAGCAGCTTCGTCGACACGGAGGACAAGGGAATCGTTCTGCCAAAGTACACGATCGGCGCCGTGCGCGACCTGTTGCTGCGGGCGGGCGCGAACCTCGTTCCCGAACGCAAGGACGCCGACCTCGTCGCGGAGCTCCGCACCGGGGCGCAGGCCGTCAACCGCAAGGACATGCTGGTCGGGCTTCCGTCCTTCTCCCTCCCGGTTCCGATGGCCGGCCCCATGTCGACGCCGGAAATAGCGCTGTTCAAGCGCGACACCCAGAAGGGCATCAGCAAGATCGCCCTGACGCTGCTCAATGCGAAGACCGGTGCGCTGGTCGATTCCACCGGCGCGAGCTATGGCGACAGCCGCCTGGTCAAGTATCAGGCGCTGCTGGTCTTCAACTGGACCGACGAGAACGTCGCGCCCGAGCATGTCCCGCAGCCGTCGGGCGACGTCGAATCAGCGCGAAGCGAACCATAGCTGCGGATCGGCTGCGCGCACCCGCGCTTCGGGCAGGCCGAGCTCCCGGCGCACGATGTTGGTGCCCTCGACCAGCGCCACGCATTTGTAGAAGGCGATGCGCCGCGACAGGCCCTCGCGGCCGAAGCCGCAGTCGGTGCTGATGATCAGCCGCTCCTTGGGGATATATTCCAGCGCCCGGCGGATGAGATTGGCGACGTGCTCGGCCGGCTCGACCACGGTGTTGCAGTGGTTGACCACGCCGATCGCGATCTTCTTGTCGGTCTTGATGTTCTTGAACAAGGGCAGGTCCTGGCCGTCGGAGCTCGCGCACTCGATGGTCAGCACGTCGCATTTGAGCTGGAGCAGGTGCGGCAGGGCGCGCTCATAGCTCGGCACCTTCCAGTGCACGCGCTGCTGGTTCGGATTGCCCCAGCAGGTGTGCACCCAGATCTCGGCGTCGACGCCGTCGAGCTGGCGGTTGAAGGCCATGGTCTGGAACTCGAGATCGGCGTCGGTCGTGCCTTCCATCAGGGCGCGGCTGTGGTGGGGCGGCTCCTCGACCTGGATCAGCGGGCAGCCGGCATTGGCGACCTCGCGGAACTCCGCATTCATGATGTCGCACAGGTCGAGGATCATCGCCTTGTCGTCGACATAGTGCTCGTTCCACAGCATCGAGGCGAGCGCCGGCGCGCAGATCGCGCCGAACTTCACCGGCCGGTCCGACAGGCGCTGCGCCACCTTCCACAGCTCGGCGTATTCCAGCGGTCCGCGCGTCAGGCGGTGGCGCACCACGCCGGGCTGGTAGGCCTCCTGCACCTCCCACAGGATCTTGCCGGGGCGCAGGCCATGACGGCTCATCCAGCCGCGCGAGGTGTCGCGATGGCCCTCGATCCCGCCCAGCCGTTCGATCGGATAGAAGAACCACGACTTGCCGCCGACCGTGAGGTCGAAGCGGCTGTCGCCGTCGGTGACGATGTCGAGCCCGGCGGCCGACTGCTCGGCGACGATGCTGGCGACGGCGTCGAGATACTGCTCGCGGAACAGCGAATCGCCCATCGCCGTCTTGAACGAGCGGCCCTCCAGGCTGCGGTCGAACCATTGCGGGCGCGGATAGGAGCCCGTGACGGTCGTGGGCAGGATCATGTCGCGCGTGACGGTCAGCACGGGGCGCCTCCGGGGTTGTCCCGCGATGATAGCCCGGCTTGATGGGCCCGCCAGCCGCGTGCCAGCATTGCGAAGTTCCGTGCCGCTGGAGGTGTCTCGTGTGCCGTAATATCCGCAACCTCTACAACTTCAAGCCGCCCGCGACCGAGGAGGAGATCCACGCCTCGTCGCTGCAATTCGTCCGCAAGCTCTCCGGCTTCAACCGCCCATCCAAGGCCAACGAGGAAGCCTTCAACCGCGCCGTCGAGGCGGTCGCCCACGCCGCGCATCACCTGTTGGAGGAACTGGTCACGACGGCGCCGCCGCGCGACCGCGAGATCGAGGCCGCCAAGGCCCGCGCCCGCTCGGCCGCCCGCTTTGGCACCGCGTAGGCCCGAGCCGGTCGGCATCGACGTCGATGCGGGTCGGCGCGTCTCCGGCCTGCTGCAGCTGCCGGCCGGCGCTCGATGCTGCTACGTGCTGGCGCACGGCGCCGGTGCGGGCATGACGCATCCGTTCATGGCGGCGGTCGCGGACGAACTTGCCGAGCGCGGCGTCGCGACCTTGCGCTACCAGTTCCCCTACATGGAGCAGGGCGGCAAGCGGCCCGATCCGCCGGGGCTCGCCCACGCCACGGTGCGCGCCGCCGTGGCCAAGGCCCGGGAGCTTGCGCGCGGCCTGCCGCTGATCGCCGGCGGCAAGTCGTTCGGCGGCCGCATGACCTCGCAGGCGCAGGCCGCCGCGCCGCTCGACGGCGTGCGTGGGCTGGCGTTTCTCGGCTTTCCGTTGCATCCGGCCGGGAAGCCGTCGGCCGATCGTGCGCAGCATCTCGCCGACGTGAAGGTGCCAATGCTCTTCCTGCAAGGCACCCGCGACACCTTGGCCGAAACAGCCATGCTGAAGCCGATGGTCGCCGGCCTCGGCAAGCGCGCCACGCTGCGCCTGTTCGACGAGGCCGACCACTCGTTCCACGTCCCGGCGCGCACCGGCCGCAAGGATCCCGAGGTCCGCCGCGAGATGCTCGACGCCTTCGTTGCGTGGACGGAGAAGGTGGTGAAGTAACAGTGGCACCTCATGCTCATCGGACCGCGGAGCTCCAGCTACGCTCATGAGCGGGCCTGGAGCCTTCGGCTCGGCTCAGGCCAGGGGCCCGCGGTCCGATGACTATGAGAAGACGCTTTAGCCGGTCTGCGCGCGGTCCTGCTGGATGCGCATGCGGCAGAGGGCGATTGCCTTCTGCGCCGTGGCGGCGTGGCTGGTCGACGGTTCCAGCTCGAGGAAGCGCTCCCACACCGGCAACGCCTCCTCGCAGCGCTCGAGCCGTGTCAGCAGCAGCGCCAGGTTGAAGTGCGCGTCGGCGTAGTCGGACTGGGCCTGCACGGCGCGGCGGTATTCGGCGACGGCGAGATCGGTCTGCTGGTCGTCCTCGGCCGCCATGGCGAGGTTGTACCAGGCCTCGGCAAAAGCCGGATCGCGCGCCACCGCGATCTGCCACGCGATCTTGGCCTCGGTCGTGCGGCCCTGCTGCTGGAAGACGTTGCCGAGGTTGAACGGCAGGACGGGATCGACCGTGTCGGCGCGCATCGCCGTCGTGTAGAGGCTCTCCGCCGCCGCGAGGTCGCCGTCGGCCTCGGCCTGCTCGGCGTCGAGCAGCAGGTCGTCGATCGAGCGCGCCTTCTGCTCCAGGCGCATGGTGAACTGGCCGCTGAGCTCGGCCAGGTGACCGGCGATCTCGCGCACCAGCTCACCTGACGGGCCTTCCGTCAGCCGCGCCTCGGCGAGATTGCCGCCGCGCCGCTTGAGCGAGATCGAGGCGTCGAGCACGTCGTGCAGGGCGACGCCGGTCTTGAGCAGCCGGGCGGCCTCGCGTGCCGCGACGAGGTCGCGATAGCCGAACTTGTCGTCGGCCGGCTCGAGCACGTCGAACAGCACCAGGCAGGCGATCTGGTTGGGCGACAGGCCGGCCAGCCGCTCGATCTCGGCGCTGCTCATGCTGCGGTCGACCTCGGCGGGCGGCTCGAGCAGGCCGAGTTGCCGGCGCAGCACGTTCTCGCTGATCAGCGTCGCCCGTGGCGGCAGGCCCGGCGGAAGCGCCACGCGGCCGTCGTCGAGCACATGCGTCGTTGCCGAATGGCCGAAGGCGACCGTGGTCACCCGCGCGCCGGGCCGAGCGGCAACCTTGCCGTTGCGGACACGGACGAGCAGATCGAGCCGTCGCCGGGTCAGGCCCTGGATGCGGCCGACGAGGTAGAGGGTTTGTCCGGCGAGAGGCAACCGGGCCTCCCGCCCTTAACGAGCAGCTTTGCGCGCCTTGGGCTTGGCAGCTTTGGCCGGCGGCGCCTCGGCGGGCTTCTTGCTCGCTGCGCGCGGCCGGCGGGCAGCCCCGGCATCGCCACCGGACGCCTGCAGGCTCTTGCGCAGCGCGTCCATGATGTTGACCACATTGCCCGGCTCGGCGGCCTCCGGAGCCGTGAAGACCTGGCCCGACTGCTTGGCGCGCAGCATCTCGACCAGCGCTTCCTCGTAGCGGTCCGTGAACTTCTCAGGCTCGAAGTGGCCGGACTTGCGGGCGATGATCTCCTGCGCGATGTCGAGCATCTCGTCGGAGAGCTTCACGTCGTGGATGTCGGAGAAATACTCCGAGTCCTGCCGCACCTCGTAGGGATAGCGCAGCGTCGTGGCCATCATGCCCTTGCCGCGCGGATGCAGCATCAGCATGCGCTCGCGCCGGCTCAGCACGACGCGGCCGATGCCGGCCATCTTCTTCTTCATCATGGCGTCGCGGATGACGGCGAAGGCTTCCTCGGCGACCTTGTCGTCGGGCGCCAGATAGTAGGGGCTGTCGAGATAGACCTCGTCGACCTCAGACTGGGGTACGAAGGTCTCGAGCTCGATCGTCTTGGTGCTCTCGAGCTTCAGCGCCTCGAGGTCGGCGTCCTCGACCATCACGTACTGGCCCTTGCTGAACTGGTAGCCCTTGACGCGATCGGCCGTGTCGACCGGCTCTCCGGTCACCGAGTCGACCAGGTTCTGCTTCAGCCGGTTGCCGGTCTTGCGGTTCAGCGTATTGAACGACACGCGTTCGGACGACGAGCTCGCGTTGTAGAGCGCGACCGCGCACGAGACGAGCGACAGCTTGAGGTAGCCTTTCCAATACGGCCGCGGCATCGAAAAACTCCGGGATACAGGGCGATGCGCAGTTTACTTTATCCACAGCTGCAGGTCCAACCTGCAGCGGGAAAGAGAACAAAAGGAGTCTGGCGGGGCGGGCGTCAAGCGGTCTTCGCCTTGTCAAGCGCCTCGAATTCCTCCATCGCCGCGCGCACGGCGGATACCGCGGCGGGGGCGCCGGCATAGACACCGACATGGAGGAACAGCTCCTTGAGCTGCTCGCGGGTGAGGCCGTTGTTGAGGCCCATGCGGATGTGCGACTTCAGCTCCTCGGTCCGGCCGAGCGCCGTCAGCACCGAGATGGTGATGAGGCTGCGCGTGGCGCGTTCGAGGCCCGGGCGCGCCCACACCGCGGCGAAGCAATGCTCGAACAGGAACTGGCGCAGGTCGCGCGTCATCTCGTGCTCGGCGGCCTGGTCGAGCGCCTTCTGCGCGACGTCGTGCCCGCGCATCTCGAACCAGACGTCACGGCCCTTCTTGAAGCCGTCGTTCTCGTCATAGGGAAGCTTGGCCATTGGTTTCCTCCATTCGATCTGCTTAAGCGGCCTTGCGCACCGCGCGCGCGACCTCGCCCCAGCGCTCGAGGACCTTGGGGTCGACCTCGCGCCAGTGCGAGGCGAGGTAGATGACCAGGCGCGAGGCGATGCCCTTGTAGCGGGCGATCATGCGGTCGGCGACCTCGTCCCACCGCGCCACCACGGCGAAGTTGTCGAGGATCTCGTCGGTCAGCAGAGTCTCGGCGCGGGCGCTGTCGCCGGTCTTGAGGCAGTCGCGCAGCTGGTCGCGCAGGCCGGTGTAGCCGAGATCGTCGAACTGGAAGGCGTAGTTGGGCGTGGCACCGTAGAAGGCGATCGTCGTCTTGGCTTCCTTGACCGATAAAGCCCGCTCCTCCGGCGTGTCGCCGGCGGCGACGATCACCGGGATGATCTTGTCGATCTTCGCCGGATCGCGGCCGGCGCGCGCCGCGCCTTCGGCGATGCCGGGCAGCAGGCGCTCCTTGATGTAGTGCATCGAATGCATTGGATGGACGTGCACGCCGTCCGCCACTTCGCCGACCACGCGCAGCATCAGCGGGCCGACGGCGGAGATGTCGACCTTCACGTCCTCGTACGCGTGGCGCGGCGGCGTCCATTGCTCGGTGAGCAGCGAGAGCTTGTAGTAGCGCCCGTCATGCTGCAGCGGGGCCTCGCGGCGGAAGGCCGACAGGCAGGCCTTGGTGGCCAGCACATAGTCCTTCATCTGCGCCGCCGGCTTGTCGAAGGTGCTGGCGTACCGCCTGATGATGTGGGCCTTCACCTGGCTGCCGAGGCCGAGGCGAAACTTGCCCCGGGTGTTCTGCGCCAGCTCCCAGGCGATTTCCGCCGTGATCATCGGGCTGCGCGGGAAGGCGAGCGCGATGCCGGTCGAGAAATGCAGCGACGGCGCAGCCAGCGACGCCGCGGCGATGTTCATCCACGGCACCTGATGGCCCTCGGTGAACAGCATGCCGGAGAAGCCGGCCGCTTCCACTCTGCGAGCCAGGGTCGCCACGTTGTCCCACGTCGTCGCGCGGGTCATGACGTCGAATTCCATGGTCGTCTCCTCCGTCGTCGTCGCGGCCTTGCCACGGCGGGAACAGGTGGGTCAAGTTTGCGGCGGAGAAACGGAGGCGGACATGAGCCAGGAGACTTCAGCGCGACGCGACGTTCTCAGGCAGATGGCGGCCGCGGGCGCGACGGGACTGGCCGCGGGCACGCTCGGCCAACCGGCGGCGCGGGCGGCTGGCCCGGCCGCCTACGATCCGGGCGCGCACTTCGACGTCGCCGTCAGCGAGGTCGAGCTTCGGCGCAACAGCGCCGGTCGGATGCTGATGGCCCGGATCTATCAGCCGCAGGGCGCCGGGCCGTTTCCGACGGTGCTCGATCTGCATGGCGGCGCCTGGAACCAGAAGAACCGCCTGGCCGAGGAGCCGATGGATCACGCCCTGGCGGCGAGCGGCCTGCTCGTGGTGGCCGTCGACCTGACCGTGGCGCCCGAGGCGCCCTATCCGGCCTGCATCCAGGATGCCAACTACGCGGTGCGCTGGCTGAAGGCGAATGCGGGGCGCTGGAAAGGCGACGTCTCCCGGCTCGGCGTCTATGGCTCGTCGAGTGGTGGCCACGTCGCCGAACTCCTGGCGATGCGACCGCACGATCCTCGCTACGCCTCGATTCCACTCGAGGGCGCGCCCGACATCGATGCCACGGTGGCCTACGTTGCCATGCGCTCGCCGGTCAGCAACACCTTCGCGCGCTGGCAGAATGCCGAGCGCCGCCACAACGAGAGCATGATGAACAACAACAAGGTGTTCTTCTCGCCGTGGGAGACGATCCACGAAGGCAATCCGCAGGAGATCCTCGAACGCGGCGAGAAGGTTACCCTGGTGCCCTTCCTCATCATGCAGGGCGCGCTCGACGACAATGTCCTGCCGGAGATGCAGGAGAACTTCGCCAACGCCTACCGGGCGGCGGGCGGCCAGTGCGACTATCGCCTGTTCGAGAATTCGGTGCATGAGTGGGTCGCCAAGCCCGGCCCGCAGACCGACAAGGCACGCGAGACGGTGAAGGATTTCATCGCCCGCCAGCTGAAGGCCTGAGACATGCCCACCAACAGTGCCGTGTTTGACTACATCGTCGTCGGCGCCGGATCGTCCGGCGCCACACTTGCAAGCCGCCTCACCGAAAGCGGCGTCCACAAGGTGCTGCTGCTCGAGGCCGGCACCCAGGGCTCGAGCTACTTCTGGTCGCGCGTGCCGGTCGGCGTCTCCAAGATGATCGATCTGCCGGCGGTCAACTGGTGCTTCTCGTCGGAGCCGGATGAAGGTTCGGGCGGCCGCCGCATCGAGGTGCCACGCGGAAAAATGCTGGGCGGGTCGAGCTCGATCAACGGCATGGTCTATATCCGCGGCCAGGCGCAGGACTACGACCACTGGGCGCAGCTCGGCAATCGCGGCTGGAGCTGGCAGGACGTGCTGCCGGTCTACAAGAAGATGGAGAATTACGACGGCGGCTCGGATGAGCTGCGCGGCCGCGGCGGGCCGTTGCGCATCACGGACACGCCGCGCCACAAGGTCCCGCTGCTCGAGAAGATGATCGAAGCGGCGAACAAGATCGGCCTGCCGTTCAATCCCGACCTAAACGGGGCGACGCAGGAAGGCATCGGCATGTCGCAGGTGACGATCGCCAAGGGCCGCCGGCAGAGCACCGCCTTCTGCTACCTCGACCCGGCGCGCTCGCGCGCAAACCTCACGGTCGAGACCGGCGCGCATGCCGAGGGGTTGGTGCTCGACGGCAAGCGCTGCGTCGGCGTGCGCTATTCGGTGAACGGCCAGAAGCGCGAGGCGCGGGCTTCCCGCGAGGTGATCGTCAGCTCCGGCTCGATCAACTCGCCCAAGCTGCTGGAGCTCTCCGGCATCGGCCAGGCCGACCGGCTGCGTGCGATCGGCATCACGCCGGTGCATGAGCTCAAGGGCGTCGGCGAGAACCTGCGCGACCATTATTCGCCGCGCGTGAAGTTCGAGATCATCGAGCGCAACGCCACCTTCAACGACAATGCCCGCGGCTGGCGGGGCGCGCGCGAGGCGCTGAAATACGCGCTGTGGGGCGAGGGCTTCCTCGCCTCGACATCGGTGCCGATCCGCATGTATTTCCGCACCCGGCCCGGCCTCGAGACGCCGGATGCCACGATCTCGGTCGCGCCGTTCCTCTACGAGCGGTTCGGCCAGGAGCGGCGCATCGCCAAGCGCCGCGGCATCACCATGAACGTCAACGTGCTGCGCTCGGAGAGCGTCGGCTCGATCCACGTGAAGTCGGCCGATCCCGCCGAGCCGCCGGCGATCCGCTTCAACTTCCTGTCGTCCCAGCATGATCGCGACGGCGTGCTCGCCGCTATCCGCAAGGGCCGCGAGCTGATGGCGACCTCGCCGCTCAAGGAGATCACCGGCGAGGAGATCGCGCCCGGGACGCATCTCAAGAGCGACGACGAGCTGCTCGAATGGGTGCGCCACAACGCCGAGACGACCTACCACCCGGTCGGCACCTGCAAGATGGGCAACGATCCGATGGCGGTGGTCGATCCCGAGTTGCGCGTGCACGGCATCGCCGGCCTCAGGGTCGCCGACGCCTCGATCATGCCGACGCTGACCAGCGGCAACACCAACGCGCCCTGCATCATGATCGGCGAGAAGTGCGCCGCGATGGTGCTGGCGGCGGCGGGGCAGGAGCGCAAGGCTGCAGCTTAGAACGAGATGACTCAGGCCGACTAATCCGTCGTCCCGACCGAAGCGCCGAAGGCGCGTAGTGGAGGGACCTTTTTTCAACAATCAGCCGCAAATCGCCAAAAAAAGGTCCCTCCACTACGCCTCGCTGCGCTCGGCTTCGGTTGGGACGACGGAGGGAGTTTGAGTAATCCCAGCCTAGGCGCCGCCCAGCCGCGCCGGGTCGAAGACCTTGAGCCGCTCCGGGGCGAAGGGCGTCAGGTTCACGTGGCTGGTCACGCCGTCGAGGATCAGCTCGGCCATCGCCTCGCCGGAGGCGGGCGCGTTCAGCATGCCCCAGACGCTGTGGCCGGTCGCGATGTAGGCGCCGTCGACGCCTGACACGCGGCCCATCAGCGGCACCCCATCCTCGGTGACGGGGCGAAAGCAGGCCTGCCGCGCCCGGATCGGCGCCGCCGCGAGGACGGGCGACAGGGAGCGGCACAGCGCCTCCAGCCGCGCATGTGCTCCCTCGTCGGCCACGACGCCGGCCGGATCGACCGGCAGCGGCGACGTGCTCGAGACGGCGCAGGCCCACACCGTGCCATCGGCGCGCGCGAACACCTCCGGCGTCAAGACCTCGCCACTCGCCTCCTGGTACTCGAGGAACAGCGCCTCGGCGGGCACGCTGTCGCCGGTCTCGAACACCAGGCTGTGGCCCTTGAAGCCGTAGACCCCCGGCAGCGGCAGCCAGCGCGACGCCAGGATCGACCACGGTCCCATGGCGATCACCACCGCGTCGCCCTCGACCACCGCGCCATCCTCGAGCGCGACGCCATCGATGGAGCCGCTCGATCGTGCCAGGTCCACCGCTTCGCCCTGTCGCAGCTTGGCGCCGTGAGCCTCGGCAGCCCGCATCAGGCCGCGCGTGAAGGCGCGCGGTTCGACCAGCGCGGTCGTCTCCGGCGTGCCGATCTGGCCGGTGATCGTCACGCTGTCGCTCAGCCACGCCTGCCGGCTGCCGCCACTGGCGCGCTCGCTCTCGATCGCCCAGCCGGCATAGGTGGTGAGCCGTCGATAACCCCATGGATTGCCGAGCGTATCGGCGAGCTCGGCATGCAGGGCGAAGCTGCGCCGCGCCAGCCGGTCGACCACGGTGCCGCGGCACCAGTCGAGCGCCAGGAAACCGCCCGACTTGCCGGAGGCAGCGCCTCCCACCTCGTTGCGCTCGATGACGACGGCCTCGGCACCGCGCCGGCTCAGGAAATAGGCGATGGCGGAGCCGATCGCGCCGCCGCCGCAGATGACGACGCGCATCCCGCGGATCTAGTGCAGGCCGTAGAAGCCCATGGCGCCGCCGGCCATGATCTGCCGCTGCGTCTCGGCCGACAGGCCCTTCATGCGCTCGCGCAGCATGTCGGGCGCGCCCGGGAAGAAGCCGTCGCGATGCGGGTAGTCGGTCGCCCAGAGGATCTTGTTCCCGCCGATGTAATCGGCCAGCGCGCCGATCGAGCCCTCGACCGGCTCGAACGAGATCCAGCAGTTGCGCCGGAAGATGTCGCTCGGCCGCATGCTGAGGCCGGAGTCGTTGAAGCCCTTGTCGTCGAAGTGGCGGTCCATGCGGTCGAGCCACGGCGCGATCCAGCCGCCGCCCGATTCGAGGAAGCCGACGCGCAGCTTCGGATGGCGCTCGCACACGCCGCCCCAGATCATGCTCATGGCCGCCAGCATCATCTCCATGGTGTGCGAGATGATGTGCTGCGCGCCGCGGCCGTCGAAGCGGTCGACGCCGACCGTCGGCATGCCGCTGTTGCCGCCCTCGTGCAGGCCGATCGCGAAGTCGAGCTCCTCCGCCGCGGTCCAGAACGGCTCGTAGTCCGGCGAATGAAGCAGGCGCTCGTTGTAGGGATTGGGCCGCAGGAAGCCGCCGCGGAAGCCGAGCGTCTCGCGGGCGAAGCGCATCTCTTCGGTCGCCGCCTCGATCGACTGCATCGGCAGCATGGCGATGCCGAACAGCCGGTCAGGGTAGGGCTTGCAGTAGTCCGCGAGCCAGCGGTTGTAGGCACGGCACATCGCGGCAGCGAATTTGGGATCGGCGATGGAGCCGGCGAACAGGCCGAGGCTGGGATAGAGGAACGCCGCGTCGATGCCGTCGAGATCCATGTCGGGGATACGGGCGTGCGGATCGAACCCGCCCTTGCGTCCGTCCTCGTAGTCCATGCTTTCCGCCACGACCACGCCCTGGCGGGCGCCGACCCCGCCGATGCCGCCGAAGCCCGCGCGGCTGCCGAGGATCTTCTCCTCGAGCAGCAGGCGCTGCTTGCCGTGATTGTCCTTCACCAGCCGTGGCGCGCGATCGCGAAACGCCGGATCGAGATAATCGTGCCACAGGCTGAACGGCTCGAGGATGTGGCCGTCGGAGTCGATGACGTTGTACGTGCGACTCATGTTTCCTCCTTGGCGGCCTTTGGTCGGCGCGCTCGGATATCAGCGAGTAGACCACAGGAAGGACGAACAGCGAAAGGCAGAGTGCCCTCCCCCGAAGACGGGGAGGACGGTGCATCCGCCTATCGGCTGGCCAAGCTCGTGACGGCGCCGCCGGTCGAGGTGCGGCCGCCGTCGACCACGAACTGCCCGCCGGTCGTGTTGGAGGCGAGGTCGGAGCAGAGGAACAGCACCATGTTGGCGATCTCCTCGGCGGTCGAGTACCGGCCGGTCGGCAGCGAGGCCTGGTAGCGCTGGTTGACCGCCGCGGGATCGCCCGGCGAGAGCTGCGCCTCCAGCGAATGGATCATGCGCGTGTCGACCGGACCGGGACAGACCGCGTTGACGCGGATGCCCTGGCGCGCCACTTCGCCGGCGGCCGTCTTGGTGAGGCCGATCACGGCATGCTTCGACGCGACATAGGCCGGCATGCCCGGCGTTCCGACCAGGCCCGCGACCGACGCCGTGTTCACGATCGCGCCACCGCCCTGGCGGATCATCTCGGGCAGCACGTGCTTCAGGCCGAGGAACACGCCCTTCACGTTCACGCCGATCACGGAGTCGAACACGGCCTCGTCGCAGTCGACGATCGGGGAGACCTTGCCCTCGATGCCGGCGTTGTTGAAGAAGCAGTCGATGCGCCCATACGTGTCGATCGCCGCCTTCACATAGGCCTTCACCTCGGCTGACTTCGTCACATCTGCTGTGACTGCGATCGCCTCGCCGCCGCTCTGGCGGACGATGCCGGCCGTAGCCTCGGCCGCCGCACCGTCGCGGTCGACCGCGACCACCTTCGCGCCCTGCCTGGCGAAGGCCACGCACGCCGCACGCCCGATGCCGTTTCCGCCGCCCGTGACCAGGGCGACCTTGCCGGTGAAATCCATGCTTCCTCCCTTGTCCCTCGAAGTCAGGAGACTACCATTGCCGGCCATGACCATCACCGTCATCCCCCGCCATCCGGCGCTCGGCGCCGAAGTCCAGGGCGTCGACCTGCGCCGGCCGATGGATACCGCTACGCGGCAGGCCGTGATCGATGCCTGGACCCAGCACCTCGTCCTGGTCTTCCCCGGCCAGGTCATCACCGACCAGGAGCATGTTGCGTTCACCCGCCATTTCGGCGAGCCGGAGATCTTCCACCAGACCTCGCTCAGCCTGCGCTCGGACCGGGTGCGCGAGATCTTCCTGGTGTCCAACGTCGACGAGAACGACCGGCTGATGATGCCCAGCGAGCCGTCGCAGAAGCAGCTCTCCTCGTCGCGCCAGTGGCACACCGATTCGAGCTACCGGCCGATGCCCAGCGTCGGCTCGCTGCTGCACGGCATCGAGATCAGCCGGACCGGCGGCATCACCCAGTTCATCAACATGTACAAGGTCTACGAGGACCTGCCGGAGTCGCTGCGACGCCAGGTCGAGGGCCGCAGGGCGCGGCACGATTTCGGCATGCTGCACCGGATCACCGGAGCCCCGGCGCCGACCAAGGCCGAGCAGGACGCGATGCCCGCGGTGTGGCATCCGATGGTGCGCCGCCATCCGGTGAGCGGCCGCAAGTCGCTCTACATCAGCTCGATCTACAACGACCGGATCGAGGGCCTCGACGAGAAGGCCTCGATCCGGCTGATCGACGAGCTGTCGGAGTTCGCCGCCCAGCCGCAGTACATGTACCGCCACGTCTGGGAGCCGCACGACGTGCTGATGTGGGACAACCGCTGCACCGTGCACGCGGTGACGCCGCACGATCCCACCGAGCGCCGCGTGATGCATCGTACCACCATCGTCGGCAGCGAACCGGTCGTCGCCGGCTGATCGCCTCTTCGTATGGACCATGTCGCGAGCGTTCCCTCGGCAACCTCCGGTCGCATGCGGCCGGAGGCGCTGGGGCTCGCGCTCGTGCTGCATGCCGTGGCGGCGCTCGCGCTGTGGTACCTCGCGGCGCACGCGCCGACGATCGTGCCGAAGGAAGAGCCGATCGAGGTCACGATCGAGCGATCGCCGCCGAAGCCGCCCGAGCCGCCGCCCCCTCCGCCGCCCCAGGCCCAGCCGAAGCCGATCCCGCCTCCGCCGCCCGAAGGGCTGAAGCCGCCGGCGGAGAAGGAGGCCGACAAGGCGACGAGCGTGCGGCCGTCGGGCGAGGCGCCGAAGGATGTCGCCGCGCCGCCGCAGCGCTCGCTCGAGGAGATGGTGCCCAAGCCGGCCGACCAGCCCAAGCCGCCGA
This sequence comes from Reyranella sp., assembly GCA_035293665.1. Taxonomy (GTDB): domain Bacteria; phylum Pseudomonadota; class Alphaproteobacteria; order Reyranellales; family Reyranellaceae; genus Reyranella. The sequence goes on along the minus strand of DATGMK010000109.1, from coordinate 32,075 downwards.
CCGAGACCGCCATGGTGGCGCCCAATCCGCCGTCGCCCGTGCCGCCGCCGGACCGGCCCACCCTGCAGCCCCTTCCAAAGCCCGAAGCGGGCCCCACGGTCGAGCCCATGCCGCCCCGGCCCACCCCGCCGGTCGAGAAGCCGCCGACCGTGGCGCGGCCGCAGCCGCAGCCGCAACGCGCGCCGCCGCCACCCTCATTGACGCCGCACCAGCAGCCGCAGCCCTCGCCCCTGGTGGCACCGCGGCCTCAGGCGCAGCCGCCGGCCGTGGCGCGGCATCAGGACATGCCGACGGCGCCGTCGTCGCCGTTCGTCAACCCGGCCGCCGAGCATGCGCGCGCGACGGCCGAGCAGAACTATCTCTGGCAGGTGGTGAGCAAGCTGCGCGGCTACCGCTATCGCGCCGACGTGCCGCTGATGGAAGGGCTCACGGTGGTGCAGGTCGTCATCGCGCGCGACGGCCGGCTGCTCGACGCGCAGGTCGTGCGCTCGAGCGGGGTGCCGGCGATGGATCAGGGCGTGCTGGCCGGCATCCGCCAGGGCTCGCCCTACGCGCCGCTACCCGCGTCCCTGTCGGGCCCGAGCGCGCGTTTCAGGCTGCCGCTGGTGTCGGTGCCGGACCAGCGCTGAGCACGCGTCTCTTCTGAGCTGCAAAGCGCCACTCGCCCGGCGCGCAGATTTTTCTTTGCGGCCGATACACAAATTTCGAACGCGGCGGCGGGCGATTCCCTGGGAAATCCCGCTCCGGAATGTCAAAGATCGCGAATCCGGCGCTCGCAGCGAGCTCATCATGGGCAATGATAGGCGATCGAGGCCCGCAAACAGCGGCTTTTCCTCCCGGCCATTGCCCGTAATAGGTGTTCGGCGCGAGATCATGCAGTGTTGCGCGCATGATCTTCCTCATCGGACCGCGCCACTCCAGTGGCGCTCATGACTCTGATTGCGCCACGGGAGCCTTCGCTCCGCTCAGGCCGGTGGCGCGGTCCGATGAGGGGTGTTTTTCAGTTGGGACAGAATCGGTGGATTCGTGGACTCCGGGGCCAAAACCCTTGTGCCACCGGCATCCGACCGGTCCACACCCGAGTGGACTCCAGTGGACTCCGCCGAGGGCAATCCGGCCAACAACATGGCGCCAGTGCGCGACCTCCTGGCTGCCGCGAGATCCGGATGGATTTGCGGCATTTCCGGCATTTCCGGCACCCCTTCCGTCACCGATGGAGAGCAGGACCGGAAAGTTTGCGAAAATTTGCGACGGCGCCATGAGCAAACAAGCGTCAACCAGCCTCAACTTTCTATCGGTACTTCGCCCGCGCGCTCTCGGGCGTCGGCAGCTTGTAGCGGTCCTCGGGGTTCTTCCAGCCCTTGAAGTTCGGCTTGCGCTTCTCGGCGAAGGCGGCGCGCGATTCCATCAGGTCGTCCTTGTCGCCGTGATCGTGCAGGGCGGCGGCCAGCATCTGCTGCTCGGCCGTCGCCGAGGGCCGCATGTGGCGCATCATGTGCACGGTGTTGACGCGCGAGGCCGGCGGCAGGGTGAGGAGGTGCTCGGCCATGCCGATCGCCGTCGGCATCAGGTCGGCGGCGTCGACGATGCGGTTCAGGAACCCGACCTCGTAGAAGCGCTGCGCGCTGAAGCGGAAGCCGAGCGCCATCTCCATGGCGATCGGGTAGGGCAGGTTGGCGACGTGGCCGTGATTGTAGCCGCCCAGCAGCCAGCGCTTGGCCTCGGAGACCTCGAACACCGCCTCGCGCACGGCGACGCGCAGGTCGGTGCGCTCGACCAGCATGAAGCCGCCGCCCATGGCGAAGCCGTTGACCGCGGCGATCACCGGCTTCTCCAGCGCGCCGGTCATGAAAGGGTCTTCCATCTTGGGCCGCTCGCCGCCCGGCCGGCCCTTCTGCAGCGATTCCTTCATGTCCTCGCCGGCGCAGAAACCGCGGCCGGTGCCGGTGAAGACCGCGACCTCGAGATTCTTGTCATGCCGGAAGTCGGTCCAGATCTGGGCGAGCTCGGCGCGCATCTCCGTGTTGAGCGCATTGAGGCGCTCGGGACGGTTCATGCGCACGACGAGCACTTGCCCGTGACGCTCGGTTTCCACCACGGCCATGACGTCTCTCCTTTACTCGGCGGCTTGCTGCTGCAGCAGGTCGTAGGTCCGCTTCTGATAAGCGACCATGTAGTCGGTGTAAAAGGTCGTTTCGTATTTCGGCGGCTTGTCGGGCCCGACGGTCGTCGGCACCGCGGCGATCGGCCAGTCGATCCGCGCGTCGCAGAAGAAGGCCAGTGCATAGCGCTCGCCGCCGCTGCGGTTGATCGCGCGATGGGGCGTCGCCAGGAACCGGTCGTTGGTCCAGCGCAGCAGGAGCTGCCCGCCGTTGACGACGAAGGCGTCGGGGATCGCCGGCGCATCGAGCCAGGTGCCATCGAGCCTGCGGATGGCGAGGCCCGGCACCTCGTTGGGCGCCAGCACCGTCAGGAAGCTTGTGTCGGTGTGCGGCGCGATGCCGAAATCGTCCGCGGCCGACGGTTCCTGCGGCGGATAGTGCGTCATGCGGAGCTTGTACTGGAGGTCCTCGAACGCGGCGTCGAACCATTGCGGCGGCAGGTCGAGCGCCACGGCGTAGACGCGGACCAGCTTCTTCACCAGCGCTTCGAGCGCATCGCAATAGCCCATCACGGTCTCGCGGAAGCTCGGCAGGACGGGCCACTGGTTGGCGCTGCGGAAGCGCTTGTCGGCGACGACGTCGGGATGGTCGGGCGCGAGGTCGCGGGCGACGAAGAAGGCCTCGTTGAGATTGGGCCGCGTCACCGTCTGCACGACGGAGGTCCTGAGCGTATCGCCCTTCATCGGCAGGTAGCCGACATTGTGCTTGTCGATGCGGATCTTCATCTTCTCGTCGACCGGCAGCGCATGGAAGCGCGCCGCCGCGTCGTAGATGGCGCGGACCTGCTCGCGCGCGATGCCGTGATTGACGATGTAATAGAAGCCGATCTCGGTCAGCGCATGGTGCAATTGGCGTGCCGCTTCGTGCAGCGCGCCGGGCTCGCCCGCGAGATACGGGCCGAGATCGATGATGGGGATGGTGTCCCGCGCGGACATGCTGAACAATACCGCCGCGCTGGAGGAAACGACAATGCTGACCCGCCGTGTGGCCGCGAAATCGCTGATTTTGGCTGCGCCGTTCCTCAGCGCGAGTGCGCATGCCGCAACCGGCAAGGCGCCCGGCGCCGACTGGGAGAGGGCCACGCCCAAGGACATGGGTTTCAAGGGCGACGCTTTCGAGGCGCTGTCGCTGCAGCTCTGCACCCTGCCGACGACGGCGTTCATGGTCGTGAGCGGCGGCAAGCAGATCTACGGCTACGGCGACCTGGCGCAGTCCTGCTACCTCGCCTCGGCGCGCAAGAGCATCCTGTCGATGCTCTACGGCAAGTACGTGCTGAACGCGACGATCGACCTCGACAAGACGATGGCCGATCTCGGCATCGACGAGGACGACGGCCTGCTGCCGATCGAGAAGACCGCCAGGGTGCGCGACCTGCTGATCGCGAGCTCCGGCGTCTATCATCCCGCCGGCAGCCCGGGCGACGATCCCGACAGCCCGCCGCGCGGATCCAAGCCGCCGGGCACGTTCTTCCACTACAACAACTGGGACTTCAACGTGCTGGGCGCGGTCTTCCAGAAGACGACCGGCAAGACGGTGTTCGCGGCGCTCGACGAGGAGCTGGCGAAGCCGTTGCACTTCCGGGACTTCGATCTTTCGCGCCAGCGCATGATGGGCTTCGAGAATCGCTCGCGCTTCCTCGCCTACCATCTCTTCCTGTCGGCCCGCGACATGGCGCGGATCGGCCTGGTGATGCTGCGCGGCGGCGATTGGAACGGCCGGCAGGTCGTGCCGGCGTCGTGGGTCAAGGAGAGCACGAAGGAGCGCGTGCCGGTGAGCGCGGTCGGGCGCAGCGGCGAGATGGGCTATGGCTATCTCTGGTGGATTCCCGAGAAGCGCAAGACGCCGGCCTGGACGGGCTCGTTCATGGCGAGCGGCCAGTTCGGCCAGTTCATCCTGGTGCTGCCGGCGATCGACACGGTGATCGTCCACCGCCGCGCCGTGACCGACGAGTACGCGGTGCTGCGCAATCTCGGCAAGACCAAGTTCGAGCCGAGCCGCGTGCTGGCGCCGGACTTCCTCATGCTCGCCGACAAGGTGGTGGCGGCGAAGGCCTAGCGCCTATCCTCATAAAAGGGCCGGGTCGATCTGCAAGGCACGTCCACTTTTGCTCCGCAAATCGCGCTCCGGCTGGGGCGGGGGCAAGCGGAAGTTGCTCGAATTTGCGGCCTCGTCGGCAGGCACGACGCTGGCTTCGTGGCAAACGCCAGCGTAAGCTTTTCTCACTCTCGTGTGTGTGGCAATTCGCACAGACGGCGCTTTTGCAGCGCTTAAAGTTTTGCCTGAGCATCTGTGCAGTCCCGGGGTAGTGGACATGCGGTGGTTGCTGGCCTGCCTTCCGGTCTTCTTTCAGCGCCGCGATCTGGATCGCCGCGAGATTCCACTGCTGTCGGGCATAAGCGTCCATAGTGCGGCATCCACACCGAGGAAACGCGCGCACCACCACGCTCCGCAAGCGAGGAGGTAGTCATGACGAGGATGTCGCGCAACGGTCAGCGCGGCGTCGTGAATCCGAAGGTCTGCCTGGGATCAGGGAGCGACATCGTCACTTGCCAGCTCAACGTCTGCTAGTCGCGTCCGCGTGGCGTTAGTCCTAGCAACAGGGAGAGCATCATGGATACCATGGCCAAGGATGACGTTCTCACGAACGACATGCTGCAGGGCTTCACGAAGCGGGTCGGGCTCTACGACCGGGAGAACCGCTTCTTCCAGGAGGATTTCGAGCTTCTCCGCAGCGCAGGATATCTCACCTTAAACGTCCCGGAGGAGCTCGGGGGCCGGGGCTACACGCTGGCCCAGACGGCGCGCGTTCAGCGCCGGCTCGCCTATCATGCTCCGGCGACCGCCCTCGGCATCAACATGCATGTCTACTGGGTGGGCGTCGCCGCCGACCTCTGGCGCGCCGGCGACAAGTCGCTGGAATGGATGCTGCGCGAGGCGATGGCGGGCGAGGTATTCGCCGCGGGGCATTCGGAGCGCGGCAACGACCTGCCTGTCCTGTTGTCAACGGCCAAGGCAGAGAAGGTCGCGGGCGGGTTCAAGTTTACCGGCCACAAAATGTTCGGCAGCCTGGCGCCAGTGTGGACCCACTACGGCCTGCACGGATTGTGGGCCGACGCCGAGGGCGGACCAAAAATCGTGCACGGCTTCCTGCCGCGCGACGCCAAGGGATACAAGATCGTCGAGACATGGGACACGCTGGGCATGCGTGCCACGCGCAGCGACGACGTGGTGCTGGAGGGCGCTGTGGTGCCCGACAAGTACATCGCCCGTATCCTGCCCGCGGGCGGCGTGGACATGTTCGTTCTCGCGATCTTCGCGTGGGCGCTGCTGGGCTTCGGCAACATCTACTACGGCATGTCCCAGCGCGCCGCCGATCTGGCGGCGGCGGCGGTGAAGAGCAAGAAAGCCATCGCCGTCACCCGCACCATGGCCTACCACCCCGAGGTCCAGCACGCGATTGCGCAACTGATGCTGGCGCTCGACCCGGTAGGGCCCCACCTCGAGCAGGTTGCGCGCGACTGGAGCGAGGGCGTGGACCACGGCGCCACCTGGCCTTCGAAGATTGTCTCGGCCAAGCACCATGCGGTCGAGGCCTGCTGGAAGGTCGTCGACCTCGCCATGGAGCTCTCCGGCGGCGCCGGTATGTTTCGAGGTAACGAGCTCGAACGGCTGTTCCGCGATGCCCGTTGCGGGCGCTTCCACCCAGCCAATCCAGCCCTGGTGCATGAAATCGTGGCCAAGACCGCGCTTGGCATCGATCTCGGCGAGCAACCGCGCTGGGGCTGAACCGCACCAGCAAGTGAGGCCATGATGGCCGACGTGCAGGGGCGAACCATGACCGAAGACCTGAAGAGCTGGCTGTCCGGCATCGGCCTGGGCAGCCACGCGGAGAACTTTGCCTCGAACGGCATCGACTGGGACGTCCTGCTCGAGCTCAACGAAACCGACCTCAAGGAGCTCGGTCTGTCGCTGGGCGACCGCAAGCGGCTGCTAAAAGCAATCTCCGGGCTGAAACGAGATGCGCCGACTGCGGAAGTGTCGATGCCGCTTGCTCCGTCCGTTGCTTCGCAACCGCGCACTTCCAACGTGGTGCAGCTGGCGTCTGCGCGGACGGACCACGGGCCGGCGGCCGAGCGGCGGTCGATCACCGTGATGTTCGTCGACCTCGTAGGGTCCACGCCGCTGTCGGAGAAGCTCGATCCGGAGGACTTGCGCGAGGTACTGCGCGCCTTCCACGAGGGATGCGCCGCAGCGATCGAGGCCGAAGACGGCCACACAGCGCGATACTTGGGCGATGGCGTCCTGGTCTATTTCGGCTATCCGCATGCGCACGAAGACGACGCCGCCCGCGCCGTGCGCGCAGGCTTGGGCATCATCGACAAACTGAAGCCGGCTAACGAAAAGCTCCGGGTGCAATTTGGCGTGAGCCTGCAGGCGCGCATCGGCATCCATACCGGCCTGGTTGTGGTGGGCGATGTCGGTGCGGGCGCGGCGCGCGACCGCGAGGCGATCGTCGGCGAAACGCCCAACATTGCCGCCCGTCTGCAGGGCGAAGCCGAACCCGACACTGTCGTCATCAGCGCCGCAACGCGCCGGCTGGTCGAGGGCCTGTTCTCCTTCGAGGATGTCGGCTCGCGCGCCCTGAAGGGCGTGTCGGCGCTCATTCGCATTTTCCGGGTCGTTGCACCCGCCGAGGCCCCCGACTGCTTCACGGCACGGGCCGGTCGCGGACTCACGCCGCTGATCGGCCGCGCCGCCGAGCTCGACATGCTGCGCCAGCGCTGGGCGCAGGCGCGCGACGGCGAGATGCGCTGCGTGCGGCTGGTGGGTGAGGCGGGCATCGGCAAGTCGCGTGTGGTACATGCCTTCCGCGAGTGGCTGGCCGACCAGCCGCACCAGATCGTGACCTGGTATTGCTCGTCGTATCACCGCACCAGCGCGTTCTTTCCGGTCATCACGTGGTTCTGCCGCAGCCTTGGCATCGATTTGCAGGGCGACCATGCAGAGGGTGTGGCGAAGCTCGTCGAGGGCGCGCGGAGCATCGGGATCGAGGATCGCAACGTTCCGGCGACAACGGCATTGATGCTCGGCTTGACAGCCGAGGAGAGCGCGATGCCAGAAGAATCGGCCCTCGCCTACAGGCGCCGGCTGCTCGACGCCCTGTCGACCACCATTCGCGCCATGGCGCACCGTCAGACGCTCCTCATGGTGGTCGAGGACGCACACTGGGCCGATCCATCGACCCTCGACCTCCTACGCGAGTTGCAGGAGCAGCTTCCGACGTCTCGCCTGCTGCTGCTGGTTACGTCGCGTCCGGAGTTCAAGCCCGACTGGAGCTATCCGCATTTCGTGCAGGTCAACCTCGACCGCCTGTCCCGCCGCGAGCGCCACTCGATGGTTGAGCAGCTTACCGGAGGCAAGGCACTACCCGACTTCGTGCTCGACCAGATCGTCGCCAGGACGGATGGGGTGCCTTTGTTCGTGGAGGAACTTACCAAGACTGTCCTGGAAGAAAATGCCTGGCGCGATGCCGGCAATCGTTACGAGCTCGAAGGACCATTCCAGGGCATCACCATTCCCGATTCGCTGCAGGGCTCGCTGCTGGCTCGGCTGGATCGACTCGATCCGGCCGCGAAGGAAATCGCCCAGATCGGCGCCACCATCGGCCGAGAGTTCAACCGGGAACTCCTGAGCATCGTTGCCCAGCAAGAGGACGAAATCCTCGACACCGGGCTGGAGCAACTGGTCGCCGCCGAGATCGTGCAGCCGATGTGGCTGCCGGCGATCGGCGGCAGGGCCTTCGCCTTTCGTCATGCCCTGATCCAGGACGCCGCGTATCAGTCGCTTCTGCTGGCGCGCCGGCGCCAATATCACGCAGCCATTGGCCAGTCCCTGCTCGCGAATTTCCCGGAGATTGCTGCGGCCCAACCGGAACTGGTAGCGCAGCACCTGACGACGGCCGACCAGGTGGAGCCCGCCATCGATGCCTGGCTGCGCACCGCCAACAGCGACATGGACAGGGGCGCGTACGCCGAGGCCAAGGCCCATGTGACGCGCGGGCTGGAGTTGATCCGGCGACTGCCCGACGAACCGGGACTGCGCTCGCGCCGTGCGGTTCCGTTCCTGTTGATCCGCGGCCGCCTCGAGATCAAGGAGATGCGCTCGAAGGCCCAGGGGACCTTTTACCGGGCTGCGACGTTGGCGCGTGCAGCCGGCATGACGCGCGAATTCGCCCATGCCGCAATCGGCATGGGCATGGTCGAACAATTCGGGTTCTCACCGAACCCGATGGCCAAAGATCTGCTGAAAGAAGCGCTGGATTCGCAGAGGATAGACGATCCGATTTTGCGATGCCGCCTCCTGAGCTGGCTGGGACGGGCCCTCTTCCTCATGGATGGTGACGTGGAGGGATGCGTCGCACGCCTCGACGAGGCCCGTGCCCTGTTGGACCAGCACCACGACAAGCAATGCGAGCGGGACATCTTGAGCACCGAGATGATGATCCAGCAGACACCGGTTGCCGCTGAATTCGAGCACAGGACTCGTGTTTACCGGCACTACGTTGAAGTAACGAGGCTCCTTGCCGATCCGTTCGAGGCGATGTATGGCGCCGGTCTTACTGCGGCGCGTTTCCTTGAAATCGGCGACATCGAAGGCTTCCACGCTAATTTAAGGCACATCGCCGAGCTCGCCCGGACTACGCAGGCAGCGGGCGACCGCTGGCTCAGGCACAGCTTCGAGGCCATGAGCGCCCTGCTGGCCGGCGACTATGCGGCGGCGGAACGCGCGGCCAACGACGCCTACGGGGCAGTAAAGGACGCGGCTCTGGGCCAATACCTGGGCCCCTACGGCGTGCAGATGTTCGCGATCCGCCGCGACCAGGGCCGGCTCGCCGAGGTAGCGCCGCTGGTCAAGCGGTTCGTCAGCGAAAACCCGGACGAGGCGATATGGAAACCGGGCCTCATGCTGATCGCCAGCGACCTCGGCTTTCGCGCACAGGCACGGCAACACTTCGAGAGCTTCGCAGCCACCGACTTTGCACTGCCTCAGGATGCCAAGCGCCAGATCACGCTCAGCTATTTCGCCGAAGTCTGCGCCGCGCTTGGCGACGCCCAGCGCGCCGAAAGGCTGCACGAATTGCTGTATCCATACCGCGATGTCACCATGATGATGCCGCCCCACACACTTTGCACGGGTGCCACCCGCCACTATCTCGGGATGCTGGCGGCGACGATGGACGACTGGCGGACAGCCGAGGAACATTTTCGCGAGGCCTTGGCGTTCAACGAGCGACTGAAGGCCTGGCCGCGGCTTGCCTGGACCCGCTTCGAATACGCCCGCATGCTATTGGCACGGGGTCTAAAGGACGATAGCGTTCTCGCCATGGAGTTGCGCAAAATGGCCGTCGGCGCCGCGGAGCGGATGGGCATGGGACTTCTCCTCCAGCGCAACGCCAAACTCGAGGTGCGGGCCTGACTGCGCGGAGGGATCCATGCCGCGATTTTTGATCGAAAGACGATTCGCCGAGCGGGTCGAGCTGGACAAGGCTGCGGCCAGCGAGATCGCCCGGGTCAACGACGAGGAAGGCGTCAGGTGGCTGTTTTCCTTCCTCAGCGCCGACAAGTTCAAGACCTACTGCCTGTACGAGGCACCGAACGCAGAGGCGATCCGGCTCGCCGCCAAGCGCCTGAACATGCCGGCTGATACCATCATCGAAGTGGGAGGCGAGCTCAGGCCCGAGATGTTTGCCTGAGGCCGCCTGCATAGCCGATGTCTTCGATCCGGACGTCCCCTCTGCATCCAGTGAACGTGGGCTTAGGGTAAAGATCCGACATTCCAGAGACGTCGCCGCCCGTCCACGTTGCGGTGGAACGGGACTACATGAGTCCACACCCTAGAACATATTCCGTCCGGCCGGAATCGGCCGGACGGAATATGCCTGTTGCAACAAATATCGCCCGTGCGCGCATTTCCGTTCAGACGGAACCGCGCCCCTCAATCGATGGGACAAGGGACAACCGTGCGGGCGGTTCCATCTGAACGGAAATCGCTCTAGTGGGACTTCTTCGTCTCCACATGCTTGTTGAGCCAGGCGACCAGCCAGCCGGCGAGCTCGAGGCTGTTCCGGTCCTGCATCAGCATGTGCGAGTTGCCCTTGATGCCGATCTCGGGCAGCACGACCAGCTCGGTCTTGCCGCCGCGCGCCTTCATCGCCTCGGCGTAGGCGCGGCACTCCCTGAGCCGCGGCGCCCAGCGCGACGAGCGGTCGACATAGTCGCCGAACAGCACCAGCGTCGGGATATCGACGTAGGGCCTGAGGTCGCCCGTTGGACAGCCGCCCGGCTCGATCGACACGATCGCGGCGATGCCCTGCGGATCGAGCGCCGCGGCCTGGAACGGATAGAGGCCCGACTGCGAATGGCTGATCAGGATGGTGCCGCCGAGCTTGATCGCCAGCTGCGACAGCGCCGGCACGGTCGGGTTGGGGCGCGGCAGCGCCGCGGCCCAGTCGGCCACCATCTGCTTCCAGAACTCCTCCTGCGCCTGCAGCGGGAACTGCATGCCCTCGTAGACCTCCGGGTACCTGGGGCCGAAGCGGAAGATCGCCCACGCCGCCTCATGGCCGGCGGAGAAGACCGGCGGCGTGTCGGAGGACGGCCGCTTGCCGGTCTTGACCTCGTTCAACGGCGTCGGATCGATCGCCGAGCGGCCGCGCCCGACCTGGTCGATCACGTAGGTCGGGAAGCCCGCGCGCACGAAGTACTCGTCCCAGCCCATGCGGCCATCGGGTGTCGTCTCCCAGGTCTTGCCGGTGAGGCAGCAGCCATGGATCAAGGTGACAGGCAGGCCCCTGGCGCCGACCGGCACCTGGTAGTGGACGTACATCTGCCCGACCGTGACGGTGCCCGCGGCGTCGTAGGCCGACAGGCCCGAGAGCGCGTCGGACTTCACGTCATGGCCACCGATGAAGAAGCTGCCCTGGCTCTCGATCGCGAGCGGATCGGCATGCGCGTTGGCCGCGAGGCCGAGCGCGAGCGCAACCGCGATGTTTCGCAGGATCATGGGCGATCCTTGCTCCGGCATGGGAGCCGCGCAAGACTTGCGACCGACATGAAGCCGCCGCTCCTGCCGCGCCTGCTCGCGCCGCGGCTTCCTTTCTATTACGGCTGGGTGGTGCTGGGTTGCCTCAGCCTCGCGGGCTTCGCGCGGCAGGGCCCGGCGGTGGCGGTGCTGTCGGTGTTCGTCGTGCCGATGACCGAGGCGTTCGGCTGGTCTCGCGCCTCGATCGCCGGCGCCGTGTCGCTCGGCGGGCTGCTGGCGGCGTTCGTGTCGCCGATGCTGGGACCGATGCTCGACCGGCGCGGCCCGCGGCTGATCCTGTGCCTCGCCATCCTGTCGATGGGGCTCGCGACCATGGCGCTGTCGGTTGCGCCGTCGCTGGTCGTCTTCTACGGGCTGTTCGTGTTCGCCCGCATGGTCTGGGCGAGCCCGTTCGATCTCGGCCTCTATGCCGCGGTGAACAACTGGTTCGTCTCGCGGCGCACCTTCGCCACCGCCTTCACTACGCTGTTCCAGATGCTGGGTCTGGTCGTGATCCCGGTCGTCGCGCAGTTGGCCATGCAGCAGGGCGGCTGGCGGCAGGGCTGGCTGGCGGTCGGCGCGACCGTGCTGGCGGTGGGTTTCCTGCCGATCTTCCTGTTCCTGGTGCGCCGGCCGGAGGACCTCGGCCTCGCGCCCGACCACGTGAAGCCCGGCGCGAAGGCTGCGGCGCCCGAGCCGCGCTTCAGCCGCGCCGCCGCGATGCGCACCCGCGCCTTCTGGCTGCTGTCGCTCTACACCGTGCTGGTCTATCCGGTGCAGGCGGGTGTGAGCCTGCATCAGGCCGCGCATCTGATCGAGCGCGGGCTGACGCCGATCGCGGCCGCCACGGTGATCAGCGTCTTCTCGGCGATGTCGGCAGTGTCCGGCTTCGGCCTCGGCTTCCTGCCGCGGCGCTGGCCCTTGCGCTATGCCATGGCGGCCGCGGCGGCGGTCATGGCGATCGGCTGCTTCGGCCTGATCGGGATCGCCACGGTGCAGGGCGCGTACGTCGCCGCCGGCCTGTTCGGCCTCGGCATCGGCGCGCTGATGACGTTGCTGCCGGTGGCGTGGGCCGACTACTTCGGGCGCGAGAGCTTCGGTGCGATCCGGGGCGTGGTGCTGAGCGTGCAGACGCTGGCCCAGGCGGTCGGTCCGGTGATCTCCGGCGCGCTGCGCGACTGGAGCGGGAGCTACCTGTGGTCGCTCAGCCTGTTCGCGAGCCTCGGTGGTCTCGCCGTCGTGGTTGCGCTGCTGGCGCAGCGGCCGAGCGTCGCGGACGACCGCCTTGCAGGGGCCCTGAACCCGCCGTAAGGTTTTCGCGGCCCGAAAGAGGCTGCGCCCGCGTAACGGGCAGCGTGTGCGAGGAAACAGGCTTCACAACCCGAGACGACGCTCCCCAATGAGCGCGCAGGAAGAGCGTATGCCGCCATTGCTGGAGGTACGCGAGCTTCGTACGGAATTTCGCACCGGTGCGGGCGTCGTCCGCGCCGTCGATGGCATTTCCTATACCGTCGAAGCCGGCGAGACGGTCGCGATCGTCGGCGAGTCGGGCTCGGGCAAGTCGGTCGAGGCGCTGTCGATCATGCGCCTGATTCCCAATCCACCCGGCCGGATCGTGTCCGGCGAGGTGCTGTTCGACGGCCGCGACCTGCGCAAGCTGACCGAGGAGGAGATGCGCTCGGTGCGCGGCCGCGACATCGGCATGGTGTTCCAGGAGCCGATGACCTCGCTCAATCCCGTGCTGACCATCGGCCGGCAGATCACCGAGACGCTGGAGCAGCACCAGGGCGCGAGCCGCGAAGACGCCGAGAAGCGTGCAATCGAGCTGCTGGAGATGGTGGGCATCGCCGACTCCCGGCGGCGACTGAGGCAGTACCCGCACCAGCTCTCGGGCGGCATGCGCCAGCGCGTGATGATCGCCGTGGCGCTCGCCTGCAATCCCAAGCTGATCATCGCCGACGAGCCGACCACGGCGCTCGACGTCACCATTCAGGCGCAGATCCTCGAGCTGATGAAGTCGCTGACCCGGAAGCTCGGGGTCGCCCAGATCATCATCACCCACAATCTCGGCGTGGTCGCGCGCTACGCCAGCCGCGTGAACGTGATGTACGCCGGCCGCATCGTCGAAGCGGGCACTGCCGAGGCGATCTATCACGATCCGCGCCATCCCTACACGGTGGCGCTGTTGAAGTCGGTGCCGAGGCTCGACCAGCCGCGCCGCGCGCGGCTCGATCCGGTCGAGGGCTCGCCGCCCGATCTCACCAAGCTCGACGGCGGCTGCGCCTTCCGGCCGCGCTGCCGCTTCGCCGTCGACAAATGCGCGACGGCCTATCCCAAGCTCGACACTGTCGGCGAGCAAGGCCATCTCGCAGCGTGCTTTCGCAGCGCCGAGGTCGCCACGGCACGGGAGAGCACCCGGGAGTCGGCCGCATGAGAGACCAGCCCGGCACGACGCCGCTGCTCGAGGTGCGCGGTCTCCAGATGCACTTCCCGATCACCGAAGGCATGGTGGTGAGCCGCAAGGTCGGCGAGGTGAGGGCGGTCGACGGTGTCGACTTCTCGATCGCCCGCGGCGAGACGCTGGGCCTGGTCGGCGAAAGCGGCTGCGGCAAGACCACGACCGGCCGCTGCATCCTCCGCCTCGAAAAGCCGACCCAAGGGCAGATCCTCTATGACGGCAAGGACATCAGCCGGCTGGCGCAGAAGGATCTGGTCGGCCTGCGCCGCCGCATGCAGGTGATCTTCCAGGACCCCTACAGCTCGCTCAATCCGCGCATGAAGGTGGGCGATATCATCGCCGAGCCGATTCGCGTGCATGGACTGGAACGCGATCCGCGCCGCCGCCGCGACAGGGTGAGGGATCTGTTGTCCGTGTGCGGCCTCGACCCGAAGTTCGTCGATCGCTATCCGCACGAGATGTCGGGCGGCCAGCGCCAGCGCGTCGGCATCGCCCGTGCGCTGGCGATGGATCCGGAGTTCATCGTCTGCGACGAAGCGGTCTCGGCGCTCGACGTGTCGATCCAGGCGCAGGTCGTGAACCTGCTCGAGGATCTGCGCGAGCGCTTCCGTCTCACCTATCTGTTCATCGCCCACGATCTCTCGGTGGTGCGCCATCTCTGCCAGCGCGTGGCGGTGATGTATCTCGGCCGCATCGTCGAGATGGCCGAGAGCGACGAGCTGTTCGACAACCCGATGCATCCCTACACCCAGGCGCTGCTGTCGGCGGTGCCGGTGCCCGACCCGCGGGTCGAGGCCGGGCGGCAGTTCCGGCCGGCGCGCGGCGAGATCCCCAGTCCGATCAACCCGCCGTCCGGCTGCGTGTTCCACCCGCGCTGCCCGATGGCGGTCGAGAATTGCAGGAAGGCGCGGCCCACGCTCCGGGGGATGAGACCCGGTCATTGGGTCGCTTGCAGCGAGGTCAATTAGCGGGGTGCGTACCTGCCTCGCGATCAGGGGAGCTCAACAGACAAGAAAAGTACAGCGGAGGAAGCGATGAGCGTACCGAGGTGTGTGTGGGCCGGCCTGGGGCTGGCAGCAGCAGTCGCAATCGCCCCGGCATGGGCCGAGACGCCCAAGCAGGGTGGAACCCTGACCTACCTGATTCCGGCGGATGCGCCGCCGAGCTTCGACGCGCATCGGGAGACGACCTACGCGACGATTCATACGGCGGCGCCGTACTACAGCGTGTTGATCCGCGTCCCGCCCGACAATCCGGCCTCGACCACCGAGTTCGTCTGCGATCTCTGCACCGAGATGCCCAAGCCGACCGACGACGGCAAGACCTATACCTTCAAGATCCTCCAGGGCGTGAAGTTCCACGACGGCAGCCCGCTCACGGCGCAGGACGTGGCGACCAGCTGGCAATACATCATCAAGCCGCCCAAGGGTGTCACCAGCGCGCGGCAGAGCTACTACGAGATGGTCGATTCGGTCAGCGCGCCGGACGATCAGACGGTGGTGTTCAAGCTGAAATACGCGACGACGGCGTTCCTGCCGGCGCTCGCCGATCCGTACGCCTGGATCTACAAGAAGGACATCCTCGAGAAGGATCCGCACTGGTACGAGAAGAACATCATGGGCTCCGGCCCGTTCAAGATGGTGAAGTACGAGGTCGGCCAGTCGATCACCGGCGAGCGCAACAAGGACTACTATCACAAGGGCCTGCCGCACCTCGACGGCATCGTCGGCATCTTCTCGCCCAAGCAGTCGGTGCGAGTCGACGCGTTGCGGGCCGACCGCGCCGCCATCGAGTTCCGCGGCCTGCCGCCCTCGGCGCGCGACCAACTGACCAAGGAGCTGGGCGACAAGGTCTGGGTGCAGGACAGCGACTGGAACTGCGGCAACATCCTGACGCCCAACCACCAGAAGAAGCCGTTCGACGACCCGCGCGTGCGCAAGGCGCTGGCGCTGGCGATCGACCAGTGGCACGGCGCGCCGGCGCTGGCGAAGATCGCCAACGTCCGCACCGTGGGCGGCATCGTCTTTCCAGGCTCGCCGCTCGCCGCCACGAAGGAGGAGCTGCAGAAGATCGCCGGTTTCTGGCCCGACATCGAGAAGTCGCGTGCCGAGGCGAAGAAGCTTCTCAAGGAGGCCGGCGCCGAGGGGCTGAAGTTCGAGCTGCTCAACCGCAACGTCGACCAGCCCTACAAGTTCGTCGGCACCTGGGTGATCGGCGAATGGAAGAAGATCGGCCTCAACGTCGAGCAGAAGGTCGTGCCGACCGGGCCGTGGTTCTCCAACATGCGCGCCGGCACGTTCGACGTCGCGATGGAGGCCAACTGCCAGAGCGTCGTCAATCCCGTGCTCGATACCGGCAAGTACCTGCCGCACAAGGTCTATCCCGAGAACTACGGCTACTACGACGACGACAAGTCGATCCAGCTCTACGAGGCGATGCAGCATGAGACCGATCCGGCCAAGGTTCGGACGGCGATGCGCGCCTACGAGACCTACACGCTCGACACGCAGACGCACGAGATCGTGCTGCCCTACTGGTATCGCATCATCCTCGGACGGTCCTATGTGAAGGGCTTCAAGATCAGCCCGAGCCACTACCTGAACCAGGACCTGTTGAGCATCTGGCTCGACAAGTAACCGAGAACGGAGCGGGCTTCATGCATCGCTACATCGTCACTCGTCTCCTGCTGGCGATCCCGACGCTGGCAGGAGCGGCCGCCCTGGTCTTCGTCCTGATGCGCCTGGTGCCGGGCGACGTCTGCGTGATCCGCCTGGGCTCGGGCGGCGCGCACGTCGACCAGGCGGCGCTGGCGCTGTGCCGCGCGCAGCTCGGGCTCGACCAGTCGATGCTCGTGCAGTTCCTGCTGTTTCTGAAGAATTACGCCACCTTCGACTTCGGCATCTCGATGTGGTCGGGCAACCCGGTGTGGCAGGAGATCATGGCGCGGCTGCCGGTGTCGCTCGAGGTGGCGGTCCTGGCGACGGTCATCGCCATCCTGCTCGCCATCCCGCTGGGCACGATCTCGGCGCTCAAGGAGAATTCCGGCCTCGACCACGTCGTGCGCGTGCTCGCGATCGCCGGCATTGCCACACCGTCCTTCTGGCTCGGCATCATGTCGTTGATCCTGGTGCTCAACATCACCTCGCTCACCAGCGGCACGCCCTGGCTGCCGCCGATCGACTATGTGCCGCTGTGGCAGGATCCGGTCCGCAACCTGTCGCTGGTGATCCTGCCCGCGATTACGGTCGGCTACCGCTATTCGGCGGTCACGATGCGCCTCACGCGCTCGGCGATGCTCGAGGTGATGCGCGAGGACTATATCCGCACCGCCCGCGCCAAGGGCCTGCTGGAGCAGATCGTGGTCAACCGCCACGCGCTCAAGAACGCCCTCCTGCCGGTGGTGACGCTGATCGGCATCGAGTTCGCCTTCCTGATCGGCGGGCTGGTCGTGACCGAGCAGGTGTTCAACCTCAACGGCATCGGCCGCCTGCTGGTGCAGGCGGTGCAGAACCAGGACAACGTGCTGGCCCAGGCGCTGGTGATGCTGGTCGTCCTGGTTTTCGTGGTCACCAATCTCGTGGTCGACGTGCTCTACGCGTGGCTCGATCCGCGCATCCGCTATTCGTGAGTGTCCGATGGCCGTCATGACGCCCACTACCGCTCCCGCCGACGACGCCGAAGCGTTGCTGCGGCCGCACACGATCCTCGGCCGGACGATCAACTTCGCGCGCCGCAAGCCGCTCGGGACGATCGGTCTGCTGATCGTGCTGGTGATCATCGCGGCCGGCATCTGCGCCGACTGGATCGCGCCGTTCGATCCGGAGGAAAACGACTTCGCCTCGATGATGGTGCCGCCGGGCCTCGATCACTGGCTGGGCACCGACCAGTTCGGCCGGGACATCTTCTCGCGCCTGGTGTTCGGCGCGCGCACCGCGATGATCGTCGGCTTCGGCGCTGCGGTGGGTGGCGGCATCATCGGCATGGTGCTGGGCGTCACGTCGGCCTATTTCGGCGGTTGGTTCGACCTCGTGCTGCAGCGCATCTTCGACATCCTGATGGCCTTCCCGCTGATCATCCTGGCGCTGGCCGTGGTGTCGGTGTTCGGCACCGGCGTGTTCAATGTGGTGATCGCCATCACGATCCCGCTGGTCCCGCGCTGCGGCCGGGTCGTGCGCGCGAGCGCGCTCGCCGTGCGCCAGGTCCCGTATGTCGACGCGGCGCGGGCGCTCGGCTTCGGCCATGCACGCATCGTGCTTTGCCACATGGTGCCCAACGTGCTGGCGCCGTTCCTCATCCTGCTGTCGGCCTTCGTCGGCCAGGCGATCCTCGCCGAGGCGTCGCTCAGCTACCTCGGCCTCGGCGTGCAGGAGCCGGTCGCGGCCTGGGGCCTGATGCTGCAGGGCAGCGCCGAGGACTACGCTACGACCGCGCCCTGGATCGCGATCTTCCCCGGCCTCGCCATCGTGCTCACGGTGCTGGGCGCCAGCCTGTTCGGCGACGCCCTGCGCGACGCGATCGATCCGAAGCTGAGGGACCGGTGATTTTCAAATCCTCCCCCGCAGGGGGAGGATACAGGAGGGGAGCGAACGACGGGCGCTTCGACTGGGGCTTCCCCCTCCCAACCCTCCCCTTCGGGGGAGGGAGTCAGAGCCAGGGCATCTCCTGCTTCTGCCTGTCCTCGAAGCGCTTGATGTCGGCCTCGTAGCCCAAGGTGATCTTCACCTCGTCGGCGCCCTTCAGCAGCATCTCCTTGCGGAAGGGATCGACCTCGAAGCTGTCGGTCTTGCCGTCCGGTCCGGTCACCGTCTGCTTGGCGAGGTCGATGGCGATCTCGGCGCCCGGCAGCTCGTGCAGGATCACGCGGATGCGCGCCACGCGGTCGGCCGGCAGCCGGATCGGCAGGCAGCCGTTCTGGAAGCAGTTGTTGAAGAAGATGTCGCCGAAGGAAGGCGCGATGAACGAGCGGAAGCCGTTGTCGACCATGGTCGTCACCGCATTCTCGCGCGAGGAGCCGCAGGCGAAGTTGGTGTTGCCGACGATGATCTTCGCGCCCTTGTAGGCGGGATTGTTCAACGTCACGCCCTCGCGCGGCCGGCCGTTGGGGTCGAGCCGGAAGTCGTGGAAGAAGCCCTCGACCTGGCGGTCGCGGGTGCGGCCGAGGAAGCGGGCCGGGATGATCTGGTCGGTGTCGACATTGGCCTGGTCGATCGGCACGGCGACCGCCTTGAGCGTGGTGAAAGCGTCCATGTTCGATCTCCTAGCCCAGCAGCTTGCGCACGTCGGTGAAGTGGCCGGTGACGGCCGCCGCCGCGGCCATCGCCGGGCTCACGAGGTGCGTGCGCACCCCGACGCCCTGGCGGCCGACGAAGTTGCGGTTGGAGGTCGAGGCGATGCGCTGGCCGGCCACGCCGGTGTCGCCGTTGACGCCGATGCACATCGAGCAGCCGGGCTCGCGCCAGTCGAAGCCGGCCTCGCGGAAGATCTTGTCGAGCCCCTCGGCCTCGGCCTGCTGCTTGACCAGGCCTGAGCCCGCCACGACCCACGCCGGGATCTTGGCCTTGCGGCCCTTGGCGACCGCGGCGGCGGCGCGCAGGTCCTCGATGCGGCTGTTGGTGCAGGAGCCGATGAAGACCTTGTCGACGGCGATGCCGTCCATCGGCGTGCCCGGCTTGAGGTCCATGTATTCCAGCGCCCGCTTCATGTTCTCCTGCTTGCCCGGGTTCGGCGCGGAGGCCGGATCGGGCACGCGGCCGTTGATCGAGAGCACGTCCTCGGGGCTTGTGCCCCAGGTCACCATCGGTGCGATCTCGGCGGCGTTGAGCGTGACTTCCGTGTCGAACGTGGCGCCGTCCTCGGTGGGCACGGTCTTCCAGAACGCCATCGCCTTGTCCCAGTTGGCGCCCTTGGGGGCGAACGGTTTGCCGTTCAGATACTGAAAGGTGGTGTCGTCGGGCGCGACCATCCCGGCGCGGCCGCCGGCCTCGATCGACATGTTGCAGAGCGTGAGGCGGCCTTCCATCGACAGGCCGCGGATCGCGCTGCCGGCATATTCCATCACGTGGCCGACCGCCCCGGCGGCGCCGATCTTGCCGATGATGGCGAGGATGATGTCCTTGCCGGTGATGTGCGGGTGCAAGGTGCCGTCGACCGTGATGCGCATCGACTTGGGCTTGCGCTGCCACAGGCACTGCGTCGCCATCACGTGGGTCACTTCCGACGAGCCGATGCCGAAGGCGAGGGCGCCGAGCGCGCCGTGCGTCGAGGTATGCGAATCGCCGCATACCAGGGTCGTGCCGGGCTGGCTGAGGCCCTGCTCGGGGCCGACGACATGAATGATGCCCTGCCGGACGTCGCCCAGGTCGAACAGCGTGACGCCGGCCTCGTTGCAGTTCTTGGTGATGTCGTTCAGCAGGCGCCGATGGTCGGCATCGGGCACGTCCTTCGAGCGGTGGTCGGTCTTGACGTAATGGTCGGGCGTCGCCGCCGCGCGGTCGGCCCGGCGCAGGCCCATGCCGCGCGCCTTGAGGCGGGCATAGGCGGGCGAGGAGCCGTCATGCATCAGATGGCGGTCGATATAGAGCAGCGTGTAGCCATCCGGCCGGTCCACCACGACGTGGCGCTGCCAGATCTTCTCGAACATGGTCCGCGGGGCGGTCATCGTACGGTCCTCTCTCCTTGGCCTCTCTACTCGGCGGCGGCTTTGAGTTCGTCGCGGAAGGCGGTTCGGCGGGCGTCCCAGTCGGCGGCGCCGAAGCGCGCAAACGTCTTGGCCGGCGAGGACTCTACCAAGGGCGGCGGGAACTTGCCGAGTCGCTTGACCTCGGCCAGCGTCTGGTCGCAGATCGCGATGATGTTACCCAGCAGCAGGCCGGGCAGGATCGAGATCGCGTAGCCCATGCGCTCCGCATCGGCGAGCGGAATTTCCGGGGTCTTCCCGCCACGCACCATGTTCAGCAGGCACGGGCCCTTGACCAGCTTCGGCACCTGCTCGACCTCGCTCAGGGTCTGCGGCGCCTCGACGAACACCGCGTCGGCGCCGTTGGCGAGGGCGAGGTTGGCGCGTGCGATCGCCTCGTCGAAGCCTGCAACGGCGCGGCTGTCGGTGCGGGCGATGATGGTGAAGTCGGGCGTGCGCTTGGCGGCCGCGGCGGCGCGAATCTTGGCAATGTAGTCCTCGCGGCTCACCAGCTCCTTGTTCTCGAGATGCCCGCACTTTTTGGGGAACATCTGGTCCTCGACATGGATGGCCGCGATGCCGGCGCGCTCGAATTCCTGCACCGTGCGGAACATGTTGAGCTCGTTGCCGTAGCCGGTGTCGCTGTCGCTGATCAGCGGCACCTGGATCGAATTGGCAATACGCGAGGCGTTCGCCACCATCTCGGTCATGGTGATCAGGCCATAGTCGGGATAGCCGAGCGTCGCCGAGGTGCCGGCGCCGGTCATGTAGACCGCCTCGAAGCCCGCCTGCTCGATCAGCTTGCCGGTGATGCAGTCGATGGCGCCGGGCGCCACGATCATCTTGCCGCTCTTCAGCATCGCTTTGAACCTGGCTGCCTGGCTCATGATTTCCTCCTCGACTTCGGTGAACCGGAAACGAACTGCTCGGCGCCCAATTCGAAGCGCAGGCTCAGGCGCTCGGGCGGTGCCAGCATCTCGACGTATTCGATGGCGCGGCCCTGCTGGTCGACCATCATGGTGCGCAGGTCGATCAGCGCGGCGCCGACCTTGATCTCGAGCCGCCGCGCCACGACAGGATCGGCCAGGGTCGCCGACACGATCTGCTCGCCGGCGGAGATATGCGCGCCGGCGCGGGTCAGCAGCTTGAACATCGGAATGCGATCGAGCTCGGACCTGCTGAAGGTGGTGCCCAGTGTCTCGGGCACATAGCTCGTGAGGTGCATCACCGGGTGGCCTTCCTGGCTGCGAATGCGCACGGCACGCTGCACCGGCCTCTCGCCTTCCCACAGGCGCTCGCGCAGGAAGGCGGGGGCGGGGCCGTAGCCGAACTCGACCACCTTGGCGACGGTCTGGGCGCCGTAGGCGGCGATGTTGGAGATCACCGACGCCATCGGCAGCTTGAGCGGATTGCCCAGCGGCTTGACGATCGTACGGCGGCCGGCGCCGCGCTCGATCAGACCGGCATTCTGCAGGCTCGCCATGGCGCGGCGCACGGTGATGCGTGAGACGCTGAAGAGCTTCGTCAGCTGCTCCTCGGTCGGCAGCAATTCCCCCGCGGCATAGCGGCCGGTCGCGATCCCGTCGGCCAGCACCAGATAGATCTGGTGATGCAAGGGCGCGCCGAGATCGCGATCGACGATGGTCATGCCGCCGACCCGCGGCGCAGGCGCTTGTCGATCGCCAGCAGGATCGAGTTGGTGATCACGGCGAACAGCGAGATCAGCACCGCGATGGCCAGGATCGTCTGCACGTCGTTGAGGTCGATCGCCGTCATCAGCAGGAAGCCGAGGCCCCGCTGCGAGGCGAACAGCTCGCCCAGCATGGTGCCGAGCAGGGTCAGCGAAAAGCCGATGCGAAGGCCGCTGAAGATCTCCGGCAGGGTCGCCGGTACGAGGATGTGCCAGGCCATTTGCATCGGCGTCAGCCGCATCGAGCGGCCGGCGCGCAGATAGGTGCGGTTGACGTTGCGCACCGCGCTCATAGTGAACAGCACGACCGGGATGATGCCGTGCAGCGCACCGAATGCGACCTTGGCGGACATGCCGAGCCCGAACAGCAACAGGATCACGGGATAGAGCGTGATCTTGGGCAGCGAATAGAGGCCGACCAGGATCGGCTCGGCGACCTCGCCCGACAGCTTGTGGCCGCCCAGCAGCACGCCGCTGCCGACACCGCCGATCCAGGCGATCGCCAGCGCCTGCAGGAAGGCCAGCCCGGTCTCGGTGACGTGCGGCACGAAGCGCTTCTGGCCGATCATCTCCCAGAGATGCTGGAGCGTCGGCAGAGGTGCGGTCAGCGCGGTATCGCCGGCCCATTGGTGCAGGAGCTGCCAGGCCACCAGCAGGGTGATGGTGAGCAGCAGCGGGCCGCGCAGGGTCCGGACGGCGGTCATAGGCCGCGCTGTCGTGCCAGGCGCCGCTCGTAGGCGAACACCAGCAGGTTGAAGACGATGGCGATGCAGAGCACGAACAGGATCAGCCCGTACATCGTCGGATTGTCGAAATTGTCGTAGGCGAAGGCGATCTGATGGCCGAGCCCGCTGGTCGACAGGATGAATTCGCCGGCGATCACGCCGATGAAGGAATAGGTGACGGCGAGCTTCAGCCCGGAGAACAGGTGCGGCGCCGCGGCGGGCAGGCGGATGTGCCAGATCTCGGCGGGCAGGGAGAGGCGCTGCATGCGGGCGGTCTTGATCAGGACCCGCGGGATGCGGTCGAGGCCGGTCAGGGTCGCCATGGTCATCGCCACCATGGCGAACAGGGTCGCCAGCACGATCAGCGGCAGGGCGCCCAGGCCGAAGATCACGATCAGCAGCGGATAGAAGGCGAAGTGCGGCAGCGAATAGTAGGCCGCGAGGAACGGATCGACCGTGCGGCGCAAGGGCGGCAGCCAGTAGAGCACGCAGCCGAGGCAGAACCCGCCGACGATCGACAGCCCCATGGCGATGCCAACCGACAGCAGGGTCTGGCGGATGTCGTCGTTCATCTCGCCGGAGACGAGCAGCTTCACCATCGCCTCGACCATCTGGGAGGGCGCGATGATCAGCTTGGGCGAGATCGCGCCGGTCCGGCACAGCGCCTCGACCGCGCCGAAGAAGGCGACCAGCACGACCAGCCGGATCCAGCCGGCTTTGCTCATGCCTTCCCCCGTCTGTGGGGGAAGGTGGCGCGCAGCGCCGGAAGGGGGCCATCCGACCCACCGGCGGGCATGACCCCCATCCGGCCCATCGGGCCACCTTCCCCCGCAGACGGGGGAAGGTATGAGGTTCGGGCGCTCATTGCGCCGCCACGGCGCCCTGGCCGAGCGCCATCATCGATTCGGTGCGCAGCAGCGACCAAAGGCGCGAGGTGACGGCGCCGAAGTCGGGCCGCTCGGCGAGCCGCGAATCGCGGTCGCGCGGCCAGCCGGTCTCGACCACGTCGATGAAGCGGCCTGGCCGGGCCGACATCACGCCGATCCGGTCGGAAAGCAGGTTGGCCTCGTCGAGCGCGTGGGTGATCAGCATCACGGTGGCCGAGGTCTCGCGCCACAGCCGCAGCAACTCGTCGCCCATCAAGAGGCGCGTCTGCTGGTCGAGCGCGCCGAACGGCTCGTCGAGCAGGATCAGGCGTGGCTGCAGCACAAGGGTGCGGGCGATGCAGACACGCTGGCGCATGCCGCCCGAGAGCTGGCTGGGATAGGCCCTGCGGAAATCGCGCAGGCCCATGAAGCCGGTCGCGAAGTCGACCCGCCGCTTGATCTCGGCGGCATCCGTGCCGAGGCGGCGCAGGCCGAAGGCGACATTGTCCTCGACGGTGAGCCAGGGGAACGAAGCATCTTCCTGGAAGACGACGCCGATACCGTCCGGCACGACGCCATTGACTGGCTTGCCCTCGAACTCGACCGTGCCTTGGCTGGGCGTGGCGAGGCCGGCCAGCACGTCGAGCAGGGTGGACTTGCCGCAGCCCGAGGGACCGACCACCGAGAAGAACTCGCCAGCTTGCAGCTCCATCGACAGCGGCCCGAGGGCGTGGACGGCCGCGTGGCCGGCGCGCGGGGGATAGACGCGCGAGACGTCCGTAAGACGGGCGACAACGGCCATCGACATGTCACTGCGTCTTGGACTGCAGATCCTTCGGGATGAAGCGGTCGTCGATCGCCGACTTCCAGTCGACGTCGCCCTCGAACGCACCGGTGTCCTTGAGCGACTGGGCGCTGAGCTCCATCTGCTTCACGTCGAGGTCGCCGCGGCTCCACCAGTTCGGCGTCTGCTTGAGGATGCCGGCCAGCGCCGAGGTCGCGATGTCGATCGGCAGGTTGTAGGCCTTGGCGAGCGCGGCCGCCGTCGCCTTCTGGTCGCTGTAGAGCACGTCGGTGCCCTTGCGGCGGCCTTCGATGACGGCGGCGAGCTGGGTGCCCTTCTTGGCGATCATGTCGTTGGTCGCGATGCCGACGGTCTGGGTGTAGGGCGGCAGCTTGGAATCGAGCCAGGGGATGATCTTGTACTTGGCGCCCGCCTTCATCTTCTGCGAGTAGATCGGCTCGGGGATGATGGCGATGTCGATCTTGTTGTGCTCCAGCGCCGTCAGGCCGGCGCCGAAGTCGCCGATCGCGACCATTTGCACGTCGCTGGGCTTGAGGCCATGCGAGGCCAGGACCGCGAAGATGCTGCTCTCGCTCACCGACTTGGGCCGGCTGTAGACGAAGCGCTTGCCCTTGAGGTCCTCCGGCGTGTCGATCTTCACGTCCGGCCGCGTCACCCAGAACGAGCTGGGGCCGGCGGTGCCGCCGCTGATGATCTTGATCGGGAAGCCCTCCTTCAGTGCGCTGAGCGCAGCCGGGAAGGCGACCTCGGCGAACAGCGTGTCCCCGGCCATCATGTTGCGCACCGACGTGCCGCCGCCCTTGGAGGTCAGGATGCTCGAGACGTCGACTCCGGCCTGCTTGAAGAAGCCCTTGTCGAGCGCGACGGCATAGGGCGTGCCGTAAAGCAGGGAGGCGTAGTGGGTGACCACGATGTCCTCGGCGCGAGCGGCGCCGGCGAGGCCAAGGCCGAGGGCAAGCGCCGCCGCGATCGCAC
The DNA here is from genome assembly GCA_035293665.1 of Reyranella sp. Classification (GTDB taxonomy): domain Bacteria; phylum Pseudomonadota; class Alphaproteobacteria; order Reyranellales; family Reyranellaceae; genus Reyranella. Next base: position 6,637 of record DATGMK010000109.1, on the reverse strand, counting down.
GAAACTTGATCAAATCGATGTCCTCCGGCCGGCCGGTCTTCGGACCAGCTCTCCTATTGTCATGACATTAGGACAATGGAGGTCGGAGGAGTCAACGACACCGCTTCGCTAGGCGGCTGCCTTCACGCTTACGGGATGGATCGAGCGGAAGGAGATTGCGAAGCGGTTCCAGGCGTTGATCGCCGCGATCAGCAGGGTGAGCTTCACCAGCTCCTCGTCGGAGAACTGGGCCTTGGCCTGTTCGAAGACCGCATCGGGCACGCGGGTTTGGCTGACCAACGTCACCGCCTCCGTCCAGGCCAGCGCCGCGCGCTCGCGGTCGGAGAAGAGCGGCGATTCGCGCCAGGCATCGAGCAGGTAGATGCGCTGCTCGCTCTCGCCCTTGGCCCGGGCATCGCGCGTGTGCATGTGCAGGCAGAAGGCGCAGCCGTTGATCTGCGAGGCGCGGATCTTGACGAGCTCGACCAGGGTCGGATCGAGACCGCCCTGCTGCGCCTCGGTCTCGAGAGCCATCATGGCCTTCATCACGGCGGGCGCGGCCTGGTAGGGATTGAGACGCGGTTTCATCATTGCCTCCTTCGGTTAATGCGCGCCGCCCGCCGAGAGGCGGACCGGCTTCTTGAGCAGAAGAGCGGAGACCAGGGCCACGACCAGCGCGGCGCCCAGCAGATAGAAAGTGTCGCCGAAGGCCATGGTGAAGGCCTGCTGGTGCACCCGGGCGCCGATCGCCACGATCGCCTTGTGCCAGGCCAGCGCCGGATCGCTGACGCCGTGGGCCAGGAAGTAGTGCACGAGCTTGTCGATGCGCGGGCGCGTCGCCTCGTCGAACATCGAGACCGACTGGCCGAGCACGTTGGAATGGAACTGCTCGCGCTTGGTCAGGAAGGTCTGCAACAGGGCAATGCCGATCGCGCCGCCGAGGTTGCGCATGACGTTGAGCAGCGCCGAGGCGGAGCCGGTGTTCTCGGCCTCGATTCCGGCCGAGGCCAAAGCCGTCAGCGGCGTGAGCACGAGCGCCTGGCCGATCGCGCGCACGATGTTGGGCAGCAGCAGCTGATCGGCCGCGATGTCGGTGCTGAGCTGCACGTTCATGAAGTTCGAGAGCGCGAACAGTCCGAAGCCCAGCGCCACGATGTAGCGCGCGTCGAAGCGCTGCATCAGCCGCGGCACCAGCGGGATCAGCAGCAGCTGCGGCAGGCCGGTCCAGGCCAGCACCATGCCGATCTGCTCGGCATTGTAGCCCTGCACCTGCGCGAGATAGACCGGCAGGAGGAAGACCGAGCCGTAAAGGGCGACGCCCAGCAGGAACATCGCCAGCACGCCGAAGCCGAAGTTGCGGCGCAGCAGCAGGCGCAGATTCAGGAGCGGGTGGGCCGCGCGCAACTCGATCCAGACGAAGGCCGGCAGCGCGATGGCCGCGATCACCAGCAGCTTGACGATGAACGGCGAGCCCAGCCAGTCGTCCTTGTTGCCTTCCTCGAGCGCGGTCTGCAGCGCGCCAAGCCCGATCGACATGGTGGCGATGCCCCACCAGTCGCCCTGTCGCAGCAGGCCAAGCTGCATCGGCTGGCGCTCGAGCGAGACCCACAGCAGGGCCAGCATCGGCAGGCCGGCCGCGATGTTGAGATAGAAGATGTACTGCCAGCCCCAGTTCTCGGTGAAATAGCCGCCGATGGTCGGGCCGATCGCGGGCGCGAAGGTCGCGGCGACGGCGAACATGGCGAGGCCGATCGGCTGCTTGGGCTGTGGCAGGAGGGTGATGATCAGGGTGAAGGCGAGCGGGATCAGCGCGCCGCCGGCAAAGCCCTGCAGGGCACGCAGCGCGATCATCTGCTCGAGGTTCTGCGCGAAGGCGCAGGCCGCGGAGAACAGCAGGAAGAACGCCGCGCTGGCGATCAGATAGAGGCGGCTCGAGAAGACACGCGCGAACCAGGCCGTGAGCGGAATAACGATGATCTCGGCCACCAGGTAGGAGGTCGAGATCCAGCCGCCGTCATCGATGCCGGCGCCGATTGCACCCTGGATGTCGGCCAGCGACGCATTGACGATCTGGATGTTCAGGATCGCCATGAAGGCGCCGAGCGTCGCGGCGACGATGGCGATCCAGGTCTTGACGGAGACGGGAGCGGCAGCAGGCATCGGAGCCTCCCGCTAGTTCACGCGGGTATCGATGGTGGGCTCGGCCGACATGCCGGGCCGCAGCAGGCCCGAAAGCGCCTTGTCGTCGAAGGCGATCTTCACTGGCACGCGCTGGACGATCTTGGTGAAGTTGCCGGTCGCATTGTCGGGCGGCAGCAGCGCGAACTCGAGGCCGCTCGCCGGCGACAAGCTGTCGACATGGCCGTGCAGCACCTTGCCCGGGAAGGTGTCGATCTCGATCGTCACCTTCTGGCCCGGCCGCACGTCGGCGAGCTGCGTCTCCTTGTAGTTGGCGACCAGGTAGACCGCGTTCAGCGGGACCACCGCCATCAGCGCGGTGCCGGCCTGCACGTACTGGCCGACGCGCAGCGCGCGGGCGCCGACCGTGCCGTCGACGGGCGCGGTGACCGACGTGTAGGAGAGGTTGAGCTCGGCCTGGTGCCGGACCGCCAGCGCATGATCGCGCTGCGCCAGGGCCTTGCCGCGCTCCGACGTCAGCACGTCGATCTTGCGCTCGGCCACCACCAGCCCGGCGCGCGACTTGGCGAGCGCCGCGGTCTTCTCGCGCAGCGCGGTCTCGGCGAGCTGGGCGCGCTGCACCGTGCCGTAGCCGGTCTTCATCAGGTTGTCGTAGCGGCTGTTGTCGGCCGCGGCGTAGGCGAGCGCCGCCTCTTTCGCGGCGATGTCGGCCTTGTCCTGGTCGACCGCCGATTGCTGCTGGGCGATCTGCGCATCGAGGTTGCGGATCGCGGCGTTGGCGGTCTCGACGTCGGCGCGCGCCTGGTCGAGCGCGACCTTGAAGTCGCGGTCGTCGATGCGCGCCAGGACCTGGCCGGCCTTCACGGTCTCGTTGTCGCCGACCAGCACCTCGGTGACGTAGCCCGAGATCTTGGGCGCCACGGTCGTGTAGTCGGCCTGCACGTAGGCGTTGTCGGTCGAGACCTGGAAGCGGCCGACCTTCCAGTAGTCATAGCCACGATCGCCGGCGAAGCCGAGCGCCATCGTCAGGGCCAGCCCGAGCGCGGTGCGCTTCAGGGCGGCCTTGGAGGGCAGGTGCGGCCGGGTCTGGCGGGACGCGGCGGCCAAGGCGGTGAAGGAAAGCAGGGTCGACGACATACGCATCTCCTGGTTCGGTGCCAGGAAGATGCGTCGTCCCGGGTGAAATGATAATATTGGCCCTATTGGAAAGATTGTCCCGTAAGAGTGGATAATGGACCGCTTCACGAGCCTGACCGTCTTCACCCAAGTCGCTGAGGCGGAAAGCTTTTCTGCTGCCGCCCGGCGCCTGAACCTGTCGACGACGATGGTCAGCAATCACGTCCAGGCGCTGGAGGAGCGGCTGGGCGCGCGGCTGCTGAATCGCACCACGCGGCGGGTCGGTCTGACCGAGGTCGGCCGCGCCTACTACGAGCGCGCGGTCAGGATCCTCGAGGAGCTCGACGAGGCCGACCAGGCGGCGGGCCTGCTGCAGACCACGGTGCGCGGCACGCTGCGCCTATTCGTCGGCGCAAACATCGTGCCCTTCGTCACGCCAGTGGTCGTCGAGTTCCTCGGCCGCCATCCCGAGGCGTCGGTCCATCTCGACAGCGGCGAACGCAACATCGACATGATCGAGGAGGGCTTCGACCTCGCCATCCGCGCGGTGCAGCCGATGGACTCCAGCCTCATCGTCCGCAAGCTCGCCGAATGGCACCACATCCTGGTCTGCACGCCGTCCTACCTCTCCAGGCACGGCGCACCGCAGCGCCTGGACGATCTGCGGCAGCACAACTGCATCCGCTTCTCGCTCTATCCGTTCGGCGACGAATGGCAATTCATCGGTCCCGACGAATCGCAGATGTCGGTGAAGGTGTCGGGCAATCTGGTCACCAACAATGCGGCGACCTTGCGCGCGGTGGCGCTGGACGGGCAGGGCATCGTGCTGGCGCCGACCTTCATCGCCCTCGCCGATCTCGCGGCAGGGCTGGTGGTGCGGCTGCTGCCCGACCATCGGCCGATCAACTTCGCGATCAACGCGAGCTATCCGACGCGCCATCACCTCTCGACCAAGGTGCGCGCCTTCCTCGACCTCGCGGTGGAGCACCTCGCCCGACACCGCGCCGAGCTCAATCCGGACTGATTTCTTCTGCTGGAAAAGACCGAACTACCGGCAGATCACCGGGATCAGTGACGCGGCGTAGCTGCGCAGCTCGGCCGGCTTCGTGCCGAGCCGCGCCCGGATCGCCAACGTATGCAGCGCCGTGCCGGCGAGTCGCGCGCGGGCCGCGGGGGAGGGCTCCGCGGCCAGCTCGCCGTCGGCGACGGCCTTCGCGAAGGCGCGTTCGAAGGCGTCCTCGGTCGCCTGCAGGAGTTCCGCGGCGGCGGCGCCGATCTTCGGCCGGGTCGGCGCCTCGACCGCGGCGGTTCCGACGATCATGCAGCCGCGCGGATAGGGTGGCGCGGTGTAGAGATCGATCGCGCTCTTGAAGACCTGGCCCAGTCGCTTGTCGATCGGTCCCTTTCCGGCGAACACGGCGTCGATGCCGGCCACGCCGTGCTCGCCGTAGTGGCGAAGCGTGTGAATATAGAGCTGCTCCTTGTCGCCGAATGCGGCGTACAGGCTCGGCCGGTTCAGTCCCGCCGCCTCGGCGAGCTCGTCGAGCGAGGCGCCCGCGAACCCCTTCTCGATGAACACGTCGCGCACCCGCTCCAGCACTGCCTCGGGCTCGAAACCGCGCGGGCGGCCGCGCGGCCGCCTGATTACCTCTCCGGTCATTTTTGTACTGATTCGCATAATAATCCTTGACGATCGTATCCTAACGTATTTCTGTACCGCATCGCATAGAAACATGGAGGATGCGATGGAACTGTTCGCTTCACCGATGGCCTGCTCGTTGGCTTCGCACATCACCGCGCTGGAGGCCGGCCTGCCGGTCAAGGTCCGTTTCGTGAAGGACAAGAAGACCGACGATGGCGGCGACTACTACGGCGTCTCGACCCATGGCTACGTGCCGGCCCTGAGGCTGGACGACGGCCGTATCCTGAATGAGAACGCTTCGGTGCTGCAGTACCTGGCCGATGCCAGGCCCGAGGCCGGGCTGGCGCCGGCCTGGGGCGGCTTCGAGCGGTACCAGCTGATCGACACGCTGAACTACCTCGGCACGGAGGTGCACAAGCGCATCTTCTACCAGGTCTTCGCGCCTCACACGCCCGAGCACGCCAAGCAGGCCGCGAAGGCACTGATCGAGCCGACCCTGGACTACCTCGCCAGGCGAGTGGCCGGTCGTGACACGCTGGTCGGCGACCGCTTCACGGTGGCCGACGCCTACCTCGTCACCATGCTGAACTGGTTCGCGTTCATCGGCACGGATCTCGCCAAGTGGCCGGCGCTCCAGGCCTACCACCAGAAGCACCTCAAACGCCCGTCCGTTGCGCAGGCGATGGGTGTCGAGATGGAGGAGCGCAAGCGCCGCCTCGCGGCGTGACGTCAGTCGCCGGGCGGCAACCGCCGCCCGGCCACTGACCTAATTCACACCGAACTTGTAGGCGAGACCCGCCCGTACCGTGTGCATGGACGGCTGGATCGTCTCGCCGTTCGCCAGTGTGCGCGTCTCGAACGCGCTGTAGCGATACTCCAGCCGGGTCGACCAGCCCTTGGCGATCATGAACTCCAGACCCGGCCCGACCGTGATGCCGCTCAGCCGGTCGCTGCTGGAGAACACCGTGGCGCCGTTGCCGGCGAAGCCGAGCGTGGAGAAGCCCTGGTTGGTATAGCCCGCCAGGCCGTAGAGCAGCGTCGACGGCGTGACGAGGTAGCCGACGCGGCCGCCGATGGTCCACGCCATCTCGGTGTGCGTCGCCGCTGTCGCCGAGACGGGCCCGATGCCCGCGGTCACCGCCGATTGCATGCCGGGCCAGGTGAGATCGCCCAGCACGCCGACCAGGACACGGTCGCTGACCTGGTAGTCGCCGCCCACGAAGACCGAGCCGAGCAGGCCCTGGCCGCCGCCGTCGAGCGAGGCAGCCGCGGGCCCGAAGCTGGCGCTCACCTTGTCCGTCATCACGCCGGCGCCGCCGGCCACACCGCCGTAGAGGCCGGTCCAGTCGCGACGGCCGGTATCGGCAGCCGGCCGCTCGGCCACGTCGTGTCCGCCGCCGAAGCGATAGGTAAGACCGATCCGCGCGGTATGCATGAACGGCTGGATCGTCGCGCTGGCCGGGGCGAGCGATATGAATTTCGATTCGAACTGGGAGAAGCGATACTCGAGCTTGGTCGACCAGCCGCCGCCCAGCAGCGATTCGAAGCCGCCGCCCACGGTCCAGCCGTTGAAGAAGTTGTCGGTCAAGACGTTCGCCGTCGCCCCGCCCGCCGCGGCGCTGCCGGTCGTGTGGTAGTTCTGGCCGGCATAGCCGCCCGTCAGATAGATCAGCGACGACGGCGTCGGCATCACGCCGGCGCGCGCCAGCAAGGCGACACCGAGATTGGCCTGCGTCGACAGGCTGGCGCTCGCGCCCGGCG
>DATGMK010000108.1:0-128321 GCA_035293665.1 Reyranella sp. | reverse complement strand
CAATCGCGATGGCGCGCGCGGGATTGAGCCCGCCAAGAGCCGGCTGGCGAGCTGCGGGCAGCCGGTCGTGGGGGTCGAGGTCGAGATCCGCAAACCCGACGGTACGGTATGCAAGCCACGCGAGGTCGGCGAGGTCCATGTGCGCGGGCCGAACATCATGTTGGGCTATTGGAAGCGGCCGGAGGAAACGGCGTCGGTTCTTCTTGATGACGGCTGGTACAAGAGCGGCGACGTCGCCTGGGCGGACGAGGACGGCTATCTGTTCGTCGTCGACCGCGCCAAGGACATGATCATCTCGGGCGGCGAGAACATCTACACCTCGGAGGTGGAGAACGCCGTCTTCCAGCACCCTGACGTGCTCGAAGTCGCCGTCTTCGGGATTCCCGACAAGAATTTCGGCGAGAAGGTCCACGCCGAGGTCGTTCTCAAGCCGGGCGCCTCGGTGACGGCCGACGAGATCGTCGCGGTGTGCCGCAAGCATATCGGCGGCTACAAGGTGCCGCGATCGGTGATCGTGCGCAGCGAGCCGCTGCCCAAGTCGGGCGCCGGCAAGATCCTGAAACGCAATCTCCGTGACCCGTACTGGAAGGACAAGGAACGCCGGGTCAATTAGGAGGTCTTTTCATGATCGCAGGACCGCGGGCCTCCAGGCCCGCTCATGAATCATGAGGCGGGCCTGGAGACCCGCGGTCCGATGAGCAAGAGAAGACTCGGTTACCGTGTCACATGCCGCTCGTACTGGGGCAGGCCATCGTTGATGGTATCCCACGGCGCCTTGGAGCCGACGAAGATGTGGCAGGAGGGCCGGATGCTGGGCGGATCGACCAGGGTGCCCATCGTGACGTGGACCCAGGCGGCCTCGCGGACAACCGAGTAGAGGAGGGAGCCGCACTTCTTGCAGTGGGCGTCGTGGGCCTTGTCGCCGCCGTAGGTCAGCAGGCCATCGGCGCCCTGCGTGACTGCGAATTTGTCCCGCTCGATGCCGGCGAATGGCTTGAACGCCGAGCCGGTGGTGCGCCGGCAGTTCGAGCAATGGCAGATCATGGCGTAGCGGAATTCGTCGGGCACGGCGTACTGGACGGCACCGCATAAGCATTTCCCGGTCAGGATGTCGGTCACGGCTTTCTCCTATCACCGGGCCCAGTCTATACACTGGCGCCATGACGACCCTCGACGACATTCCGGGCCCGACCTCCCGGCACTTCTTCTCCCAGCGCCTGCGCATGCATTACGTGGATTGGGGCAATCCCGATGCGCCGCCGCTGCTCCTGGTCCACGGGGGCCGGGATCACTGTCGCAACTGGGACTGGGTCGCCCAGGCCTTCCGCCGCGACTGGCACGTGATCTGCCCCGACCTGCGCGGGCACGGCGACAGCCAGTGGTCGCCCGACGGCAACTACTCGATGTCGGCGTACATCTACGATCTCGCTCAACTGATCCATCAGCAGAACCTGGCGCCGGTCACCATCGTCTCGCACTCGCTGGGCGGCAACATCTGCCTGCGCTACACCGGCATTCATCCCGGTAACGTGCGCCGGCTGGTGGCGATCGAAGGCCTCGGACCGTCGCCCAAGATGATCGCCGAGCGCGGCAACAAGTCGATGACCGACCGCATGACCGCGTGGATCGACGAGCAGCGCAAGCTGAGCGGCCGCCTGCCGCGCCGCTATCCGACGATCGAGGACGCCTTCAAGCGCATGCAGGAGGAGAACACGCACCTCTCGGCGGAGCAGGCGCGGCATCTCACGGAGCAGGGCGTCAACCAGAACGAGGACGGCACCTACAGCTGGAAGTTCGACAACTACGTGCGCGTCAATCCGCCCTACGACATGAGCTATCCCGAGATCGAGCAGCTCTGGACGCAGATTACCTGTCCGACCCTGCTGGTCTACGGCAAGGAGAGCTGGGCCTCCAATCCGGAGCGCGACGGGCGGCTGAAATTCTTCAAGTCGGCGAAGGTGGTCGAGTTCGAGAATGCCGGCCACTGGGTCCATCACGATCGGCTCGACGCCTTCGTCGACATGGTGAGGGGATTCATTGCGTAAGGCACTCATCGGACCGCGCCACTCCAGTGGCGCTCGGACTCATGAGCGCCACTGGAGTGGCGCGGTCCGATGACACTGATCGACGAAATCCGCGCGTGTACCGTCTGCGCCAAGTCCCTCGCTGCCGGCCCGCGGCCGGTCGTGCAGTTCAGTCCGCAATCGCGTCTTGTGATCATCGGCCAGGCGCCGGGCTCGAAGGTCCACAAGAGCGGCGTGCCGTGGCAGGACGATAGCGGCGACCGGCTGCGCGCCTGGACGGGCCTCAGCGACGCCGAGTTCTACGATCCGGCGAAGGTCGCGCTGATGCCGATGGGCTTCTGCTATCCCGGCAAGGGCAAGAGCGGCGACCTGCCGCCGCGCCGCGAATGCGCGCCGCTGTGGCACGAGCGCATGCTGGCGGCGATGCCCGACTGCCGGCTCTTTCTGCTGGTCGGCAGCTATGCGCAGGCGCACTACATCGGGACCGGCAACCTGACCGAGGCGGTGCGGGACTTCCGCCGGCACGGGCCGCGCTTTTTTCCGTTGCCGCACCCGTCGTGGCGCAGTGCAATCTGGATCAAGCGCAATCCGTGGTTCGAGACGGACGTGCTGCCGGCGCTGCGCCGGTCGGTGCGCAAGGCGTTGAGAGGGAGCAGCACATGAAGGCAGCGATCTTCCGCGGCGGCGACATCGTCGTCGACACGATCCCCGAGCCCAAGCCGGCGCAGAACCAGGCGCTGGTCAAGGTGCTGGCCTGCGGCATCTGCGGCTCGGACCTGCATGCGGCCAAGCATGCGCATCGCATGGTCGAAGTGAGCCGACGCATTCCCGGCCGCATCGCTATGGACCTCGACCGCGACGTGGTGATGGGCCACGAGTTCTGCTGCGAGGTGATCGACTACGGGCCGAAGACCGAGAAGAAGTTCAAGGCCGGCACACGCGTCTGCTCGATGCCGGTGATGCTGGAGGCCGACGGACCGAAGGGCATGGGTTATTCCAACACCTATATCGGCGGCTACGCCGAGCAGATGTTGCTGGCCGCGCCGCTGATGCTCGAGGTGCCGAACGGGCTGCCGACCGAGCATGCAGCGCTGACCGAGCCGCTGGCGGTCGGCGTGCATGCGGTCGAGAAGGGGATGTTGACGGGCGACGAGGCGCCGCTGGTCGTGGGCTGCGGTCCGGTCGGCCTCGCGGTGATCGCAGCGCTCAGGCTCAAGAACATCCGGCCGATCGTGGCGGCCGACTTCTCGCCCAAGCGGCGTGAGCTTGCGGTGAAGATGGGCGCGGATGTCGTCGTCGATCCGGCAAAGGAGGATGTCTACGCGAAGCTGTCGGCAGGGAAGCGGGCCGCGGTGTTCGAATGCGTCGGCGTGCCGGGCCTGATCCAGCAGACCATGGAGAAGGCGCCGCGCGATGCCAAGATCATCGTGGTCGGCGTCTGCATGGAGCTCGACACGATCGAGCCGATGTTCGGCATCGTGAAGGAGCTCAACCTCCAGTTCGTGCTGGGCTACACGCCCGAGGAGTTCGCCCGCTCGCTGCACCTGCTGGCCGACGGCAAGGTCGATGCGCCGTCGCTGATCACCGGCAAGGTTGGCCTGGCCGACGTGAAGGGCGCGTTCGCGGAGCTGGCCAATCCCGAGCGGCACACCAAAATTCTGGTCGAGCCGTGGCGCTAGCTAGCAGAGTCCAAGCACGTCGAATCAAACGGAGGGACTTTTTTGGCGGCAAATCGCAGGAAAAAGGTCCCTCCGCTGCGCCTCGCTTCGCTCGGCTTCGGTCGGGAAGACGGAGGGACGTGAGTCATTTGGCTCTAGGGAGGCGGTCGAAGCCTGTGGATAAGGCGTCGCGCGCCGAAGCCCGGTTGGCCGATGGACCCGGGGTCCGGAGGGTGTTTTCAAGGGAATCCGCACCGTCCATTGCCCGTAATAGGAGTTCTGCCCAATCTGGTGCAGTGTGGCCGCGCGACCATGCCGGCCTTGCGCCCTGAACCGTCCTGCGGCCACGACGCGTGGAAAGTTCAGAACAGGGGTGGGGGTCACGCGGGATTCCGGGACTCGGGGCCTCCGATGCAGATGCCATCGGCATTTACCCGTCCACGGAGCTGGGACGGTTTGGGACTGCCAGCCGTGCTGGCGGACAGATGAAGAGGGAGAGACGTCGATGAAGTTCTACAATTCGCGCGGGCCCAACCCCCGGGTGGTCCGGATGTTCATGGCCGAGAAGGGGATCGACATTCCCAGGGTCGAGATCGACCTGCTGGCGGGGGAAAACCGCCGCGAGCCCTATGCGACCAAGGTCAACCCGGCGGGCCAGACGCCGGCCCTCGAGCTCGACGACGGCACGGTGATCACCGAGGTCACGGCGATCTGCGAGTACCTCGACGAGATCAAGAAGGACACGCCGTCGCTGATCGGCGACACAGCCGCCGAGCGCGCTGCGACCCGCATGTGGACCCGCCGGGTCGATCTCAACATCGTCGAGCCGGCGCTCAATGGTTTCCGCTTCGCCGAGGGGCTCAAACTGTTTCAGAACAGAGTCCGCTGCATCCCCGAGGCGGCTGAGGGGCTCAAGGCCACGGCGCGCGACAAGCTCGCCTGGCTCGAAGGCTTGATGGCCGGCAAGAGCTACATCGCCGGCGACAGGATCACGCTCGCCGACATCTTCCTCTTTCCGATGGTCGATTTCCTCGGCACCGTCGGCCAGACGATCGATCCGGCGCACACCAACCTCACCGCCTGGGTCGCCCGCATGAAAGCGCGACCAAGCGCCGCCGCTTAGCCGGTTTGCCCTTTTTTCGTCGTTTTCCGGGCAGTAGCTTCGCGCCACGAAAACGGGGATGGTTTTCAAAAGACGCAGGGAACTGAAATGCGCCGTCTGATTGCTTTGCTCTTCCTCATCATCGCCGCGCCCATCATCGCCATACCGGCCCTCGCCGCCGATCCGCCGGCGGCTCCGGCCGTGAAGGGGCTCTGGCTGCTGACCGACTATCCGTCGCAGACGGTGCGCCCGGGCGAGGTCGCCAACGTCCGCTTCAAGTTGCAGAACGCGGGCCTCGCGCCCGAGTCGCTGACGCTGTCGGTCGATGGTGTGCCGAAGGGCTGGAAGGCCGACATCCTGGGCGGCGGCCAGCCGGTCGCAGCGGCGATGCCGGGCATCAACGAGAGCACCAGCCTGCAGCTCAGGGTCGACGTGCCGAAGGATGCCAAGCCCGGCTCGCAGACCATGACGATCAGTGCCAAGGGCGCCACGCAGTCGATCAGCCTGCCGGTGACCCTTACCATCGGCGCCGAGACCCCGGCCAAGCTCACCATGAAGTCGAAGCTGCCCTCGCTGATGGGGACGCCGAAATCGTCCTACGAATACACGATCTCGGTCAGCAACGATTCGGGCAAGGATCTGACGGTCGCGCTGTCGGCCCAGGCGCCGAGCAACTTCCAGACCAGCTTCACCGAGGGCTACGGCTCGAACGAGATCAGCTCGATTCCGATCGAGGCCGGCCAGTCCAAGGACATCAAGGTCAAGGTGGTGCCGCCGCGTGACGTCAAGGCCGGCACCTATCCGGTGCTGGTCAAGGTCGCGGCCGAGGGAGCCACTGCGGAGCAGCGCGTGACCCTGCAGATCAGCGGCCAGGGTCACCTGTCGCTCAGCGCCAAGGACGGCCGCTTGAGCGGCGAGGCGACCGCGGGCAAGCCGTCGGAGTACACGCTGGTCGTCAGCAACGACGGCACCGCGCCGCTCGAGGACGTCGAGATCTCGGGCTCCGTGCCGACCAACTGGAAGGCCGAGTACAACCCGAAGAACATTCCGACAGTCGCGCCCAACGAGAAGAAAGAGGTGCAGGTCACGGTGACGCCGTCGGAGAAGACGATCGCCGGCGACTACGTGGCGTCGTTCCGGGCCAACGCCAAGGGTGAATCGTCCAACGCCGACTTCCGCATCACCGTCACGACCTCGACGGTATGGGGCATCGTCGGCATCGGCATCATCGCGGTGGCGCTGCTGGTGCTGCTGGGTGCGGTGGCCCGGTTCGGACGCCGGTAGCGAAAGCTGGTGGCGACGATGAGCGACCCCCTCAAGGCGGACAATGTCATCGAAGCCCGCGGCCTGCTGAAGCTCTACGGATCGACCCGCGCGGTCGATGCGATCGACCTCAGCATTCGCAAGGGCGAGATCTTCGGACTGCTGGGGCCCAACGGCGCCGGCAAGACGACGACCATCCTGATGATGCTTGGTCTCACCGAGACCAGCGGCGGGTCGGTCGACGTGCTGGGCTTCAACCCGGTGCGCCAGCCCCTCGAGGTCAAGCGGCGCGTCGGCTATCTGCCCGACGCGGTCGGCTTCTACGATCATCTGACGGCGCGCGAGAACCTGATCTACATCGCGCGCCTGCTCGACATCCCGCGGCGCGAGACCGACGGGCGCATCATGGAGGCGCTACGCGCCGTGCAGCTCGCCGACGTGGCCGACAGGCGCGTCGCGACCTTCTCGCGGGGCATGCGCCAGCGGCTCGGCATCGCCGAGATCGTCATGAAGAAGGCCGAGGTCGCGATCCTCGACGAGCCGACCTCGGGCCTCGATCCGCATGCCACCTTCGAGCTGCTGGAGATGATCCGGGGCTTGAAGAAGTCGGGAGTCGCGGTGCTGCTCTCCTCGCACCTGCTCGATCGCGTGCAGAGCGTTTGCGACCGCGTCGCGCTGTTCAACAAGGGCAAGATCGCCCTGATGGGCACCGTCGTCGAGCTCGCCAACCAGGTGCTGGGGGCGGGTCATCCGATCCTGGTCGAGGCGAGCGGCACGGACGTGCCGGCCGCGCTCAAGGGCATCGAGGGCGTGCAGCAGGTCGTGCCGGACGGAACCGGCACCTGGCGCATCGTCGCCGATCGCGACGTCCGCGCGGCAGCGGCTCAACGCATCGTCGGCGCCGGCGGATCGCTCACGCGGCTCGCCGAACTGCAGCCCAGTCTGGAGGAGGTCTACACCCGCTATTTCGAGGAGGCGCGCCGTGCTGCGTAACCAAGGGCGGCGTGAGGGTTCTCCCTTCACCGGCGTCGGACCGGTCTTCGTCAAGGAGCTGTCCGACCATCTCAGCAGCACCCGCATGCTGGTGCTGACCCTGTTCGTGATCGTGTTCGGCGCATTGCCGGTCGGCTTCACCCTGCAGACGCTGCGCGAGGTCACTCAGTCGGACCAGTACCTGTTCCTGCGCATCTTCACGGTGTCGCCGCAGCAGGCGCCGATATCCTTCATCACGGCGCTGACCTTCATGATCCCGCTGATGGCGATCGGGCTGGGCTTCGATGCCGTGAACAGCGAGTTCAACCGGCGCACCCTCTCGCGCGTGCTGTCGCAGCCGATCTACCGGGACGCCCTGCTGCTCGGGAAATTCCTGGGCGGCCTGATGACCCTCGCGGTCGCGCTGACCGCCCTGTTCCTGATCGTGTTCGGGGCGGGCCTCCTGCTGCTCGGCCTGCCGCCGCGCGGGCCGGAGGTGGTGCGCGGCGTGGCCTTCCTCCTGGTGGCGATCGCCTATGGCGGCGTGTGGCTCGCGGTCGCCATGCTGTTCTCGGTGATCTTCCGCTCGACCGCGACCTCGGCCTTGTGCTCGCTCGGCCTGTGGCTGTTCTTCTTCCTGCTGTGGCCGATGATCGCCCAGGCGATCACCACCGGCTTCATGCCGGCGCAGTTCCGCTCGGTCGACGAGGTGCTGTCGCTCGAGGCCTTCTCTTCCGCCCTGCAACGGCTGTCGCCCGGCACGCTGTTCGGCGAGGCCGTCCTCGGCCTGCTCCAGCCCGAGACCAAGGCCTTCGGCGACTTCGCCAACCTGGTGATGGCCCAGACCCGCGGCATGATCCCCGGCACGCCCCTGCCGTTCGACCAAAGCCTGCTCTTGATCTGGCCGCAGATCACGGGCCTGATTGCCGGTATGATCGTGGTCTTCTCGATCGCCTACATCGTGTTCCAGCGCGAGGAAGTCAGGGCCTGAAGGACTGGACCATCTCGGCCGCGCTCAACAATGCGCGTTGGTGCAATGCCGTGTGCTTCGCACACGGCACGGTCGGGCGGTTTTTGGTCCACACCTGGGTGAGCGCGGAACCGGTGCCGCGTTTCTACCCGAACGTCGTGACCCTCACGCCCGGCGAGGCCGACATCGCCGAGCAGCGGCAGGCCGTGCGCATTTTGCAGAAGTCGCATCTGCCCGGCCGCTGGGCGGTGAAGGACAGCTTCAACACCCTCGACATCGCCCGGCTCGGCTTCGAGGTGCTGCTGGAAGGCAACTGGATCCGCAAGGCGCAGCCCAAGGCGGCGGCGATGGTCTCCGGCCTGTCCTGGGAGCGGGTCGGTCCGGGCGGGGACGGGTTTCCGGCCGCGCTGTTCAGCGACGACAACTTCGCGATGTTCTCGGCCAGGCGCGACGGTACGGTCGTGGCCGGCGGGACGTTCTACCGGTCCGACGGCGTGGTCGGCCTCAGCAACGTGGTGGCCGAGTTCGACGACGAGCCGGCGGTGTGGCGGGACCTCGCCTCGCTGGCGGCAGCGACGTTTCCGGGATTACCGCTGGTGGGCTACGAATCGGGTGACGAGCTCAAGGCCGCGAAGAGAGCCGGCTACGAGGTCGGCGATCCGCTCAGGGTGTGGGTGGTGGCACGCCAATAGGCGCTGGAGCAGGGACGTAGCCGCATGCCTTCAGCGCCGCGAGCATGTGCGCCGGCGGCGGCGCCTCGACCCGGATCGCGGGCTTGTTCTTCGACAGAGGCAGGACGATCGCGTGGCTCTGCAGGTGGAGCTGCTGACCGGGTTCGACCTTGCCGTAGAGCCGATCGGCCACAATCGGGCAGCCGGCGTGCGCGCAGTGCACGCGGAGCTGATGCGTGCGCCCGGTCTCGGGCGTGAGCTCGAGCCAGGTCATGCCGGGGCCGCGGCCCAACACCTTGTAGCGCGACACCGACTTCTGACCCTTGTCCGACACCTTCACCGACCAGCCGCTGCGCGTGTTCACCTTGAGCAGTGGCCAGTCGAACACGCCTTCATCGGCCGGCGGCGCACCCTGGACCACCGCCCAGTACGTCTTCTCGGTGTCGCGGCCGGAGAACAGCCGGCCGAGCTTGGCCAGCGCCTTGGGATGGCGGCCGAGCACTAGCACGCCGGACGTGTCGGCATCCAGCCGATGCGCCAGCGCCGGCGGGCGCGGCAGGCCGAAGCGCAGCGCGTCGAAGCATTCCTCGAGGTTCGGCGCGCCGCTCGGCCCGGCATGCACGGCGAGGCCGGCGGGCTTGTCGATCACCAGGATCAGCCCGTCCCGATGGAGCACGCGCGCCTGGATCTCCTCCGCGCCGAGCGGAGGCGGGCGCCTCAGAGATCGGGCCATCGCTCGAGCCAGGGCGCGCTCGCCTCGTAGATCGCCGCGGCGCGCAGCACCGAGGCCTCGTCGCGGAAGCGGCCGACGATCTGCAGGCCGACCGGCAGGCCGTCGCTCGCGAAGCCGCAGCTCACGGTGATGGCCGGGTGCCCGGTGATGTTGAACGGCATGGTGTAGGGGAACCAGTTGCGCCGCAGCTCGCCCACCTCGATGCTGTCGATCACGATCGGCTCGAACAGGTCCTGATCGATCGGCAGCGCGGCGCGCGACAAGGTCGGCGTGACGAGATAGTCGGCGCCATCGAACCACTTCTGCACCATGCGGAAGAGATCGGCGCGCTGGAACATGGCCCGCTGGTAGTCGGCGCCGGTCCATTCCTCGGCCATCGCCACCTGCCGCACCAGGGACGGCGTCATGCGCTCGCCGTCGCGCCGTATCATGTCGGCGAAGCGCGCCCGCCACGTGGTGTGGTTGATCACGCGCCAGATCGGCTCCATGTCCGGCAGCTCGCCGGTGAGCTCGACCAGCTCGGCGCCGGCGTCCTTGAGCTTGCCGAGCGCCGCTTCGAAGGCGCTCACGACGTCCTTCGACACGAAGCGATTGCCGAGCGTGGCGCTATAGAGGAAGCGCTTGCCCACGAGATCGCCGTCCGGCCGCGCCGCTGCGATATAGTCCTGCGCCGCGGTGCCGATCGACCAGGGGTCGCTGGGATGGGGACCCGCCATCGCCTGCAGCATCAGCGCGGTGTCCATCACCGTGCGGGACATCGGCGTCACGTAGGTGTAGTTGCCGAACAGGTCGGCGACCTGGCTGTGCGGGATCGTGCCGTTGCTCTGCTTCAGCCCGACCACGCCGTTGGCGGCGGCGGGAATGCGCGTCGAACCGCCGCCGTCGGTCGCGATGCCAATCGGCCCGATGCCGGCCGCGATCGCCACAGCCGCGCCTCCGCTCGAGCCGGCCGAGGTCCGCTCGGCGCTCCAGGCATTGCGCGTGCGGCCGAACAGCGGCGCGTCGGTCAGCCCCTTGTGGCCGTACTCCGGCGTCGTCGTCTTGCCGAACAGGATGCCGCCCGCCTGCTTGACGCGTTCGTTGGCGACGGCGTCGCTGTTCGGGACATTGTTCTCGTGCAGCAGCGAACCGAAGGTCGTGCGCACGCCGGCGGTGTTCACGAGGTCCTTCGCAGCATAGGGAATGCCATGCAGCAGACCGAGCGGCTTGCCCTGCATGACATCGTCCTCGGCCTGCTTGGCCGCCGCCAGCGCCTGCTCGGGCACCAGCGTGATGAAGCAGTTCAAGATGGGCTGCAGCTTGTCGGCGCGCGCCAGCACGACCTTCGTTAGCTCGACCGGGGAGAGCTCCTTGGCCGCGATCTTCTTGCGCAGGACCGATGCCGGGAGGCGCGTGAGGTCGGTCACTTGAGCAGGCCCCGGCTGGCGAGATTGCGCATCAGCGCCGAGGTCCCGAACGTCCACGGTGCGATCTTGTCGCAATGGTTCACGCGGTTGGTGAGCGTGCCCAATTTGGGCGAGCGGATCGACACCAGGTCGCCCACCATGTGGGTGAAGCCGTGGCCGTCTGGCTTGCGCTGCTCGGTCGGCGCGAACAGCGTGCCGGTCATCAGCGCCATGCCGTCGGGGTACTGGTGCAGCTTGCCCATGGCATGCGCCACGAGATCCGTCGGATCGCGGCTGATCTTCGAGAGATCGCTCGAGCCGCGCAGGCGGAACTGGTCGGGCCCGGTGACCTCGAGATCGACCTTGGCGCAGCGCACGTCGTCGAGCGTGAAGGTCGCATCGAACAGCCGCACGAACGGCCCGATCGAGCAGGAGGCGTTGTTGTCCTTGGCGATGCCCAGCAGCAGGGCGCTGCGGCCCTCCATGTCGCGCAGGTTCACGTCGTTGCCGAGCGTCGCGCCGACGATCTTGCCGGCTGCATTCACGATCAGCGTCACCTCGGGCTCGGGATTGTTCCAGTCCGAGTCCGGCCGGATGCCGATCTCGGCGCCATAGCCCACAGCGGACATCGGCGGCGCCTTGGTGAAGATCTCTGCGTAGGGGCCGATGCCGACCTCGAGGTACGGCGACCAGGCGCCGCGCGCGACCAGCGTCTTCTTCAGCGCCTCGGCCTCGGGCGAGCCCGGCTTGATGGCGGTGACGTCGACGCCGATGATCGCGTTCAGTTCCTTGCGCACGCTGTCGGCGCGGCTGAGGTCACCCTTGGCGTGTTCCTCGATCAGCCGCTCGAGCAGGCTGACGGCGAAGGTGACGCCGGCCGCCTTGATCGCCTGCAGGTCGACCGGCGCCAGCAGGGCGTGGATGACATCGTCCAGCGAACCGAGGCGCTGCCCCCTGGAGCGCGCCAACGCCACTGGATCGGCGGCATTGCACAGATCGGCGACGGTCGGGGCCGCCGCGGAAATGTCGAAGACGCCATCCTGCCGAACGGCAACCACGCTGGGCCCCGCCGGCGTCTGGACCCGTCCGATCAGGGTGCCCGCAAAGCCATCTTCGGGGAGGATTTCTGCCACTAGACGTCTCCGGCGCTTGGATGCGAAAACAGGCGCGCCAATTCCCGAAGGACATAACATCATGGCCGCCCAGCGGATCAAAGGCGTTCTTTCGCCCGTCGTCACTCCCTTCAAGCCCGACCTGTCGCCCGATCTCGGCCGCTTCATCGCGCACTGCAAGTGGCTGCTCAGCCAGGACTGCGGCCTGGCCATGTTCGGCACCAACTCCGAGGCCAACTCGATGTCGGCGGACGAGCGCATGGAGCTGCTCGACAAGGTGGTCGCCGCGGGCGTGCCGACCGATCGCATGATGCCGGGCACCGGCGCCTGCTCGATCAACGAGGCGGCGAAGGTGTCGGCCCATGCGACCAGGAAGGGTGTCGCCGGCGTGCTGATGTTGCCGCCGTTCTACTACAAGGGCGTTCCGGAGGAGGGGCTGTTCCGCTTCTTCTCCGAAGTCGTGCAGCGCGTCGGCGACGACAAGCTCCGCGTCTATCTCTATCACATCCCGCCGGTGTCGGCCGTGCCGATCACGCACAAGTTGGTCGAGCGGCTGATGAAGGCCTATCCGAAGCAGATCGCCGGCATGAAGGATTCGTCGGACGACTGGGCGCACACCAAGAGCATGATCGAGGCCTTCGCCAAGGACGGGTTCGACGTCTTCTCGGGCAACGAGAAGCCGCTGATCGACAATATCAAGTCCGGCGGCGCGGGCTGCATCAGCGCGACCGCGAACATCAACCCGGGCAAGATCGCCGAAACCTACAAGAAGTACGCCACCCCGGAGGGCGAGAAGCTGCAGGGCTGGATCAACGAGGTGCGCGGCGTGATGCAGGGCTACGTCATGATCCCCGCGCTGAAGTACGTCATCGCTCATTACGGCAGCGACGGCGCCTGGACCCCGGTGCGGCCGCCGCTGGTCGAGACAGCGGAGGCCCAGGGCAAGGATATGATCGCCAAGCTCGACAAGCTCGGCTTCACCATGCCTGGCCTCAAGCAGGCGATGGCGGTCGCCGCCGAATAGCTAACCGCCGGTGTCGGTGCGGACGATATCCGCACCGATCGCCGCCAGCTTCTCTGTCATGCCGTCATAGCCGCGGTCGAGATGCTCGAGGACGTCGAGCCGCGTCTCGCCTGCTGCGCTGAGACCCGCGACGACCAACGCGGCGGCGGCGCGCACGTCGCTGCAGGTGGCGGTCGCTCCGTGCAGGCGCGGAACGCCGCGGACGAGCGCGGTGCGGCCGACCACCGAGATGTTGGCGCCGAGCTTTCGTAGCTCGCCGACATGGTGGAAGCGCCGCTCGAACACCGTCTCGGTGATGGCGCTCGCTCCCGACGCCATCGCCATCAACGCCATGGTCGGTGCTTGAAGGTCGGTCGCGAATTCCGGGAACGGTCCGGTCGTGATGT
The DNA here is from genome assembly GCA_035293665.1 of Reyranella sp. Taxonomy (GTDB): domain Bacteria; phylum Pseudomonadota; class Alphaproteobacteria; order Reyranellales; family Reyranellaceae; genus Reyranella. Next base: position 115,021 of record DATGMK010000108.1, on the reverse strand, counting down.
CGACGCCGCGCAAACCCTCGGCCGCACGTTCGGCAATCACGCCCTCCGAGGTTTCGTGGAGAGCGATGCCGGCGGCCTCATAGAGGGGCCCAGCCGCGCCCAGCAGGGCGATGCGGCCGTGCGGCAGCACGAGACGGCCGCCGGTCGCCGCCGCGGCGCAGGCCAGCGTGCCGAACTCGATGCGGTCGGGCAGCACCGTATGGACGGCGCCGCCAAGAGGGCGCCCTCGATCGCGAGCTGGCGCGTGCCGATGCCCTCGATCGTCGCGCCCATGGCGGCGAGGCAGGCCGCGAGGTCGGCGACCTCGGGTTCGCAGGCGGCATTGCGGATCGTCGTGCGGCCGCTGGCCAGGACGGCGGCCAGCATCAGGTTCTCGGTGGCGCCGACCGACGGTGTCGGCAGCAGGATCTCGGCCCCGTGCAGGCCGTCTCGCGCCGTCGCTTCAATCGTGCCGCCGTCGAGCACGATGGTGGCGCCCATCGCGCGCAGCCCCGCGAGATGGAAGTCGATGCCGCGTAGGCCGATGGCGTCGCCGCCCGGCAGCGGCAACCGTGCCTCCCCGCACCGCGCCAGCAGTGCGCCAAGCAGCAGGACGGACGCACGCATGCGCGACACCAGATCCGGGTCGATGTCGGCCGGCCGCAGGCGATCGGCCGAGATCGTCGCGGCGAGACCGTCCGTGCGGTGCGACCAATTCATCTCGCAGCCCAGCCGCTGCAGCAGCGCGGCAAGCACGGCGACGTCGAGGTTGCCGGGCACGTTGCGCAGGGTGACGAGATGGGGCGTGAGCAGGGCTGCCACCATCAGCGGCAGGATGGCATTCTTGGCGCCGCTGATCGGATAGGTGCCGGCAAGCGGCCGGCCGCCGCGGATCACAAGGAAGCGGCCTGTATTGGGCCGCCACCACGGCGCGGCAGCGAGAAGAGAGGAAGGCGTCATCGCGGAACGATAGGCGCGCGCCGTTGACACGGCCACCATGGCGAGCGTAAACAGGCGCCCGTGACTACGAACCTGCTCACCAAGGGTTGGTATTTTACGTCGCTAACATAGGCGGCGCGAAAGGTCATGACCCAACGAAGCCGCCGCTCCCGGCGGCTTCGTTGTTTCTGAGACTGGCCTCCGGGCGCGGTGGGACCGCAAATGGAGGATCAGATGTCGATCGCAGAAATCACCCAGGACGAGGCGGAAAGACCGCCATTGGCCATTCGCGTGCGCCGGGCCAGCCTGCGCGATTACGAGGAGCTGTGCGCGCTGTTCGAGCAGCTCGACGAGATCCATCGCGAGGCGCGGCCCGACATGTTCCGGCCTTTCCCGCCACCGGCCCGTACGCGTGAGCAGGTCGCCCATTGGCTGGCGCAGGCCGAATCGACAGTGCTGGTGGCGCAGAGCGAGGAGGGCGTGGTCGGGCTCGCGGTGCTGCTGACCCGGGTGCCGTCCGGCTTCGCTGGCGCCGCGCCGCGCAAGGTGATCGAGGTCGACAATCTCGTGGTGCGCGCCGACCAGCGTGGCCGCCGGGTCGGACGTCGGCTGCTCGCCGCCGCCGTCGAATGGTCGCGCCAGCGGCGGGCCACGCATGTCGAGGTCCCGGTGCACGACTTCAACCGCGACGCCAAGCGCTTCTACGAGAATTTCGGCTTCCTGCCGTCGGTCGATCGCCTGGTGCTGGCGGCCTGAGATGCGGCTGATCGGCGTCAACCGCTCGCCCTACACGCGGCGGGTCGCAATCACGCTCGCGGCGCTGGGCGTGCCGTATGAGCAGCGCTGCGTCTCGGGCTTCGGCAATCGCGAGGAGGTGCGCGGCCACAATCCGCTCGGACGGATCCCGGCGCTGGTGCTCGACGACGGCGAGACGCTGATCGACAGCGGCGCGATCGTCGATCATCTCGACGAGACTTACGGCGGCGATCGGCCGACCGTGCCGCGCTCGGGCACCGAGCGGCGGGCCGTCTTGCGGGTGGCGGCGATGATGATGGGCGCCTGCGACAAGGGCCTGCAGGCTGCGTATCACCGCAACCACATGCCGGCCGAGAAGCGGCATCAGCCGTGGGTCGACGACTGCACGGCGCAGATGGTCCACGCGCTCGCCGCCATCGAGGCGATGGTCGATCCGTCCACGCCTTACCTCATGCAGGGGCGCCTGACGCAAGCCGACATCACCGCCTTCGTGGCCGAACGCCTGGCGCGGTTCGGGCTGAGTGTCGACACGGCGACCCACGTGCCGAAGCTCTACGCCTACACCCGCAAGCTCGGCGAGGAGGCACCGTTTCGGACGACGGAGCCTTAGTCCGCGTCGTCGACCGGAGCGCGCAGCGCGAAGCGGAAAGACCTCTCTTGAACGATGCACCGGCCAAAGAGGTCCCTCGACTTCACTCCGCTCCGGACGACGGGGAAGCTACACGATCGGCTTCACCTCTTCCGCGAAGCGCTGCAGCCGCTCGACGCTTTCGGCCATCGACTGGCCCCGGAAGTCGAAGATCAGCTCGTGCACGCCGGTCTTGCCGAAGGCGCGGACGTCGTCAGCGATCTGCTCGGGCGTGCCGGTGAAGCTGCGGCGGTTGCCGCTGCGGTCGGGCACGCCGGCATCGTAGATCGGCGCCTTGTAGGAGATGTGGAGTTGCGCGAAGTCGCGGCCCTCCGCCTCGCTGAGCCGTTTCAGCGTCTCGAGATGCTTGCGCATCTCGTCCGGCGGCAGCGGCGAGGCGGCGACGGCGCCGACCGGATGCCAGCCGTTGGCGTGCCGGGCGGTGCGGCGCAGGGCGGCCGCCGAATGGCCGCCGACCCAGATCGGCGGATGCGGCTTCTGCAGGGGCAGCGGCTCGCAGCGTATGTCGCTGTAGTCGTAGAACCGGCCCTTGAAGGTCGCCGGCGACTGCGACCAGAGCTGCTTGAAGATGGCGATCCACTCGTCGGTCACCGCGCCCCGCCGCTCGAAGTCGGGCGCCTTGAGCGCCTCGAATTCCTCCTTCAGCCAGCCCACCCCGACACCGAGAGTCACCCGCCCGCCGGACAGCACGTCGAGCGACGCCACCATCTTCGCCGTCAGCACGGGGTTGCGGTAGGGCAGGATCAGGACGGAGGTCACGAGTCTCAGCTTTTCCGTGGCGCCCGCCACGACCCCCAGCAGGGAGAAGGTTTCCAGCGCATCGCCGACGCTCGGATGCTTGCCGTCGAGCGTGTAGGGGTAAGGCGAATCGCTGCTGACGGGAAAGACGATGTGGTCGGCGATCATCGCCGAATGCAGGCCGAGTCGCTCGCCCTCGCGCGCAAGGGACAGGACGCCGTCGCGGGTCGCGAGCGGACCGCGGGTCGGAAGGTAGAAGCCATAGCGCATCGAACAGCTCCGGGCGAAGATCGGCCGATGCGTACCATGGATCTGTGCCAGCTCGAATATTCATGACCGGACCGAAGCGTATCGTCATGGGAGAGGGCGTGCGGGCGCTTGCCTTCGCGGCGGGAGCGCTCGACTTCACGGTGCTGATCGACCGGTCGCTCGACATCGGTCCACTGTCGTGGCGCGGCACCAAGGTCGGCTGGGAGAGTCCCGCAGGCTTCCGCCATCCCGCCGGCCACGATCCGCACGCCGACGAAGGACGCGGCTTCAACCGGCTGTTCTCCGGCTTCCTGGTGACCGGCGGGCTGGAGCATATCCGCCAGCCCAAGGACGGCCATCCCTTGCACGGCAGCCTGCCGTTCACGCCGGCGACGTTGATGGCAAGTGGCAAGGCAGACGGCGTGTTGTTCTGCGAAGGTGAGGTGAGTCAACCTGGCTTTCGCTTGAAGCGGCGCATCGAGGCGCGAGTCGGTGGCAGCAGCCTCACGATCGACGACATGGTCGAGAACCGGGCGGCAACGCCGCACCGTCAGGCGAGCCTCTATCACTTCAACATCGGCCGCCCGACGCTCGCCGACGGAACGGTCGTCAGGCAGGGTGCGGAACGCTGTCTCGGGCCTCTGCGTGTTCCGGACCCGTCGATGCCGAGCGAGAGCGCGGGCTTTCTCGGAGCCGCTTCGTGTACCGTGGAGACGCCGCGCGGCAGGATCGTCTTCACCTGGGACGAAGCGATGTTGCCGCATCTGCAACTCTGGCATCGGCTGAACGCCGATCCGCCGGTGCTCAGTATCGAGCCTTGCACCAGCGCGCGCCTGCCGGGCGGCCTGAGCGGCGAGGAGCCGGTCCTCGCGCCCGGCGCGACGCGGCGCTATCGGCTACAGGTGTCGTTCGAGGGGTGAAGCCCAACATCACGCCTTCCCTTGCAGACGGGGAAAGCAAGATGTTCTTACTCCGCCGCCTCGGCGCGCCGAGGGATCGTTGGCTTCACACCGGCGGCGCGCAGGGCGCGTTCCTTGGCGCCGGCGAGGTCGTAGGTGCGGCTCATCATGATGCGTTGTGCGGTCAGCCCGCCGCCGGCCTGCAGCGCCACGACGAACTGCCAGCCGCCATAGGCGTCGGCGGTCAGGTCGCGGATCAGGTTGTAGACGCGCATTCGGGTCTCGATATCGACGTCCTTCTTGGTGTGCAGGTACTTGCGGATGTACTTGCCGGATGCCTCGTTGCGCAGGTCGGTCTCGTGCGGCAGCGTGAGGACGAGCCCGCCGCCGAGATCGTGCAGATGGCGCACCGTCTGGTGGAAGTTGGCGGCGTAGTAGTACTTGGCCGTGTTGATGGCGAGCGTGTTGGGATAGATCATGCCCGACGGCGTCGTCTCGTAGTGCCGACAGGCATAGTCGAGGCTCATGCGCAGCATCTCGGCATAGGTGATCAGCTCGGAGATGCTGTTCATCGCCGTCGGATCCTTCTCCTTGCCCTGGTGCTCGGTGACGAGCTGGGCGAGGCCGACGAACAGCTCCGACATGCGCACGGCTTCGATGACGCCGCCAGCGCGCTCCCACAGGCCGAGCGACTGGGCGAGGCGGCTGGCGAGCTGGACCTCGCCCGCGAGGAACACGCGGTCCCACGGCACGAACACGTCGTCGAACACCACGAAGCCTTCCGGCATGCTGTGGTGCGAGCTCGCGGGATAGTCGAAGGCATTGAGCTCGGCCGGCGCGAAGGAGCGGTTGATGATCTTGACGCCCTTGGTGTTGACCGGGATGGAGAAGGACACGGCGTAGTCCTTCTCGTCCTGGCGCATGCCCTTGGTCGGCATCACGACCAGCTCGTGCACCAGCGACGCCGCCGTGATGTGCAGCTTGGCGCCGCGCACCACGATGCCGTCCTTGTTGCGGTCGACGATGCGGACATAGAGGTCGGGATCGTCCTGCTCATGGGCGCGCCGCTTGCGGTCGCCCTTGGGGTCGGTAATGACCTCGGCCGCGCGCAGGTCGTTGTCGCGGCAGTAGCGGTACATGTGCTCGATGTTGGCCGCGCACTGCGGATTGACCTCGGCCACCTCGTCCTTGACGCTCATCAGCGCCATGTAGACGGCGGATACCAGGGTGCCGATCGAGGTGTGCTTCATCATCTCGATGCGGCTGGCGAGATCCTCTGCGCTGCGCGGGATCTGGTAGATGCGATGCGCCTCGCCGCCGTCCTCGGTGCGGTAACGGCGCAGCGTACCGTATTCCGCCGACTGGTAGTCGTAGTCGGCCGAGGTGATGGCGATCGGCACCTTGAAGCGCGGATGGGCCGTGATGTCGGCGATGTCCTCGCCATCCCAGTAGGTGACCCGGCCGTCACGCAGGCTCTGCACGTACTCTTGCGGCGTCTTGAGGCTCATCGGTTCCTCCTTCAGCGGGCAGGCGGCGACTGCTTGACGATAACCTCCCACCTGCGCAGCTCGTCGGCCAGATAGCCGCGCGTCTCCTCGGGCCCGCCTTCTTTCTTCTCCACGCCCTGGGCGGCCAGAGCCGACGACACCTTGGGATCGTGCAAGGCCGCCGTGATCGCGCCGCTCAGCTTGTCGACGACGGGCCTGGGTGTGCCCTTGGGCGCCAGGAAGAAGTAGGCCACCTCGACCATGAGATCGGGATAACCCGCTTCTGCCATGGTCGGCACATCGGGCAGGATGCTGGCGCGCTTCGAGCCCGTCACGGCAATGACCCGGCCCTGCTTGCTCGCCAGGAAGGGCAGGCTCGACGGGACGGGCGTGAACAGCACCTGAATGCGGCCGGCGGCGAAGTCGCTCGCCGCTTCGACCGTGCTCTTGTACGGCACCATCACGATGTTGACCTTGCCGGCCCGGTTGAGCATCTCGCCCAGGAACTGCGGCACGCCCCCTATGTAGCCGGCGTAGTAGAGCTCGCCGGGCTTGGCTTTGGCGAGAGCGACCAGTTCCTCGACCGTCTTGACCGGCAGAGACGATGGCACCGCCAGCGCGTAAGGCAGGGTGCCGCTCATCGCCACCGGCTCGAAGTCGCGGATCAGGTTGCTGTTGGGCGTGCCAACGAGCTGATTGAGCAGGATGCTCGAGCTTGGAAGGTAGATCGTGTAGCCGTTCGGCGGGGACTTCGCGACATAGTCGGACGCGATGTTGCCCGTCGCGCCGGGCCGGTTGTCGACCACCACGCTCTGGCCGAGCGTCGCCATCATGTGCTGCCCGACCTGGCGGGCGATGATGTCGTTGCCCGTGCCCGGGCCGAACGGAACGACGATCGAGATGGCGCGGTTGGGGAAGTCCTGTGCGAGGGCCGGCGTCAGACCGAGGACAATCGCCAAGGCAAACGCCATCACCTTTTTCATTCTGTCTCCCTAAGCGGGTTCTTTGTCCCGCTCGGCCCACATCTTCTTGAAGGCAGGCCGGGCCTGGCAAGCGGCGAGCCAGGCCTTGACCCGCGGTGCGGCTTCGAACAGCTCGGGCGCGCTCAGCGCGTAGCGGACGACCTCTGCGGTGTTGATGTCGGCCACGGTGAAGCGGCCGCCGACGAGATGGCCGCCCTTGACGAGCGCCGCGTCGAGCACCGCGAATGGCATACGCAGCGCCTCGATCGCTTCGTTGGCCAGCTTCGGGTTGCTGGTGCGGTGGTAGAGGATGTTGAGCGCGTTGGTCTCGACCTCGGTCGCGGCCCATAGCGCCCACATCGTCATCTCGCCGTCCTCGACGAGGCTGGCCGGCGCCACCGGGCCGCCATGCTTCTTGGCGAGATAGAGCGTGATGGCGAGCGATTCGTGCAGCACGACGCCGTCGTCGTCGATCGTCGGCACGTGGCCGTTCGGATTGACCTTCAGGAACTCCGGCGACTTCGTATGCACCACGCCGGCCGGCGGCGGGTCGGGCAGGCGATAGCGCTGCATCACCGGCACCAGAGTGAACGGGATGCCGAGCTCTTCAACGAGCCAGAGGATGCGCGATGCGCGCGAGCGATAGACGCCGTAGATGGTCAACATGGGCGAACCGTCTAGCAGCGGGCCGCCCGCCTGTCCTTGTTGGAAAGCCGGCAGGGGGCTAACCTTTTCTCATGAGCACCGCCGAAAGACTTAAACCCGTCAAGGACGCGAGCCACCTCTACGAGGTCGAGCGCCGCGCCCGCCATGTGCAACGCCCAGGCTTCCACATCAGCGAGCTGCAGCTCTCGCCGACCCAAACCGTGCCCTGGCACTTCCACAACAACATCGCCGACACCTTCTACGTGCTGGAAGGCGAGATGCGGCTCTTCCTCCAGAATCCCAAGGAGGAGGTCCAGCTGAAACCCGGCGAGACCTTCACCGCCGTGGCAAAGCGGCCACACCTGGTGACCAACGCCGGCAAGGGCTCGCTCACCTTCCTGGTCCTGCAGGGCATGGGCGAATACGACTACGTGCCGATGGTGTGAGCCATCCGACCCGACAGAAGGTGGTGGCAGGGCGACAGAAAGGCCGTGAAATGTACGCTGGCGTGCACTTGGAGCCTGTCACGCGGGTCACAGGGTGCGTGACAGTGACAGTCTGGACTAAGTGATCGCGGGCCTGTCCGCGCCGACGAACTGACTGCGCAGCTCGCGCTTCAGCACCTTGCCGGTGGCGTTGCGCGGCAGGACGTCGACGAAGGTCACCGACTGCGGCACCTTGAACTTGGCGAGCTTGCCCAGGCAGTGGCGGATGACGTCGCCTTCCTCCAGCGCCTGGCCCTCCTTGCGCACGACGATTGCCATGCCGACCTCGCCCCAGCGCTCGTTTGGCACGCCGATGATCGCGGCGTCGGCGACCTGCGGCAGCTGGAACAGCACGTTCTCGACCTCGGCCGGGTAGACGTTCTCGCCGCCCGAGATATACATGTCCTTCCAGCGGTCGACGATATAGACGAAGCCCTCCTCGTCCATGCGGCAGGCGTCGCCGGTATGCAGCCAGCCGTCGGTGAAGGCCGCCGCCGTCGCCTCAGGCTTGTTCCAGTAGCCGGGCGTGATGTTGGGGCCCTTGATCAGCAGCTCGCCGATGTCGCCCTGTTTCACGTCGTGGCCGGTGTCATCGACGATGCGGATCTCGGTGTGCATCATCGACTTGCCGGCGGAGCCGACCTTGCGAATGGCGTCGCTGGCGTCGAGCATGGTGCCGGCCGGGCTGGTCTCGGTCATGCCCCAGCCCTGGATCAAGGCCACGCCGCGGGCGGCCCAGCCTTCGAGGATGGCGAGCGCACAGGGCGCACCGCCGACGCCCGAGATCCGGAGGCGCGAGAGATCGGCGGTCTGGAACTTCGGATGTTGCATCATGAACTGGTAGGGCGCCGGCACGCCGAAAAAGTGCGTGATGCCGAGCTTCGGATCAGAGATGTAGTCGAGTGCCAGGCCGGGATCGAAGGCGCGCATGATTAAAATCGTACCGCCCGCATGCAGCACGGGATTGGCGTAGCAGTTGAGGCCGCCGGTGTGAAACAGCGGCAGGATCACGAGCTGCACCGTCTGCGGCGAGATCAGTGCCGGGATGCCGAGGTTGACGGCATTCCAGAACACCATGCCATGGGTGATGATTGCGCCCTTCGGATGCCCGGTGGTGCCGGAAGTGTACATGATCATGCCGATGTCGTCGTGCGTCAGCGGCACGTAGGCAGGCACCGGCGCATTCGAGGCGAGCGCGCGCTCGTAGGCGCTGTTGGGATCCTCGGGATCGATCTCGAGCAAGTTCTTGGCGAGCGCCTGCGCCTGCTGAGCGAAGCTCTTGTCGTGGATGAGCAGCTTGGGGGTCGCGTCGCCCAGGATGTACTCGAGCTCAGGCACTGTGAGCCGCCAGTTGAGGGGCAGCATGATCGCGCCCAGCCGCCCGCAGGCGAATTGGAGCTCGAAGTATTCGGGGCAGTTGGGCGCCAGCAGCGCCACACGGTCACCCTTGGCGATGCCCTGCGCCGCCAGCCAGCCCGTCAGCCGGTCGGTGCGTTGGTGCATTCGCGCGTAGGTGTATGTCCGGTGGGTCTGCAGGTCGTTGATCGCGAGCTGGTTGGGCCGGCGATGGGCGTGGTGGGCAATCCAGTCGTAATAGGGCGGAACGGGCATCTCGTCAGTTTACGGCCTTCGTGTAGCCCTTCCAGTAGGGTTCGCGCAGCTCGCGCTTCAGCACCTTGCCGGCACCGCTGAGCGGCAATGGCGTATCGCGGAAGTCGACGCTGCGCGGACATTTGTAGCCGGCGATCTGCGAGCGGCAGAACTCGAGCACGGACTCCGCCGTGAGGTTGACGCCCGGCTTCGGGACGATGATTGCGTGTACGCGCTCGCCCCAGCGCTCGTCGGGCACGCCGATCACGGCGACCTCGCCGACCTCGGGCATCAGCGAGATCGCATTCTCGACCTCCGCGGAATAGACGTTCTCGCCGCCCGAGATGATCATGTCCTTGAGGCGATCGACGATATAGACGAAGCCTTCCTTGTCCATCGTCGCGCCGTCGCCGGAGTAGTACCAGCCGTCGTCCAGCACCGCCGCCGTCTCTTCGGGCTTGTTCCAGTAGCCCTTCATGATGTTGGGACCGCGGATTGCCAGCTCGCCCGCGGTCCCGCGGGGCACCTCCTTGCGGAGGGCGTCGACCACCTTCACCTCGCAGGTGAGGGCGGCGAGGCCGCACGACTTCAGCCGGCCAGCATGGGGGCCGGCGAGGGTCGTGTAGCGCGCCGGCAGCAGGGTCACGATCGGTGCCGCCTCGGTCATGCCGTAGCCGTGGATCATGCCGACATGCGGCATCACCTCCAGCGCCCTGCGCAGCACGCCTTCAGGCATCGGCGAGGCGCCGTAGAGGATGAGCTTCAGGGTCGAGATGTCGAACTCGCCGAACCGCGCATGGTTGACCAGCATGTTGATCATAGTCGGCACGAACTGCGCGTGCGTGATCTTCTCTCTCGCGATGGTCTGCAGCACCTCGACCGGCTCGAAGCGCGGCACGAAGGCATGGCGGCCGCCGACCAGCGTGACACCGAAGGTCGAGGCGCCATCGGCGAGATGGAACATCGCGCCGGAGTGGATGTACGCGGTGTCGGCGTCGAAGCCCATGCCGGCGACTGCGTTCAGGGCATTCACCACGAGGTTCGTGTGCGTCAGCATCACGCCCTTCGATCGCCCGGTCGTGCCGCCGGTGTAGAACAGGCCGGCTATATCGTCATTGGCCGCGCCGACATCCTCGGCGGGGTCATAGGCGGTGAGGTCCTCGTAGTGCAGCATGCCCTCCGGGCCGGAGATGTCGTCCAGCCAGATCACCTCGCGCACGCTGGGCGTCCTGCCGTCCAGCGCGGTGAGGTGGTGGGCCATGGTCCCGTCGATGAACAGCACGACGCTGCCCGAATCTTCGAGGATGTACTCGATCTCGGGCGCGGCTAGGCGCGTGTTGATCGGCACCATCACCGCGCCGATCCAGGGAATGGCGTACATCAGCTCGAAATAGCGGTCGCTGTTGAGGGCCAGGATGGCCACTCGGTCGCCCCGCTTGACACCCAGCGCCGCCAGGGCTCCTGCCACCCGGGCGACGCGGTCGGCCGTCTGTTCCCAAGTGCGGCGGCGTGGCGCAAAGGCCGTGGACGGGCCGGTCGGCCGAGTCTGGAGGGCGCGCCGCAGACCCTGTGTGAGCGAAAACATGGGTTTTCAGGTTAGGGGCCGGTTCGTTCGCGCGGCAAGGGGGATCGTGGTAAAGGAGCGCATGAACGAAATGACGCCCCCGTCATCGACGGGCTCCCTGGTCTTCGATCCGCTGAATCCGGCCTTCATCGCCGACCCGTACCCGTTTTATCGGCGGCTGCGGCAGGAAGCGCCGGTCTTCAGGGCTCCGCAAGGATTCTGGCTGCTGACCCGGTACGAGGACGTGGCCTTCTCGCTGCGCGACCGCCGGTTCGGCAAGGACTTCGCCGGCAACATCACCAAGCGCTATGGCGAGGACCGAATGAACGAGCCGGTGATCGCCAATCTTGCGCGCACGATGCTGGTGCTTGATCCGCCCGACCATACGCGGCTGCGCGGGCTCGTGAACAAGGCGTTCACCGCCCGTCGCGTCGCCGACATGCGGCCACGCATCCGGAAGCTGGTTGACGAGCAGCTCGACCGGGTGATCGACAAGGGCGGGATGGACGTGATCCGCGATCTCGCGCACCGCCTGCCGGTGATCGTGATCTGCGACATGCTGGGCATTCCCGAGGACCATCGCGCCGCCTTCCTGGTCGGCAGTAACGTTTCGGGCCGCGTCCTGGATCCCGCGCCCATGACGCGGGAGGAGCTCGACAGCGCCAACACGGCGACTGCCATGGGCAACACCTACTTCGATCAGCTCTGCGAGCTGCGCCGCCGCGAGCCGCAGGACGATCTGACGACCGAGCTGGTTCGGGCGGAGGAGGCGGGCGATCGCCTCACGACGGAGGAACTGCGCGCCAATATCGGCCTGCTGTTCGGCGCCGGCCACGAAACGACCACCAACCTGATCGGCAATGGCCTGCTGGCGCTGCACCGGGCGCCCGAGCAGTGGCAGCGGCTGAAGGACGACCCGTCGCTGATTCCCAACGCGGTCGAGGAGCTGCTGCGCTATGATTCGTCCGTGCAGATGACCGGACGAGTCACCCATACCGAAGTCGAGGTCGGCGGCGTCACGCTGCCGGCGGGCGAGAGCGTGCTGATGCTGCTGGGCGCAGCCAACCGCGACCCGGCGCAGTATGCCGATCCGGACACGCTCGATGTCGGCCGCCAGAACATCCGTCCGATGTCGTTCGGCGGCGGCATCCACCACTGCCTGGGCGCCCAGCTGGCCCGGCTGGAGGCCGAGCTGGTGTTCACGGCGTTGATCGAGCGCCTGCCGAACCTGGAGCTGCCGGAGAAAGACGCGCCCGCCTGGCGCCGGACCTTTACCCTGCGCGGCCTGCACAGGCTTCCGGCCACCTGGCATTAGCGATGGCGGTACGTTGGCGGGGCGAAGGCGCGCAGCACCAGGGTAGCCGGCCGTACCAGGAAGACAGCTGGGCGGTGCGCAGGCTCACCGACGACACCGTGCTCGCTGTCCTGGCCGATGGCATGGGCGGCCATGTCGGCGGCGCCACCGCCTCGCGCCTGGCGGTCGGCGGCTTCGTCATGGCGATCGAGAACGGTCGCAGCCTTGCCGAGGCGCTCGATGCGGCCAACCAGGCGATCGGCACCGCCGTCGCAGGGGATTCCAGGCTCGAAAGCATGGGCTCGACCCTGGTCGCCGTGGTCGTGAGTGCCGCGGAAGTGCGCTGGATCAGCGTCGGCGATTCGCCCCTGTTCTTGCTGTCGAACGGCCGGCTCGAGCGCTTGAATGCCGACCATTCGATGGTGCCGCAGATCGAGGCGCTGGTGGCGCGCGGCATCATCACGGCCGAGGAAGCCGCCCAGCATCCGGGCCGCCACACCCTGCGCGAGGCGGTAATGGGCAATCCGCTGACGTTGATCGACGAAGGCCGGCGCGCGCTCGCGGCGGGCGATCAACTGCTGGTCTGCAGCGACGGCGTCCTGACGCTCGAAGAGGCGGACATCGCGCGGGAAGCAGGCAAGCCGGTGCAGGGCCTGATCGACGCAGTGCTGGCGGAGGGCGCGCCGCGGCAGGACAATGTCACGATCATCAAGCTGGAACAGGAAGTATGAGCAAAAGTCCCGTCGTCATCGAAGTCACCCGCGGCCCGGTCGTCGAAAGCCGGCACGAAGGCGCTGCGGCGATCGTGAAAGCCGACGGCACGGTCGTCGAATCGTGGGGCGACATCGATGCGCGCATCCTGCCGCGCTCGGCCAACAAGCCGATTCAAGCGATGGCCTTCGTCGAGAGCGGCGCCGTCCAGAAGTTCGGCCTGGGCGACGAGCACATCGCCTTGTCCTGCGCCTCGCACAACGGCGAGAAACGCCATGTCGAGACCGTGCGCGCCTGGCTCAGCAAGATCGGCTTGAGCGAGGCCGACCTCGAATGCGGCACCCATCCGCCGCGTCTGCCGGCGACGCTCGAGGCGCTGGTGCGCGAGAATGCGCAGCCGACGCCTGCCTTCAACAACTGCTCGGGCAAGCACAGCGGCTTCCTCAGCACGGCGGTGGCGTACGGGGAGCCGACCAAGGGATACATCAAATACGACCATCCGGTGCAGCAACGCCTGCGCGCGGTGATGACCGATCTCTGCGGCAGCAATGCCGACGACTTCGCCTACGGCACCGACGGCTGCGGCATCCCGACATTGGCGACGCCGCTCAAGCTGCTGGCGCGCGCCATGGCCAGCATGGCAGACCCGTCGCGGCTGTCGAACAAGCATGCCGAGGCGGCGGGCCGCATCCGCAGGGCGATGAATGCCGAGCCGTTCATGGTGGCGGGGACCGGCCGGTTCTGCACGCGGGTCAATGGCGCGTTGCCGGGCGTGGTGCAGGTCAAGACCGGGGCCGAGGCGGTGTTCTGCGGCATGCTGCCGACATTGGGCCTCGGCATTGCGCTCAAGATGTGGGATGGAGCGGGCCGCGCCTCCGAAGTCGCGATGGCGACCTTGCTCGCCCATCTCGGTGTACTGCCGGCTGAGCGGCGCGAGGAGCTGCTGCATCCGCCGGTCAAGAACGTTGTCGGGCTGCTGGTCGGCGAGCTGCGGCCGGCCAAGAGCTGGCTGGGGTAGCTCCCGTGCCGCTGACGCTCGACATCCTCGAGATGGGCGCGCGGGGCGACGGCATTGCCGAGCAGGACGGCGAACGCTACTTCGTGCCCTTCACCTTGCCGGGCGAGGTCGTCGAGGCCGAGCCCGTCGACAAGCGCGGCGAGGGCGTCGCCACCGATCTGCGCGAGGTGCTGTCTCCCTCGCGCCACCGAGAGAAGCCGCCCTGCGCGCACTTCGGCGTATGCGGCGGCTGCGCCCTGCAGCACTGGCGGCACGACGTCTACAGCGCGTGGAAAGCCGGCCTGATCGAGCGCGCGCTGAAGCAGCGGGGGGTGACGGCACCGGCCTTCGAGCCGCCACTGCTCGGCGCAGCGGGCGAGCGGCGACGCGTCGACTTCGTGTTGCGCCGCCAGGGCAGGCGCGTACTTGCGGGCTTCCACGAGCGCGGCAGCGCTCGCCTCGTCGATGTTGGAATCTGCGTAATCGCGCGACCAACACTGACCGCGCTGCTGGAGCCGCTGCGTGTCGCGCTGGGCGAAATCCTGCCCGACGGTGCCGCCGCAGACGCCATCGCCAACGAGACGGACGGCGGCATCGACGTGCTGCTGCGGCCGCACAAGCGGCTCACCCTGTCGCTCGATCAGCGTCAAAGGCTGGTGGGTCTGGCCGAGCGCGCCAACCTTGCGCGGCTGAGCTGGGGAGATCGGGCCAATCCCGAGCCGATCGTGACACGTCGCCCGCCGCTCCTCGTGCTGGGCGAGGTCATGGTGGAACCGCCGCCCGGCGCCTTCCTGCAGGCTACCAAGCGTGGCGAGCTGGCGATGCGCGAAGCAGTCAATGCCTGGGTTGGCGGCACCGCGAAACTTGCCGACCTGTTCGCCGGAGTCGGCTCTCTGTCGCTCGGCCGGCCAGGCCAGCTATCGCTGTTCGAAAGCGACAAGCCTTCGATCGCGGCGGCAGATTCCGCCGGCCGCAAGATCGGCGGCAACCGCGTTGCGGTCGAGCGCCGAGACCTTTTCCGCAATCCGCTGCTGACCAGGGAGCTCGATGCCTTCGACGCGGTCCTGCTCGATCCGCCGCGCGCGGGAGCCGCCGCCCAGGTCGCCGAGATTGCGCGCTCGAAGGTCAAGCGTGTGGTCTATGCCTCATGCGATCCCGGCAGCTTCGCCCGCGATGCGCGCGTTCTGCACGACGCCGGGTACCGGCTGGAGAAGCTGAAAGTAATCGACCAGTTCCTGTGGTCCGGCCATGTCGAATCGATCGCGCTTTTCGTTCGATAGATAGCGTACCGGCAAAATCGGACTTGCGTGGGAAACAGCACAGAAACAGCGCGCCCACAGTTGTATCGCTGGTGTCGCGGCGGGGCCCTTTTGCTGGCCTCTTTGGCGAATGGCGATAGGACTCCAAGTACGGGAGGTTGCCCATGAACGCTGGTCATCTGACTGTCGATCGCAGCACCTGGTGGATCGAGCGTGGATTGCTGCTTCTGGCGACGGTTCTTGCCGCGGCGCTCTACGTCGTCGCGGTGACGAAGGCAGAGCTCGGCCTCCCGCTCGACGTTCAACTGGCGCTCTTCGAAAGCCAGCACGGCATCCTGTGGGTCGACGGCCACGCGGTCCCGGATGTGCTGTCCCTTCAGGCGGTCCCGGCACGACAGCATCGTTGACTCGGTCAGGTCGCTCCTGAACCCTGCGAAGGGGGAGTGACGCTGACATGAGTAACGCAACGATGTTCGATCTTTCCGGCAAGGTGGCGGTCGTGACCGGCGGCAGCCGCGGCATCGGCCGCTCGATCTGCGAGCAGATGGCGGCGCATGGCGCCAAGGTCGTGGTGTCGAGCCGCAAGCTGCCGGCCTGCGAGGAGGTCGTGAAGGGCATCAAGGCCAAAGGGGGCGAAGCGACCGCCTTCGCCGCCAGCATTTCCGACAGGGCGCAACTCGAGAAGCTGGTCGCCTTCGCGCGTAAGACCTACGGCAAGATCGACATCATGGTCTGCAACGCCGCCTCCAATCCGTACTTCGGCCCGCTGAGCGGTCTGAAGGAGGAGGTGTTCCTCAAGATCATGCAGAACAACGTGATGTCGAACATCGCCCTGATGAACATGGTCGGGCCCGAGATGGCGGAGCGGAAGGACGGCGTGTTCATCATCGTGTCGTCGATCGGCGGCCTGGTCGGTTCCGCGCACATCGCGGCCTACAACATGAGCAAGGCGGCCGACATCAACTTGGTGAAGTCGCTGGCCATGGAATGGGGCAAGCACAACATCCGGGTGAACTGCATCGCTCCCGGCCTGATCCAGACCGATTTCGCCAAGGCGCTGTGGGACAATCCCGAGATCCGCAAGGCCAACGAGAGCAAGGCCGCGCTGAAGCGCATCGGCCAGCCCGACGACATCGGCGGCGTCGCCGTCTTCCTAGCCTCGAAGGCCGGCAACTTCGTCTGCGGTCAGACCATCATCGCCGACGGCGGCGTGATCGGTACGGGGGCCGAATAGCCGGAGAAGAGCGAGTCTTTCAGCTACGCCACGTCCAGCTCGCACCATACCGGCACATGGTCGCTGGGATCGGGTTTGCCGCGCTCGGCCTTGTCGATGCCGACGGCGGTGAGGCGGTCGGCGGCCTGGGGCGACAGCAGCAGGTGATCGATGCGCAGCCCGTTGCCCTTCTGCCATGCGCCGGCCTGATAGTCGTAGAAGGTGTAGGAGGGGCCGTCGGGATCGAAGGCGCGCACCGCGTCGGTCAGACCCATGTTGAGCAGTGTGCGCAGGGCCTGGCGCGACTGCGGCTGGCAGAGCGCGTCGTTGGCGAAGGCGGCCGGGCTGAAGACGTCGGCATCGGTCGGACAGACGTTGTAGTCCCCACCCAGCACGAACATCTCCTCGCTCGCCAGCAGCTGGCGCGTGCGCTCCGCCAACCGGTCCATCCAGGCGATCTTGTAGGCGAACTTGTCGGTGTGGATGGGGTTGCCGTTGGGCAGATAGAGGCCACCGACCGTCAGCGGGCCCTGTGGCGTCTGTACCCGGCCTTCGATGTAGCGCGCCTGCTCGTCGGTCTGGGGATCAGGCAGCGAGCGGGCGGTGATCTCGACGGGATGCAGCGATAACAGCGCCACGCCGTTCCAGCTCTTCTGGCCGACGATCTCCACCTTGTAGCCGGCCGCTTCGACCTCCAGCCGCGGAAATTGCGCCTCCTGCGCCTTGATCTCCTGCAGCACGGCGACGTCGGGCTTGGCGCTCTTCAGCCATCCGACGAGATTGGTGGTCCGCTTGCGGACCGAATTGACGTTCCAGGTCGCGATCTTCATGGCGCAAAACTACCCTGTTCAGGAGATCGGCATGAAGACCATTTCCAGCGCCATACACAGCGCTATGGGCACCGCGGTGGCAGGTAAGCCGCCGATGGTCAGACGCTGAAGGAGTTGCCGCAGCCGCAGGAGGAGGTGGCGTTCGGGTTCTTCACCTGGAAGGCGGAGCCGACCATCTCCTCGACATAGTCGAGCTCGCTGCCCTTCAGGAGCTCGAGCGAAGTCGAATCGACGACCACGGCGGCGCCGTCCCGCTCGATCAGGAGGTCGTCGTCGTTTTTTTGTTCCTCGAACGAGAAATTGTACTGAAAGCCCGAGCAGCCGCCGCCCAGCACGGCGACCCGCATCATCACGGGTTTGGTCTCCTTGGAGGCCAGGAAAGCGATCCGCTTGGCGGCGTTGGGGGTGACGCTGAACTGGGTTTCGCTCATGTCCCACAAGATGTGGATTGAGGCCAGATTCGTCAATGGGGCAAGGAGGCCTTCAGGCCAAGGCGGCCACACCCTCGGCCCGCGCCGTAACCCTTTCGCGATACAGGATATAGAGACCCGAACCGATCACCAGCGGGAGGCCGAGCCAGACCGTCCAGGACGGCTGCTCCTTGAACCACAGGTAGCCGAACAGCACCGCCATGATGATGCCGGCATAGTCGAACGGCGCGAGGACGCCGGCCGGCGCCAGCCGCCAGGCCCGCGTCACCAGCACCTGCGCTACCCCGCCCAGCAGGCCGAGCAGCAGCAGCCAGACCCAGTCGATGGCCGTCGGCCACACCCATTCCGGGATGGCAGCGCCGAACGAGACCACGCTGGTGACGATCGAGAACCAGAACAGGGTGGCAGCGTCCGAATCGTGCCGGCTGTTGACCCTCACCAGCACGGTGGACAGCGAGTAGCAGAAGGTCGCCCCGAGCACGAGCAGGGACATGGTGTGGAACGAGAGGCCCAGCGGATCGAGCATGATGATCACGCCGACGAAGCCCACCGCGACCGCGGTCCAGCGCCGCCAGCCGACCTGCTCGCCCAGCAGCGGCACGGACAGGCCGACCATGAAGAAGGGCGCGGCGAAGGAGATCGCGTAGGCGTCGACCAGCGGCATGCGCGGGAAGACATAGAAGAAGCCTGCCGAACTGCCGATGCCGGCGGTGATCCGCGCTGCCTGCAGCCATGGCCGTTTGCTGCGGACGATCTTCAGGTCGCCTACGCGCCAGACGATGATCGCCACCGGAATCATCGCCACGGTGCTGCGGAACAGCATCAGCTGAAACGGTCCATAGGTGCCGCCCAGCGCCTTCACCATGGCGTCCATGGTGCAGAACAGCAGGAGCGAGCCCAGCTTGTAATAAATGCCGAGCAGGGAAGCGTGGATGGGGCCGGTGAACATTTTCCGCGACAGCGTGGGCTATTTGGCTTGGCGGTACCCGTTCCGTAAAGTGGCTTCACGGGGGATGGCCTCTGGATGAAGTGGAATTGGCTCTTTGGCCGGAACCGGTCGCCGCGCGCCCCGATCATCGTGGCGTTCCTGGTGCTGGTGAACGCCTTGATCCTGCGGGCGGGCGACCCCCCGGCGCTGGCGCGGCTGCGCGACCTCGCCTTCGACGGCTTCCAGCGTCTCCACCCGCGCCAGGTGCCGCCCGACCTGCCGGTGCGCATCGTCGACATCGACGAGGCCTCGCTGGCCGAATACGGCCAGTGGCCGTGGCCGCGAAACATCGTCGCCAAGCTGGTCGAAAAGCTGGCGGAGAAGGGTGCTGCGGCGATCGCGTTCGACGTGGTTTTCGCCGAGCATGACCGCTCCTCGCTTGCCCGGGTGGTCCAGAGCCTGCCGCCGGGCCAGCAGTCGCCCGAGTTGCGGCTGGCAGCGTCGAAGGTGCCCGATAACGACGAGGTCCTCGCCGAAGCGATCAAGAACGCGCCCGTTGTCACCGGCTTCGGCTTCGACCTCAACGGCGGGACTCAGCCGCCACGCCGCTTCGCCGGCTTGGCGCACAATACCGGCGAGGCGAAGGAGGCCAACGTCGCCTCGCTGATCGCGACCTTCATCCCGGAGCAGGCGGGCGTGGTGGGCACGCTCGACATGTTCGAGAAGGTGGCCAAGGGCAACGGCAGCGTCACCACCGAGATCGAGGGCGCCATCGTGCGGCGCGTGCCGCTCTTGTTCCGGATGAAAGGGCAGCGCGACGAGGATCTCTTCCCGACATTGTCGCTGGAGGCATTGCGGGTGGCCCAGGGCGCCTCGACCTATCTGGTGCGCTGGGCCGGTGCGCAGGGGCTGGAATCGTTCGGCGCCCGCACCGGCATGAGCAGCGTCCGTGTCGGCAACTTCAACATCGACACCGACGCCGAGGGCCGCATCGAACTCTACGACTCGGGCCACCTCAAACAGCGCTTCGTCTCGGCCAAGGACGTGCTGAACGGCACGCTGCCGGACGACAAGATCGACGGCCACATCGTGCTGATCGGCACCTCGGCGGTCGGCCTGAAGGACCTGCGAAACACGCCGCTGCAGGATTCGATCCCGGGCGTCGAGGTGCACGCGCAGATCCTGGAGCAGGTGCTGAGTCAGACCTTCCTCGAGCGGCCGGATTATGCCGACGGCGCCGAATTCCTCTATTTGCTGGCGATCGGGCTGGTGTTCGTGATCCTGCTGCCGCGGCTGCCGGCGGCGACGATGGCGCTGGTCGCGGCGCTGTTCATCGGCATCGGCATTGCCGTGCCCTGGTACGCCTTCAACAAGATCCACCTGCTGTTCGATCCGATCTATCCGCCGGTCACGTTGGCGGTGATCTACATCGTCGGTTCGGCGCTCTCCTTCATTCGAGCCGAGCGCGACCGGCGCGAAATCCACGGCGCCTTCAGCCTCTACCTGTCGCCCGACCAGGTAAAGGCGGTGGTGGACAATCCCGACCTGCTGGCGCTCGGCGGCGAGATGCGCGAGATCACCGTCCTGTTCAGCGACGTGCGGGGCTTCACGACCATCTCCGAGCAGTTCGATCCCGCGGGGCTCACCCGCTTCATGAATCGCTTGCTGACGCCAATGACCGACCTCATCCAGGAGCGCAAGGGCACGATCGACAAGTACATGGGCGACGCCATCATGGCGTTCTGGAATGCACCGATCGACGTGCCGAACCATCCCGTCCGGGCGTGCGAGACCGTATTGGCGATGCAGGCGCGCCTGATGGATCTCAACGCCGAATGGAAGGCAGAGGCGGAGGCCGAAGGACGGCCTCACATTCCGGTCAATATAGGTGTCGGCCTCAACACCGGGCAGGCCACGGTCGGCAACTTCGGCTCGACGCAGCGGCTGCAGTATTCGTGTTTGGGCGACGAGGTGAACCTTGCCGCGCGGCTCGAGGGCCTGTGCAAGACCTATGCGGTTGGAATCATCATCGGCGAGAACACTTGGGAGCAGGCCTCGGACTTCGCCGCCATAGAGCTCGATCTCGTGATGGTGAAGGGCAAGACCGAGCCGGAGCGCATCTTCGGCCTCATCGGTCCGCCGGAGATGACGAAGCGGCCCGAGTATCAGACGCTGCTCGACCGGCAGGCCGCCTTCCTTCTCCTTTATCGCACCGGCGCCTTCGTCGAGTCCTTGCCGGTGATCCAGGAGTGCGCCGAGGCGGCGCAGGCATTGGGCTGGCGACAAGGGTATTACGACGTCATGCGGGAGCGTGTCGATCACCTGATCGACGATTCGCCGCCGGACTGGAACGGAGTGTATGTCGCCAAGGAGAAGTAAGGCGCTCGACGCCATCGAAGCCCAGGTCTGCCGCGAGGTCGGCCGAGGCACCCAGGCCCTGATCGAGGCGACGCGCGGCGGACTGGCCGAAGCCGCACAGTCGTTGCTGCATGCGACGAGCATAGGCTTCATCACCGGCTTCTTCGTGCCGCGCGACGGCGTCGCCGCCGCCGAGACCGACGGACCCGTCGGAACCGCGCTGCTGGCCGCGAGCCTTGGCGCGTGTGGCGTGCCGGTGCGCATCGCCGTCGACTCGCCGTGCGCCGACGCGGTGCGCGCCGCGGTGCACGAGACCGGTGTCGATGTCGCAGTCGACGAAGTGGGGGTCCAGGACCAGCCGGGCATCGCCCGCGTCGCGCGCGCGTGGAAAGAGGCAGGTGTGAGCCACGCCGTCTCGATCGAACGCTGCGGGCTCTCGCCCGACGGCCGCCCACGCAATATGCGTGGCGCCGACGTCTCGCCGTGGACTGCGCCGCTCGACGATCTGTTCACGGCGGGAGACTGGGCGAAGATCGGCGTCGGCGACGGCGGCAACGAGATCGGCATGGGCAAGCTGCCGGCCGGGCTGATTGCGCGCACCGTGCCGAACGGCGAGCGCATTGCCTGCATCACCTCGTGCGATCACCTCGTGGTCGCCGGCGTGTCGAACTGGGGCGCTTACGGCCTGATGGCGGCACTTGGGGTGCTCCATCGCTCGTGGTCGCCGGCCATCGCGAAGTTCCTGACCGCGGAACGCGACCTCGCGATCACCAGGGCGATCGTGGAAAAAGCCGGCGCCGTCGACGGTGTCACGGCGCGGAACGAGCCGACGGTCGACGGTTTCACCGCCGACGTGCATGCCGGCGTGATCGACGAGCTGCGGCGCATTGCTTGGGGGCAGGCGGCGGACTAGAACCCCGCCATGGACACCCACGCCGCTGAAAATCCCTACGCGCCGACGCATCCCGAGATACGCGACGCCGTTCGCGCGCTCTGCCTCAAGTTCGATGGCGCCTACTGGCGCAAGCTCGATCGCGAGCGCGGCTATCCGACCGAATTCGTCAAGGCGCTGACCGAGGCCGGCTGGCTGTCGATCCTGATTCCCGAGGAATACGGCGGCGCGGGCCTCGGCATTTCGGCAGCGTCGGCGGTGCTGGAGGAGATCCACAAGGCCGGCTGCAATGCCGCGGCCTGCCATGCGCAGATGTACATCATGGGCACCGTGCTGCGGCATGGCAGCAGGGAGCAGAAGGAGCGCTACCTCCCCAAGATCGCGACGGGCGAGCTGCGCTTGCAGGCGTTCGGCGTCACCGAGCCGACCAGCGGCACCGATACGCTGAGCCTGCGCACGACCGCGGTGAAGAAGAACAACAGCACGTACATCGTGAACGGACAGAAGGTGTGGACCAGCCGCGCCGAGCATTCCGACCTGATGCTGCTGCTCGCGCGCACCACGCCGCGCGAGCAGGCGGAGAAGCGCACCGAGGGCCTGTCGGTGTTCCTGGTCGATATGCGTGCGGCGCTGGGCAAGGGCCTGACCATCCGGCCGATCCGCACCATGATGAACCACAACAGCACCGAGGTGTTCTTCGACAACATGGAGGTGCCGGCCGAGAACCTGATCGGCGAGGAGGGGAAGGGCTTCCGCTACATCCTGTCGGGTATGAACGCTGAGCGCGTCCTGATCGCCTCGGAGTGCATCGGCGACGGCCGCTGGTTCATCGACAAGGCGGTGAACTACGCCAAGGAGCGCAAGCTGTTCGGTCGGCCGATCGGCCAGAACCAGGGGGTGCAGTACCCGATCGCGCGCGCCTACACCCAGATCGAGGCGGCCGACCTGATGGTGCGCAAGGCTGCGGCAATGTTCGAGGCCGGCATCAACGCCGGCGCCGAGGCCAACATGGCCAAGATGCTGGCGTCGGAAGCGGCGTGGGCCGCGGCCGAGATGTGTGTGCAGACGCACGGCGGCTTCGGCTTCGCCGAGGAGTACGACGTCGAGCGCAAGTTCCGCGAGGCCCGGCTCTACACCGTGGCGCCGATCTCGACCAACATGATCCTCAACTTCGTCGCCGAGCACATCCTCGAGCTGCCGCGCTCGTACTAGAAGATCGCGCGGAGCAGGGTCTGCACCATCGCGATGCCGATGGTGAGCAGGAAGATCGTCCACAGGATCGTCAGGAAAGTCAGTAACCAGCCGAGCTGGGCCATCACGCCGTCGCGCTCGATCAGGGCCATGCAGAAGAACATGATTGCCCAGGCGGGGACAAGGTTGTCGAACGGAATCGGCAACGCGAGCAGCAGGATCAGCAGCGCCCAGACGATCAGCAGCAGTTTGCGCGCTGTGCCGCTGATCCACCAGGCGCGGCGCGGATGGATGGCGTTCTCGATCCGCTCGATATAGCGCCGGGTGCGGCCGGCCAGGAAATCCTGCAGCTTGCCGCGCGGCAGGCCGCGGCGCCCGACGAGCTCGGGCAGCCAAGGCGTCGGTCGCCGGAGGAAGTACTGCACGACCAGCAGCACCATCGGCACACCGGTGACGGTCGACAGCATGGGGATGCCGGTCGGCACGATGTTGGGAACGTTGAGCGCGGCGATGATGAAGGCGTAGGAACGGTCCTCGAGCCCGTCGACGAACGCCCGGATCGTCAGCACCGAGTCTCGCGGACCCGCGAACAGCCGGTCGAGCGTCGGCAGGAGCGCGCCGCTTTCCCTCATCCGGCGCGCGCCATCAGGCGGCGCGCCAAAACGAGATGCGGCTTGTCGAGCATCTTGCCGTCGAGCGTCAGCACACCCGAGCCCGGGTTGTTCTCGAACGTGGCGATCACGCGCTTGGCCCAGTCGACTTCCTGCGCCGACGGCGTGAAGACGTCGTGGATGACCGCGACCTGGTCCGGATGGATGGCGATCTTGCCGCCATAGCCCATGCGCCGCGCCTCGTGTGCCTCGGCGCGCAGCCCATCCATGTTCTTGATGTCGGGGTAGACCGTGTCGTAGGCGGTTACGCCGGCCGCGACGGACGCCATCAGGTTGACGGTGCGGGCCATTCGGAACGTGTCGTCATAGACACCCGGCGCCGGCCCCTTCGCCAGCGCGCCGAGATCGGCCATCAGGTCCTCGCCGCCCCACGAATGGCCGATCAAGCGGGCATGCTTCGCCGGCGCCGCCGTGAGCGCGAGGACCGCGGCGGCGCTCTCGGTGGCGATGGTGAGGATCTTTGTGGATCCGGCTTGGATGCCTTCGCGCGCCTCCAGTGCGTCGAGATAGGTGGCGAGGAGGTCGAGGTCGCGCTGGCCGACGCATTTGGGGAACACGATGCCGTCAGGCTTGCCCTGTAGGACGACCGCGAGATCGCCGAGCGTCAGGCCCGTGTCGAGCGCGTTCACACGGACGTAGAGCTTCGGCCCGGCACGATTGGCTGTCCGAAGGTAATCGAGCGCCATCTGCCGCGCGATGGTCTTGCGGTCGGTCGCGACCGAGTCCTCGAGGTCGAGGATCAGCGCATCGGGGCCCGACAGCGGGCCCTTGGCGAGCTTGCGCTCCGAATCGGCAGGGACGAACAGAAAGGAACGCATGGCTCGGAAATCCAGGCTCGTTGATGACGCTTGAAGATAGCCGGGCAGCCCAACTTACGTCTCAGGTAATCGACCGCCTGGCCGTGCCGACTTAGCTTCCGCTGCATGGAAAGACGAGAGCTGTTTCGTGCAGTCGTCGCAATCGGCATCGCAGCGCCGGCGCTTTCCCGGCCGGTACGGGCCGAACCCCAGCCTGAGAGGAGAAGAGCAATGAGCAACGTCAACGAAGTCGTCGTGCGCTACCTTGCGGCGTGGAACGAGCGCGAGCCCAAGAAGCGGCGCGAGCTGGTGGCGAAGACCTGGAGCGAGGACGGCACCTACGTCGACGCGGCGCGCGACGGCAAGGGCCACGACAGTATCGACGCGATGATCGCGACCGCGCAGGAGCACTTCCCCGGCTACCGGCTCAATTTGGCGAGCGGCATCGAGGTGCATCACGACTACCTGCGCTTCAGCTGGGCCGCCGGCGGCACGGCGGACGCGCCGCTGTTCATCAAGGGCACCGATTTCGTCGCCCTCGACGGTGATGGCCGCATCAAGTCGGTGGTCGGCTTCACCGACGCCGCGCCTGCGCGCGCGTAAAGAGGAGGGCGGCCATGGACAGGAGATCTGTCGCCACGTCGCTCGCGGCGGTCGCGCTTGCCGGAGCCGCCACGGCGCGCGCTGACAGCAGAGCGCCGGCCGCCGACGTGCGGCCATCGTTCGTGGAGACCGACGACGGCGCCAACCTGTTCTATCTCGACTGGGGCACCGGCAAGCCGGTGCTCTTCACCCACGCCTGGGCGCTCAATGCCGACATCTGGGAGTATCAGCTCACCGAGCTGGTCGACCACGGCCTGCGCTGCGTGGCCTACGACCGGCGCGGCCATGGACGCTCCAGCGATCCCGGCCGCGGTTACGACTACGACCGGCTGGCCGACGATCTGGCAACAGTCATCGACCGGCTCGGTCTGCACGATGTCACGCTGGTCGGCTTCTCGATGGGCAACGGAGAGGCGGTCCGTTACCTGTCACGCCACGGCAGCTCGCGGATCGCGCGGCTGGTGATGGTGAGCACCATCCCTCCGCAGTCGAGCGGCAGCTTCGACGCCTTCGTCGCCGCCTTGAGGCAGGATCGCCCGACCTTCTTTGCGAAGGGCGTCACGGCTTTCACCAGCGGCCATCCCGCCGTATCGCCGGCGATGACCGACTGGGTGCTCGCGCAGTTCATGCGGTCGTCGCCGAAAGGCATCATCGAGTGCATGCGCGCCATCTCGCACGGCAACTTCGAGGCGGAGCTGCGCGCGATCACGGTGCCGACGCTGGTCCTCCATGGAGACAACGACCAGGTCAATCCCGTGGAGCGGACCGGCCAGAAAGTCGCCGAGCTCATCCCGCGGGCGACCCTGAAGGTCTACGAGGGAGGCGCGCACGGTCTGCCCGTCACCCATCGCGACCGTCTGACGCAGGACATCCTCGCCTTCAGCCGCAGCTGACTCATGCTCATCGGACCGCGGACCTCCAGGTCCGCATCATGATTCATGAGCGGACCTGGAGGTCCGCGGTCCGATGAGATCAACCCTTCGGGCGCTTGCGCATCAGCGCCTGGCGCCTGCACTCGGCGACGATCTCGCCGCGCTGGTTGGTCGCCGTGTGGCTGAACTCGACGATGCCCGCATCCGGCCGCGACTTGCTCTCGCGGCTGCCCAGCACCGTGGTGCGGACCTTGAGCGTGTCGCCGTGGAACACCGGCTTGGGAAACTTCACGTCGGTCATGCCGAGATTGGCGATGGTGGTGCCGATCGTGGTGTCGTTTACCGTGATGCCGATCATCAGCCCCAGCGTGAACAGGCTGTTGACGATGCGCTGGCCGAATTCGGTCTTGGACGCGAACTCCTCGTCGAGATGCAAGGGCTGGACGTTCATGGTCAGCGAGCTGAACAGCACGTTGTCCATTTCCGTCACGGTGCGCGTCCAGGCGTGATCGAACACGCGGCCGGCGGTCAGCTCCTCGAAATACAGCCCTGCCATTTTCCTCCCCGCGAAAAGCCCGTCTTGTAGCACGGATGGACGCTCTCGGGCCGCCATCGTATCAAGGAGGCCACGGATCGAAACGGGAGCAGACGATGCGGGCCATGATCAGCGAAACGCCGGGCGGACCGGAGAGTCTGAAGCTGATGGAGATGCCCTCCAAGCCGCTGGGCAAGGGCCAGGTGCGCATCGCCGTGAAGGCCGCGGGCGTGAACTTCCCCGACACGCTGATCATCGCGGACAAGTACCAGTTCAAGCCGCCGCGCCCGTTCGCCCCCGGCCACGAAGTCGCAGGCGACATCACCGAAGTGGGCGAGGGCGTGACCGAGTACAAGGTCGGCCAGCGCGTGATCGGCATGATCGGCCATGGCGGCTATGCGACCGAAGTGCTGGCGGACCAGGGCCAGCTCCTGCCGATGCCGAACAACATGAGCTACGAGGACGGCGCCGCCTTCACGATGACCTACGGCACGTCCTACTACGCGCTGAAGCAGCGCAGCGACTACAAGCCTGGTGAGACGCTGCTGGTGACCGGCGCCTCGGGCGGCGTCGGCCTGACCGCTGTCGAGCTCGGCGCGCTGATGGGCTTGAAGGTGATCGCCGCGGTCGGTTCGGACGAGAAGATGGAGGTGTGCCGCAGGTACGGCGCCACGATGTTCGTGAACTACGCCAAGGAGAAGATGCGCGACAAGGTCAAGGAGCTGACCGGCGGCATCGGCGCGGATATCATCTACGACGCGGTCGGCGGCGATGCCTTCGACGAATCGATCCGCTGCATTGCCTGGTACGGCCGCCTGCTGGTGGTGGGCTTCGCGGCGGGCCGCATCCCGCAACTCCCCGCCAATCTCGCGCTGCTCAAGAGCTGCGACGTGCGCGGCGTGTTCTACGGCGCGTGGCGCGGACGAGAGCCTGAAGAGGCGCGCAAGAACTTCGATGAGCTTCTGGCATGGTACGCGCAGGGCAAACTCAAGCCGCATATCTCGATGCGCTTCCCGCTGGAGAAGGGACCCGACGCCATGAATGCGCTGCTCTCGCGCAAGGCGACGGGCAAGGTCGTGCTCACCATCGCCTGACCGGAGCGCACAATGGATAGGCTCAAGGGCAAGATCGCGATCGTGACGGGGGCGGCGTCGGGCATCGGCGCCGCCTCGGCCAAGCTGTTTGCCGACGAGGGCGCGCAGGTTCTGGCGGTCGACCGCCCGGAATCGACGATCGAGACGGCGCATGCCGGCAACCATGCGATCGCCACCTGCGCGGTCGACATTACCGGCGACGACGCACCGGAGAAGATCGTGGCCGCAGCGTTGGAGAAGTTTGGCGCGCTCGACATCCTGTTCAACAACGCCGGGGTGAGCGGCCGCGCCTTCGTCGAGGAGATGACCGACGAGCAGTGGGACCGCGTCAACGGCGTGAACGTGCGCGCCATGTTCCGCCTCTGCCGTGAAGCCATCCCGGCGCTAAAGGCGCGGGCGAAGGAGAAGGGGCGGGCGCGGATCGTCAACACCGCCTCGGTGATGGCGTTCGACACCGACTACGGGCTGGCGGCCTACTGCGCCTCCAAGGCGGGCGTCGGCGGCCTGACGCGGACGCTGGCGCTCGAATTAGGCAAGTTCAACATCACGGCGAACTACGTTTGCCCCGGTGCGATCTACACCGGCATGACGCGCACCAACTTCGACAATCCGGAAATTCGCGCGGTATGGGAGAGGAAAGCGGCCTTGCGCCGGCTGGGCCAGCCCATCGATATTGCCCGCGGCGCGCTGCTGCTCGCGTCCGACGAGGCGGACTTCATTACCGGCCATGAACTGGTGGTGGATGGCGGCCTGACCCTGCGTACCTAGGATTGTTCATGCCCAACATTCATTCCTTCGCCGCCACCTATAGCGAGGCGCGCGAGAAGTTCCTGTCCGCGGCGAAGATCGCCGGTGCGACGACCTACCGTTACGACAATCCCACGAAGGGCCCGGCCGGCGAGTCGCTGTCGACCGATGTGGCGCGGATCGGTCCGGACGATGCGTCGAAGGTCGTGATGACCATCTCGAGCACGCACGGCGTCGAGGGCTATTGCGGCTCGGGCTTCCAGGTCGATTGGCTGGCCAGCGTCGGCGCGGCCGGGGTGCCGAAGGACACGGCAGTGCTGATGGTGCACGCCATCAATCCCTACGGCTTCGCCTGGACGCGGCGGGTGACGGAAGAGGGCAACGACCTCAACCGCAACTACGTCGACCATTCCAGGCCCTATCCGGTGAACGAAGGCTACCTGGAGATCGCCGACTACCTGATCCCGAAGGATCTGAGCGATGCCGCGATCAAGGCGTGCGAGGCCAAGCTCGGCGAGTATCGCAAGAAGGTCGGCGACATTTCCTATTTCCGCGCCATGTCGGGCGGCCAGTACAGCCATCCGGACGGCTTCTTCTTCGGCGGCGGTGGGCCCTGCTGGTCCAATCGCACGCTGCATGCCATCGCCGACAAGTTCCTGAAGGGCCGCAGCGACGTGTCGGTGATCGACTTCCACACCGGGCTCGGGCCCTACGGCTACGGCGAGCCGATCACGCACTACGACATCGACACGCCGGCCTCACGGCGCGTGCGTGCGTTCTGGGGCGAATCGGTCACCGAGTCCAAGCGGGGGCAGACCGCCTCGCAGGCGCGCGACGGACTCGGCCACTATGGCCTGCTGCGCCTGCTGCCCGAGCCCGCGACTCGTCTCACCATGTGCACCCTGGAATACGGCACGTTCGACCGCGAGAGCGGCCAGAAGGCGTTCCGCGCCGACCACTGGCTGCACAAATACGGCGATCCGCTGGGCAAGGAGGCGGCCCCGATCCGGGCCGCCATGCGGCGGCAGTTCTACCCCGACACCGACGACTGGAAGGAGGCGGTGCTGTTCCGCGGCCACCAGATCGTGCGGCAGGCCATTGCCGGCGTCCAACGTGGCGCGATCTAGCGCGCCCAATCTGGCCGAGCACTGGGGACAAAAAGCCGGTACATAGGAGCAATGCGGGTCCTGTTGGCGCTGGTCGCGTTTGCGGTGGTGACGGCGCTCAATCTTCTCTGGTGGTGGGTGCCGAACCGGCCGGTCGAGATTGCCGGCTGGACCAGCGCGCCCCTGCAGAGCGTGTCGTTCGCGCCTTACCGGCCGGGCCAGAGCCCGCTCACCCGGACCTTCCCGACGACCGAGCAGATCGACCAGGACCTCAAGCGCCTGCAGGGCAAGGTGGCCGCCGTGCGCACCTACTCCACCGGCGAGAACCTCGAGGCGGTGCCGCGGCTGGCCGGCAAGTACGGGCTCAAGGTCTGGCACGGGGCCTGGCTGAACGATAACGACAAGGAAAACCTCGAGCAGATCAATCAGCTGATCGACCAGGCCAACCGCTATCCCGACACGATCGAACGGGTGATCGTCGGCAACGAGGTGCTGCTGCGCCGCGACCTCACCGCCAACCAGCTGCGCGGCTACATCCGGCAGGTGAAGAGCCGGGTGAAGCAGCCCGTGACCTATGCCGACGTCTGGGAGTTCTGGCTGCGCAACCCGCAGCTTGCGGACGAGGTCGACTTCATCACGGTCCACCTGCTGCCCTACTGGGAGGACGAGCCGATCGGGCTCGACCGCCGCGAAGCGGACGGCTCCCTGCGCATCGAGAACCACATCAGGGCGATCTACAAGCGGGTGCAGGATCGCTTCCCCGGCAAGAAGATCGTGATCGGCGAGACCGGCTGGCCGAGCGACGGCCGCATGCGTTCCGACGCGCGGCCGGGCCGGGTCGAGCAGGTGCGTTATTTCTCGATGTTCCGCCAGCTCGCCGAGAAGGAGCACTTCGACTACAACGTGGTCGAGGCCTTCGACCAGCACTGGAAGGCGCGCCAGGAGGGCACGGTCGGCGCCGCCTGGGGCCTGCTCGACGCGTGGCGCCGCGACAAGTTCGAGCTCGGCCAGCCGGTCAGCGCCGAGCCGCACTGGCGCATGCTGTTCGCCCTGTCGTCGATCCTGACCGCGCTGCTGGTGCTGGCCTTCTCGGTCTGGCGCCGCAAGCCGCCGGCGCGCTCGATCGCGATCTTTGCCCTGTTCGCCCAGCTGGTGGCCACTGCCTACGTGCAGACGGTCTGGATCGATCTCAGCCGCACCTTCTATTTCGAGAAAGTGCTGGGCGTGGCCTTCTGGGCGATCCTGCTGGCTGGCTTCAGTTATGCCCTGCTGCGCGGCATCGCCGACAGCTTGACGCGGCGCATGGCCGATCCGTCGCTCTACGGCGCGCGTGTGCGCGAGGCCTGGCAGGCCTATCGCGAACTGCCGCGCCTGCGCATCCTGCGGCGCGTCGACCTGATGCTGCAGATGCTCTATCTCGCGCTGACGCTGCTCTGCATCTTCTATCTCGTCGTCATCACCGTCGACTGGTACGACGGCGTCATCCGCTTCAGCGAGACCTTCTACCGGCAGATCTGCATCGACGGCCGCTACCGCGACTTCCCGATCTGGAGCTTCGTCCTCCCGAGCATCGTGCTGATGGCCTGGAAGATCATGACCGTGCTGCGCAAGGAGAAGGTCGCGCGGCGCGAGCGGGTCGCGCGGGCGCTCTCGTTCGGCCGGCTGCTGGGCTACGACGGCACGCCGGGCTACGTGCGCATGACCCGGTCGTTCAGCCGGGTGCGGCCGATCCTGCCCGAGATCGCCTTGTCGTCGATGCTGATCCTGTGGGCCATCGCCATGGTGATCACCGAGGGCGCGATCAAGCTCTACGACGGCGGCGCCGGCGGCTTCGTCGCAGCCGACGGCGGGCGCTGGGTGATCCGCACCCTGTTCTGGAACACCCAGGCCAACTGGTTCGCTTTCCTCGCGCTGGTGATGGCCGTTCCGTACCTCGCGACGATCTACATCTCCCTGCGCGAACCGCTGGCAGAACCGCCGCCGGACTCCTATACCTCCAAGTGGTAGGACCAGGAGTTTCCCGATGGATATCAAGGGCGAATATCGGATCGAGGCGCCGCGCGAAAAGGTGTTCGCCGCGCTGAACGACGCCGAGGTGCTGAAGGCCTGCATTCCGGGCTGCGAATCGCTCGAGAAGCTGTCGGATACCGAAATGACCGCGAAGGTGCGGCTGCGCATCGGCCCGGTGAGCGCGGCGTTCAGCGGCAAGGTCACCCTGTCCGACATCGATGCGCCCAACGGCTACAAGATCTCGGGCGAGGGGCAGGGCGGCGTCGCCGGCTTCGCCAAGGGCGGCGCCGTCGTGAAGCTCACCGAGGATTCGGGCGCCACCGTGCTGGCCTACGACGTCGACGCCCAGGTCGGCGGCAAGATTGCGCAGGTGGGCGCCCGATTGATCCAGGGCACCGCCAAGAAACTGGCCGACCAGTTCTTCGGCAAGTTCGCCGAGAGCGTCGGCGCGCCGCCGCCGGCCGCCGCCTGATGGTGATGCCCAACGATCCGCCGCCGCCGGTGCCGCGCGCTTCGGCCGAGCGCGGCATGAGGCACTGGACCGTGATCGGCATCGGCGCGGCCATCCTGATCATCGTGTTCCTGATCAGCCGGTAGCCGGAGAGACCCGGCGTTATTCGCAATCCGCAATTCGCTTGACCGGCAGCGGACCGTCTTGCGAGAGTCGGTCAACGCCCGGGTGGGCGCGCTCGCGCGCCACAACCATCGATCCAAGGGAGACAAGTAATGACCATCAATGTCGCCATGACCGTCAACGGCAAGGCGGTGTCCGGCAAGGTCGAGGCGCGCACGCTGTTGGTCCAGTTCCTGCGCGAGCATCTCGGGCTCACCGGCACGCATGTCGGCTGCGATACCAGCCAG
The DNA here is from genome assembly GCA_035293665.1 of Reyranella sp. Classification (GTDB taxonomy): domain Bacteria; phylum Pseudomonadota; class Alphaproteobacteria; order Reyranellales; family Reyranellaceae; genus Reyranella. The sequence continues at coordinate 82,679 of DATGMK010000108.1, read as the reverse complement.
TGCGGCGCCTGCGTCGTCCATCTCGACGGCAAGTCGATCAAGTCGTGCACCATCCTCGCGGTGCAGGCCGAGGGCGGCAAGGTGACCACGATCGAAGGTCTGGCCGAGAGCGCCGACAAGCTGCATCCGATGCAGGAGGCGTTCCGCGAGAACCATGCGCTGCAGTGCGGCTTCTGCACGCCGGGCATGGTGATGAGCGCGATCGACATGGTGAAGCGCAACAACTACCAGCTCGACGAGGCGACGGTGCGCCGCGAGCTCGAGGGCAACCTCTGCCGCTGCACCGGCTACCACAACATCGTGAAGGCTATTCTGGCCGCCGCGCCAGCCATGAAGGCAGCAGGAGTCTGAACGCCATGACCGCCGAGACCGGAATCGGCGCCCGCGTAAAGCGGAAGGAAGACCAGCGCTTCCTCACCGGCACGGGCCGCTATGTCGATGATCTGCCGCTCGCCCGAGCGACTTACGCGTACTTCCTGCGTTCGCCCCACGCCCACGCGAAGATCAAGAGCATCGACACGGCGGCCGCCAAGGCCATGCCGGGCGTGGTCGAGATCTTCACCGGCGCCGACACGGCCGCCGCGAAGATGGGCGGCCTGATCTGCGGCTGGGTGGTCAAGGACAAGCACGGTCAGCCGCACAAGGCGCCGCCGCATCCGGTGATGGCGGCCGATACCGTCCGGTATGTCGGCGATCCGGTGGCGATGGTGATCGCCAACAGTGCGGCCGAGGCGCGCGACGCGGCCGAGGCGATCAAGGTCGACTACGACGTCAAGCCGGCGAACGTCGATCTCTCCAAGGCGCTGGCCAAGGGCACGCCCGAAGTACATGCCGAGGCGCCCGGCAACCTGATCTACGACTGGGAGATCGGCGTGAAGGCCGATGTCGATGCGGCGTTCGCCAAGGCAGCGCACGTGACCAAGCTCGACATCGTCAACAATCGCCTGATCCCCAACGCCATGGAGCCGCGCGCCGCGGCGGCCGAGTACGACAAGGGCACGGGCAACTACACGCTCTGGTCGACGTCGCAGAACCCGCATGTGCTGCGGCTGATCCTGTCCGCCTTCGTGCTCGGCATCCCCGAGCACAAGCTGCGCGTGGTCGCGCCCGACGTGGGCGGCGGCTTCGGCAGCAAGATCTTCTGCTACAACGAAGAGACGATGGTCACCTGGGCGGCGGCGAAGGTCGGCCGGCCGATCAAGTGGACCGCCGAGCGGGCCGAATCGTTCATGACCGACGCTCACGGCCGCGACCACATCACCCATGCCGAGCTGGCGCTCGACAAGGACAACAAGTTCCTGGCGATGAAGGTCGAGACGATCGCCAACATGGGCGCCTACCTGTCGACCTTCTCGACCGCGGTGCCGACCTATCTCTATGCGACGCTGCTGGCCGGCCAGTACACCACCCCGCTGATCTACGCCAACGTGAAGGCGGCGGTGACGCATACCGCGCCGGTCGATGCCTATCGCGGCGCCGGCCGCCCCGAGGCCACCTTCGTGGTCGAGAGCCTGGTCAGCGCGGCGGCCAAGGAGCTGAAAGTCGACCCGGCCGAACTGCGCCGCAAGAACTTCATCCCGCCCGAGGCCTTCCCGTACCAGACGCCGGTGGCGCTGCAGTACGATTCCGGCAACTACCCGCCGATCATCGACGAGGCGATGAAGATCGCCGACTACAAGGGCTTCGAATCGCGGCGGGCGGAGGCCAAGTCGCGCGGCAAGCTGCGCGGCATCGGCTTCTCGTCCTACATCGAGGCGTGCGGCCTGGCGCCGTCGCAGGTGATCGGCCAGCTGGGCGGCGGCGTCGGCCAGTGGGAGGCCGCGCAGATCAAGTTCAACCCGACCGGCAACGTCCAGGTCCTGACCGGCTCGCACAGCCACGGCCAGAGCCACGAGACGACCTTCGCCCAGATCGTGTCGGACAAGCTCGGCGTGCCGATCGAGAACATCGAGGTCGTGCACGGCGACACCGCCACCACGCCGTTCGGCATGGGCACCTACGGCAGCCGTTCGCTCGCGGTCGGCGGCTCGGCGATCATGAAGGCGGCCGACAAGGTCATCGCCAAGGGCAAGAAGATCGCCGCCCATCTGATGGAGGCGTCGGTCGCCGACGTCGTGTTCGAGAACGGCACCTTCAAGGTCGCCGGCACCGACAAGGCGGTGCCGCTCGGCCAGGCGGTGTTCGCCGCCTACGTGCCGCACAACTATCCGCTCCAGGAGCTGGAGCCCGGCATGGACGAGAACGCGTTCTACGACCCCGCGAACTTCGTCTATCCCGCCGGCACGCAGATCTGCGAGGTCGAGATCGACCCCGACACCGGCGCGACCGAGATCGTGAATTTCACCGCGGTCGACGACTTCGGCAACGTCATCAACCCGATGATCGTCGAGGGCCAGGTGCATGGCGGCATCACCCAGGGCGTCGGCCAGGCGCTGCTGGAATGCGCGGTGTACGACAAGGATACCGGGCAGCTCCTGAGCGGCTCGTTCAACGACTACGCCATGCCGCGCGCCGACGACGTGCCGTCGTTCAAGACCGGCTACAAGGTCACGCCCTGCCCGCACAATCCGCTGGGCGTGAAGGGATGCGGCGAGGCGGGCGCGATCGCCGCACCGGCCGCGGTAATGAACGCCATCCATGACGCAGTGGCGCCGATCGGCGTCAAGCATGTGCCGATGCCCGCGACGCCGCAGACGGTGTGGCAGGCCATCCACGGAGGAAAGTGATGTACGATTTCGCCTACCATCGCCCCAAGACGCTGGCCGAGGCCGCCGCTGCGCTGAAGGGCAAGCCCGAGGCGCGTGCCATGTCGGGCGGCATGACCCTGATCCCGACCTTGAAGCAGCGCTTGGCCAAGCCCTCCGACGTGGTCGACCTCAACGGGATCAAGGATCTCGCCGGCATCAAGGTCGACGGTTCGAGCGTGACGATCGGCGGCATGACCCGCCATGCCGACGTCGCCTCCTCGGCCGACGTCAAGAAGGCGATCCCGGCGCTGGCCCATCTCGCCGGCCATATCGGCGATCCGGCCGTGCGCAACCGCGGCACGATCGGTGGCTCGGTCGCCAACAGCGATCCGGCGGCGGATTATCCGGCGGCCGTCCTCGGCCTCGGCGCCACGATCACCACCAACAGCCGCACCATCAAGGCCGACGACTTCTTCAAGGGCCTGTTCGAGACCGCCCTCGAGGACGGCGAGCTGATCACCTCGATCACCTTCCCGAAGGCCGACAAGGCCGGCTACATGAAGTTCCCCAACCCGGCCTCGCGCTACGCCATGGTCGGCGTGTTCGTCGCCAAGACCGGCAACAGCGTGCGCGTCGCCGTGACTGGTGCGGGCCCGTGCGTTTTCCGCGTCAAGGCGATGGAGGACGCGCTCGCCAAGAACTTCTCCTCGGACGCGATCAAGGACATCAAGATCCCGGCCGACGGGCTCAACAGCGACATCCATGGCAGCGCCGAGTACCGCGCCCATCTGGTCAACGTGATGGCGCGTCGCGCCCTCGACCAGGCCAACAAGTAGCCGATCCGGCCCGGACCGGTTAGACTGCAGGGCGCTCCGAAAGGGGCGCCCTTCGTTTTTGGGAGAACGGCAGGGACATAAGGGTGTGGGCATGAAGGCACTGGTCACCGGGTTCGATGCGTTCGGCGGCGACAAGGTCAATCCGTCGATCCTGGCCGTTCGCCGTCTGAAGCGGAAGATGAACGGGGTCGCGATCCACACTGTCGAGCTGCCGACCTCCTATGCCCGCTCGCCGATCGTGCTGCGCGCGGCGATCCACGAGGTGCAGCCCGACATCGTGCTGGGCGTGGGGCAGGCGGGCGGCCGGTCCGAGCTCTGCCTCGAGCGGGTGGCGATCAACGTCCAGGACGCGCGTATCCGCGACAATGACGGCAAGCAGCCGATCGACCGGCCGGTGGTGCGCGAGGGGCCGGCGGCCTATTTCGCGACACTGCCGATCAAGGCCTGCGTCGCCGAGATGCGCAAGGCGGGCCTGCCGGCCGCCGTGTCGAACACCGCCGGCACCTTCGTCTGCAACCACGTCTTCTACGCCACCATGGACATGGCCGAGGCGCGCGAGATGAACTACCGCGGCGGCTTCCTGCACATCCCCTACCTGCCCGAGCAGGCGGCACGGGTCGGCGGCGCGCCGTCGATGAGCCTGGACGACATCGTGCGCGGCATCGAGATCGTGCTTGCGGTCAGCGCCGCGCGCCAGACCGACCTGCACAGCGTCGAAGGACGGATTTCCTAACCCCCGTCGTCCCGAGCGGAGCGAAGCGAAGTCGAGGGACCTCTTTTGATGATACGTCCACAAAAGAGATCCCTCCACTACGCCTCGCTTCGCGAGGTTTCGGTCGGGATGACGGAGGTGGATAAGCCATGGCAATGCTGAAATCTCTCGACGCGGGCCATTTCCGCATCCCGCTCGACGCACCGGCGTCGGACTCCACGCACGGCGTCATGACGTCGTTCGAGCTGATCACCGCACGGGTGACAGACACCGACGGGCAGGAGGGTGTCGGCTACACCTACACGACCGGCCACAACGGCGGCGCGATCCATCACCTGCTGGCGCGCGAGATCCCGGAGGTCGTTGCCGGTGCGGACTGCGAGTTGATCGAGGCGGTCTGGCAGAAGGTTTGGTGGGCGCTGCATTACGGCGGCCGCGGCGGGCCGGCAGTGCTGGCGCTGTCGGCGCTCAACATGGCGCTGTGGGACCTCAAGGCCAGGCGCGCGAACCTGCCGCTCTACCGCCTGCTCGGCGGCAACGATCCGAAGGTGCCGTGCTATGCCGGCGGCATCGACCTCGACCTGTCGGTTAAGGACCTGCTGGCCCAGGCCGACGGCAACCTGAGGAAAGGCTTCCGCGCCATCAAGACCAAGGTCGGGCGCGACCTGCTGCACGACGACGTCGAGCGCATCCGCGCCATGCGCAAGCACCTGGGCGACGGCTTCCCGCTGATGGTCGACGCCAACATGAAGTGGTCGGCCGACGAGGCGATCCGCCGCGCGCGGGCGCTGCGCGAGTTCGATCTCGTGTGGCTCGAGGAGCCGACCATTCCTGACGACGTCGCGGGCCACGCGCGCATCCTGCGCGACGGCGGCCTGCCGGTCGCGACCGGCGAGAACTTCCGCACGCTCTGGGAGTTCCAGCAGATGATCTCGGCCGGCGGCGTGACCTATCCCGAGCCCGACGTCACCAACTGCGGCGGCCCGACCGTGTTCATGAAGGTCGCGCACCTCGCCGAGGCCTTCAACCTGCCGGTCACGTCGCACGGCGCGCACGACGTGACGGTGCACCTGCTGGCCGCCTGTCCCAACCGCAGCTTCCTCGAGACGCACGGCTTCGGGATCAACGCCTACATCGCCGACCCGATGCGGATCGAAGAAGGCAAAGCGATTGCGCCCGAGCGCCCCGGCCACGGCGTCGTCTTCGACTGGAAGCGGCTGGAGAAGGTCAGGGCGTAGACTCATCGGACCGCGACCTCCAGGTCCGCTCGTGACTCTGAGCGGACCTGGAGGTTCGCGGTCCGATGAGTCACTCCGCTGCCAGCGCCAGTGTAGGCGGCGCGGCGGATATCGTCGGCGCAACCGCCTCGGCCGCCGGCCGCTTCACCCGGAACCAGGCGGCATAGAGCGCCGGCAGGAAGAGCAGGGTGAGGGCGGTCGCGACCAGGAGGCCGCCCATGAGCGCCACCGCCATCGGACCCCAGAACACGCTGCGCGACAGCGGGATCATGGCGAAGATCGCGGTGCCGGCAGTCAGCAGGATCGGCCGGGCGCGGCGCACCGTGGCGTCGATCACGGCGTCCCACGCGGCGTGGCCCGCGGCGATGTCTTGGTCGATCTGGTCGACCAGGATCACCGAGTTGCGCATGATCATGCCGGCCAGCGCGATCGTGCCCAGCAGGGACACGAAGCCGAACGGCTGGTTGAACAGCAGCAGGAACAGCGCCACGCCGATCATGCCGAGCGGCGCCGTCAGCAGCACCAGCGCGAGCTTGGAGAAGCTCCGCAGCTGCAGCATCAGGAAGAGCAGGGTGAGGAAGCCCATCACCGGCATCATCTTGAAGATCGAGCCCTGGCTCTTGGCGCTCTCCTCCTTGTCGCCGCCGACCTCGATGCGATAGCCGGGCGGCAGGCTGGCGCGGATCGGCTCGAGCGCCTTGTCGAGCCGCGTCGCCACGTCGGGGCCCTGCACGCCGTCGCGCACGCCGGCGCGGACTGTCATCAGCAGCTCCTTGTTGCGCCGCCACAGGATCGGCTCCTCGAGCTCGTAATGCAGGATCGCGAGCTGATCGAGCGAGACGATGCCACCGGTCGCGGTGCGCAGGTGGATCGACGCCAGGCCCTCGACGCTGAGCCGCTCGGCCGCCACGGCGCGGGCGACCACGTCGATCGTCTCGGTGCCCTCGCGGTACTGCGTCACGGTCACGCCCGACAGGATGGTCTGCAGGGCGTTGCTCAGGAGCTGCGAATCGACGCCCAGCGCCCGCGCCTTGGCCTGGTCGACGTCGAGGCGCACCGACTTGGCGAGCTCGTTCCAGTCGAAGTTGATGTCGCGCGTGTCGGGATCGGCCTTGAACACCTGGCGGACCTGCTCGGCCACGGCGCGGACGTGCTGCGGATCCTCGCCCAGCACGCGGAACATCACCGGGTAAGCGACCGGCGGGCCGTTCTGCAGCCGGGAGACCCGGCCGCGCACGGCCTCGAAGTGGTCCTTGAACAGCTGGCCGAGCTCGGCCACCACGCGCTCGCGCTGCTCGATGCCCTTGGTCATGACGATGACCTGGCCGAAGTTGGCGTTCGTGAGCTCGGGCACCGTCGGCAGGTAGAAGCGCGGCGAACCGGCGCCGATGTACGAGGTGTAGAAGGCTACGTCCTCGTTCCTGCCCAGCCACTGTTCGAGCTTCTTCACCTCCGCGTCGGTCGCGGCATAGGAGGCGCCCTGCGCCAGGCGGAGGTCGACGATCAGCTCGGGCCGGTTGGCGGTCGGGAAGAACTGCTTCTGCACGAACTGGAACGAGCCCATGGCGGCCACGAACGCGGCCACGGTGATGGCGATGGTCGTCCAGCGCCAGGAAATGCACCACATGACCAGCCTGCGGAACACCATATAGAGGCCGCTGTGGTAGGGGGCGTGGTGCGTCACCTTGGGGGCCGGCAGCAGGCGGTAGCCGATCCACGGCGTGAACAGCACCGCCACGAACCACGAGATCACCAGCGACAGGCCGACCACCCAGAAGATCGAGTTGGTGTACTCGCCGGCGCTCGACTTGGCGAAGCCGACCGGCACGAAACCGGCCGCCGTGATCAGCGTGCCCGTGAGCATCGGGAAGGCGGTCGAGGTGTAAGCGAAGGTCGCGGCCTCCATCCGGCTGAAGCCCTGCTCGAGCTTCACCATCATCATCTCGACGGCGATGATGGCGTCGTCGACCAGCAGGCCGAGGGCAATGATCAGGGCGCCGAGCGAGATGCGCTGGAAGTCGATGCCCAGCAGCATCATGCCGACGAAGGTGATCGCCAGCACCAGCGGCACGCTCAGCGCCACGATGATGCCGGTGCGGAAGCCCAGGCTGATGAAGGAGACGACCAGCACGATGCCCAGCGCCTCGGCCAGCGACTGGGTGAACTCGTGCACCGATTCCTCGACCACCTCGGGCTGGTTGGCGACGCGGTGGACGGTGACGCCGACCGGCAGGTCGCGCTGGATCTCTTGCATCGCCTTGTCGAGCGCGAGGCCGAGCTGCTGCACGTTGCCGCCGGCCTGCATCACCACGCCGAGGCCGATCACCGGCTTGCCGTTGAAGTGCATCGAGGATTTGCGCGGATCCTCGTAGCCGAGCCTGATGTCGGCCACGTCGCCCAGGGTGAGGGTGCGCCCGGCGGCGCTGAACGGCATCGCCATCAGCTGCTCGGTCGAGGTCGGCGCGCCGTCGACCCGGATTGCCATGCGCTCGCCTTTGGTCTCGATCGTGCCCGAGGCGGCGATCGCGTTCTGCTTGCGCACCACGTCGAAGATCTGGTCGAGCGGGATGCCCAGCATGGCGAGCCGCGCGTGGCTGAACTCGATGTAGATCTTCTGGTCCTGCACGCCGAACAGGTCGGCCTTGGTGACGTCGGGCACGCGCAGCAGGCGCAGCCGCGCCTCCTTGACCATCTCCTTCAGCTCGGCGTCGGAGAAGCCGTCGGCCTCGAACGCCCAGATCAGGCTGTAGGTGTCGCCGTACTCGTCGTTGAAGTTCGGGCCGAGAACGCCCTGCGGGAGGGTGCCCTTGATGTCGCCGATCTTCTTGCGCACCTGGTACCAGAGGTCGGGCACCTTGGCCGGCGGGACGTCGTCGCGCACCGTGACGTAGATCACGGTTTCGCCCGGCTTGGTGTAGCTCTGCACGTAGTAGAACCAGGGCAGCTCCTGCAGCTTGGTCTCGAGCTTGTCGGTGACCTGCTGCTCCATCTCGCGCGCGGTGGCGCCCGGCCAGGCGGCCGACACGACCATCTGCTTGATGGTGAAGGGCGGATCCTCGGCGCGGCCCAGGCTGAAATAAGCGAACATGCCGGCAAGGGTGAGCACCAGCATGAAGAACAGCGTCAGCGTGCTGTTCTTGAGGGCGAGCTCCGAAAGGTTGATGCGGGTACCCATGTTGCTCGACATGTCACGGCGCTCCGGTCAGCGGCTTGACCTTCTGGCCGGGCTCGAGCTTGTGCACGCCCGCGGTGGCGACGACATCGCCGTCTTGCACGCCCGAGGAGATCAGCGCCGTTTCATCGCGCCAGCGCGAGATGGTGACGGGATGCAGCGATACCGTGCCGGACTTGTCGACCACCCAGACCGCTGGCTGCGTGCCCTGCTGGAAGATGGCGCTGAGCCGCACCTCGGCGAGCGGCGCCGGATCGGGCCGCGACAGGGTGAGCGACGCCGTCATGCCGATGCCGATGAACGACGGCGGCTCGACGATGCTGAAGCGCGCCGCATAGGTGCGGGTCAGCGGATCGGCGCTGGGCGAGAGCTCGCGCAATTTGGCGCGGAAGAGGTGACCGGCGTCGGACCACAGCTCGAAGCTCACCTGGCTCGCATCGCGTACGATCTTGAGGCGGTGCTCGGGCACGCCGACCAGGATCTCGAGCTCGTCGGTGCGGGCGAGCTTCACCATGCCCTGGCCCTGCGCCAGCACCTGGCCGACCTCGGCCTGCACTGCGGTGATGACGCCGGGAGCATCGGCATGCAGCTCGGTGTAGGCGAGGTTGTTCTCGGCGGTCGCCAGCTGGGCTTTCGCCTGCTCGACCCTGGCGTAGGAAGTCGAGGAGACCGACTGGCGGCTGTCGAGCGTCTGGGTCATGAACGCGGCACTGCCGCGCAGCGCCTGGTAACGGTCGAGGTCGGCCTTGGCCCGGGCATAGTCGGCCTCGGCCGAGGCGAGGGCCGCGCGCGCGTTGTCGACCGCGAGCTGGTAGTCGGCCGGATCAATCCGGGCGATCAACTGGCCGGGCTTCACCGTGGCGCCGACATCGACGGCGCGGAAGGTCACCTTGCCGGCGACGCGGAAGCCCAGCGTGGTCTCGATCCGGGGAACCACCGTACCGGCCAGCAGGAGGCTGTGCATGTGCGGCCGGAAGTCGATCTTGGCCACGCGGGCTGGTCGGATGACCTCGCTGGCGGCTGGCGCCACGGGGCCGGCGCCGTTCTTCCAGGTGAAGGCGCCGAGGGCGACCAGCGCGACAGCGCCGATCCCGGCCGTAGCGAACAACGTCTTTCGCGAGAGGAGGAGCGAGGCAAAGCCATCAACAGAGAGCCGCATGGTGGCCATCCTTCTGTCGTTCAGTCACCCGACGTTCCGTGGCCCCGGACATCGGGGTACAATGGCGGCGACGAACTGAACGGCGATAACTTAACATTGATAACTTACCGATGTTCAGTTACCTGTCAAGGGAATGGAACGCATTTTGTCCACGGCATCGGCCAGCACCCGGAAAAGACGCGGCGAAGGACATACCCGGCGCGACGAAATCCTCATGGCCGCCAAGGAGTTGTTCCTGCGCGAGGGCTACCAGGCCACGACCATCCGCCGGATCGCAGACGTGGTCGGTGTCTCGGCGCCGGCGCTGTATCTGTACTTCAAGGACAAGGACGCGATCCTGATCGCGCTCTGCGACCAGACCTTCGGCGCGATGATCGAGCTGATGGACAGCCTGGACCAGGAGCCGGTGGCTCCGGTCGCAAAGCTGCGCCGCTGCGGTGCGGCCTACATCCGCTTCGCGCTGGAGCATCCGCGCGAGTACTGGCTGACCTTCATGTCCGGCAACACGCCGCAGGAGATCAAGAAGCGCGGCCATAAGCCCGAGGCGATCGACCCCAGCGAACCGGGTTCGCAGGGCGCCATCGCCTTCGCCCGCTTCATGGGCATCTTCCGAGACATCGAGCAGAGCGGTCTTGCGCTCCACTACCCGCTCGAGACCACCACCGAGCTGGTGTGGATGAGCCTGCATGGGCTGGTCGCGGCCATCATCAACAACCCGGAATTCCCCTGGACCAAGCGCGATGCGCTGATCGAGGGCATGCTCGACATGGTCGTGCGCGGCGCGGTGAAAGCGCCTGCCTGAAGCGCGCAGGTTTTCTTTCTGTCGACCGACAAATTTCCAACGCAGCCGCCAGCGATCCGTTGGGAAATCTCGCTCCGGACCGTCAAACGCCACGAATCCGGTGCTCGCAGCGAGCTCACTATGGGCAATGGACGATGATTGGAGGCCCGGGAACAGCGGCTTTCCCCCTAGGCCATTGCCCGTAATAGGTATTCCGCGCGGGATCATGCAGTGTCGCGCGCATGATCATCCTCATCGGACCGCGCCACTCCCGTGGCGCAACCAGAGTCATGAGCGCCACTGGAGTGTTTTTCAGTTGGGACAGAATCGGTGGATTCGTGGACTCCTGGCCTAAAACCCTTGTGCCATCGGCATCCAACCGGTCCACACCCGAGTGGACTCCAGTGGACTCCCGCTTCGCGCTAGACGACTTCCGACGGCGCCAACGTGCAGGGATGGGCGGGGTCGCCGGATTCGATCTGCAGGGTCGCGTGGCCGATGCTGAAGCGGGTCGAGAGATCGGTGCAGGCCTGCGCCAGCAGCCCGTCGTCGAGCGTCGCGCCCGGCCGCACCAGATGCGCCGTCAGCGCCACCTCGGTCGTGCTCATCGCCCAGATGTGCAGGTCGTGCACCTCGGTGACGCCGGGCAAGCCGCCGAGATAGGTCTCGATCGCCTCCCGATCGATCCGCTTGGGCACCGCGTCGAGGGACAGGTTGATCGCTTCCCGCAGCAGCGACCACGTGCCGGCCACGATCACCAGGGCGATGACGATGCTGACCGCGGGGTCGAGCCACAGCCAGCCGGTGTAGAGCATCGCCAGGCCGCTCACGACGACGCCCAGCGACACCACGGCATCGGCCACCATGTGGAGGAAGGCGCCGCGGATGTTGAGATCGCTCTTGCGGCCGGCCATGAAGCCCAATGCCGTGACGCCGTTGATGACGATGCCGATCACCGCCACCCAGATCACGGTCGTCTCGGCGACCGGCGCCGGGTCGCTCAATCGCCGGACTGCCTCGAGCACGATCGCGCCGCTCGCGACGAGCAGAAGCATCGCATTGGCGAGCGAGGCAAGGATGGGCGTGCGCTTCATGCCGTAGGTGAAGCGGGCGCTCGGCCGGCGCTTGGCGAGCGACGCTGCAACCCAGGCCAGCAGGAGGCCCAGCACGTCGCTGAGATTGTGGCCGGCGTCGGCCAGCAGGGCGAGCGAGTTGGCGATGAAGCCGTAGGCCGCCTCGGCGATCACGAAGCCCAGGTTGAGCGTGATGCCGATCAGGAAGGCGCGGTCGAAGCTCGCCGGCGCATGGGAATGCCCATGGCCACCGTGACTGTGCCCGTGACGGTGCCCAGCGCCGTGGCGAGCGTGATCGTGGTGATGGTGATCGGACATCGGGCGATCCTAGTCGGCCCGCGGCCGTACACTATTTCATTCGCCCGGCGGCCAGGCCTTCGGAAACAGGTCGCAGGTCATGCGCGCGCCGGCGTCAAGGTCCGGCGTATGCGGAAACCGGAAGGTGCCCGGTCGCGGGTCGTAGCGCGCATCATCGCCGGTGTAGCGCAGCGACAGGCCGCGGCGGCGCGCGCCGGGCGTATCGTTTCCCGGCGCGCCATGCACGATCATGGCATGGAAGACCAGGCAGTCGCCCGGCGCCATCGGCCAGCAGCGGATGTCATACTTGCTGCGATCGGCGTCTATGTCGGGAATTTGCTGCAACTCGCTCGACGTGAACTTGATCTCGTGCCCCTTCCGGAAGGGCGTCGGCCGGTAGTTCACGCCCCATCTGTGCGACCCGGCGATGAACTCGACCGCGCCGTTGCTGCGGTCGACCGGATCGAGCGCGATCCACACCGACGCAATCTGCCAGCCCTTCACCGGCCAATAGGGTTGGTCCTGGTGCCACGGCGTTGGATGGGCGGTGCCGGGCTCCTTCACGAAGAGCTGATCGTAGAAGAAGTCGGCCGATGTCGAGTCCATCAACCTTGCCGCAATCGCGGGAGCAGGGGACCCGAGGGCGGCGGCGCGGAAGTCGGGGTCGGACTTCCACATGAACATGTCGCCGAAGAATTTCCCCGCCGTGCTGCCCTCGGCGAAGTTGGTCGCATTCGGCCCGGGCATGGCGAGGTCGCGCTCGATCGCCGCGCGCAGGCGCTCGATCCAATGCGAATCGAACTGCCCGCGCAGGCAGACGACGCCGTCGCGGTCGTAGGCGGCGACGTCGGCGTCGGTGACAGCGATCAAGTCGGCGCGAGCACGTGGATGACGCGGCTGGCGATGTTCTCGCGCGTCTTCGCGGCATACGCGGCCATGTGCGGCGCGGCGGAATGGGCCTTCAGCGCGTCGGTGCTCTCCCACTTCTCGACCACGACGAAGGTGTCGGGACCGAACTTGGTCTGGAACGAGCCCATGCCGTCGGCATCGACCGTGGCGCCGTACTCGATGCAGCCCTTCTCGGCGCGCACTGCCGGCACGTTGGCTCGGAAGTGGCCGAGGATCTCGTCCCGCTTGCCGGGCTTGGCGGTGATGACGGCGATGACATGGATCATGATGGTCTCCCTCTCGAGTTCAGGCAGCTCGCCCGCCGCGCAGCACGCGGCCGGGCAGGCGGTCGTTGGCGGCGACGGCGTCCTTGCCGTCGCGCCGGATGATCTGGCCGTTGACGATCACGGCGGCGATACCGTGCGCCTCGGAGACGAGGCGGTCCGCGCCGGCCGGCAGATCGTACACCCGCTTGAGCGGGCCGGGGCCGACGGTCTTGGGATCGAACACCACGACATCGGCCGGACGCCCCTCGGCCAGCACGCCGCGGTCGGTGATGCCGAAGGTCTCGGCCGGCCGCTGGGTAAGGTTGTGCACGGCCTGCTCGACCGTGAAGGTACCGCGCTCGCGCACCCAGTGGCCCAGCAGATAGGTCGAGTAGCAGGCATCGCACAGCTGGTTGGCATGCGCGCCCGCATCGGAGAGGGCGATGATGGTGTTCGGATCGGTGATCAGCTCGGCCACTTCCGTCTCGTCGAAGTTCATCACGGCCATGCGGAAGCGGGTCTGCAGGTCGTCGGCCAGCGCGACGTCGAGCGCGAGGTCGACCGGATCCTCGCCGAGCCTGGCCGCCGCTGCGGTCAAGGGCTGCTCCTCGAGATCGCGGTGCGACGGCGACCAGGCGATGACGACGCGATCCCACCAGTTGCGGAACAATGGCGTGACCTCGCCGCGCAGCTTCTTGCGCCATTCCGGATCGGCATAGGCGCGGCGGCGCGTCCCGGGTGCCGTGGCGTCCGCCTGAGCGAGCTCGTTCATGAACTTCATGACGTCGAAGATGAACGGTTCGGCGAAGGTGAACTCGAAGTTGAGCGGCCGGCAGCTGACTTGAGGGATGACCAGAGCACCCGACTTGCGCTGCTCGGCCGCGAGGTCGAGCTGCTTGCGATGGCCGCCGGGTCCGTAGAGGTAGGAGAGCAGGGCGGTCCAGGTGACCGGTACATTGTACTTGCGGCTGACCTCGGCCATGTGGCGGCTCGAGAAATCGCGGCCGATCGTGATCTGCATCAGGCCGCGCTTCATCTCGCCGAGCACCGAGACCAGCGAGTCCATCTCCTCGACCGTGGCCTGTCGGCTCGGCACCGGCTTGCCGGCATAGCCGTTGTGGCTGACCGCGACAGAGGTGCCGAAGCCGATCGCGCCGGCATCCATCGCCTCCCGGACCAGCCTCTTCATCTTCGCGATCTCGTCCGACGTCGCGGCACGCTCGGTCGACTCCTCGCCCATCACGTAGAGCCGCAGCGGCGTGTGCCCGAACAGGGCCGCGATGTTGATCGCCGAGCCGCGCTTCTCCAGCGTATCGAGATATTGCGGGAAGGTCTCGAACGGCCAGTCGTCGCCGACACCGGCCTGCAGCGCATCGAGGCTCATGCCCTCGACCTTCTCGAGCGTCTGCAGGATGAGCTTGCGATGGGCGGCGCGGGTCGGCGCGACGCCGAAGCCGCAATTGCCGATCACCGTCGTGGTGACGCCGTGCCAGGGCGAGATCGACAGCAGACGGTCCCACAGGATCTGCGCGTCGTAGTGGGTGTGCACGTCGACGAAGCCCGGCGAGACGACCATGCCGGCCGCATCGATCGCGGTCGCGGCCGGCCCGTCGGCCTTGCCGAGGGCCACCACCTTGCCGTCCTTGATCCCCACGTCGCCCGTGTAGCCCGGCTTGCCCGTGCCATCGACGATCGTGCCGCCGGTGATCTTGAGATCAAACGACATGACTTGCTCCTGCATGAGCGGTCAGTATACGTCGTCTGGACCAGCGAGAGGAAACACATGGCCAAGCACAAGATCGCCCTCATTCCGGGTGACGGAATCGGCAAGGAAGTTCTGCCCGAGGGCGTGCGCGTGCTCGAAGCCGCGGCGCGGCGCTTCAACTTCCAGCTCGAGTTCACCGAGTACGACTGGTCGTGCGACCGCTACGCCAAGACCGGCAAGATGATGCCCGATGACGGCATGGAGACGCTGAAGCAGTACGAGAGCATCTTCCTCGGCGCCGTCGGCTGGCCCGGCGTGCCGGATCACGTCTCGTTGTGGGGCCTCTTGATCCCGATCCGACGCGAGTTCGACGAATACGTGAACCTCAGGCCCGTGCGCCTGTTCGAGGGCGTGCCGAGCCCGCTCGCCAACCGCAAGCCGGGCGAGATCGATTTCTGGGTGGTGCGCGAGAACACCGAGGGCGAATACAGCTCGATCGGCGGCCGCATGTTCCAAGGCACCGACGACGAGATGGCGATTCAGCAGGCCATCTTCACGCGCAAGGGAGTCGACCGCGTGCTGAAATTCGCCTTCGACTTCGCCAGCACGACGAAGAAGAAGCACGTCACCTCGGCTACCAAGTCGAACGGCATCATCCACACCATGCCGTTCTGGGACGAGCGCTTTGCCGAGATGCGCAAGAAATACCCGAACATCAAGGCGGACCAGTATCACATCGACATCCTGACCGCGCATTTCGTGCGCAACCCGGACTGGTTCGACGTGGTGGTCGGCTCCAACCTGTTCGGCGACATCCTCTCGGACCTCGGTCCGGCGCTGACCGGCTCGATCGGCGTGGCGCCGTCGGGCAACATCAACCCGGAGCGCAAGTTCCCGTCGATGTTCGAGCCGGTGCACGGCTCGGCGCCGGACATCGCCGGAAAGTGGATCGCCAACCCGATCGGTCAGATCTGGTCGGGGGCGATGATGGTCAGGCACCTCGGCTATCCCGACGCGGCCGAAGCGATCGAGCGGGCCATCGCGGCCTCGCTGGTCGAGGGTGGCCCTCGCACCAAGGATCTGGGCGGCAACGGCGACACCAAGACGGTGGGCGCCGCGATCGCCGAGCTGGTGAAGACCGTCTAGCCGGCTCAGCCCTCAACCTTGGCCGATGCCGCCGTCGGGAGCAGGACCCCGGTTCGGGTTTTGCTGCCGGCGATGATGCCGCTGGCCCTTGCGTTGATGCTTGTGATGACGCCGCGGCTTGGCTGCGGGGTCCTGGGCGTTGCCCGGCGCACCGTTGGTGACGCCGTCGCCGTCGTTGGCGGCATACCCGGGCAATGCGATAACCATGAAGGAAAGGGCGACGAGGGCGGTCGCGAGGAGCTTCAGAAGGGTCATGGCTGGAATACGCGGCGGCACGCGCCGGGCATCCCCGTGAAATCGCCTTGATCGAGCCCCAGATACGTCACCCATGAAGCAGCACCTCAAGCGCGCGCTCCAGATTCTGCTCGTGCCGATCGCGGCCGCGATCGTCTTCATCGAGCAGACGATCATCCGTTACCTCAATATGGTGACGGCAGCGATCGCGGGATGGCCGCCGATCGCCCGGCTCGAAGCATGGCTCGTGCGCCTGCCGCCCTACTGGGCGCTGCTGACCTTCGCGGCGCCCTCGATCCTGATCCTGCCGGTGAAGCTGTCGGCCTTCTGGTTCGGCATGCATCATCGGTACGGATTGGCACTCGGCTCGGTGATCCTGGGCAAGCTGCTGGCGACGGCGATCCTCGCGCGCCTCTATCGCATTCTGCGGCCGAGCCTGATGACGATCTCCTGGTTCGCCTGGGCCGACACGAGGTTCTTCGCCTGGCGTGACCGGGCCTATGCCTTCGTGAGGTCGCTGCCGGCCTGGCAGAAGACGCACGCGATGGTGCAGGCGATGCGTGCCCGCATGGTGGAAGTGGTTTCCGCACTGTTCGCGCGGTAGGCTCGGGCCATGAGAGTCGTTCCGCTCGACGCGCCGCTCGGCGCTCGCATCGAAGGCATCTGCTGGCAGGACGCGACCAAGCCCGGCATCGCCGCCGCCCTCAACAAGGCGCTGGGAGAATATCTGCTCGTGGTCGTGCCCGGCGAGCCGATGACCGCACCGGTGATGCGGGACTTCGCGTCGGCCTTCGGCACGCCGCGCGCGCAGCTGCTGCGCTACAAGCGCAACAACGAGGTGCCGGAAGTCTCCACGATGGTGAGCACCCTGATGGCCGACGGCACCACCGACAAGACGGCGCTGCGCTCGGAGGACTGGCACACCGACGACAGCTACATGGCGGTACCGGCCAAGGCGACGCTCCTGCACAACATGGAAACACCGAGCCGCGGCGGACGCACCTGGTTCTGCAACATGCACACCGTCTACGAGGCGCTGCCGGAATCGACCCGCAAGCGCATCGACGGCAAGCGCGCGATCCATGCCTACGACACCGCGCGCGCCCGCAGCCGGCCGTCAGCGCGGACCGCCCAGGAAATCGCCGAGACACCCGACGTCGAGCATCCGCTGGTGCGTACCCATCCGGACACGGGCCGCAAGGCGCTGTATCTGAACTTCAACCGCCTAGACCGCATTGTCGGCCTGGAGCGGGCCGAGAGCGACGAGCTGCTCGATGAGCTGGCCGAGGAGGCGCGCAAGCAGAAGCATCACTTTGGCCATCAGTGGACAGTCGGCGACTGCGTTGTGTGGGACAACCGCGCCACCATGCATCGCGTCGATGTCGACTATCCGGTGGGCGAACCTCGCATCATGCAGCGCGTGCTGATCGAAGGCGATCGGCCATTCTGAACTCGTCTCCCGTCGAGAGCGTAGGCCGCGGAAAACGCCGGCCAGTACCGTCGATCCGCTTTCACGCTGGAGGAGACCCTGGTCAACCTGGTGGCGGTCCGACACTGAATCGCTGGGAGAGCGGCACTCCAGTGCCGCTCTCGTCATGCTCATTGTAGCGCAAGACCTGGAGCGGCTCTGGAGAGCGGCGCTCGCGGCAACTTGTTCTAACGCTTCGTGGCCTCGGTGATCGCTTTGCCCGCGGCCATCTTGTCGATATCCGCTGTGCTGTAGCCCAGCTCCGTCAGGATCTCGCGTGTGTGCTCGCCGTAGAGAGGGGCATGCGTCTCGTTCTCGCGCACGCCGCCCGAGAAGATGTTGGCGAGCTTGCTGCGGCGGATCTTGCCCTCGGTCGGGTGCTCTTCCTCCCTGAAGAAGCCGACGTCCTTCAGGTGCGGATCGGTCATCAGGTCGTCGATCGTGTTGTAGCGTGCGGCCGGCACGTCGAGCTTGTCGAACAGCTCGACCCATTCGTCGGTCGTCTTGTGGCCGAGGCAGGTAGCCTGGACCTCGAAGTAGGCCTTGGCGTTCTTGGTGCGCGAGGCGGCGCTGTCGAAGCGCGGGTCGGTCTTGAGCTCGGGCCGGCCGATCGCGTCGAAGAAGGCGAAGGCCTGGGCGTTGGTATTGGGCCGCACCGTGACGAAGCCGTCCTTGGTCGGCACCGGACGGTAGTTGGGGCTGAGCAGGCGGCCGTCGCCGGTCGGGCCGACCGGCGGGTCGAAGGTCGCCGCGCCGAGATGCTCGCTCGACACGAACGAGGCCATGTTCTCGAGCATCGGCACGTCGATCGCCTCACCCTTGCCGGTCTTCTCGCGCCGGAACAGCGCAAAGCCGATCGCCTGCGCCGCAATGAGTCCGCTGGTGTGATCGGTCATCACCATGGGCACGAAGCGCGGCTCGCCGGTGGCGCGGGCGATCGTGCCGGCGACGCCGGACAGGCTCTGGATCACCGGATCGTAGGCGGGACGGCCGTAGTATCGGCCGCCGCGGCCGAACGCCAGGATCGAGCAGTGGATCAGGCGCGGGTTGCGCTTGCTGAGGTTCTCGTAGTCGAGGCCCGCGCGGGCCAGCGCATCGGGCCGCACGTTGCTCACGAACACGTCCGTCTTGTCGATCAGCCGCAGCAGGGCCTCGCGGCCCTCCGGCTTCTTGATGTCGAGGCCGATCGAGCGCTTGTTGCGGTTGAAGTTGATGAACTTGCCGGACATCCCGGGATTGCGGCTGCCCTCGGCCATGGTGCGCAAGAGGTCGCCGCCCGGCGCCTCGACCTTGATCACCTCGGCGCCGTAGTCGGCCAGGGTGCGGGTGCAGATCGGACCGACGACGATGGTCGTGAGGTCGACGACGCTGACTCCCTCGAGCGGCCCGCTCATTGGGCGAACTCCAGGTCCATCTCGCCGCACAGCACGCCATTCTTGTCCGCGGCCCAGATCTTCAGCTTGCCGCCGGCCTGGTTCTCACCACGTACCTCGATGCGATCGCCGACCCACAGGGGATGGACGAGGCGGGCGGTGGCGCCCGTGAACGTGCCCTTGCTGTGCTTCAACGCCGCATCGACCATCAGATGCATCGACAGGCCGCCGTTGGAGACGAGTGCCGGATATCCTTCCTCGCCCCGCGTGTAGTCGCCGTCATAGTGGATCCGATGGGAATTCCAGGTCAGCGCCCCGTAGCGGAAGTTGAGCGTGTTGGAGAGCTCGGTCGTCTCGCTCCACGCGTGGTCGGTGCGCGCCGGATGGGGCACCGTTGCGGTGGTCTTCTGGCCCGGCGGCACGGCGGGAC
This sequence comes from Reyranella sp., assembly GCA_035293665.1. Lineage (GTDB taxonomy): Bacteria > Pseudomonadota > Alphaproteobacteria > Reyranellales > Reyranellaceae > Reyranella. Next base: position 63,214 of record DATGMK010000108.1, on the reverse strand, counting down.
GATAGATCGCGTCGGCCTCGTCGATTGCAATCGTCTGGCCGCCCTGCTCGTAAGTGTTGCGCATGGTCAGCACGAAGATGTCGCCCGAGCGGCCGCTCTTGGGAACGATGTCCACGACCTCGGCCTTCTTGATCGCCGGCGCGCCGGCGCGCAGCCGACCCATGATCTTCAGGCGCCGACCAGCGCCCATGCGGCGCGGCATTGGGATCGGCGGCAGGACGATTCCAGGTTTGGCATGGCCGTCGAGGCGCAGCTCGGCTTGCCGCACCGTTTCGTTGCCGATGAAGGTGAACCACATGTGCGGTAGCTCGCTGCCGTTCTTGAACGAGTCCGGATCGAGATTGAAGGTCGCGGCCGCACGGCGCACGGACATCAACCCGACATCGTCCTCCGTGACCCGCACCTGCCCGATCCAGGGGCGCAGCTGCACCATCGCGTCGTCCATCCAGCCCATTGTCATGTCCTCACTTTGCCGGCCGGACTCTGCACCAAAAAGAAGGGCCCGCAAAAGCAGGCCCTTCCATGATCCGAAAGCGGGTCGATCGAAAGATCTTCGGAATCTCGACCACGAATGAAAAGCAGCACTTGCGCAGGTTTCGCGCGGGCCAGAAGCCGAAAGGTCGATACGAAAGAACCACACAGGCCGCCCGGCCATCGAGGCAACCAGACATCGTGGCGGTCATTCTGTCCTGAGCGGCCGCTATCGAGGCCGCCCTAGCGCTTTCCTTCAACACATGGAGGAGGATGACCATGCGCCTTCTTATGGCCCTACTCTTCGGTCTGACGCTTGCCGGCACCGCCGCAGTCGCCCAGACGGCGTCGCAGTCGCCGGACTGGAAGCAGACTCTGGGAGGCCTGCTGAACGGCAATCAGGATCGCGACAACGCGGTACGGCAGGCTTACGAACGGGGATACCAGCGCGGTCGCAACGACGAAGCCCGGATGTCGCAGAACAGAAGCAATTCCTACGACACCGGCGGCGGCTATTACCGCGGGCGGTAATCGTTCCGGAGAGACGTCGACAAAAGCAAAGAGGGGAGGCCATGGCCTCCCCTCCGTCGAACTGACCTCGAGGATCAGATCGAGTAGTACATCTTGTACTCGATCGGGGCCGGCTGGTGCTCCCAAGCGTAGACCTCTTCCCACTTGAGCTCCATGTAGGCGTCGATCTGGTCGTCGGTGAACACGCCGCCCTTGGTGAGGAAGGTGCGGTCGCCGTCGAGGCAATTCAGCGCCTCGCGCAGGCTGCCGGCGACGGTCGGAACCTTGGAGAGCTCCTCCGGCGGCAGGTCGTACAGGTTCTTGTCCATCGGGTCGCCCGGATGGATCTTGTTCTGGATGCCGTCGAGGCCGGCCATCAGCATCGCGGCGAAGGCGAGGTAGGGGTTGGCCGACGGATCGGGGAAGCGCACTTCGACGCGCTTGCCCTTGGGCGAGGATGCGTACGGGATGCGGCACGAAGCCGAGCGGTTGCGCGAAGAGTAGGCCAGCAGCACCGGCGCCTCGAAGCCGGGGATCACGCGCTTGTAGGAGTTGGTGCTGGCGTTGCAGAAAGCGTTCAGCGCCTTGGCGTGCTTGATGATGCCGCCGATATAGTACAGCGCCGTCTCCGACAGGTCGGCGTAGCCCGAGCCTGCGAACAGCGGCTTGTTGTCCTTCCAGATCGACTGGTGGGTGTGCATGCCCGAGCCGTTGTCGCCATAGAGTGGCTTCGGCATGAAGGTCAGCGTCTTGCCGTAGCTGTGGGCCACGTTGTGCAGCGTGTATTTGTATTTCTGCACGTTGTCGGCGGTCTTCACCAGGGTGTCGAAGCGGAAGCCGAGCTCGTTCTGGCTGGGCGCCACCTCATGGTGATGGATTTCCATGATGAGGCCCATCTCGGTCGCGACCGACATCATCTCGGCGCGCAGGTCGTTCATCGAATCGACCGGCTGGACCGGGAAGTAGCCGCCCTTGACGCCGGGGCGATGGGCCATGTTGCCGCCCTCGAACTCGGCGCCCGAGTTCCACGGTGATTCGCTCGAATGGAGCTTGAAGAAGCTGCCCTGCATCTGGACGTCGAAGCGGACGTCGTCGAACACGAAGAACTCGAGCTCGGGGCCGAACACTGCGGTGTCGCCGATACCCGACGACTTCATGTAGGCCTCGGCGCGCTTGGCGGTCGAGCGGGGGCAACGGGCATAGAGCTGGCCGGTCGAGGGTTCGACCACGTCGCAGTTCACGATCAGCGTGGTCTGCGCGGTGAAGGGATCGAGCACGGCGGTCGAGGGATCCGGCATCAGGATCATGTCGGACTCGTTGATCGCCTTCCAGCCGGCGATCGAGGAGCCGTCGAACATGACGCCGTCGGTGAACGAGCCTTCGTCGGTCGCCGAGGCCATGCGCGCCGTATGCTGCCACTTGCCGCGAGGATCGGTGAAACGGAAGTCCACGAACTTCACGTCCTTTTCCTTGATCATCGCCAGAACTTGCTTGGCGTCCATTTTTCGATCGTCCCTCTCTGGTGTTACCCGGCCCCCTGCGGGCCGTTCCTCATACGGCGGCGTCGCCACGCTCGCCAGTACGAATTCGGATCGCATCCTCGATGCTCGACACGAAGATCTTGCCGTCTCCGATGCGGCCGGTCTGCGCCGACGAACGGATCGCCTCGACCGCCTTCTCGACCATCTCATCCTCGATGATCAGCTCGATCTTCACCTTGGGCAGGAAGTCGACGACGTACTCGGCGCCGCGATAGAGCTCGGTGTGCCCCTTCTGCCGGCCGAAGCCCTTGGCCTCGAGCACGGTGATGCCCTTCAGCCCGATCTGGTTCAGCGCGTCTTTGACCTCGTCCAGTTTGAAGGGCTTGATGATCGCTTCGATCTTCTTCATTTGCTGAGCCAACTCCACGCGCCGACGCCGGCGCCACATCTGACGAGGCCCGTACGTGCCCCTAGGCAGCATCTTTCATGCCAACAATTTCCACAGTACTGAAGGCGGAAATTGCGGAGGTCGTGCCGATCTAAACGGCACCTTGATTAAAGACTGAGCGAATTTTTGCCCAAAGAAGAACCACGACGAGTATCTCGCGATGAAGCCCGCCAATTCGCTGATGTCCGGCCTCGGCACCACCGTGTTCGAGGTGATGTCGGCGCTCGCCCGCCAGCACCAGTCGGTCAATCTCGGCCAGGGGTTCCCGGACGACAAGGGACCAGAGGCCGTGAGGAAGGCGGCGGCCGACTATCTGATGAACGGCCACAACCAGTACCCACCGATGATGGGCCTGCCGGAGCTGCGCCAGGCGGTGGCCGAGCATGGCAAGCGCTTCCAGGGCCTCGACATCGACTGGCAGAGCGAGGTGCTCGTAACGTCGGGGGCTACCGAGGCGCTGGCCGACTGCCTGTTCGGCCTGATCGAACCCGGCGACGAGGTCGTGCTGATCGAGCCGCTCTATGATTCCTACCTGCCGATCGTGCGCAGGGCAGGGGGCATCCCGAAGCTGGTGCGCCTCGAGCCGCCGACCTGGAGCCTGCCCCGGGCGGCGCTGGCGGCCGCGTTCAGCGACCGCACCAAGCTCATCCTGTTCAACACGCCCATGAACCCGTGCTCGAAAGTGTTCGACCGCGAGGAACTGGACTTCATCGCCGCGCTGTGCCTGAAGCACGACACCTATGCGGTGTGCGACGAGGTCTACGAGCACATCATCTTCGACGCCAAGAAGCACCGGTCGATCATGACCCTGCCGGGCATGCGCGAGCGCACCGCCCGCATCGGCTCGGCCGGCAAGAGCTTCAGCGTGACCGGCTGGAAGGTCGGTTACGTGACGGCGCCGCCGGACATGATGAAGTCCATCGCCAAGACTCATCAGTTCATGACCTTCACGACGCCGCCCAATTTGCAGTGGGGCACGGCGACCGGGTTGCGGCTCGATGACAATTATTACTCGAGCCTGGCCGGCGACATGCAGCGCAAGCGCGACAAGCTGGCGAACGCGCTGGCCGAGATCGGCTTCGAGGTCCTGCCGGCACATGGCACTTACTTCGTCACTACCGATTTCCGACCACTGGGCTTCAACGGCACCGATGAGGATTTCTGCCGCCACATCACGGTCGAAGCCGGGGTGACCGCCGTACCCGTCAGCGCGTTCTACGACGACCCGGCCGTCGCCCCCCGGCATTTCGCCCGATTTTGCTTCTGCAAGCACGATGAGACTCTGGACACGGCGATCGCTCGGCTGGGCCGCCATTTTCGCCGGTGACAAGGATCATGCAGTGAAATTTTCATGCTTTCAGCGAAATACTTCGCGAAAATAGGCGACGCCGACCTCGACTTGCGGCATATTACTGCATTGCGATTGCCATTATCTTTGGCATCTATCAGCAGCGTAACCGCAACCTTATCGATCCCGTCGGGTTCACTTCCGACGGCTGAGTGAATAGAGACTTGCCAGACGTACCTCCCATCAAGCCGCCTCGAATCGATGGACGTCGGCTGCGAAGCGAACGGACCAAGCAGCTGATCATCGAGGCGTTCCTGTCCCTTCTGCGCGAGAATCCGCAGATGCCGACGGCCGTGCAGATCGCCGAACGGGCAGGGTACTCGGTGCGCTCGATCTTCGAGCGCTTCCCCGACCTCAACGCATTGCGGGTCGCCGCCACCGACTACAGCCTCGCGCAGGCGCTGGCGCTCGCGCCGCCGCGCGGCGCCGACGGCGATCGCCAGACGCGCCTGCGCTCGCAGGTCACGACGCGTGCGCACACCTGCGAACGCGGCATCGCGCTGTGGCGGGTGCTGCTGCAGTTCGCTGATCAGGACGAGACCGGTGCGCTCAAGCAGCGCGTCGCGCGCGGTCGCGAGACGACCATCGTTCGCATGGAGCTGATGTACCGGGCCGAGCTCTCGACCTTGCCGGAACAGGAGCGGCGCCAACTGCTGATCGCGCTCGAGGCTCTCACCGATATGGAGAGCTGGGCGCGCATGCGCGAGCAGCACGGATTGTCCTTCGACGAGGCATGCGAGGTCTGGATCCACGCGATCGACCGCCTGCTGCCGCCGACGCCGGTGGCGGTCCCGGCCAGCGCGGCGGCGTGACCATGACGGATGCAGTCCAATCGGGCGACGGCGGCGCGCCGGCGCGGGGCGAGGGGCGCGACGCGCGCGTCGACGGCCGACGCCTGCGCAGCGAGCGCACCCGGCGCCTGATCATCGAGGCCTACATCGCACTGGTCCGTGAGACCGGCCACATGCCGACCGCCGCGCAGATCGCCGAGCGCGCGGGCTATTCGGTGCGGTCGATCTTCGAGCGCTTCCCCGACCTCACCGCCCTTCGCGTCGCGGTCACCGACTATGCGATCGCCGAAGCTCGCGCCAACGCGGCGTTGCGCGACCTCGATGCCGATCGCCTGACCCGCATCAAGAGCCAGGTCAACCAGCGCGGCAGCGGCTGCGAGCGCTGGCTGCCGCTGTGGCGCGTGCTGTCGGCGGACCTCAGCGGAGCCCCCGACCTGCAGCAGCGCATCGGCATGATCCGCCAGCTGATCGTGATGCGCATGGAGATGATGTTCCGGCCCGAGCTGTCGCTGGTGTCGGACGCGGTGCGCAAGAAGATCATGCTGGCGCTCGAAGCGCTGCTCGACTTCGAGAGCTGGGCCCGCATGCGCGAGCTCTACGGCCTGTCGTTCGAGGAGGCATGCGCCGTCTGGGTGAAGGCGATCGACCGCCTGCTGCCGCAGACGCCGGCCTGACGGTGAGTGTGACCTCGGCTCCCGCCGTCGATGGGCGCCGCCTGCGGAGCGAGCGGACGAGGCACCTGATCATCGAGGCTTATCTGTCGCTGCTGCGCGACAGTTCCCAGGTTCCGACCTCGGCACAGATTGCGGAACGGGCGGGCTACTCGGTGCGCTCGGTGTTCGAGCGGTTTCCCGACCTGATGTCGCTGCGCATCGCCGCGACCGACTACGCCTTTGCCAAGAGCACCGCCGACGCCGAGTTGCGCGACCTCGACGGCGACCGGAGCACGCGAATTCGCTCCCAGGTCGAGACGCGGGCCCGCACCTGCGAAGCATGGCTGCCGATGTGGCGGGCTCTCAACGCCAACCAGGGCGATTCGGACGAGCTCAGGTCGCGTGTCCGGCTCGCGCGCGAACTGATCTTTCGGCGGCTCGAGCTGATGTACCAGCCCGAGCTGTCGACGCTCGCCGAGCCGCTCAGGCGCTACACTCTGATCGCACTCGAGGCGCTGACCGATTTCGAAAGCTGGGGACGCATGCGCGAAAATTACGGCCTGACGATCGAGGAGGCCCGCGAGGTGTGGATGCGGACGATCGACCGGCTTTTGCCGCCGACGCCATCCGCGTAGCCGCATGGTGGGGGAGAGCAAGAGCCTGGTCGATGGCCGGCGTTTGCGCAGCGAGCGCACCAGGCAGTACATCATCGAAGCCTACCTGGCATTGCTGCGCCAGAACCCGCGTCCGCCGACGGCGGCCCAGATTGCCGAGCGCGCCGGCTACTCGGTGCGCTCGCTGTTCGAGCGCTTCCCGGACCTGCTGTCGCTCAGCCTTGCCGCTGCCGACTATGCCTTCGCCCAGGCCAACACGCAGGCGGTGATCCGCAACGCCACCGCCGACCGTGACACGCGGATCCGCACCCAGGTCGAGACGCGCGCGCGGACTTGCGAGGACTGGCTGCCGCTGTGGCGCGCCCTGGTGCTGAACCAGCAGGTCTCGGAGGAGCTTCGGCTGCGCATTCGCCGCGTGCGCGAGGCGATCATGGCCAGGATCCTGCTGATGTACCGGCCCGAGCTCGACAGCGTGAGCCAGGTCGAGCGCCGGCGGACCCTGATCGCCATCGAGGCGCTGACCGACTTCGAGAGCTGGGCGCGCATGCGCGAGGCCGCCGGCCTGTCGTTCGAGGAAGCCTGCACGGTGTGGATCCGTGCGATTGACCGGCTGCTGCCGCCGACGCCCGGTTCTTGATACCCCGTTTCTTGACGCTTCCAGCCGCGGAGCGTAGGAAGGCGCGCTTCGTCGGGAGCCTACCCACGATGGCGGCCGTAGCTCAGTTGGTTAGAGCGCCAGATTGTGATTCTGGATGTCGCCGGTTCAAATCCGGTCGGCCGCCCCAATCCCTCCGCTCATGACTGACGAGTTGATTCCCCGATCCGACCTGGCGCTGCTCACCTGTGCACAAATGGGCGCAGCCGATGCCGCCGCGATGGCTGGTGGCACGGCAGGCAGCGTTCTCATGGAGGCGGCCGGCCGGGCCGTCGCCGATGCAATCGGCACGCGCTACCCGAAGCAGGCGGTCGTGGTCCTGTGCGGGCCCGGCAACAATGGCGGTGACGGCTTCGTCGCGGCGCGCCATCTGGCGGATCGTGGATGGCCGGTGACGCTGGCCCTGCTGAGGGGTGCAGGCGGCTTGCGCGGCGATGCGGCGTGGGCCGCAAGCCTGTGGACAGGTGCGGTCGTCGCGCCATCGCTCGCCCTTCTCGACAACCGGCCGCTGGTGATCGATGCCCTGTTCGGCGCCGGTCTGACGCGGCCGATCGAAGGCATCGCGGCCGAACTGATCCAGCGGATGATGGGCGACCGGCTGTCGGTGGTCGCGGTCGACGTGCCGAGCGGCCTGCACGGCGACACCGGGGAGATCATGGGTGTGGCGCCACGTGCCGAAGAGACGGTGACGTTCTTCCGCGGCAAGCCCGGCCACTATTCGCTGGAGGGACTGCGCTGCTGCGGCGTGCTGCGGGTCGTGGACATCGGCATCCCGCCGTCTGCGCTCGACGCCATCCAGCCGCAGCTCTGGCGCAACGCGCCGGGCCTCTGGTCGGGAGCGCTCCGGCGAGACGATGCAGGCGACAACAAGTACATGCGCGGCCATCTCACGATCCTGGGCGGCGATACGGCGACGGGCGCGACGCGTTTGGCGGCGCTGGCGGCGCGACGGGCAGGGGCCGGCCTCGTCACCATCGCCTCGACCGAAGCAACTGCCGGAATCTACCGGGCGGCCGAACCGGGCAATCTGGTCAATACCAGCACCATCGATCGGCTGATCGAGGATCGGCGCCGCAATGCGTTCCTGATCGGGCCTGGTTCGGGGTTGAACGACCGTACTCGCGACGCGGTCTTGGCGACGCTGGCGGCGCGACGTGCCCTCGTGCTGGATGCCGACGCGGTCACGGCTTTCGCCGGCGACCCGGCCCGCTTGTTCGGGGCCATCGCCGGACCGGTTTTGCTCACGCCCCATGAAGGAGAGTTCCGCCGCCTTTTCCCCGATCTGGCAGCCAGTGGCGGCAAGGTGGAGCGCGTGCGGACGGCCGCACGGCGGAGCGGGGCAACAGTCCTGCTGAAGGGCGCCGATACGGTCATCGCCGCACCCGACGGCCGGGCCGTCATCAATGTCCACGCACCGGCCTCGCTGGCGACGGCGGGATCGGGCGACGTACTGGCCGGGATCGCTGCCGGCCTGATGACCCAGGGACTCCCGCCGTTGACGGCCGGTGCGGCGGCGGCCTGGATCCACGGCGAGTGCGGGTACCGCTTCGGCAAGCCCGGTTTGATCGCCGAAGACCTGATCGGATACCTGCCGGAAGCCCTTGTTGCAGCGATGAATTGACCGCTTCGCAGGCCCGGGCTAGACAGCGCGCCCATTCAGCCCTCAGCAGGACCGGCGGGCGGGCGTGGTGGAATTGGTAGACACGCGAGACTTAGGATCTCGTGCCGCAAGGCGTGGGGGTTCAAGTCCCTTCGCCCGCACCAGACGGAACAGATGGACGTGAAGCAATGCAAGTGACGGAACTCGCAGCCGACGGGCTGAAGCGGCAATTCAAGATCGTCATTCCGGCCCAGGACCTCACCGCCAAGGTCGACGAGCGGGTCGCCGAGATGGCCCGCACTGCCTCGATGCCGGGCTTCCGCCCGGGCAAGGTGCCGGCCGGCTTGCTCAAGAAGCAGTACGGGCAGGCCCTGCTGGGCGAGGCGCTGGAGCAGGCCGTCAACCAGGGCACGGCGAAGGCGATCGACGATCGCGGGCTGAAGCCCGCGCTGCAGCCGCGGGTCGAGCTCAAGAGCGAGTTCGCCGAGGGCAAGGACGTCGAGTTCGAGGTTGCGCTCGAGGTCCTGCCGGAGATCGGCCAACTCGACTTCTCGGGTATCGAGCTCGAGCGCCTGAAGACGACTGTACCGGACAAGAGTGTGGACGAGGCGCTGGAGCGCATCGCCAAGGCCAATCGGGAGCAAAAGCCCGTCGATCCGCCGCGTCCGGCGCAGAAGGGCGATGCGCTCAAGCTCGACTTCGTAGGTTCGGTCGACGGCGTGGAATTCCCGGGCGGCAAGGCCGAGGACTATGTGCTCGAGCTGGGCTCGGGCTCGTTCATCCCGGGCTTCGAGGACCAGCTGGTCGGCGCCGAAGTCGGCAAGCCGATCGACGTGAAGATCACGTTCCCGGCCGACTACGGCAATACCGAGCTTGCCGGCAAGGACGCGGTCTTCAAGTGCACGGTCAAGGAGATCCGCGAGTTCGTCGACCAGCCGATCGACGACGAGCTGGCGAAAAAGAACAACTTCGAGAATCTCGAGGCGATGAAAAAGGCCGTCTCCGACCGCATCGGCCAGGAATACACGCAGATCTCGCGCGGCATGATCAAGCGCGAGCTGCTCGATAAGCTCGCCGACACCTACAAGTTCCCGGTGCCGGAAGGCCTGGTCGAGGGCGAGTTCGGGGCGATCTGGCAGCGCATCGAGGACGCGAAGAAGAACGGCGAGAAGATCGAGGACGAAGAGAAGGCCAAGGCGGAGTATCGCGCGATCGCCGAACGGCGCGTGCGGCTCGGTCTGCTGCTGGCCGATGTCGGCCGCTCCAACAACATCGACGTGACGCCCGAGGAACTCAACCAGGCGATCATGCGCGAGGCGATGCGCTACCCGGGCCAGGAGCGCCAGGTGCTCGAGTTCTACTCCAAGAACGAACAGCTCAAGGAGCAGATGCGCGCGCCGATCTTCGAGGAGAAGACCGTCGACTTCATCCTGGAGCTGTCCAAAGTGACCGACAAGTCGGTTACGCCGGAGGAACTGCTCGAGGCTGCCCGCAAGGCGGACACCGACGAAGAAGAAAAGCCCGCAGAGCAGACTCCGTCTGCGAATTGATTACGACCCGGCGGCCTTGAACAGGGCCGTCGGCGCTGCCACTTTTCCTACAGGAAAGTCACAAACTGGGGACTCCGCGATGATGCGCGACCGCGATCCGCTTGAGGTCTACAACAATTACTACGTGCCGATGGTGGTGGAGCAGTCGGCGCGCGGTGAACGCGGCTATGACATCTGGTCGAGGCTGCTCAAGGAACGCATTGTCTTCCTGAACGGCCCGATCGAGGACAACGTAGCGGGCGTGCTGTGCGCCCAGCTGCTCTATCTCGAGTCGGAGAACCCGACCAAGGATATCTCTTTCTATATCAACTCGCCGGGCGGCGTGGTGACCTCGGGCCTCGCCGTCTACGACACGATGCAATACATCCGCCCGAACATCTCGACCCTGGTGTTCGGCCAGGCCGCGTCGGCCGGCTCGCTGCTGCTGATGGCCGGTCAGAAGGGCAAGCGATTCTCGCTGCCCAATTCCCGCATCATGATCCACCAGCCGTCCGGCGGCGCGCAGGGCCAGGCGACGGACATCGAGATTCACGCCCGTGAAATCCTTCTGACCCGGGCACGTCTGAACCAGATGTACGTTAAGCACACGGGCCGGACGATCGACGAGATCGAGCGGGCGATGGAGCGCGACAAGTTCTTCTCGCCCGAGGAAGCCAAGGAATTCGGCCTGATCGACGAGGTGCTCGAAAACCGGCCGGTTCCGACCATCCAGGCCGCGGCGTCCTAAGGCTCTCGCTGCGACCAATTGTTTGCCGTTTGTACCGCGATACACAATATTTTGAGGTTGTCGCGGTCCTAGACGGGTGTTTTACTTGTCTTGGGTGTGTGCTCGCGGCCTCGCGAGCGGCCCAAGCGGAGGTGCGTTAAGAACATGCCAGCCGCCAAATCTGGGGGCGACTCCCGCAATACCCTCTATTGCAGCTTCTGCGGCAAGAGCCAGCATGAGGTGCGGAAGCTCATTGCCGGCCCGACCGTCTTCATCTGCGATGAATGCGTCGAGCTCTGCATGGACATCATCCGCGAGGAGAGCAAGACCACCCTGGTGAAATCCAAGGACGGCGTGCCGTCGCCCAAGGAGATCCGCCAGATCCTCGACGACTATGTGATCGGCCAGGACCAGGCGAAGCGTATCCTCGCCGTCGCAGTGCACAATCATTACAAGCGGCTCAGCCACGGCGGAAAGGCGAACGACGTCGAGATCGCCAAGTCCAACATCTTGCTGATCGGCCCGACCGGCTGCGGCAAGACCCTGCTCGCCCAGACCCTGGCGCGCATGCTGGACGTGCCCTTCACGATGGCCGATGCGACGACGCTCACCGAAGCGGGCTACGTCGGCGAAGACGTCGAGAACATCATCCTGAAGCTGCTGCAGTCGGCGGACTACAATGTCGAGCGTGCGCAGCGGGGCATCGTCTACATCGACGAGGTCGACAAGATCAGCCGCAAGTCGGACAACCCTTCGATCACGCGCGACGTGTCGGGCGAGGGCGTCCAGCAGGCGCTGCTCAAGATCATGGAAGGTACGGTTGCCAGCGTTCCGCCGCAGGGCGGTCGCAAGCATCCGCAGCAGGAGTTCCTCCAGGTCGACACGACCAACATCCTGTTCATCTGCGGCGGTGCCTTCTCCGGCCTCGACAAGATCATCTCGATGCGGCGCCAGGGCACGTCGATCGGCTTCGGCGCCGAAGTGCGCGGTCCGGAAGACCGGCGCACGGGCGAGATCCTGCGCGACCTAGAGCCTGAGGACCTGCTTCGCTACGGCCTGATCCCCGAGTTCGTCGGCCGCCTGCCGGTGGTCGCCACGCTCGAGGACCTCGACGAGAGTGCGTTGATCGAAATCCTGACGCGGCCGAAGAACGCGCTGCTGAAGCAGTACCAGCGGCTGTTCGACATGGAGAACGTCAAGCTGAAGTTCTCCGACGACGCGCTGCGCGCGGTCGCCCAGAAGGCGATCCTGCGCAAGACCGGCGCGCGCGGCCTGCGGTCGATCATGGAGACCGTGCTGTTGGACACCATGTACGACCTGCCGTCGCTCGATGGTGTCGACGAGGTGGTCATCAACCGCGAAGTCATCGAAGGCCGGGCCCAGCCGCTTTACGTGCATGGGGAGCGCAAGGAAGGCATCGCGGCCGCGCCGGCCTAGCATTTGCACGGCCGGCGGCAGGGCTGCCGGCATTCCGACACACGGTCTTGAATGGCAACCCGTTCGGGCCAATCTCTTTAGGTGAGTGAGCGTGGCTATACGCCGCGGGTCGCCTCTTGAGGGGCCACGGCTGCAGTGCGCGACAGCTCTAACAGTGTAGTTTGCGAGGCATCATGAACGCCCCCACCCAAGGAACTGTCTACCCCGTCCTGCCGCTGCGCGACATCGTCGTGTTTCCCGGCATGATCGTTCCGCTCTTCGTCGGCCGCGAGAAGAGCGTGAAGGCGCTCGAAGAGGTGATGAAGGACGACAAGCAGATCCTGCTGATCGCCCAGAAGAACGCGACCCAGGACGATCCCGGTCCGGACGACATCTACAACATCGGCACGCTCGGCACCGTGCTGCAGCTCCTGAAGCTGCCGGACGACACCGTGAAGGTGCTGGTCGAGGGCGGCAAGCGCGTGCGCATCGCGGGCTACACCGACAAGGCCGAATTCTTCGAGGCGCGTGCCGTCGAGATGGAAGAGCAGCCAGGCGATCCCGCCGAGCTGCAGGCCGCCGCGCGAACCGTGGTCTCGGAATTCGAGAACTACGTGAAGCTCAACAAGAAGGTACCGCCCGAGGTGGTCGTCTCGATCAACAAGATCGAGGAGCCGGCCAAGCTCGCCGACACCATTTCCGCGCACCTGGCGCTCAAGGTTGCCGACAAGCAGCAGCTGCTCGAGCTCGACTCGGTGTCGAAGCGGCTGGAGCGCATCCTCGGCCTGATGGAAGGCGAGATCGGCGTCCTGCAGGTCGAGAAGAAAATCCGCAACCGCGTGAAGCGCCAGATGGAGAAGACGCAGCGCGAGTACTATCTCAACGAGCAGATGAAGGCGATCCAGAAGGAGCTTGGCGAGACCGAGGACGGTCGCGACGAGATTTCCGAGCTGGAGAAGCGCATCAAGAAGACGCGGCTCTCCAAGGAAGCGCGGGAGAAGGCCAATGCGGAGCTGAAGAAGCTGCGCACGATGAGCCCGATGTCGGCCGAAGCGACCGTGGTGCGCAACTACCTCGACTGGCTGCTGTCGATTCCGTGGCGCAAGCCGACCAAGATCATCAAGGACCTCAAGTACGCCGAGGACGTGCTCAACGCCGATCACCACGGCTTGGAGAAGGTGAAGGAGCGCATCCTCGAGTACCTCGCGGTCCAGCAGCGCGTCGACAAGATGAAGGGCCCGATCCTGTGCCTGGTCGGTCCTCCGGGCGTCGGCAAGACCTCGCTCGGAAAGTCGATCGCCAAGGCGACCGGCCGCAACTTCGTGCGCATGTCGCTGGGCGGCGTGCGGGACGAGGCCGAGATCCGCGGCCATCGCCGGACCTACATCGGCTCGCTGCCGGGCAAGGTCATCCAGTCGATGAAGAAGGCGAAGTCGTCGAACCCGCTGTTCCTGCTTGACGAGATCGACAAGCTCGGCGCGGACTTCCGCGGCGATCCCTCGTCGGCTCTGCTCGAGGTGCTCGATCCCGAGCAGAATGCGAGCTTCAACGATCATTACCTCGAGGTCGACTACGACCTGTCGAACGTGATGTTCATCACCACGGCCAACTCGCTGCGCATGGCGCAGCCGCTGATGGACCGCATGGAGATCATTCGGCTCGCCGGCTACACCGAGGACGAGAAGATCGCCATCGCCCGCAAGCACCTGATCCCCAAGCAGATCGAGGCGAACGGGCTGAAGGAGGGCGAGGTCGACATCACCGACGACGCGGTGCGCGATCTGGTGCGCTACTACACGCGCGAGGCCGGTGTCCGCAATCTCGAACGCGAGATCGCGAACCTGGCGCGCAAGGGTGTGAAGGAGATCCTCATGAAGGGGACCTCCAAGGTGAAGATCAGCGCCAAGAACCTCGACAAGTACGCCGGCGTCCGGCGCTTCCGCTACGGCGAGGCGGAGCTCGAGGACCTGGTGGGCATCACCACGGGTCTTGCATGGACCGAGGTCGGCGGCGAGCTGCTGCAGGTCGAGGCCGTGCTGGTTCCGGGCCGCGGGCGTGTCAGCGTCACCGGCAAGCTGGGTGACGTGATGCAGGAGTCGGTGCAGGCAGCCAATGCCTATGTCCGCTCGCGGGCAGCGGCGTTCGGCATCAAGCACAACATCTTCGAGAAGCGCGATATCCATGTCCACGTGCCGGAAGGCGCGACGCCAAAGGACGGTCCTTCAGCCGGCGTGGCGATGATCACGTCGATCGTATCGGCGCTGACCGGCAACCCCGTCCGCAAGGAAGTGGCCATGACGGGCGAAATCAGCCTGCGCGGCCGGGTCCTGCCGATCGGCGGCCTCAAGGAGAAGTTGCTGGCGGCGCTGCGCGGCGGTCTCAAGACCGTGCTCATCCCGAAGGAGAATGAGCGCGATCTGCCGGAGATCCCGGACAACGTAAAAAAGGGCCTGGAGATCGTGCCGGTCTCGACGGTCGACGAGGTGCTGGCGCGCGCGCTTGTGAAGCCGCTGACCGCGGTCGAATGGCCGAACGACCTCGAGGCGGTGCCGGCCAAGCCGGCCGAGCAGCCGGCCGAGGTCCGCGCCCACTAGAGGGTCCGAAATCGAACGCAGGGAGCCCCGGAGCAATCCGGGGCTTCTTTGTTTTGAACACAATTTGTGCGGTCCACGCGGGCTCGGATACGCAAAATGTGGTATTCAACGTTGACGCCCTTTTGGCGCCGCCCGTACACTCGAAGCTGCCGGATTTTGCAGGGGATCGCTGGTGAACAAGCACGATTTGGTTTCTGCCGTGGCCGCGTCGACCAATCTCTCCAAGACCGACGCGCAGAATGCGGTGGATGCGATCCTGTCGCTGATCACCAAGTCGCTGAAGAAGAAGGAGAAGGTCCTGCTGGTCGGCTTCGGCACCTTCCAGGTCTCCAAGCGCAAGGCCTCCGAGGGCCGCAATCCCCAGACCGGTGAGAAGATCAAGATCCCGGCCTCGATCGTGCCGCGCTTCAAGGCGAGCAAGGCCTTGAAGGACGCGATCAACTAGCTTTTGTCATCCTGAAGCGCCGCCGCAGGATCCTTCGCTTCGCTCAGGATGAGAGAGATGATACCAACGTCGGCGGGCGATTAGCTCAGCGGTAGAGCATTCCCTTTACACGGGACAGGTCGGCGGTTCGATCCCGTCATCGCCCACCATCCTGCTTCACGTGAACATGCGAAGGGGGGTGGTAGGAAAGTGGGAAGAATCGCCTGAAAGCCAAGCGGGCCAACGTTTTCCGTTTCCCACGCGCGTGGGAGTTGGGGGAAATCGGGCAGGGGAAGTCTGGCAGCACGCTTCGCGCCCTCGGCCGCTGCAAACGCACGGCCTTCTGCACTTCGCGAACGCATCATACTGCACGCGGAAATTCCGCTGGAAATTCCGGTACTTACACACGGTCTCGCGGGTGCGGTAAGCTTGACACCATATAGGGGGTCCTTTATCTCTCCGCGCGCCGTTTGGGCTTTAAGCGGGCGTAGTTCAGTTGGTTAGAACGCCGGCCTGTCACGCCGGAGGTCGCGGGTTCGAGTCCCGTCGCTCGCGCCAGCCCCAAAAGCTGGCAAGCCCAAACGGGGCGAAGGAGTGACGATGGAAGCTCTTCTGAAGGAATACCTTCCGATTTTGATCTTCCTCGGTCTCGCCTTGGGCCTGTGCTGCGCCATGATCGGCGGCTCCTACCTGATCGCCCGCCAGAATCCGAACTCGGACAAACTGTCGCCCTTCGAGTGCGGCTTTGCGCCCTTCGATGACGCCCGAGGGCAGTTCGACGTGCGTTTCTATCTTGTGGCGATCCTGTTCATCATCTTCGACCTCGAGGTCGCGTTCCTGTTCCCGTGGGCGGCCGCCTTGGGGGACATCGGATTGTTCGGCTTCTGGTCGATGATGCTGTTCCTCGCCGTGCTGACCGTCGGCTTCATCTACGAATGGCGCAAGGGAGCGCTGGAATGGGAGTAATCGACGCTCGAGGGCCAAAGACCGCACCGAACGCAGAGGCGGCCCTCTCTCGCGCGCTGTCCGACGAGCTTGCCGACAAGGGCTTTGTCGTCGCTCAGCTCGACAAGCTGGTCACCTGGGCCCGCACCGGGTCGCTGTGGGGCCTGACCTTCGGTCTGGCCTGCTGCGGTGTCGAGATGATCCATGCCTGGATGAGCCGCTACGATCTGGACCGGTTCGGCTTTGCGCCGATGCCGAGCCCGCGCTCGGCAGACGTAATGATCGTGGCCGGCACGCTCACCAACAAGATGGCCCCCGCGCTGCGCAAGGTCTACGACCAGATGGCCGAGCCCCGCTACGTGATCTCGATGGGCTCCTGCGCCAACGGCGGCGGCTACTACCACTACAGCTATTCGGTGGTGCGCGGGTGTGACCGTATCGTGCCGGTCGACATCTATGTACCCGGCTGCCCGCCGACTGCCGAGGCGCTGCTCTACGGCATCCTTCAGCTGCAGAAGAAGATCCGGCGCACCGGGACGCTGGTGCGCTGATGGAAGAACTCGGCAACCATATCGCGCAGGCGACCGGCGCTGTCTCGTCCGTGCGTCTCGGCGAGCTCATGCTCGAGACGAGCCCGGACAAGCTGATCGCGCTGCTGACCTTCCTGCGCGACGATCCGAAGTGCCTGTTCAAGCAGCTGGTCGATATTTGCGGCGTCGACTGGCCCGATCGGGCCAAGCGATTCGACGTCGTCTACAACCTGCTCAGCCTCAAGAACAATCAGCGCGTCCGCGTGAAGGTGCAGACCGACGAGAACACGCCCGTGCCGTCGGCCGCGTCGATCTTCAGCGCAGCGAGCTGGTTCGAGCGCGAGACCTACGATCTCTATGGCGTGTGGTTCGCCGATCATCCCGACCTGCGGCGCATCCTCACCGACTACGGCTTCGAGGGCCATCCACTGCGCAAGGACTTTCCGCTCACCGGCTTCGTCGAGGTGTGGTGGGACGACGAGCAGAAGAGGGTGGTCAACCGCCCGGTCAAGCTGCAGCAGGAATTCCGCCGCTTCGACTTCCTCTCCCCGTGGGAGGGCGCGCGCTACGTGCTGCCCGGCGACGAGAAGGCGAGCACCGCGCCGCCAGCGGCACCTCCAGCGCCACCGAAGGGCTGACATGGCCGACGTAGAGATCAAAACCCTGACGATGAACTTCGGGCCGCAGCACCCGGCGGCCCACGGCGTGTTGCGCCTGGTCGTCGAGATGGACGGTGAAATCGTCGAGCGTTGCGACCCGCATATCGGCCTGCTGCATCGCGGCACCGAAAAGCTGATCGAGTACAAGACCTACCTGCAGGCGGTGCCGTACTTCGACCGGCTCGACTACGTCTCGCCGATGAACCAGGAGCACACCTTCGCCCTGGCGACCGAGAAGCTGCTCGGCATCACCGCGCCCGAGCGCGGCCAGTACATCCGCGTGCTGTTCGCCGAGATCACGCGCATCCTCAATCACCTGCTGAACGTCACGACGTTCGCGATGGACGTCGGCGCGCTCACGCCGCCGCTGTGGGGCTTCGAGCAGCGCGAGCTGCTGATGGAGTATTACGAGGCGGTGTCGGGCTCGCGCATGCACGCAGCCTACTTCCGGCCGGGCGGCGTCCAGCAGGACCTGCCGGACGGCATGCTCGATTCGATGGATGAATGGATCAAGCAGTTCTACCCATTCATCAAGGACATCGAGGACCTGCTGAACGACAACCGCATCTTCCGCATGCGGACGGTCGATATCGGCGTCTGCACGCCGGAGCAAGCCATCGACTGGGGATTCTCGGGGCCGATGATCCGCGCCTCGGGCTTGCCGTGGGACCTGCGCAAGTCGCAGCCGTACGACGTCTACGACCGCATGGACTTCGACATCCCGGTCGGCAAGACCGGCGACTGCTTCGCGCGCTATCTGGTGCGCGTCGAGGAGATGCGCCAGTCGGCCCGCATCATGGAGCAGTGCGTGAAGGCGCTGCGCACCGTAAAGGGCCCGGTGCGCGTCGACGACCGCAAGATCGCGCCGCCTCGGCGTGCCGAGATGAAGGCCTCGATGGAGGCGCTGATCCATCACTTCAAGCTCTACACCGAAGGCTACAAGGTGCCTGCCGGCGAGACCTACACCGCGACCGAGGCGCCCAAGGGCGAGTTCGGCGTCTATCTCGTGTCCGACGGCACCAACAAGCCCTATCGCTGCAAGATCCGCGCCCCGGGTTTCCCGCACCTGCAGGCGCTCCACATGATGACAAAGGGACACCAGTTGGCCGACATGTCGGCCAATATCGGCTCGCTCGACATCGTGTTCGGCGAGATCGACCGCTAGGAGACGATTATCGTGGCGATGATCACCGCCGATCCGCAGGACGTGCCGAAGGTCGACTCGTTTTCCTTCACGCCGGAGTACATGGCGAAGGTGAACGAGGTGATCGCGAACTATCCGCCAGGCCGCCAGGCGAGCGCCGTGATCGGCGTGCTCGATCTGGCGCAGCGCCAGCAGGGGTGGCTGCCGCGCGCGGCAATGGACGAGGTCGCGCGCATTCTCCAGATGGCGCCGATCCGCGTCTATGAGATCGCGACCTTCTATACGATGTTCCACCTCAAGCCGAAGGGCAGGTACCTGCTGCAGGTCTGCACCACGACGCCGTGCTGGCTGCGCGGCTCCGAGGCGGTGATGAAGGCCTGCCAGGAAGCGGCCGACGGCACGACGTTCAGCGTGCAGGAGGTCGAGTGCCTCGGCGCCTGCGTGAACGCGCCAGTGGTGCAGATCAACGACGATTTCTACGAGGACCTCGACGCCACTTCGATCAAGCGCGTGCTCGATGCCTTCCGCCGCGGCGAGACGCCCAAGCCCGGCCCGCAAGTGAACCGCCAGACCTCGGCGCCCGAGGGCGGCCCGACCACGCTGAAGGGTGAGTGACAGCAATGCTCGCCGACAAGGATCGCATCTTCACCAACCTCTACGGCTTCCATGACTGGCGGCTGGAGGGCGCGCGCGCCCGCGGCGCCTGGGACAACACCAAGGCGATCCTCGACAAGGGGCCCGACGCCATCGTCGAGGAGATGAAGAAGTCCGGCCTGCGCGGCCGCGGCGGCGCGGGCTTTCCGACCGGCCTGAAGTGGTCGTTCATGCCCAAGCAGGTCGGCGACCGGCCGCACTATCTCGTGGTCAACGCCGACGAGTCGGAGCCCGGCACCTGCAAGGATCGCGACATCATGCGTCACGATCCGCATCTGCTGGTCGAGGGTTGCCTGGTCGCGGGCTTCGCCATGCGCGCGCATGCGGCCTACATCTACGTGCGCGGTGAGTTCTACAACGAGGCGGTGCATCTGAACGAGGCGATCAAGGAAGCCTACGCGGCCGGTCTGCTCGGAGAGAATGCCTGCGGCTCGGGCTGGAAGTTCGACATCTACGTCCATCGCGGCGCCGGCGCCTATATCTGCGGCGAGGAGACCGCGCTGCTCGAGAGCCTCGAGGGGAAGAAGGGCATGCCGCGGCTGAAGCCACCGTTCCCGGCCGGCGCGGGCCTCTATGGCTGCCCGTCGACCGTGAACAACGTCGAATCGATCGCCGTCGCACCGACCATCCTGCGCCGTGGCGCGGCATGGTTCGCGGGCATCGGCCGCCCGAACAACACCGGCACCAAGCTTTTCTGCATCTCGGGGCACGTGAACAAGCCGTGCAACGTCGAGGAAGAGATGGGCATCCCGCTCAGGGAACTGATCGAGAAGCATGCCGGCGGCGTGCGCGGCGGCTGGGACAATCTCCTGGCGGTGATCCCGGGCGGCGCCTCGGTGCCGCTGCTGCCCAAGTCGATCTGCGACACCGTCCTGATGGATTTCGACTCGCTGAAGGACCAGCAGTCGGGCCTCGGCACGGCGGCGGTCATCGTGATGGACAAGTCGACCGACGTGATCAAGGCGATCGCGCGGCTCAGCTATTTCTACAAGCATGAAAGCTGCGGCCAGTGCACGCCGTGCCGCGAGGGCACCGGCTGGATGTGGCGCGTCATGGAACGCATGGTCCTGGGCAACGCGCGCATCGAGGAGATCGACGCGCTGCACGACGTTACGAAGCAGGTCGAGGGCCACACCATCTGCGCGCTGGGCGACGCGGCGGCATGGCCGATCCAGGGCCTGATCCGGCATTTCCGCCCGGAGATGGAGCGCCGCATCCGCGCGCGCACCGAAAAGCTGGCGGCAGAGTAGGGGCGAGCAGACCGATGCCCATAGTCAAGATCGACGGTAAGGAACACGAGGTGCCCGCGGGCATCACGATCCTGCAGGCCTGCGAGATCGCCGGCGTCGAGATTCCGCGCTTCTGCTACCACGAGCGCCTGTCGATCGCCGGCAACTGCCGCATGTGCTTGGTCGAGGTGAAGCCCGGACCGCCCAAGCCGCAGGCGAGCTGTGCCATGCCGGTCGCCGACAAGCAGGAGATCATCACCAACTCCGCCGTCGTGAAGAAGGCGCGCAACGGCGTGATGGAATTCCTGCTGATCAACCATCCGCTCGACTGCCCGATCTGCGATCAGGGCGGCGAGTGCGACCTGCAGGACCAGGCGATGGCGTACGGCTTCGACCGCAGCCGCTATCACGAGAACAAGCGCGCGGTGCCCGACAAGGAGCTCGGGCCACTGGTGAAGACCTCGATGAACCGCTGCATCCAGTGCACGCGCTGCGTCCGCTTCGCTGCCGAGGTGGCGGGCGTCGAGGAGCTGGGCGCGACGGGCCGCGGCGAGCAGATGGAGATCACGACCTACGTCAAGCACGCGCTGACCACCGAGCTCTCGGGCAACCTGGTCGACATCTGCCCGGTCGGCGCGCTGACCTCCAAGCCCTACGCCTACGAGGCCCGGCCGTGGGAGATGCGCAAGACCGAATCGGTCGACGTGTTCGACGGCCTCGGCTCGGCGATCCGCGTCGACGTCCGGGGCAACGTGGTGATGCGCGTCCTGCCGCGGATCAACGACGACGTGAACGAGGAGTGGATTTCCGACAAGACGCGTCACGCGATCGACGGCCTGCGCTATCAGCGCCTCGACCGGCCTTATGTCCGGAAGGCCGGCAAGCTGGTCGAAGCGACTTGGGACGAGGCGTTCGGCACCATCGCCGCGAAGCTCCAGGGCATGGACGGCAAGAAGATCGGCGCCATCATCGGCGACCAGTGCGATGCCGAGTCGATGGTCGCGCTCAAGGACCTGATGGCCGCCTTGGGCTCGCCCAACGCCGATTGCCGCCAGGATGGCAGCAAGCTCGAGGCTGGCGTCCGCGGCGGCTACATCTTCAATGCCGGCATCCGCGGCATCGACCAGGCCGATGCGATCCTGCTGGTCGGCAGCAATCCGCGCCTCGAGTCACCGGTGCTGAACGCCCGCATCCGCAAGCGCTACCTGTCGGGCAAGTGCGCGATCGCGAGCATTGGCGCGCCGGTCGATCTCACCTATCCGCTGGAGATACTCGGCGCCGGTCCCGCGACGCTGCGCGATGTCGCGGAGAGCAAGGGCAGCTTCGCCGAGAAGTGGAAGGCTGCGAAGAACCCGCTGGTCATCGTCGGTCCGGGCGCGCTCGCCCGCGAGGACGGCGCCGCGGTGCTGGCGCTGGCGCGCAGCCTCGCCACGGTGCGCGACGACTGGAACGGCTTTGCCGTGCTGCACACGGCGGCGAGCCGGGTCGGGGGCCTCGATCTCGGCCTGGTGCCGGGCGAGGGCGGCCGCGATGTCGCCGGCATCCTGGCCGGCGCGGAGGGCCGGGAGATCGAGGCCGTCTTCCTGCTGGCCGCCGACGAGATCGATACATCCAAGCTCGGCAAGGCCTTCGTGATCTATATCGGCCATCACGGCGATGCCGGCGCACATCGCGCCGACGTGATCCTGCCGGGCGCGGCTTATACCGAGAAGCCGGGCATCTACGTAAACATGGAGGGCCGGGTGCAACTCGGCCAGCGCGCGGCCTATCCGCCGGGCGACGCCCGCGAAGACTGGGCGATTCTGCGCGCTTTATCGGAGCGGCTGGGCAAGACGCTGCCTTACGACACGTTGGACCAAGTGCGCGCGCGCCTGATCGCAGTGAACCGCGTGTTCGCGGCGCTCGACCAGCAGTCGCCGGGTGCATGGGGCGAGTTCGGCAAGGCCGGTGCCGTCACCGACGCGCCGTTCGAGACGCCGATCAAGAACTTCTACATGACCGACCCGATCAGCCGGGCCTCGCGCACCATGGCCGAATGCATGGAATCGCGCCAGCAGATGGCCATGGCGGCGGAGTAGGGGCATGGACACCGTCGTCACCTTCCTCACCACCAACTGGCTGGGTCAGGCGATCCTGATTCTGCTCGAATGCCTGGCCGTCACCGTGCCGCTTCTGGTGGCCGTAGCCTACATGACCTATGTCGACCGCAAGGTCTGGGCATCGATCCAGCTGCGCCGCGGCCCCAATGTCGTCGGCCCGTTCGGCCTGTTGCAGCCGCTGGCCGACGGCGTGAAGCTGTTCCTGAAGGAAAGCATCATCCCGTCGAGCGCGAACACCGTGCTGTTCCTGATCGCGCCGATGATCACGTTCATGACGGCGCTGATCGCCTGGGCGGTGGTGCCGTTCGGCGATGGCTGGGTGATCGCCGACATCAACGTCGGCATTCTCTACCTGTTCGCCATCTCCTCGCTTGGTGTGTACGGCATCATCATTGCCGGCTGGGCGTCGAACTCGAAGTACGCCTTCCTGGGCGCCCTACGCTCGGCGGCGCAGATGGTGTCGTACGAGGTGTCGATCGGCTTCGTGCTGGTGACCGTGCTGCTGTGCGTCGGCTCGCTCAACCTGTCGAAGGTGGTGCTGGCACAGTCGGGCTGGTTCTGGAACTGGTTCTGGCTGCCGCTGCTGCCGATGTTCGTGATCTACTTCGTCTCGGCACTGGCCGAGACGAACCGCACGCCGTTCGACCTGCCGATGTCGGAGGCCGAGCTGGTTCAGGGCTTCCAGACCGAATACTCGTCGATGCCCTTCGCGCTGTTCTTCCTCGGCGAATACGCCAACATGATCCTGCTGTCGGGCCTGGGCTCGATCCTGTTCCTCGGCGGCTGGATGTCGCCGATTCCGTACGCGCCCTTCACCTGGATCCCGGGTGTCGTCTGGTTCGCGCTCAAGATCGCGATGCTGCTCTTCGTCTTCTCCTGGACCAAGGGCACGCTGCCCCGCTACCGCTACGACCAGCTGATGCGGCTGGGCTGGAAGGTGTTCCTGCCCGTGTCGCTGGGCTGGGTCGTCCTCACCGCCGCCGTGCTGCAGTTCGGCGGCTGGGTCCCCACGCACTGAGGTCCGCATCATGGCTTCCCTGGACCGTACCGCCCGCCAGTTCCTCCTCACCGAGGTGGTTTCGGGCTTCCTGCTGACCTTGCGCTACATGTTCAAGCCCAAGGCGACGATCAACTATCCGTACGAGCGCAGCCCGCTCAGCCCGCGGTTCCGCGGCGAGCATGCCCTGCGCCGCTACCCGAACGGCGAAGAGCGCTGCATCGCGTGCAAGCTGTGCGAGGCGATCTGCCCGGCCCAGGCGATCACCATCGAGGCCGAGCCGCGCGAGGACGGCAGCCGCCGCACCACGCGCTACGACATCGACATGACCAAGTGCATCTACTGCGGCTTCTGCCAGGAAGCCTGCCCGGTCGATGCCATCGTCGAGGGGCCGAACACGGAGTTCTCGACCGAGACCCGCGAGGAGCTGCTCTACGACAAGGCCAAGCTGCTCGCGAACGGCGACCGCTGGGAGAGTGAGCTTGCGGCCAACCTCCAGGCCGACGCGGCCTGGCGCTGACGGGAGCAGGGGGAGAAGATGCTGCTCCAGGCGATCGCCTTCTACGTTTTTGCGGCCGTATGCGTGGCGTCCGGCGCCATGGTCGTGGTGTCGCGCAATCCGGTCTATTCCGTCCTGTTCCTGATCCTCGCCTTCTTCAATGCGGCGGCGCTGTTTATCCTCATCGGGGCCGAGTTCATCGCGATGATCTTGGTGATCGTCTATGTCGGGGCGGTCGCGGTGCTGTTCCTGTTCGTCGTGATGATGCTCGACATCAACATGGCCAGGCTCAAGGAAGGCTTTCTCGACTACCTGCCGATCGGCGCCATGATCGGCGCGGCACTGCTGGCCGAGATCCTGTTCGGCCTCGGGGTGCTGGGCGGCACGCATCAGGGCACGGTCAGCGCCTTCACCAAGGCCGGCACCCAGATGCTGACGATCGACAACACCCGCGCCATCGGGCGGGTGCTTTACACCCAGTATTTCTACGTGTTCCAGGTCGCGGGCGTGGTCCTGCTGGTCGCCATGATCGGCGCCATCGTGCTGACGCTCCGGCGCCGGCCCGGCGTGCGTCGCCAGCGCGTCAGCGACCAGCTCTACCGCCCGACGGGCGAGTCGGTGACCCTGGTCAAGGTGCCGACCCGGGGAGGCGTGTCGTGATCATCGGCCTCGAGCACTACCTGACCGTCGCCGGCGTGCTGTTCACGCTCGGCATCCTCGGCATCTTCCTGAACCGCAAGAACGTCATCGTCATCCTGATGTGCGTCGAGCTGATGCTGCTCGCGGTCAACATCAACCTGGTGGCCTTCTCGGTCTACCAGGGCAACGTCACCGGCCAGGTGTTCGCCATGCTGGTGCTGACGGTGGCCGCTGCCGAGGCGGCGATCGGGCTCGCGATCCTTGTGGTGTATTTCCGCAATCGCGGCACCGTCGAGGTCGAAGACATCAACGCGATGAAGGGCTGAGGGCAGGGACGAACCATGGATCTTGCCATCAAGCTCATCGTCCTCCTGCCGCTGCTGGCCGCCGCGATCGCCGGCCTTTTCTGCCGCGTGATCGGCGACCGGCCGGCGCAGATCGTCACGTGCGCCGCGCTGCTGATCGCGGCCGCGCTGTCGATCCTGGTGTTCGTGAACATCGGCTTCGGCCACGAGAAGATGTTCGTTGTCCCGATCTCCTCGTGGATCAGCTCCGGCACCTTCGACGTCAGCTGGTCGCTGCGAGTCGACACGCTGACCGCGGTGATGCTGATCGTGGTGACGGGCGTGTCGTCGATGGTTCATGTCTATTCGGTCGGCTACATGGCCGAGGATCCGTCGATCCCACGCTTCATGTCGTACCTCAGCCTGTTCACCTTCTTCATGCTGATGCTCGTGACGTCGGACAACCTCGTGCAGCTGTTCTTCGGCTGGGAGGGCGTCGGTCTCGCCTCGTACCTGCTGATCGGCTTCTGGTACGACCGGCCGTCGGCCAATGCCGCGGCGATCAAAGCCTTCATTGTCAACCGCGTCGGCGACTTCGGCTTCGCCCTGGGCATCTTCGCGGTCTGGGTGCTGAGCGGCAGCATCGGCTTCAACGACGTCTTCGCCAAGGCGCCGCAGATGGCGGCCGGGCACTTCATGTTCCTCGGCAAGGAGGTCCCGGCGCTCGAGACCGCCTGCCTGCTGCTGTTCGTCGGCGCCATGGGCAAGTCGGCCCAGCTCGGCCTGCACACATGGCTGCCGGACGCGATGGAAGGCCCGACACCGGTCTCCGCCCTGATCCATGCCGCCACCATGGTGACGGCGGGCGTGTTCATGGTGTGCCGCCTGTCGCCGCTGTTCGAGATGGCGCCGATCGCGTCCTCGGTCGTGACCCTCATCGGTGCGGCGACGGCGTTCTTCGCCGCCACGATCGGCCTCACCCAGTTCGATATCAAACGGGTGGTCGCCTACTCGACCTGCTCGCAGCTCGGCTACATGTTCTTCGCCGCCGGCGTCGGCGCCTATTCGGCGGCAATGTTCCACCTCATGACGCACGCCTTCTTCAAGGCGCTGCTGTTCCTGGGCTCGGGCTCGGTGATCCACTGCCTGCACCACGAACAGGACATGCGCCTGATGGGCGGCGTGAAGGAGAAGGCACCGCAAACCTTCATTCTGATGTGGATCGGCACGCTCGCCCTGGCCGGCATCGGCGTGCCCTTCATCATGGGCCACGGCGTGGGCTTCGCCGGCTTCCATTCCAAGGATGCCATCCTCGAGGCGGCGTACGGCGCCCAGTCGACGGTCGGCATGATCGCCTACTGGCTGGGCGTCATCGGCGCCTTCATGACGACGTTCTACTCGACCCGCCTGATGTTCATGACCTTCTACGGCGCCTACCGCGGCGATCACCACACCTGGGACCATGCGCATGAATCACCGCCGGTGATGCTGATCCCGCTCTATGTGCTCGCGGCCGGCGCGCTTCTGTCGGGCGTGGTCGCCTACGGCTGGTTCGTCGGCGAGGGCTGGGAGCACTTCTGGGGCACCTCGATCGCCGTCAAGGCCACTGAGCACATCATCCACGCCATGCACGAGGTGGATGTGTGGGTGAAGCTGCTGCCACTGGTCGCGGCCGTGGGCGGCATCGCGCTCAGCTACTACTACTACGTCGTCAATCCCGAGATGCCCGCGAAGACCATCCGCGCCTTCAAGCCGCTGCACACGCTGTTCTACAACAAGTGGTACTTCGACGAGCTCTACGACGCGGTATTCGTCCAGCCGGCGCTGGCGATCGGCCGGGTGTTCTGGAAGAAGGGCGACGGTGCGACGATCGACGGGCTCGGCCCCGACGGCATCGCGGCGCGTGCGAACGACCTTGCGGGCGTGCTGAGCCGATTCCAGAGCGGGTACCTGTACCACTACGCCTTCGTCATGCTGATCGGCGTTGCCGCACTGGTCAGCTACTTCATGCTGTTCGTGAGATAGGACGATGGCGAACTGGCCGATCCTTTCCGTCGTCACCTTCCTGCCGCTGGTGGGCGCACTGTTCTGCCTGGTCGTCCAGGGCCCGAAGGAGGCCGTCGACCGCAACTGCCGCAGCGCCGCGATGATCACCTCCCTCGTGACCTTCCTCGTGTCGCTGCTGTTGTGGGTTCACTTCGACCCGACCAAGGCGGGCTTTCAGTTCGAGGAGAAGGTCGCCTGGATCCCGGCGCTCAACATCGGCTACCACATGGGCATCGACGGCATCTCGCTGTTCTTCGTCCTGCTGTCGACCCTGCTGACGCCGATCTGCATCCTCGCGAGCTGGGAGGCGGTGCAGACCCGGGTCAAGGAATACATGGTAGCCTTCCTGGTCCTCGAGACCTTCATGGTCGGCATGTTCTGCGCCCTCGACCTCGCGCTGTTCTACGTCTTCTTCGAGGGCGTGCTGATCCCGATGTTCCTGATCATCGGCGTCTGGGGCGGCAAGCGGCGCGTCTACGCTGCCTTCAAATTCTTCCTCTACACGCTGCTCGGCTCGGTCCTGATGCTGCTGGCGATCATCGTCATCTACTGGCAGGCCGGGACGAGCGACCTGCCGACGGCGGTGGAGAAGATGCAGCTCTCCTTCCAGTGGCAGTTCTGGCTATGGCTGGCCTTCTTCGCCTCGTTCGCGGTCAAGGTGCCGATGTGGCCGGTCCACACCTGGCTGCCCGACGCCCATGTCGAGGCGCCGACCGCAGGCTCGGTCATCCTGGCGGGCGTGCTGCTGAAGATGGGCGGCTACGGCTTCATCCGTTTCTCCGTCACGCTGTTCCCCGAGGCGACGCAGTACTTCGCGCCGCTGATCTTCGGCCTGTCGGTCGTGGCCGTGATCTACACCTCGCTGGTCGCGCTGGTGCAGGAGGACATGAAGAAGCTGATTGCCTACTCGTCCGTCGCCCACATGGGCCTCGTGACGATCGGCATCTACATCATGAACATGCAGGGTGTGCAGGGCTCGATCTTCCAGATGCTGAGCCACGGCATCGTATCGGCCGCGCTCTTCCTCTGCGTTGGCGTCGTCTATGACCGCATGCACACCCGCGAGATCGACGCCTATGGCGGCCTGGTCCATCGCATGCCGCGCTACGCCTTCGTCTTCATGTTCTTCACCCTGGCCAGCATCGGCCTGCCCGGCCTGTCGGGCTTCGTCGGGGAGTTCCTGGTGCTGCTCGGCGCCTTCAAGGCGAACACGTGGGTGGCATTCCTGGCGGCGACCGGCCTGATCCTGGGGGCGGCCTACGCGCTGTGGCTCTACCGCAAGATCATCTTCGGCGAGCTCACCAAGGCATCGCTCCGCGCGATCCTCGACATGAACCGACGCGAGGTGGCGGTCTTCCTACCGCTGGTGCTGATCACCCTGTGGATGGGCATCTATCCCAATTCCTTCCTCGATCCGATGGGGCCCGCCGTCGACAAGCTGATCGGGGACTACAATGCGGCGATCAAGCTCGCCCACACGGCCTCGCTGCGATGAGCATGGACATGGTTGGCCTCGAACACTGGTCACTGGCTCGGCCGGAAATCTTCCTCGCGGTCGCGACCGCGTTGCTGCTGCTGTACGGGGTGCTGCGCGGCGAGGCCGCCACCACATTCGTGTCGATCGCGAGCTGTGTCGCCCTGATCGTCACGGCGGTCCTGATGTTCGTGCCCTATCGCGAGGGCACCGCGTTCGCGCAGCTCTTCATCACCGACCGCCTGACCACGACCATGAAAGCGCTGGTGCTGATCAGCTCGGCGGTTGCCATCCTGATGTCGCGCGCCTTCTTCGAGCACGCCAAGGCGTGGCGGTTCGAGTATCCGCTGATCGTGTCGCTCTCGACCCTCGGCATGATGCTGATGATCTCGGCCAACGACCTGATGTCGCTCTACGTCGGACTCGAGCTTCAGTCGCTGGCGCTCTACGTGATCGCCGCCTTCCAGCGCGATTCGGTGCGGTCGACCGAGGCCGGCATCAAGTACTTCGTGCTGGGATCGGTCGCCTCCGGCATGCTGCTGTTCGGCGCGTCGCTGATCTACGGCTTCTGCGGCAGCACCTCCTTCGTCCAGATCTCGCAGGCGCTGCTGGCCGGCAAGGCGGCCGAGATCGGTACCACCATCGGGCTGGTGTTCGTGGTCGCGGGCCTCGCCTTCAAGATCGCTGCGGTGCCGTTCCACATGTGGACGCCCGACGTCTACGAGGGTGCGCCGACGCCGGTCACCGCCTTTTTCGCCGTGGCGACCAAGATCGCCAGTGTGTCGCTGCTGGTCTCGGTCCTGATGGGCCCGTTCAAACCGCTTTTCCCGCAATGGCAGCAGATCATCGTCGTCGCCTCCGTGCTGTCGATGGGCTGGGGCGCGTTCGCGGCGCTCCGCCAGCCCAACATCAAGCGCTTGATGGCCTACTCGTCGATCGGAAACGTGGGTTACGTGCTGCTGGGCGTGGCGGCCGGGAGCGAGAGGGGCATCCAGTCGGTGGTCTTCTACCTCGCCATCTATATGGTCATGACCCTGGGCACATTCGCCATCATCCTGCTGATGAGGCGGCGCAACATCATGGTCGAGAATATCTCCGACCTCGCGGGCCTCGGCCGCAGTCATCCAATGCTTGCTTTGTCGATGATGGTCATGATGTTCTCACTGGCCGGCATCCCGCCGCTCGCCGGGTTCTGGGGTAAACTGTACGTCTTCATGGCGGCCGTCGAAGCCCAGCTCTTCTGGCCGGCGGTGCTGGGTGTGCTGGCCTCGGTCGTGGCGTCCTACTACTACCTGCGCATTGTCAAGGTGATGTACTTCGACGAGAGCGAAGAGACGATCGACTCGACGGTCTCGGGGATGAATCGCGCCGTGGCCTTCGTGTCGGCGCTGCTGGTCGCGTTGTTCTCGCTGTTGCCGCAGCCGCTCAGCGCGCTGGCCGCCGCGGCGGCCAAGGGCCTGTTCCCGTGACATTCGCACCCGTCCTGCCGGACGGGTGGACGTTGGTCGCGCTGCAGAGCGTCGGCAGCACCAACGACGAGGCCGCTCGCCTGGCCGAGAGCGGCGCGCGCGAGGGCACGGTCGTCTGGGCCCGCGAGCAGACCGGCGGCCGTGGCCGCCGCGGCCGGTCCTGGGCCTCCCCGGTCGGCAATCTCTACAGCTCGACCATCCTGCGTCCCGATTGTCCGGCGGCCCGCGCAGCCGAGCTCGGCTTCGTGGCGGCCCTCGCGGTGGCGGATATGGTTCCGGGCAGCCGGCAGGTGCGCGTGAAGTGGCCCAACGACGTGATGGTCGATGATGGCAAGGTGGCCGGCATCCTGCCGGAGAGCTCTATCGGCGCCGACGGCAAGGCCGAGCACGTGGTCCTGGGCATCGGCGTCAATGTGAGCTTCGCGCCGGAAGTCCCGGAGATGCGCTATCGCGGCGCCTGCCTCGGCGGCACGGTCGAGGCGGCGCTCGAGCGGCTGGCCGCGGCGCTGGCGCGGCGGCTGGCGCAATGGCGACGCGACGGCTTTTCCGCGATCCGCGCCGAGTGGCTGACCAAGGCCGGCCCGCTCGGCCTGGAGGTCGACGTGAAGCTGGGCGATGAGCTGGTGCGCGGGCGCTTCGCGGGGATGGACGGCGAAGGCGCCTTGCTGCTCGATACTGCTGCGGGACCCCGCCGGATCGTCGCCGGAGAGTTGCTGGCCCGCGCGGCCTGAGAGGACTTCGCATGCTGCTCGCCATCAACGTGAACAACACGAACATCAAGTTCGGCGTGGTCGACGGCGACGAGATCGTCGGCGAATGGCGCCAGCACACCTCGGCCATGCGTACCGGCGATGAGCATGCGGTGTGGCTCACGCAGCTGATGCAGATCGAGGGCATCGACCCCAAGTCGATCACCGACGCCATCATCGGCAGCGTCGTGCCCAACGCCAACTTCAACCTGCGCCGGCTGTGCACCCGCTATTTCAACACCGAGCCGATGTTCATCAACGATCCCGGCGTCGATCCCGGCATCAAGATCAAGGGCGTTGGCGCCGGTGCCGACCGCGTCTGCAATTCGGTCGGGGCCAGCATCATCTTCCCGAAGACGCCGGTCGTGGTGGTCGATTTCGGCACCGCCACCAACTTCGACGTGGTCGACGAGGAGGGCAGTTACTGCGGCGGCGCGATCGCGCCCGGCATCAACCTGTCGATCGAGGCGCTGGTCAACGCCACCGCGCTGTTGCCGCGCATCGTGGTCGAGAAGCCCAAGCAGGTGATCGGCACCAACACGGTGGCCTGCATGCACACCGGCGTGTTCTGGGGATATGTCGGCCTGATCGAGGGAATCGTCACGCGCATCGTCCAGGAGTTCGGCAAGCCGATGAAGGTGGTCTCAACCGGCGGCCTCGCGCCGGTGTTCGAGGGCTCGGTCAAGATCATAGAGCAGACGGTGCCCGACATCACGGCGCGCGGCCTGATCGAGATCTTCAAGCGTAACAAGAAGAAATGACGACTCCCTCTGCCGACGAGCTGCTGTTCGTCGCGCTCGGCGGCGCGGGCGAGATCGGCATGAATCTCAATCTCTACGGCCATGCCGGCAAGTGGCTGATGGTCGATCTCGGCATCGCTTTCGGCGACGACACCATGCCGGGCATCGAGGTCGTGATGCCCGATCCCGCCTTCATCGAGGAGCGCAAGGAAGATCTCGCCGGCATCATCATCACCCACGCGCACGAGGACCATCTCGGCGCGGTTGCCGACCTGTGGCCGCGGCTCGAGGCGCCGGTGTATGCCACGCCGTTCGCCGCCTCGGTGCTGAAGCGCAAGCTGCGCGATGCGGGCCTGTTCGATGCTGTGCCGATTACCGAGGTCCCGCTCGGCAGCAAGTTCATCGTCGGCCCGTTCGAGCTGGAAATGATCACCATGACGCATTCGATCCCCGAACCGAATGCGCTGGCGGTGCGGACCAGGTTCGGCACGGTGTTCCATACCGGTGACTGGAAGATCGACCCCGAGCCGCTGCTCGGCGAGGTCACCGACGAAGCGACCCTGCAGAGGATCGGAGAGCAGGGCGCGCTCGCCATGGTGTGCGACAGCACCAACGTGTTCGTCGAGGGCGAGGCGGGGTCCGAGGCGACCATCCGCGCCAACCTCGAGAAGCTGGTGAAGACGCGTCGCTGCCGGGTGGCGGTGACCTGCTTCGCCTCGAACCTGGCGCGGGTCGAGAGCATCGCCAAGGCGGCGGTCGCGGCCGGCCGCCATCCAGTGCTG
Organism: Reyranella sp.; assembly: GCA_035293665.1. GTDB lineage: Bacteria > Pseudomonadota > Alphaproteobacteria > Reyranellales > Reyranellaceae > Reyranella. The sequence goes on along the minus strand of DATGMK010000108.1, from coordinate 31,014 downwards.
TCGGGCCGCGCGCTGCAGCGCATGGTCGAGGCGGCGCAGGAATGCGGCTACCTGCTCGATTTCCCCACCACGGTGTCGGAGCAGGAGGCGGGCTATCTGCCGCGTGACAAGGTCCTGTTCATCTGCACCGGCAGCCAGGGCGAGCCGCGCGCCTCGATGGCAAAGCTCGCAACCGGTGAGCATCGGGACCTGGTGCTGGAGGACGGCGACAGTGCGATATTCTCCTCGCGCGTCATCCCGGGCAACGAACGGTCTGTCGGCCGGCTGCAGAACGCCCTGATGGCGCGCGGCGTCGAAGTCATCTCCGACGGGCCGGAGGAGCACATCCATGTCTCAGGTCATCCGGCACGCAATGAGCTGGTGCGCATGTATCAGTGGGTGCGCCCCAAGATCGCCGTGCCGGTCCACGGCGAGATGCGTCACATGGTCGAGCATGCAGCGCTCGCCCGGGACTGTCAGGTGCCCGAGACGGTGCTGGCGCCCAACGGCACCTTGGTGCGGCTGGCGCCCGGGCCGGCGACGGTGATCGACCACGTCCACGCCGGGCGCTTGGCGCGCGACGGCGACACGCTGATCGACCTCGGCGGTGAGACCCTGCGCGAGCGGCGCAAGCTGATGTGGAACGGTTCGGCCGCCGCGACTCTGGTGATCGACAAGCAGGGCAGGCCGGTGAGCGCGCCAGTGGTCAGCCTGCGTGGCATCGAGGATGCAGACGGCACGCTGGCCGAGGCCATCGTCGATGGGCTGAAGGAGATGTTGGCCGACCTCAGCGCCGGTGAACGGCGCGACAACGGCCGGATCGAGGAGGCGGCCAGCCAGGCCGTGCGGCGGATCGTGCGGTCTCACCTCGGCAAGAAGCCGTTGACGGATGTCCACATCGTCCGCATCTAACGGTCATGATCGGACGCCTGAACCACATCGCCATCGCCGTGCCGGACCTCGCCAAGGCGTCCGAGCTCTACCGGACGATCATGGGCGCCAAAGTGAGCGCGCCCAAGGACCAGCCGGCACACGGCGTCACGGTGGTGTTCGTCGAGCTGCCCAACACCAAGATCGAGTTGCTGCACCCCCTGGGCGAGAAGTCGCCGATCGCCAACTTCCTGGCCCGCAATGCCGACGGCGGTATCCACCATGTCTGTTACGAGGTGGAGGACATCTACGCCGCGCGCGACAGGCTGAAGTCGCAGGGTGCGCGCGTGCTAGGGGACGGCGAGCCCAAGATCGGCGCCCACGACAAGCCAGTACTGTTCCTGCACCCCAAGGACTTCACCGGTACGTTGATCGAGCTCGAGCAGGTCTGAGGCAGCCATGAGCTGGGCCACCGGCCTCATGGTCTACCTGGTGATCTGGTGGACCATCCTGTTCGCGGTCCTGCCGCTGGGCGTGAGGCGGGTCGAAAACCCCGGTCGCGGACAGGACCCGGGGTCCCCCGAAAAGCCCCAGCTCCTGCGCAAGGCGGTCATCACCTCGCTGGTGGCGGCTGTCCTCTGGGTCGGGTTCTATTTCCTGCACCAGAGCGATCTTTTCAGCTTCCGGGACGCGCTCAAATGAAAAGCGGCGGTCCCGTGCGACCGCCGCCTCTCTCAATCCCCGAATCGTCCGGGCGGCTTTTTGCCGCCTCTCCTCCCTAAAACTCAGGCCAGCGCCTAAGGCTTAGGCTGTGTACAGGGGCTGCGACCGCTTGCCAAGACCATTTCTTTCGGTCCCTCCGGCTTGACGGACCGATTGTTATGGGGGCGGTCGTTCGTCGACAAACAAATGTCCGCGGTCTCCGCCGGATGTGCGCGTTGGCTATCCGATGACCATGTACTTGATCACGAACAGTACAGCGAGAATTCCGACAGCCGGATGGATGTCGCTGAACTTTCCGGCGACCAGCTTGATCAGAACGTAGGCGATGAAGCCGAACGCGATGCCCTCCGCGATGGAGAACGTGAACGGCATCGCGATCGCGGTGATCACCGCCGGTGCTGCCTCGGTGATGTCGTCCCATTCGACTTCGACGAGGCCGCGCGTCATCAGGCAGGCGACGTAGAGCAGCGCGGGCGCCGTTGCGTAGGGTGGAATGGAGCCGGCAAGCGGCGCAACGAACAGCGCGAGGAGGAACAGCACCGCGACGGTGAGGGCGGTGAGCCCCGTGCGCCCGCCCGCGGCGATGCCCGATGCGCTTTCGATGTAGCTTGTCGTGGTCGAGGTGCCGACCGCCGCGCCGATCATCGCCGCAGCGCTATCGGACATCAGCGCTCTGTTGAGGCGCGGCACCGTGCCGTCGGGCCGCATGAAGCCGCCGCGATGGGCCAGTGCGATCAGGGTGCCGGTATTGTCGAACAGGTCGACGAACAGGAAGGCGAAGATCACCGTGATCAGGCCGACATGGATGGCACCTCCGAGATCCATCTGCAGGAATACCGGCGCGATCGACGGCGGCATATCGACGATGCCGCCGAACTTCTGCTGGCCGGCGATGATCGACACGATGGTGATCACCAGGATGCCGATGATCACGCCGCCGATCACCTTGCGGTGCTCGAGCGCCACGATCAGCGCGAAGCCCAGCGTCGCCATCACGACCGGCCAGCTCTTGAGGTCGCCGTGCGCCACCAGGGTCGCCGGATTGCCGACCACGATGCCGGCGTTCTTGAGCGCGATCAGCCCGAGGAATAGGCCGATGCCGGCGGCGATCGCCATCTTGAGCGACTTCGGGATGGCGTTGACGATCCATTCGCGCAGCGGCAGCACGCTGATGATGAAGAAGATGACGCCGGAGATGAAGACGCAGCCCAGCGCCACTTGCCACGGAAACTTCATGCCGCCGACCACGGCGAAGGCGAAGTAGGCGTTGAGCCCCATGCCCGGCGCCAGCGCGATCGGGTAGTTGGCCAGGAACGCCATCAGCAGGCAGCCGATCGCCGAGGCGACGCAGGTCGCCACGAACACGGCGCCGAACGGCATCCCGGCTTTGCTGAGGATGTCCGGGTTGACGAAGATGATGTAGGCCATGGTGAGGAAGGTCGTGATCCCGGCCACGATCTCCGTCCGCACGGTCGTCTTGTTTTCGTTGAGTTTGAACAGTCGTTCGAGCATCAGCGGCTCCCCGTTGATTTGTCCGCAGTGTGCGGGCAGGCACCTGTGCAAAGCCAGCGGGAAGGGGCGTCCGGTTTGCCTTTGTCCACACCGTTCCCTACAGTCCGCCGCCATGCGAATGAGCCAGTATTTCCTGCCCACCATGAAGGAAAACCCTTCGGAGGCGCAGATCGTCTCGCACCGCCTGATGCTGCGCGCAGGCCTGATCCGGCAGACCAGCGCCGGCATCTACGCCTGGCTGCCGCTCGGCCTGCGGGTGCTGAAGAACATCGAGCGGATCGTCCGTGAGGAGCAGGACCGGTCGGGCGCCCAGGAGGTCCTGATGCCGACCATGCAGTCGGCCGACCTGTGGCGCGAGAGCGGCCGTTACGACGCCTACGGCCCGGAGATGCTGCGTATCAAGGACCGGCACGACCGAGAGATGCTGTTCGGCCCGACCAACGAGGAGATGATCACCGTGCTCTTCCGCGACGGCGCGAAGAGCTACCGCGACCTGCCGAAGAACCTCTATCACATCCAGTGGAAGTTCCGCGACGAGGTCCGCCCGCGCTTCGGCGTGATGCGCGGCCGCGAGTTCCTGATGAAGGACAATTATTCCTTCGACCTCGACAAGGCAGGCGCCATCCGCTCGTACAACAAGATGTTCGTGGCCTACCTGCGGACCTTCGCGCGCATGGGCCTGAAGGCGATCCCGATGCGCGCCGACACCGGCCCGATCGGCGGCGACCTCAGCCACGAGTTCATCGTGCTGGCGGATACCGGCGAGAGCGCCGTGTTCTGCCACAAGGGGCTGGTCGACAAGGACATACTGAGCCGCACCATCGACTACGACGGCGACCTGCAGCCGCTGGTCAACGAATGGACGTCGCTCTACGCCGCGACCGACGAGATGCACGACAAGGCCGCTTTCGAGAAGATTCCCGAGGGCGAGCGCCTCGCCGCCCGCGGCATCGAGGTCGGCCACATCTTCTATTTCGGCACCAAGTACTCCAAGCCGATGAACGCCGTCGTCGCCGGCCCCAATGGCGAGCAGATCACGGTCGAGATGGGCTCCTACGGCATCGGCGTGTCGCGCCTGGTTGGCGGCATCATCGAGGCGAGCCACGACGAGGCCGGCATCGTCTGGCCGGATTCCGTCGCGCCCTTCAAGGTGGCGATCGTGAACCTCAAGCCGGATGACGGCGCGGTCTCGGGCGCCTGCACCAAGCTCTACGATGCACTCCGATCCAAGGGGATCGAAGCGCTGCACGACGACCGCGACATGCGGCCGGGCGGCAAGTTCGCCGACATGGACCTTATCGGCATCCCCTGGCAGGTGATCGTCGGCCCCAAGGGCATGTCGGCCGGCAAGGCCGAACTCAAGAACCGCAAGACCGGCGCTCGGGAAGAGGTGCCGTTCGACCAGGTCGCGGACCGATTCGGATGACCTCCGTCGTCCCGAGCGAAGCCGAGGGACCTATTTTTGTGGAGCGCGCCGCTAAAAGAGGTCCCTCCGCTTCGCTTCGCTTCGCTGCGCTCCGGTCGGGACGACGGGAATGATCGCCGTCGAACGGCTGATCGCCTTCCGTTACCTGCGGGCGCGCCGCGATGAGGGCTTCATCTCGGTGATCGCTGGATTCTCGCTGGTCGGGATCGCGCTCGGCGTCGGCACCCTGATCGTCGTGATGGCCGTGATGAATGGCTTCCAGCTCGAGATGCTGCGCCAGATGGCGGCGATCAGCGGCCAGCTCGGCGTGCAGGGCAACCGCGACGGGCTCGAGGCCACACCCGATCTGCTGGCGCGTCTGAGAGCGGTGCCCGGCGTCGTCCAGGCGGCGCCGTCGGCAGAGGGCCAGGTGATCGCGGTATCAGGCGACAAGGTGAGGGGCGTGCTGCTGCGCGGCATGACGCCGGCAGACTTCAAGGCGCGCTCACCGCTGTCCGCCGCGATCGACGGCCCGCCGACGTTGCGCGAGCGCTACCGCAACCTCTGCCGCAGCGAGAACGGCGAGACGGCAAACTGGGGGACGCTGCAGAACTTCGGCGACGGCTTCACCCTCGCGGTCGGCAAGCGCTTCGCCGACCTGATGGGGCTGGAGGTCGGGGACAAACTGCAGATCGTCTCGCCGGTGTCGATCGCCACGCCGCTCGGCGTGATGCCGCGCTCGGCGGTCGGCGAGGTGACCGCGATCTTCTGCGCCGGCATGTACGACTACGATTCCAACTTCGTCTACGCGCCACTCCCCGAGGTGCAGCGCCTGATGGGGATGGGCAACAAGATCTCGACCATCGAGATCTTCCTCAAGGAGGGCACGCCGCTCGCCGAGGCACGCGCTGCCGTGACCCGCGCCGTCGGGCCGCAGGGCTGGGTGTACGACTGGTATCAGGCCAACTTCGGATTTTTCGCCGCTATCCAAGGCCAGACCAACGTGCTGTTCATCGTGCTGACGATGATCGTGCTGGTGGCGGCCTTCAACATCGTCTCGAGTCTGGTGATGCTGGTGCGCACCAAGACCGGCGACATTGCCATCCTGCGCACCATGGGCGCGACCCGCGGCACCATCCTCCGCCTGTTCCTGCTCGATGGCTTGGCGATCGGTGGCATCGGCGCCATCATCGGCGTCGTGCTGGGGCTGGCTTTCGCGACGAACATCGAGGCGATCCGCCAGTGGCTGCAGCATACGTTCGGCCTCGTCCTGTTCGACGAGACGCTCTATCTGCTGGCCGAGATGCCGTCGCACATCACCTGGCAGGAGGTCGCGACCATCGCTGGCATGGCGCTGGTCTTCGCGCTCGCCGCCTCGCTCTATCCGGCGTTCCGCGCCGCTCGCCTCGATCCGGTGGAAGGCCTGCGCCGTGAGTGAGCGGGCCGTCGAGCGCTGGCTGGCCTGGCGCTACCTCGCGACCCGTCAGCGCGAGGGCTTCGTCTCCTTCATCGCGATCTTCTCCCTGATCGGCATCGCCCTCGGCGTCGCGACGCTGATCGTCGTGCTGTCGGTCATGGGCGGCTTCCGCGCCAGCCTGATCGGCCGGCTGATCGGTATGAACGGCCACATCGTGGTGGCGGCCAGGGACGGCGGCATGCTGCAGACCTCGCCGGAGCTGCTGGCGGCGCTGCGCAGCGTACCCGAGGTCAAGGCCGTCCACCTCACCCTGGAGCGGCAGGCACTGGTCAGCGCCGATAATGGCCAGACCCGCGGCGCCCTGCTGCGCGGGGTGCGGGTCGAGGACCTGACCTCGCGCGAGATCGTCACCAGAAACATCGTGATGGGCGAGCTCGGCGCGTTCGGCACACGGCCCGGCGTGGTGATCGGCGAGCGGCTGCGCCAAGGGCTGGGCCTCAGGATCGGGGACAAGTTCACCGTCACGACCCAGCGGCTCAACGAGCAGGGCACCATCGCTCCGCGCTATGCCGACTACGAGATCCTCGCGAGTTTCCTGACCAAGCGCTATGAGTTCGACAATGCGCTGGTCTTCGTGCCATTGCAGATGCTGCAGGACGACCTGGAATACGACCACCGCACCGTGAGCTCGATCGATCTCGACCTGTCCGATCCCAATCTGGCGCCCAAGGTCGCCGACACCATCCGCAAGGCGCTGCACCGCGACGACCTCAAGGTGTCGGACTGGGAGGCGCTCAACGCCCGCTTCGTCGGCGCCCTGCAGGTCGAGCGGGTGATGATGTTCATCATCCTCACGCTGATCGTGCTGGTGGCGGCGATGAACGTGGTCGCGAGCTTCACCATGCTGGTGCGCGTGAAACGCGGCAGCATCGCCATTTTGCGCACCATGGGCGCGGCACCTGGCACCATCGTGCGCGCCTTCTTCATGTCGGCGGCTGCGGTCGGCATCGTCGGGACGGCAACCGGCACCGGGCTCGGCCTGCTGGTCTGCGCCCATATCCCGGAGATCGCCGATCTGTTCGGCCGGCTCGGCGGCAGCCGCAGTGGCAACGAGATCGAGTTCATCACCTCGGCGCCGGCGCGGGTGAATCCGATCGAGGTGCTCACCGTGATCGTGATCTCGCTCGTGCTCTCGCTCGCGGCGGCGGCCTATCCGGCGTGGCGCAGTACGCGGATCGAACCGGTCGAGGCCTTGCGAAATGAGTGACGGTTTTCCCCTGTCCCTGCGCGACGTCCGGCGCACCTTCCAGCAGGGCGACCGCAAGCTCGAGGTGTTGCGCGGCATCTCGCTCGACCTGCGGGCCGGCGAGATCGTCGCCCTGGTCGGGCAGTCGGGCAGCGGCAAGTCGACCCTGCTGCACATCGCGGGCCTGCTCGAGCGGCCCGACGGCGGCGAAGTGATGGTCGACGGCAAGGCCGCCAGCAAGCTGGGCGACGGCGCCCGCACCGGCCTGCGGCGCAAGTTCCTGGGCTTCGTCTACCAGTATCACCATCTCTTGCCGGAGTTCTCCGCGCTGGAGAACGTGATGCTGCCGCAGATGCTGAGCGGCCTGACGCGCAGCGAATCGCGGGTGCGGGCCAACGACCTGCTGAGCATGGTGGGGCTCAAGGAGCGGGCCGATCACCGCCCAGGCCGGCTGTCGGGCGGCGAGCAGCAGCGCGTGGCGATCGCCCGCGCCGTCGCCAACGCCCCGCGCGTGCTGCTGGCCGACGAGCCGACCGGCAACCTCGACAGCACGACCGCAGAGACGGTGTTCCGCCAGCTTCTGGCGCTGGTGCGCGAGACCGGCATGGCCGCGCTGATCGCCACCCACAACCCCGAGCTCGCGGCTCGGATGGATCGCAAGGTGACGCTGAGGGACGGCATTTTGTCATAGTCTTGCCGGACCGCGGGCCTCTGGCCCGCTCATGATCATGATGCGGGCGGGACGCCCGCGCTCCGGCAAGAGTCACACCGGCGTGTAGATCACCAGCTTCAACGCCGGATCGTCGTTGCACTGGAACGACGCGTGCTGGAAGCGCAGCGGGCCTTTCTTCGGATGCATCATCTGCTTGATGCCGGCCGAGCCGTCGCGGATGTCGTGCGCCTTCCACCAGCCGGCGAACTCGGCGCTGCCCGCGCGCAGCCGGTCGAGCAGCTCGACGAAGGCGGGATCGCCGGCCCACAGGTCATGCGTCTTGCGGAACTGGGCCACCATGCGACGCGCCTCGTCAGCCCAGCCGTCGGCGAACAGGCGGCGGGTGGCGGGGTTGGTCAGCATGAAGAGCAGGGTGTTGCGATCCCCATCCGGGATCCGACCCAAGGCGAAGATCTCGTCGGCCGCCTTGTTCCAGGCCAGCACGTCCCAGCGCCGCCCCACGACATAGCTCGGATGCGGCAGGCTCTCGACCACCCGCAGAACGGCCTGCGGCACCGTCTCCTTGGCAAAGGCGCGCTGATCGCCATGACGGGCGAGGGTCCGCAAGTGGCTGTGCTCGCTCTTGCCGAGCTTCAGCGCACGGGCGAGGGCATCGATCGTGGTGAGCGACGGATTGACGTCGCGCCCCTGTTCCAGCCGCACGTACCAGTCGACGCCGATGCCCGCCAACTCGGCGACCTCCTCCCGCCGCAGCCCGGGCGTGCGCCGCCGGCGCGTCGCGGGCAGGCCAACGGCTTCGGGCCGCAAACGCTGCCGCCGGGAGCGGAGGAAATCGCCAAGCTCGCTGCGCCGTGCGTCCATAGGTCTATTCAATCCCAGGATAATACCAGGTCTGAATAAGCATAGGCCCAGGCGGCAGAATGGACCATCGCGAAAACGAGGTGTTCCCGTGAAAGCAGCCGTCCTCAAGACGCTCGGCCAGCCGCTTGTTGTCGAGACCGTGCCCGATCCTGTCCTCGGCACCGGGGAGGTGATCGTCGATGTCGTGGCGACCCGCATGCTCGCCTATGCCGGCGACGTCTTCAGCGGCCAGCGCCAGTACCTGCTGGAGCTGCCGATCGTGCCGGGCCCCGGCGGCATCGGCCGGATAAGGGCGGTCGGCCCCGATGCCACGCGTCTGGCAGTCGGCGACTGGGTGTCGATCGATCCAACCGTGCGTTCGCGCGACGACACGATGTCGCCCGACATCATCCTGCAGGGCCTGACAGCCGGCAGCGAGGCCGCGCTCCGCCTCCAGCGCCACTACCATGACGGCGCCCTGGCCCAGCAGGTGCGGGTGCCGACCGAAAATGTCACCTTGATCGGCGAGATCGACCGGGCCGACGCTGGCAAGTGGTGTGCCGCCCTCGGCACCCTGCTCGTTCCCTACGGCGGATTGCTGGCTGCACGTCTGCTCGCGGGTGAGACCCTGCTGGTGAACGGCGCGACCGGCGCCTTCGGCAGCGCCGGCGTGGCGGTCGGTATCGCGATGGGCGCGGGCCGTGTCGTCGCAACAGGCCGTAACGAGCAGGCGCTGGCCGACCTCGAGCGGCGCTTCGGCGATCGCGTCCGGACGGTCAAGATGACCGGCACCGAGGAAGAGGACCGGCGGCAGATGCAGAAGGCCGCGGGCGGCCCGATCGACGTGGTCCTCGACCTCCTGCCGCCGATGGCGAGCCCGAGCTGGGTGCGGGCGGCGGTCCTGGCGGTGCGGTCCTACGGCAGGGCGATCCTGATGGGCGGCATCCGGGACGACATATCGCTGCCCTATGCCTGGATGATGCGCGAATGCATCGAGGTCCGCGGCCAGTGGATGTACCCGCGCGAGGCGCCCCGGCGCATGGTCGGACTGATTCGAGCCGGCCTGATCCGACTGGAGGAGTTCGCGGTGACCGAATTCCCCTTGGCCAAGGTCAACGAGGCGGTAGCCCACGCCGCGGCCAATGCCGGGCCTTTCAAGATGACGGTGGTCCGCCCCTGATTTGCGCCTCGTTTTCCACAAGATGTGGGAGCCATAGTGGGGGGTGCCCCTCGCTGACTTCATCCATCTGAAAGTCCGGTCCGCCTATTCCCTCACGGAAGGGGCGAACAAGGTCGACAAGATCGTGGCCCTGGCGAAAGAGAACGCCATGCCCGCGGTCGCCGTCACCGACCGCAACAACCTGTTCGGCGCGCTGGAATTCTCCCAGTACGCTGCCAAGGCTGGCATCCAGCCGATCGTCGGCGTCGATCTCGCCATTCGCCGCGAGGAAGAAGGCGGCATGGCCCAGACCGGCAAGCTGCCGGCCGTCGACTGGTTGACCCTGCTGGCGCAGAACGAGCAGGGCTATCTCAATCTGATGCGGCTGGTGAGCCGTGCGCATCTCGACTTCAAGGTCGCCTCGACCGCGGTGCTGCCGTTCGACGAGCTGGTTGGCCACACCGACGGCCTGCTGGCCTTCACCGGCAGCCCGTCGAGCATGCTCGGCCGCCTGCTGAGCGCGGGGCAAGGCCCGGCCGCCCAGCACCAGATCGATCGCTTGGCCAAGCTGTTCGACGGCCGGCTCTATCTCGAGATCCAGCGCCACGGCGAGGACAACGAGCGGCGCATCGAGGAGCCGCTGCTCACGCTGGCCTACGACAAGGGCCTGCCGATCGTCGGGACGAACGACGTGCATTTCCCAAAGGCCGCGATGTACGAGGCGCACGATGTACTGCTCTGCATCGAGCAGGGCGCGCATATCGAGGATCCGAACCGACGGCGGCTGACGCCCGAGCACTATTTCAAGTCGGCCGAGCAGATGCGCGAGGTCTTCGCCGACCTGCCCGAGGCCTGCGACAACACCATGGCGATCGCTCAGCGCTGCGCCTACATGCCCGAGCCGCGCAAGCCGATCCTGCCGAGCTACACCAAGCTGTCGGGGCGCTCCGAAGGCGAGGCGCTGCGCCAGATGGCACGCAGCGGCCTGGAGGAGCTGCGCGACATCGGCCGGCTGGCCGCCGACATCGAGTTCGCGAAGTACGAGGAGCGCCTCGCCTACGAGCTCGACATGATCGAGAAGATGGGCTTCGCCGGCTACTTCCTGATCGTGGCGGACTTCATCCAGTGGGCGAAGGACCATGACGTGCCGGTCGGGCCAGGCCGCGGCTCGGGCGCGGGCTCGCTGGTCGCCTGGTCGCTCAAGATCACCGATCTCGATCCGTTGCGCTGGGGGCTGCTGTTCGAGCGTTTCCTCAACCCCGAGCGCGTGTCGATGCCGGACTTCGACATCGACTTCTGCCAGGACAAGCGCGACCGGGTGATCCGCTACGTGCGCGACGAGTACGGCCACGACCGCGTCGCCGCCATCATCACCTTCGGCAAGCTGCAGGCGCGCGCGGTGCTGCGCGACGTCGGGCGCGTGCTGGGCATGCCGTATGGCCAGGTCGACCGCATCTGCAAGCTGGTGCCGAACAACCCGGCCAACCCGGTCACGCTCGCCAAGGCGCTGGAGACCGAGCAGCTGCTGAAGGACCAGTACGAGGCGGACGAGGAGATCAAGCGGCTGATCGACCTCGCTCTGCAGCTCGAGGGTCTGTACCGCAACGCCTCGACCCATGCCGCCGGCGTGGTGATCGGCGACCGGCCGCTCGACAGGCTGGTGCCGCTGTTCCGCGATACCGACAACCGCGATTCGCTGCCGGCGACTCAGTTCAACATGAAGTGGGTCGAACCGGCGGGGCTGGTGAAGTTCGACTTCCTCGGCCTCAAGACGCTGACGGTGATCGAGAAGGCGTGCGACCTGATCGGCCGCGACAAGATCAACATCGCCAAGCTGCCGCTCGACGACAAGAAGACCTTCGAGGTGCTGGCCCGCGGCGACGGATCGGGGGTGTTCCAGCTCGAAGGCAACGGCATGCGCGACGTCCTGCGCAAGATGAAGCCCGACCGCTTCGAGGACATCATCGCCGTGGTGGCGCTCTACCGCCCCGGCCCGATGGAGAACATCCCGAGCTACATCAAGCGCAAGCACGGCGAGGAGCAGCCGGACTACCTGCATCCGCTGCTGGAAGGGATCCTGAAGGAGACCTACGGCATCATGATCTACCAGGAGCAGGTCATGCAGATCGCCCAGGTGCTGTCCGGCTACACGCTGGGCGGCGCCGACCTGCTGCGCCGCGCCATGGGCAAGAAGATCAAGTCCGAGATGGACGCCCAGCGCGCCACCTTCGTCGAGGGCGCCGAGAAGAATGGCGTGAAGGGCGACAAGGCCTCGTCGATCTTCGACCAGGTCGAGAAGTTCGCGGGCTACGGCTTCAACAAGTCCCACGCCGCAGCCTACGCGCTCGTCTGCTACCAGACCGCCTATCTCAAGGCCAACCACCCGGTCGAGTTCTTCGCCGCGACCATGACCCTCGATATGGGCAATGCCGACAAGCTGAGCGGTTACCGGCGCGACCTCGAGAAGATCGGTGTCGCGCTGCTGCCGCCCGACGTCACCAAGTCGACCGCCGAGTTCACCGTGGAGATCACGCCGGAGGGCAAGAAGGCGGTCCGCTATGCGCTGGCGGCGGTGAAGGGCGTCGGTCGCGACGCCATGAACCGGCTGGTCGAAGAGCGTGAGGCGAATGGCCCCTTCAAGAACCTGTTCGACTTTGCGGAGCGGCTCGATCAGAAGGTGCTGAACAAGCGGCTGGTCGAAAGTCTGGTGAAGGCGGGTGCGTTCGACACGCTGAACAAGAACCGCGCCCAGACATTCGGCGCGATCGAGGCGCTGCTGCGACATTCGCAGGCGACGCACGAATCGCGCATCAGCAACCAGAACAGCCTGTTCGGCGACGACACGGCGCAGCGCCGGCCGCAGCTTCCCAAGGTGCCGGACTGGGCGCCGATGGAGCGGCTGCAGAACGAGTTCGGCGCGATCGGCTTCTATCTCTCCTCGCATCCGCTGGCCCAGTACGAGGTCAGCCTGAAGCGGCTCGGCGTGACGCGGGCCGCCGACTTGCCGGCGCTGCTCCAGCGCGGCTCGGGCGGCCGCATCAAGCTGGCCGGCACGGTCATCGACCGCATGGAGCGGACCTCCGCCAAGGGCAACCGCTTCGCCTTCGTGTCGTGCTCGGACCAGTCGGGCGCCTTCGAGCTCATGGTGTTCAGTGAGGTGTTGAGCAGCAAACGGCCTCTCCTGGAACCGGGGCAGGCGGTGCTGGTTTCGGCCGACGGTCGGCTCGACGGCGAGCAGGTCAAGCTCCTCGCGCAGCAGGTCGAGAAGCTCGAGGACGCCGTCGCCCATGCGGCCGCCGGCTTGCGCATTGTCATCAACGATCCGACGTCGCTCGAGGCGCTGCGCAAGTCGCTCGAAGGCAAAAAGGGTCGCGGGCGCGTGACCCTCGTGGTGCCGATGGAGGCGGAGGAGACCGAGATCGAGGTGACCTTGCCCGGCACCTATACGATCGCCGGCGGCCTGCGCGACGTCATCGGCAGCATGCCCGGCGTGGCGCAGGTGGAGGAGATTTGAGCATGGCTTTCCTCCCCATATGAATGAGGAGGAAAGCTCATGAGCCAGCAGGCCAGCCTCTTCGAACAGCCGGGCGCGCCCAAGCGTCAGAAGCCAGTGCCCGGCGAGGTACGGCCGTCGTGGGACTCGCCGCTGCTGCAGGCGCCGGCGCTGCCGGTCGACATTCGGCTGGGCACCTCGTCGTGGTTCTTCCCCGGCTGGCGCGGTCTCGTTTACGAGGGCATCCATCCGCAGACCGCGCTCAGCAAGAAGGGCCTGGAGGCCTATGCGCAGATCCCGATGCTGCGCACGGTCAGCCTCGACCGCACCTTTTACGCGCCCCTCACGACGATCGAATACGTACGCTACGCCAACCAGGTGCCGGACCACTTCTCGTTCGTCGTGAAGGCGCCGGCGCTGGTGTGCGACGCGGTCATGCGCGACGAGGAGGGCCGGGGGAAGGTACCCAATCCGCACTTCCTCGATCCCGTTATCGCCGCGCGCGAATTTGTCGTGCCCTGCCTGGAAGGCCTCAGCACCAAGGCGGGGCCGCTGGTCTTCCAGGTCTCGCCGCTTCCGCGCTGGCTTGTCGAGGAGGCGCCCATGCTGATTGAGCGGCTCGCGGCGTTCTTTGCAGCGCTGCCACGGAAACTTGGGAAACTCGAGCCGCTGCTGGCGCTGGAGCTGCGCAATGCCGAATTGCTGACCCCGCGCCTGATGCGGATGCTGCGCGAGCAGGGCGTACGTTACTGCGTAGGGCTGCACGACCGCATGCCGGAGGCCGAGCGCCAGGAGGCGGCGCTGGCGGCTTTGGACGGCGAGGCCCCGGGCGACCTGGTGGTGCGCTGGAACCTGCACCGCGGCTTCCTCTACCAGGCCGCCAAGCAGCGCTACGAGCCCTTCGACAAGCTGGTCGACGAGGACCCCGAGACCCGCCGGACGCTCGCCCGGATGGCCGCCAAGGCCTTCAAGGCTGGGCGCAAGGTGTGGATCACCGCCAACAACAAGGCCGAGGGCTCGGCGCCCCTGTCCTTGGTCAAGCTGGCCGAAGAGGTCGCGAACAATTTGCAGGGATAGGTGCGGTGCATGCAATGCGTGCGGCGGGTGGTGGGAATCTGGGAAGAATCGGCGAAAACCCTTATGGCATCGGCATCGGAGGCTTCCCAAGCGGATGGGAAGTTTCCCGGAACGCAGTTGCTTTTCCCGTTCCGACCCCCTAGATAGGCGCCACTTCGCACGCGGGTTTGCGGTCGACGGGGAGACATCCCGCCGCTCGCTCCGGTGTTCCCCACCCGGGGGACGACGCCCGCGGAGGCTCAACCGGAAAAGGAGACAGCGGCATGGCTATGCCGACCTTTACAATGCGTCAGTTGCTGGAAGCCGGTGTCCATTTCGGCCACCACACCCGGCGTTGGAACCCCAAGATGAAGCCGTACCTGTTCGGGGTGCGCAACGGGGTCCACATCATCGATCTCACCAAGACCGTGCCGTTGCTGGAGCAGGCGCTGCAGCAGGTCCGCCAGGTCGTGTCCAACGGCGGCCGTGTTCTGTTCGTCGGCACCAAGGCGGCCGCGGCGGAGCGCGTTGCCGACGCGGCCAAGCGCTGCGGCCAGTACTACGTCAACCACCGCTGGCTGGGCGGCATGATCACCAACTGGCAGACCATCTCTGCCTCGATCAAGCGCCTGCGCGAGCTGGATGACCGCCTCAAGGGCGACGTGGTCGGCCTGACCAAGAAGGAACAGCTCGACCTGACGCGCGAGCGCGACAAGCTCGAGCGGTCGCTGGGCGGCATCAAGGAAATGGGCGGCACGCCCGACATGCTGTTCATCATCGACACCAACAAGGAAGCCATCGCGGTGCAGGAAGCCCGCAAGCGCGGCATTCCGATCGTGGCGGTGCTCGACAGCAACTCCGATCCCGACGGCGTCGACTTCCCGATCCCGGGCAACGACGACGCGATCCGCGCCGTGTCGCTCTATTGCGACCTGATGTCGGCAGCCGTTCTCGACGGTATCCGCGCCGAAATAGCCGCTTCCGGCGGCGACGTGGGCGAGCTCGACGAGCCGCCGACCGAAGATGTTCCCGCTGCCGAGACCGACGGCGCGGGCGCCGAGGCATCGCCGGCCGAATAAGGCCGGCCCTTCGCGAACCAATATCGGGGCCGGTCCGCAAGACCGGCCCCATTTGCACTGTATGGAGCTGAACGATGGCTGAGATCACCGCATCGCTGGTCAAGGAACTGCGCGAGAAGACCGGCGCAGGCATGATGGATTGCAAGAAGGCGCTGAACGAGGTCGCGGGCGATCTCGAGAAGGCGATCGACTGGCTGCGCACCAAGGGCCTGTCGGCCGCCGCCAAGAAGGCCGGCCGCGTCGCCGCCGAGGGCCTGGTCGGCGTTGCCGCGTCGGGCACTAAGGGTGCCGTGGTCGAGGTCAATGCCGAGACCGACTTCGTGGGCCGCAACGAGCAGTTCCAGAAGTTCGTCGCCAACGTCGCCAAGGCGGCGCTCGACAATGGCGGCGATCTCGCCAAGGTCGCCGCATCGGCCTATCCCGGTACCGGCCGCGACGTGCAGGGCGAGCTCACCAACCTGATCGCCACGATCGGCGAGAACATGAGCCTGCGTCGTGCGGCAGCCCTCTCGGTCTCGGATGGTGTGGTCGTGGCCTACACCCACAACTCGGTCGCGCCGGATCTGGGCAAGATCGGGGTGCTGGTGGCGATCGAATCGACTGGTGACAAGGAGAAGCTGGCACCACTGGCCAAGCAGCTCGCCATGCATGTCGCAGCCGCCAACCCGCAGTCGCTGACGGTCGCCGACCTCGACAAGGCGGTGGTCGAGCGTGAGCGCGCCGTCCTGGCCGAGAAGGCAGGGCAGTCGGGCAAGGCCGCCGACATCATCACCAAGATGGTCGAGGGCGGCATCCGCAAGTTCCACCAGGAGGTCGTGCTGCTCGAGCAGGCCTTCGTGATGGACGGCAAGACCAAGGTCTCCAAGGTCGTCGACGATGCCGCCAAGCAGGTCGGCGGGCCGGTCCGCATCGCCGGCTACCTGCGCTTCCAGCTGGGCGAGGGCATCGAGAAGAAGTCGGAGGACTTCGCGGCGGAGGTGGCCGCGCAACTCAAGAAGTAGTATGAACGATGGGTCGGCGCGGGCACGGGTAGCCCGCGCCAACCAAGAACATTCAACCGAAGGCCGCCTTCATGTCGCCGGCTCCACGCTATCGCCGCGTCCTGCTCAAGCTCTCGGGTGAGGGATTGATGGGCGAGCGGGAATATGGGCTCGACCCCAAGATGGTCGGTATGGTGGCCCAGGAGATCAAGACCGTGCACGACATGGGTGTGCAGGTCTGCCTGGTGATCGGCGGCGGCAACATCTTCCGCGGCGTGTCGGGCGCCGCCTCCGGCATGGACCGCGCCAGCGGCGATTACATGGGCATGCTTGCCACGGTCATCAATTCACTGGCGATGCAGAGCGCCTTGGAGCGCGCAGGCCTGCAGACCCGTGTACAGTCGGCCATTCCGATGACCACCGTCTGCGAGCCTTACATCCGCCGCCGTGCCGTCCGCCACATGGAGAAGGGCCGGGTGGTGATCTTCGCCGCCGGCACCGGCAACCCGTTCTTCACGACCGATACGGCGGCCGCGCTGCGTGCTGCGGAGATGGGCGTCAATGCCATGCTGAAGGGCACGCAGGTCGACGGCGTCTATTCGGCCGATCCGCGCAAGGACAAGAATGCCAAACGCTACGACACGCTCACCTATCTGGACGTCCTGCAGCAGGACCTGCAGGTGATGGACGCCTCGGCGATCTCGCTGGCGCGCGAGAACAGGATCCCGATCATCGTCTTCGATATCCACAAGCCCGGTTCGTTTGCCGAGACCATGGCAGGGCAGGGCACCCACACCATCATCAAGGACGAGGGCTGAACATGAGCACAGACCTCAAAGAGCTCGAGAAACGCATGAACAGCGCCTTGGAGGCGCTGAAGAAGGAATTCACCGGCCTCCGCACCGGCCGGGCTTCGGTGAACCTGCTCGACCCGGTGCAGGTCGATGCCTACGGTCAGCGCATGCCGCTGAACCAGGTGGGCACTGTGAGCGCGCCCGAGCCGCGCCTGCTTACCGTGAGCGTCTGGGACAAGAGCCTGGTCACGCCGACTGCCAAGGCGATCCGTGACGCGGGCCTCGGCCTCAATCCGGCACCGGACGGCCAGCTGATCCGCATCCCGATCCCCGAGCTCACGACGGAGCGCCGCAACGAGCTCGCCAAGCTCGCCCATAAGTACGCCGAGCAGGGTCGTGTCGCCGTGCGCAACGTGCGGCGCGACGGCATGGAGGCGCTCAAGAAGGCCGAGAAGGACCACAAGATCTCTCAGGACGAGCACCGCCAGAAATCCGACGAGGTGCAGAAGCTCACCGATCGCTACGTCAAGCTGGTCGACGACGCGCTCGCCCACAAGGAAAAGGAGATCAAGACCGTCTGATGTCGACTGCGCCGCTGACCGCCGGGCCGGAGTCGTCGCCAGGCCCTCACCACGTCGCCATCATCATGGACGGCAATGGGCGCTGGGCGAAGGCGCGCAGCCTGCCGCGCGTGGCCGGCCATCGGCGTGGTGCCGACGCGGTGCGGCGGGTGATCCGCGGCGCGGGCGAGCTCGGCATCCCTGTCCTGACGCTATTCGCCTTCTCGACCGAGAACTGGACGCGGCCGGCCGACGAGGTCAGCGACCTGATGGGCCTGCTGCGCCACTATCTCCGCCATGAGCTCGATGAACTCGGCCGCAACGGCGCGCGGCTGCGGGTGATCGGTGACCGCACGCGGCTCGCGCAGGACATCGTCCGGGATATCTCCGACGCCGAGCAGTGCACGCGCGCCAACACCCGCATCGACGTCAACATCTGCATCAACTATGGCTCGCGCGACGAGATCGTGCAGGCGACCCGCAATCTCGCGCGCAAGGTCGCGTCGGGCGAGCTGGCGCCGGAGAAGATCGACGAGAGCCTGTTCGAGCGCGAGCTGTTAACCGCAGGCGTGCCCGATCCCGACCTGCTGATCCGCACCAGCGGCGAGCAGCGCATCAGCAATTTCCTGCTTTGGCAGTGTGCCTACGCCGAGCTGGTGTTCGTGGACACGCTGTGGCCTGACTTCGGCAAGGAGCATCTCGAGCAGGCCATCGCCGAGTTCCGCCGCCGTGAACGGCGCTATGGCGGCATCGGCAGCTAGCGCCGCGCCGGCGCGCTTTCGCGGGCTTCTGCCGCGGGTCGTATCGGCGGCAATCCTGGCGCCGCTGCTGCTGCTGGCGGTGTGGATCGGCTTTCCCTGGATCGACCTTGTCGCGGCGGTCGCCGCCCCGTTGATAGTCGGCGAATGGCTGCGGCTGACCCGCCGCCGCCCGGTCGCGCGCGCAGCCCTGGTTCTCTATTCGGTCGCTGCCGTGCTGGCCTTGCTCTGGCTGCGCCACCAGCCGGCCTTCGGCCGCGAGACCATCCTGTGGATACTGGCCTGCGTCTGGGCGACCGACATTGGCGCCTACTTCGTCGGTTCCTATGCCGGTGGCGCCCGGCTTGCCCCGTCGATCAGCCCGAGCAAGACTTGGTCGGGCCTGGTGGGCGGCGCCAGCGGCTCGGCGATCGTCAGCGCGCTGTTCGGGCTGGCGGTCGGTGCCGGCGAGACGGTGACGCTTGCCCTGACCGGGGTCGGTATTGCCCTGATTGCCCAGGCCGGCGACCTGCTCGAATCGGCGCAGAAGCGGCGGGCAGGGGTCAAGGACAGCGGCCGGCTCATCCCCGGCCACGGCGGCATCCTGGACCGCGTCGACGGGCTGATCGCCGCACTGGTATTTGTTGCGCTCATACGACTGGCGACCGGAGGAGAATGGCCATGGGCATGATGCGATGGACCGCGCCGTCGCCCGACGCGCCGCGCCGCGTCACCATCGTCGGCTCGACCGGCTCGGTCGGCCAGAGCACCGCCGACCTCATCACGCGCGCGCCCGATTGCTATCGGGTCGAGGCGCTGGTGGCCGGCAACTCGGTCGAGGCGTTGGCCGAGCAGGCGCGCCGGCTCAAAGCCAAAACGGCCGTGGTTGCCAATCCCCAGCGCTACCGGGCGCTTAAGGACGCCCTGGTGGGCACCTCGATCACGGCCGCCGCCGGACCGGAGGCGGTGGTGGAAGCCGCCTCACGACCGGCCGAATGGGTGATGGCCGCGGTCGTGGGCTATGCCGGCCTCGCTCCGACCCTCGCCGCGGCCCGGCGCGGGGCGATGGTGGCTCTTGCCAACAAGGAGGCGCTGGTCTGTGCCGGCAAGCTGCTGATCGATGCGGTCACCGACTCGGGCGGTGCGCTGCTGCCGGTGGATTCCGAGCACAACGCGATCTTCCAGGTGTTCGATCCCAGCCAGCGCGCCGCCATCGACCGCCTCATCTTGACGGCGTCAGGAGGGCCGTTCCGCAACTGGTCGCTGTCAGATATGGCCGAGGCGACGCCGGAGCAGGCGGTCGCCCATCCCAACTGGAGCATGGGCGCCAAGATCTCCGTCGACTCGGCCACCATGATGAACAAGGGGCTCGAACTGATCGAGGCTCACCTGCTGTTCGGCCTGCCGGCCGAGCAGGTCGAGATCGTCGTGCACCCGCAGTCGGTGATCCATTCGATGGTGGCCTATCGCGATGGCTCCGTGCTGGCCCAGCTCGGCACGCCCGACATGCGCGTACCGATCGCCCACGCTCTGGGTTGGCCGGCGCGCATCGACGGGCCGGCGGCGCGACTGGATTTCACAAAGCTTGCACCGTTGACATTCGAGCGGCCTGATTCCGGCCGCTTTCCCTCGCTACGTCTCGCCCGAGAGGCATTGACCCTGGGAGGGCTCGCGCCGGTGGTCCTGAACGCTGCCAATGAAGTCGCCGTCGCCGCGTTCCTCGCCCGCCGTATCGGTTTTCTCGACATCGCCCGGATCGTCGAGGACGTCTTGGTCGCCAGCGGCGATCTCGGCACGCCCGTCGAATCGCTGCAGCAGGTCCAAGCGGCCGACCTGGAGGCCCGCCGCAGGGCGGACGAGGCCGTGCGGGAACATGCCCTAACTCATTGATCTGCAATGCAGTTGATGGTGTACTGACATATGGCTCATGTAGTCGATCTGGTGACGAACTTTCTGACGGTCGACCTGCCGTACTTCGTGCTCGTGCTGACACTCCTCGTGTTCGTCCACGAGTTCGGTCACTACTGGGTCGGTCGTCGCTTCGGCATCCATGCCGAGGTCTTTTCGATCGGCTTCGGCCCCGAACTGCTAGGCTGGACCGACCGCAATGGCACGCGCTGGAAGGTCTCCGCGATCCCGCTCGGCGGCTATGTGAAATTCCTGGGCGACACGGATGCCGCGAGTGCGACCCACGACACGCAGGCTTTGTCGGCCGATCAGAGCAAGAGGGCATTTTTCACTCAGCCTCTCTATGCGCGTGCGGCGGTTGTGGTGGGCGGTCCGGCCGCCAATCTGATCTTTGCGATCCTGCTGCTGACGGGTGTGTTCTATGCCGCTGGCGAGCCCTATTCCCCGGCTAAAGTCGCGGTGCAGGAGGATGGCCCGGCAGCCAAGGCAGGGCTCAAGAGCGGCGACGACATCCTGCGCATCAACGGCAAGCGGGTCGACCGCTTCGAGGACATCCAGGACGCGCAGTTCCTTTACCTAGCGCGGCCGATGTCGGTGCAGTACCGGCGCGGCGACAAGGTGCAGACCACCGAGATCCAGCCGCAGTACTGCGAGCGCACCGACAAGCGCGGCAACACCATGCGCTACGGCGAACTGGGCGTGGATCAGATGATCCGTCCTGTCGTGGGCGGCTTCGTCGCCAATAGTCCGGCGGAGGCAGCCGGCCTCAAGATGGGCGACAAGCTCCTGGAGATAGACCGCCAGCCGGTCGACCATTTCACCCATATCCCGGAGCTGATCGGCGACCGCGCGGGTCAGCCCGTTACTATCCAGTATGAGCGCGACGGTCATCGCTACACCACGACTGTTGTTCCGGAGGCCGACAAGGTCACCGACTGCACCGGCAAGACTAAGACGATCGGGCGGCTGCGCATCCGTCCCGCTGGCGTAACCGAGTTCCGGCAGCATGACATTCTGGGCGCAATGGGTGCCGGTGCCCGCCACGTCTGGAGCATGACGACCATGTTCTATACGTCCATGGCGCAGATCGTGACGGCGGTCCGACCGGTCGACGAACTGGGCGGCCCTTTGCGCATCGCCAAGGCGGCTGGCGAAGCGTCGTCCGCGGGCTGGGTCGGCGTCCTGCAGCTGGTGATCGCACTGTCGGTCGTGCTCGGGGTGTTCAATCTGCTGCCGGTGCCGATGCTCGATGGCGGACATCTCGCTATGTACCTGTACGAAGCCGTACGGGGTCGGCCGCTCGGCGTGAAGGCGCAGGAACTGGCATTGAAAATCGGGTTCGCGCTGGTCGTGGGGCTGGCGCTTATCGCCACCCGCAACGATATCATGCTGTACGTCCGCCTTTTCGCACAATAGGTGGGGACAAATCGGGGTGACGAACGGTTCAGCGCCGGTCTATGAAGGCTACCTACTGAATTGGTCCGGGGGCCTGCGGTGAAGGTGGCACGGTGAGTCTGAATCTTCGTTGGGCTGTGCTTGCCATCGCTGCACTGCTCGCTTTCGTCCAGCCAGCGTTTGCTCAGCAGCAGCAGCGCGCTGTACCGGCGCAAGCCGGCGGCCGAATCACGGCGGTGCAGATCCAGGGCAATGTTCGCGCCGAGCCCGAGACGATCCGCTCCTACCTGCAGCTCAAGGAAGGCGACACCTACGATCCCGCGGCCGCCGACCGCTCCCTCAAGGCGCTGTTCGCCACCGGCCTGTTCTCCGATGTCGTGATCGACATGCAGGGCTCGACCATGGTCGTGCGCGTGACGGAGAACCCGATCCTCAATCGCGTGGTGTTCGAGGGCAATCGCAAGATCGACGACGACAAGCTGCGCGACGAAGTGCAGTCGAAGCCGCGCCAGGTCTTCACCCGCGCCCGCGTCCAGGCCGACGTCGAGCGCCTGCTCAGCATCTATCGCCGCAGCGGCCGCTACAACGCGACCGTCGAGCCCAAGATCATCCGGCTCGAGCAGGGTCGCGTCGACCTCGTGTTCGAGATCGACGAGGGCGATGTCACCGGCATCAAGCGCATCAGCTTCGTCGGCAACGAGCATTTCAGCGACGGCACGCTGCGCGGCAAGATCCGCACCACCGAGAGCGCCTGGTGGCGCTTCCTGTCGTCCGATGACCGCTTCGATCCCGACCGCCTGAACCTCGACCGCGAGCTCTTGCGCAAGTTCTACCTGTCGGAGGGCTATGCCGACTTCCGGGTCGTGTCCGCGGTGGCGGAACTGGCGCCCGACCGCTCGGGCTTCTTCATCACCTTCACCATCACCGAGGGCGAACGCTACAAGTTCGGCAAGATCGACGTCAGCTCGCGCTTTCAGGGCCTCGATACCGACCAGCTCAAGTCCTACATAACGATGAGCGAGGGCGACTGGTACGACGCCGACGAGGTCGAGAAGACCGTGACGGCGATGGCCGACGCGGTGGGCACGCTGGGCTACGCCTTCGTCGAGGTCCGTCCCAACATCCGGCGCAACCGTGAAGACCACACGATCGACGTGACGTTCGACGTGCAGGAAGGCCCGCGCGTCTACGTCGAGCGCATCAACATTTCGGGCAACACGCGAACGCTCGACAAGGTGATCCGCCGCGAGTTCCGGTTGTCGGAGGGCGACGCCTTCTCCACCGCGAAGGTCAGGCGCAGCCAGCAGCGCCTGAAGAACCTCGGCTTCTTCGAGAAGGTCGACGTATCGGCCGCGCCCGGGTCGGCTCAGGACAAGACCAACCTCGAGGTCCAGGTGGTCGAGCAGAGCACCGGCGAAATCTCCTTCGGCGCCGGCTTCTCGACCACATCGGGCATCCTGGGCGACATCTCCATCCGCGAGCGCAACCTGCTCGGCAAGGGCCAGGACCTGCGGCTCGGCCTCTCGCTCGGTACCCTGAGCACCTTGATCGACCTCAGTTTCACCGAGCCGTACTTCATGGACCGCGCGGTGTCGGCGGGCTTCGACCTCTTCCGGACGTCGAACGACCGGCAGAACATCGCTTCTTACAGCGACCGCAGCATCGGCTTTGCGCTGCGCGCCGGCTGGGCCTTCACCGAGCACACAAGGCAGACGGTGCGCTACACGCTGCGGCAGTCGGAGATCTACAACGTCCAGCCCTGGGCCTCGACGATCGTGCAGCGCCAGTCCGGCTCGTCCGTCGTTTCGGAGATATCTCAGACGATCGGCTGGGATACCCGCGACGCGCGCCTCAATGCGACCAAGGGCTGGCTGCTGCGCAACACGCTGGCCTATGGCGGCCTGGGCGGCGACGAATACTATGTACGCGGCACGATCGACGGCGTGATCTATCAGACGATCATCGAGGACTTCGTCGCGTCGATCGGCGGTTCGGTCGGCATGATCGCCCCGCTGACCGGCTCCACGCTCCGCCTCAACAATCGCTTCTTCATCGGCGGCGATACGCTGCGCGGCTTCGCGGTCGGCGGCATCGGCCCGCGCGACGCCAACACCACCGATTCGCTTGGCGGCAAGTACTATTACACCGGCACGGCGGAACTCAGCTTCCCGCTCGGCCTGCCGAAGGAGATCGGCATCCTCGGCAAGGCCTTCGTCGATGTCGGGTCGCTGTGGGGTACGGCCGACGATCCGACCCAGGTCAGCATGTTCGACAGCCAGTTGATGCGCATCTCGACCGGCGTCGGCATCCAATGGATATCGCCCTTCGGGCCGATCCGCGTGGACTATGCGGTGCCGATCCAGAAGGAATTCTTTGACAAGACCGAGAACTTCCGCTTCAGCTTCGGAACGCGTTTCTGAGCGGGACGGCGGCGGCATGAACATGCAGACCGACAAGACCAGCATGGCGACGTCGACCGCGACATCGGTCGACATCAAGCGGATCCTGGAGATGATTCCGCACCGCTATCCCATGCTGATGGTCGACAAGGTCACCGAGATGGTGTTGAGCGAGAGCGCCATCGGCATCAAGAATGTCAGCATCAATGAGCCGTTCTTCCAGGGCCATTTCCCGTCCGAGCCGGTGATGCCGGGCGTGCTGATCGTCGAGGCGATGGCGCAGACCGCCGCGGTGCTGGTGGTCGCGACCTTTGGCTCGGAGTCCGAGGGCAAGCTGGTCTATTTCATGTCGATCGACGGCGTGCGCTTCCGCCGCCCGGTGCTGCCGGGTGACCGGCTCGAGCTGCACGTGAAGAAGGTGCAGAGCCGCGGCAATGTCTGGAAGTTCGACGGCAAGGGAATCGTCGACGGCAAGGTCGCCGCCGAGGCCACTTTCGCTGCCATGATCCGCGACAAGTAGGAGGGGAAGATGCCCGATACCGCCGCCAACTATCGCATGCTCCACACGATGATCCGGGTGAAGGATCTCGACAAGTCGCTCGCCTTCTACACCGGCCCGATGGGCATGCAGCTGCTGCGCAAGCGCGAGGTGCCGGAAGGCAAGTACACGCTGGCCTTCGTTGGCTACGGCGACGAGAGGGAGCACTGCGCGGTCGAGCTGACCTACAACTGGGACCAGGAGAAGCCGTACGATCTGGGCAGCGGCTTCGGCCATCTCGCGGTCGGCGTGCCGGACGTCAAGAGCGTGTGCGATCACGTCACCAAGGCGGGCGGCAAGGTGACCCGTGCGCCGGGGCCGGTGAAGTTCGGCACGACCGTGATCGCCTTCGTCGAGGATCCCGACGGCTACAAGATCGAGCTGATCGAGCGGAAGTAGCGAAGGCTACTTCGCGCGCGCCTCCATCGACTGGATCGCCTTGCTGAGGGCGACCGGCTGGACCGCGCTTTCGCCGACGAACGGCGCGTCCATGATGAAGGTGAAGCCGATGAAGGCACCCAGCACGGCCAGCTGGGCGCCCAGCACCGCCGTCCTCAGTCGCGTCGGACCGATCGTGCTGCTGACGAACAGCAGCATCAGCGCGCCGAACAGGATGACCACCCAGTAGATGGCGGGCAGCCGCACGCGGACGTTGGCGAGCCGCCGGTCCCGCGACTCGGCGGCGGCATCGAGCGATTTCAGGAGCTCGCCGAAGATCAGCGACTGGCGGCCCGGCACCGGATCCAGGGCCATGATTGCGCGCGAGAGCTCGCTGTAGGCGAGGTTGGTCGGTTGGCTCGGCTTGCCGGCCAGCATCCGCGGCCATTCGTCGGTGACGATCGACTGCGCGTAGGCGCGGACCAGCGGGCGCAGGACGGTCGCCGCCGGCGCGTCGTAGCGCGTCAGCAGCCGGTCGATCTGGTTGAGCTGGGAGGCCTCCGCGGTCAGGTCGGAGTCGACCTGGCGGAAGTTGCGCTCCGCCTCCACCAGCGTGAAGGTCAGCACCAGCGCCGTCATCGTGAACAGCGGCGCCTGCATGCGGATCACGAACTCGGTGTTGGCGTCGGCGTGCGCCAGGCCGGGAATGCGGCCGACCAGGCGCGGCAGCCAGGCGATGATCGCCGCCAGGATCGCCGCTCCGAGCGCCACGATCGCGATCTCGGGCAGGGCGTACAACCAGTCGATCATCGTGCGCTTCCCGTCACTGCGGTGGTCTGCCCATTGCACCGTGATGATGGCCGCGCGAGATTGTCCGCGCGCGTGGGTCTTCCTGACGAGCAGGCAAAGAATGAAGTTCCTGGCCCCATTGCGGGTTCTGATATCGCCTCCCGCCATCGCGGCGGTCAACCTTCTCATCCTCTGGCCGCTGGTGCTGTCCGTCGCGGACGTCGGCGAGGGCTTCGTCCTGCACCGCGATTTCAACGAGGCGGTCGATACCGTATCGACCATCGCCATCATGATGATCGGCTGGGGCGTGGCGCTCGAGGAACGCCACGTGCTGCGCAAGGTGTTCGGCATGGTCGGGCGCGAAGACGAACCCTGGCAGGGCGCGCTCGATGCGCTGTGTCATCGCGCGGGCGTGGGCATCCTTGTGCTCGGCCTGTTCGCCGAGGTCTGTGCCGAGATGGTCCACCTGCCGGATCGCATCATCAACACCGACGGCAGCGAGCACGAGCTGCTGGCCCTGGGGGCCGTCCTGCTGGCGCTGTGCGGGCTGGTCCTGGTGCGGCACATCGTCAAGCTGATCGGCTCGCTCTGGTTGCCGCGCCAAAGTCCCGGCATTCCGCCGGCGGCGAGCGACTAGTAGCCGAACATCCATCCGCCGGCAGCCAGCGCCGCCACGGCGCCGGCGATGCCGATCAGGATGAGGCGTGCCCGCCAGCCCGGCAGGCGCGCATTGTCGTTGGCGGCGCGCCCCAGCCGCACGACCCGCGGCATCGGCCGCGCCCTTTGCGTGACTGCCCAGGGCAGCGTGCGAGGGGAGTCGTGCGAGGAGCGCGCCACGACGTGCTATCCCCGCAGGTGCAGCGGCTTGTAGGGCCGCTCGGTCTGCCCGTTGTAGAGCTGGCGCGGCCGGCCGATCTTGGAGTCCGGATCCTCGAGCATCTCGCTCCACTGCGAAATCCAGCCCACCGTGCGGGCCACTGCAAAGAGAACGGTGAACATCGAGGTCGGGATCCCGATCGCGCGGAAAATGATGCCCGAGTAGAAGTCGACGTTCGGATAGAGCTTCTTGCTGATGAAATAGTCGTCCTTCAGCGCGATCTGCTCCATCTCCATGGCCAGCTCCAGCAGCGGATCGTGCTTGATGCCCATCGCGGTGAGCACCTCGTGACAGGTCTGGCGCATCACCTTGGCGCGCGGGTCGTAGTTCTTGTAGACGCGATGGCCGAAGCCCATCAGGCGGGTATGGTCCTGCTTGTCCTTCACGCGGCTCAGGAAGCCCGGAATGTTCTGCTTGCCGCCGATCTCGTGCAGCATGTTGATGACGGCCTCGTTGGCGCCGCCGTGGCTCGGGCCCCACAGCGAGGCGATGCCGGCGGCGATGCAGGCGAACGGATTGGCGCCGGAGGATCCGGCGAGGCGGACCGTCGAGGTCGAGGCGTTCTGCTCATGGTCGGCGTGCAGCATCAGGATGCGGTCGACCGCCTTCTCGAGGACCGGGTTGACCTCGTACTCCTCGGCCGGGACCGAGAACATCATGCGCAGGAAGTTCCCGGAATAGGAGAGGTCGTTGCGCGGATACACGAATGGCTGGCCGATCGAGTACTTGTAGGCCATCGCCGCGATGGTCGGCATCTTGGCGATCAGCCGGTACGAGGCGACCATCCGCTGGTACGGATCGTTGATGTCGAGCGAGTCGTGATAGAAGGCCGACAGCGCACCTACCACGCCGCAGCACACCGCCATCGGATGGGCGTCGCGGCGGAAGCCGCGGTAGAAGGTGCTGATCTGCTCATGCACCATCGTGTGATGGCTGATGTCCTTGACGAACTTGTCCTTCTGCACCTTGGTCGGCAGCTCGCCGTTCATCAGCAGGTAGCAGCACTCCATGAAGTCGCTCTGCTCGGCCAGCTCGGCGATGTTGTAGCCGCGGTAGAGCAGCACGCCCTCGTCGCCGTCGATGTAGGTGATCTTGGAGGCGCACGATCCGGTCGAGGTGAAGCCCGGGTCGTAGGTGAACATCCCCGATTCGCCGTAGAGCTTGCGGATGTCGACCAGTCGCGGACCGACCGTGCCATGGATGATGGGGAAGTCGTAGGATTTCCCGGTTTCGTTGTCGGTCAACGTGGCGGTCTGCTTGGCCATAGCGCTACTCTTTCGGCTCGATTTGGCGGGTTCGGCGGCACCCTAACAAGCTGATCGGAAAGGCGCAATTGTGCGGGCGGACCGCCATTTCGCGGCCCGACGCAACCATTTGGTGATCGACATGATTGGTCGAATCAACATGCCGTGGCTAGGCTGCGGCGGCGGCCTCCAGCCGCTGCTTGGTCTCCGCCGGACCGAGCACCGACAGGACCTCGAAGATGCCGGGCGACGCGGTCGAGCCCGACAGCGCCACGCGCAGCGGCTGTGCGACCTGGCCGAGCTTCACGCCCTGCGCCTCGGCGAAGCGGCGGATGGCCGCCTCCATCGCCGGCTCGGTCCAATCCTTCTCGCCGGACAGCGCCGACGCGAGCTTGCCGAGCAGCGACCGCGCGTCGGGCGTCAGCTGGGCGCGCGCCTTGTCGTCGGCGGGCTGGGGCGCGCCGCTGCGCGCATAGAACACGAGGTTGTCGGCCAGCTCGACCAGGGTACGCGAGCGCGGCTTGACGCCGCCCATGCCACGCGTGACCCGCGCGAGGCCGCTCGCGTCGACCGGCCCGCCGATCTTCGCCTCGATGCGCGGTAGCACCAGCCGCAACAGCTCGGCATCCGGCGTCTCGCGCAGGTAATGCGCGTTGAGATTGGTGAGCTTCACCATGTCGAAGCGCGAGGCGGCGCGGCCGACCGCCGGCAGATCGAACCATTCGATCGCCTGCTCGGTGGAGATGATCTCGTCGTCGCCGTGGCCCCAGCCCAGCCGCAGCAGGTAGTTGCGCAGGGCCGCCGGCAGGAAGCCCATGTCGCGATAGGCATCGACTCCGAGCGCGCCATGGCGCTTGCTGAGCTTGGCGCCGTCCGATCCATGGATCAGCGGGATGTGGGCATAGACCGGCTCGGGCCAGCCCATCGCCTTGATGATCTGCAGCTGCCGGAAGGCGTTGTTGAGATGGTCGTCGCCGCGAATCACGTGCGTCACGCCCATGTCATGGTCGTCGACCACGACGGCCAGCATGTAGGTCGGCGTGCCGTCGGCGCGCAGCAGGATCATGTCGTCGAGCTGGGCATTCTCGACCGTGACCTCGCCCTGCACGGCGTCCTGGATCACCGTCTGGCCGCTCTGGGGCGCCTTCAGCCGAATCACCGGCTTCACGCCTTCCGGCGCCTCCTTCGGGTCGCGGTCGCGCCAGCGGCCGTCGTAGCGCATCGGCATCCCGGCCTTCTTCTGGGCTGCCCGCATCTCGTCGAGCTCCTGGGGCGAGGCGTAGCAATGGTAGGCCTTGCCCTCGGCCAGCATCTGCCGGGCGACCTCGGCATGCCGGGCCGCACGCTCGAACTGGTAGGTGACCTCGCCGTCCCAATCGAGGCCGAGCCAGGAGAGACCGTCGAGAATCGCCTCGAT
Organism: Reyranella sp.; assembly: GCA_035293665.1. Lineage (GTDB taxonomy): Bacteria > Pseudomonadota > Alphaproteobacteria > Reyranellales > Reyranellaceae > Reyranella. The sequence continues at coordinate 1,546 of DATGMK010000108.1, read as the reverse complement.
CGCGGGCTGGGTGGAGCGCGCCCGGTCGGTGTCCTCGATGCGCAGCAGGTACTTGCCACTGTGGTGCTTGGCAAAAAGCCAGTTGAATAGAGCGGTGCGGGCGCCGCCGATATGAAGATAGCCGGTCGGCGAGGGAGCGAAGCGGGTAACGATGGTCATGGCTCAGGAAACGTGCGGATTTGGCCGCAATTGGGCCCAAAAAGCGCGCCGTAGGTAGGGGAGCGTCGCTGGCCTGTCAAACCACGGGCCATTGGGGGGAGATGAGGGGGCTGCGAAGCTGGATCCTGGAGCAGCTCGACGCCGAGCGCGGGCGCTGGATGCTGTGGCTGCCGGTGGCGATGGGGCTCGGGATCGCGGTCTATTTCGAGCTGCCGGTCGAGCCGGCGCTGTGGCTCGGGCCGGCGATTGCCGCGGCCGGGTGCGTCGCGGTCGCGCTGGCGCCGGGCGGCAGCAAGGCGCGGGCACTCTGCATCGGTGTCGTCGCCGCGGCGTTCGGCTTCGGGCTGGCGACCTGGCGGACGGCGGATCTCGCCGCGCCGACCCTCAGCCGGCCGCTGTTCAGCATCAATGTCGAGGGCCGCATCGCCGACATCCAGCGCTTGCCGGAAGGCGTGCGGGTGGTGCTGGAGAACGTGCGCCTGAAGGGCAATCACGTGCCGCCGCCGGAGATGATGCCGGCGCGGGTGAGGGTGTCGCTCGGCAAAGGCGCGCCCAAGATCGGCGTGGGCGATCGTCTCCTGGTGCTGGCCAATCTTTCGCAACCGGCGGGACCGGCTGCGCCGGGCGCGTTCGATTTCCAGCGGGTCGCCTGGTACCAGCAGCTCGGCGCGGTCGGCTATGCGCTGGCGCCGGCGGCCATCATCGATCACGCACCGCCGTCCGGCATCATTCGCCTCATCGACGGTCTGCGCGCGGACATCACCGAGCGCATCATGAAGGCGGTACCCAACCCCGAAGGCGGCGTGATCGCCGCCATGCTGACCGGCGAGCAGACGGCGGTCGACAAGGACGTCAACCAGGCGATGCGCGATTCGGGACTGGCGCACATCCTGTCGATCTCGGGCCTGCACATCGTGTTCGTGGTCGGGCTGGTGATGGGCTTGATCCGTTACGGCGTGGCGCTGGTGCCGCCGCTGGCGCTGCGCATCGATGCCAAGAAGATCGCCGCGGTGATCGCGCTGCTGGCGGCGCTGTTCTACACGGCACTCGCGGGTGCGCCGGTGCCGGCCCAGCGCTCCTGCGCCATGGCGGCGTTCGCCCTGCTCGCGATCCTGCTCGATCGCACGGCGCTGTCGCTGCGGCTGGTGGCGTGGTCGGCGATGATCGTGCTCGTCGCCGCCCCCGACGCGCTGACCGGCGCTTCTTTCCAGATGTCATTCGCCGCCGTGATCGCCTTGATCGCCGCCTGGGAGATGGGGGCGGGCTGGCGGCGACGGCTGCACGAGCGGGCCGAGCACCTCCGTCATCGCTGGCTGTGGCGGATCGGGGCGGCGCTCGGCGCAAGTCTCGCGACGACGTTGATTGCCTCGGTCGCGACCGAGGCAAT
>DATGMK010000107.1:0-164809 GCA_035293665.1 Reyranella sp. | reverse complement strand
ATCTCCTTGACGTACTTGGGATCGTTGAAGCCCGCGTCGTCGGCGATCAGGATCGACGGCTTCCAGTTCTGCTCCTTCATCGTCTTGGTGTAGAGGATCGCGTCCGACGTGTAGGAGATGAAGATCGCCACGTCCGGGTTCTTCTCCTTGAGCTGCAGCACCTGCGGCTGCACGTCGGTCGAGTTGGCAGAGTAGGAGATGTTCTGGGTGACGTTGAGCCCGTCCGTCTTGAAGACCTCGGAGATCACCTTCGACACCGAGTTACCGTACTCGGTGTTCTCGTGGATGATGGCGATCGAATCGACCTTCTTGCCGGCCGCTTTCTGCTCCTTGAGGAAGTCCGAATAGGCGTGGGCGAAGTCGGCGGCGACCGGCGTCACGCGGAAGAACCACTTGAAGCCGCGCTCGGTCAGGTTGGCTGCCACCGATTCGGGGTTCACGAACGGGATGCCGTACTTCTCGGCGACCGCGCTCGCCGTCTCGGTGATGCCCGACTGGTAGGCGCCGACCACGGCCACGACCTTCTCCTGGGTGATCAGGCGCAGCGTCTGGTTGGCGCCCGCCGCCGGCGTGCCCTGGTTGTCGGCGGTCGCCAGCTGGATCTTGGCGCCCTTCAGGCCCGGCAGGCCCCCCGTCGCCGAGACGAACGGCAGGACCTTGGCGAGCTCGGCATTGCCGTTGTTGATGATGTCGGCCCCGACCTCCATCGCCATCTTCTCGTAATTGCCGGCGCTCGCGGCGTTGCCCGACAGCGGATAGATGATGCCGACCTTGACCGTCGACTGGGCAAAGGCGCTGCCGCTGAGACCCAATGCCACCAAAGCGGCCGCAGCCGCCGTCCGACGCGATACGCTGACCATTCGTGAATCCCCCTGACCTGTTCGTATTTTCTTCCCGTGCGAAAGATTGGCACGGCCTGCCGCAGTCAGCAAACCCGGTAGCGCTCAACCGCCGCAGGGTCGAGCTCGATGCCGAGTCCCGGCCCTTCCGGCAGTAGCACATGGCCGGCCTCGAGCTTGATCGGCTCCTTCAGGAGCTGGGTCCGCAGCGCGTTGTCGCTCATGTCGAGCTCGAGCATCTGCGGCCAGGGCGGGTGTGCGGTATGCGGCGAGGCGGGCAGCGCGGCGATGAAATGCACGGCCGCGGCGAGCCCGACCGCCCCGCCCCAGACATGCGGCGCGATCCGGAGATTGGCCGCCTGCGCGAGGGTGGCGATGCGCCTGGCCTCGGTGATGCCGCCGACGCCGGGGATCGACGGCTGGACGATGTCGATGCAGCGACCCTCGATCAGGGCGCGGAAGTCCCGCACCGTGTGATGCGCCTCGCCGGCCGCGAGCGGGATCGGCGAGCGGGCGCGCAGCTCGGCATAGCCGCGCAGGTCACCGGGCGGCAGCGGCTCCTCGATCCAGTGGATGCCGAACGGCTCGATCGCCCGGGCGCAGTCCAGCGCCACGTCCGGCGTGTAGGCGCCGTTGATGTCGACCAGCAGCAGCTTGTCCGGCCCCAGCGCCTCGCGGCTCTGCTTCACGCGCTCGACATCGCTCCTGATGCCGCGGCCGATCTTGATCTTGCAGCCGGCATAGGGATGGGTCGCCGCCTCGGCCAGCATGTGGCTCAGTTGGCGGTCGGGATCGTCGGAGAAGAACCCGGTCGAGGCATAGGCCGGGATGCGGGCCGTGCCGCAGCCCCCGATCAGATCGCAGACCCGCACGCCGAAGCCGCGCGCGATCGCATCGAACAGCGCCACGTTGATCGCGGCCAGGCAGGCCGTGAGCTGATTGCCGACGCCGAGGTGGTACATGGAGTTCCGGATGCGGGCCTCGACATGGTCGAAGTCGAACACGCTCCGGCCGACGAACATCGGCTCGATCATCCGGAAATACTCGCGGGTGACGAAGGGGTTGCCGAACGCCTCGCCGATCCCCTTCACACCCTCGTCGGTCTCGAGACAGACCAGGCCGCCGTTGCGGCGATTGCCGCCGCCGCGCGACATGCCGTAGGCCTTTTCCGGCGCGAAGACGTATTCGAGGCCGATGAACGACAGACGCCGGATGCTGGGCATGGCCGCATTTTGAAGTAGGATACGCGCAGGGGGAAGCTGATGCGTGTGAGCCTCGTGTGCGGCTTGCTGGTCGGAGCGCTGCTGGCGGGCTGCCGGCAGGAAACCGCGACCGCGCCCCTGATGCGCGTCAATGTCGTCACCGCCCAGGTCACCGACTTCGCCCCCGAGGTCACCCTGACCGGCACGATCGCCGCCCAGGTCCAGAGCGAGGAATCGTTCCGGGTCGGCGGCAAGATCGCCGAGCGGCTGGCCAATATCGGCGACCACGTCACCGCCAACCAGGTGCTGGCCCGGCTCGATCCCGAAGAGCAGCGGGCCGAGCTGGAGGCCGCCAAAGCGGGCGTGCAGTCGGCCGAGGCGACCCTGCGGCAGACGACCAGCGCGTTCGAGCGCCAGAAGAACCTGTTGGCCACGGGCAACACCACGCGACGCGAATACGACCAGGCCGACGCGGCGGCCCGCTCGGCCGAGGCGCAGCTTGCCCAGGCCCAGAGCCAGCTCGCCCAGGCCAACGACCAGCTCGCCTACACCGAGCTCAGGGCCGGCGCCGACGGCATCATCGTCCAGCAGATGGCCGAGGCGGGGCAGGTCGTGGCGCAGGCCCAGCCGGTCTTCATGCTGGCGCGCGACGGCCCGCGCGACGCAGTTTTCAACGTCCATGAATGGGCTCTGGCCAATGTCGACCTCGACAAGGGGATCCAGGTCTCGCTGGTGAACAATCCGGCCATCAGGAGTCCGGCCACCGTCCGCGTCGTGTCGCCCGCAGTCGATGCCAACACCATGACCGTGCAGGTGAAGCTCGCGCTGGCCACGACGCCACCGGCCATGACGCTCGGCCGGCTCGTCAACGGCACCGCGCTCACCAAGGCGCGGCAGGTCGTGCTGCTGCCCTGGCGTGCGCTGTTCGAGCAGGACGGCGACCCGGCGGTCTGGATCGTCGACGGCGATACCAATGGCGCTACCGTGTCGCTGAAGCCGGTCGCGATCGAGCGGCTCAACCAGGACACCATTGCGGTGACCGGCCTCACCTCCGGCCAGAAGGTCGTCTCCGCGGGCACGCAGATGCTGCGGCCCGGCCAGAAGGTCGAGATCGCCGAGGCCAGGCCATGAAGCCCGCACTCGTCCTGATCGCGCTGCTCGCCCTGGCCGGTTGCAAGCCGGACGCGGAAGAAGCCGCCCCCATACGTCCCGTGCTGACGGTCGTGGCAAAGGTGCGCACGCAGGAGACGTTGGGCCCGTTCGCCGGCAGCATCCAGCCGCGCTATTCGACGGACTACAGTTTCCGCGTGTTCGGCCGCATGGTGTCGCGCCCGGTCAATGTCGGCTCAATCGTCAAGCAGGGCAACGAGCTCGCGGCGACCGATCCCGCGGTGCAGGTCCAGTTGCTGCGCAATGCCGAGGCTGCGGTCGCCAGCGCCGAGGCACAGTATGCCAACGCCGCCGCCGAGGAGGCGCGACAGCGCCCACTGGTCGAGCGCAACATCACGCCCCCGGCGCAGTTCGATTCGGTGGTGCAGGCGCGCGAGGCGGCCAACGCCAGCCTGATCCGCGCCCGGACATCGCTGAAGCGCGCCCAGGACCAGCTCGCCTACACCCGCCTGGTCGCCGACTTCGACGGCATCGTCACCGCCGTGTATCTCGATGCCGGCCAGGTCGTCAGTTCCGGGCAAAGGATCATGACCATCGCGCGCCCCGAGATCCGCGAGGCGGTGATCGCCGTGCCACCCGCGCTCGCCGACAAGCTGGCTGCGGGTGCGAAGTTCGACATCGCGGTCTCGCTCGACCCGGGTCCGACGGTGAAGGCCGCCGGCGTGCGCGCCGTCGATCCGGCGGCAGACGTCGCTACCCGTACCCGCAACGTCTATTTCAGCCTCGACAACGTGCCGGCTCCCTTCCGCCTCGGCATCACCGTGCAAGTGACCTTGAGCCAGCCGGTTGCGCCGCGCGTCGATCTGCCGGCGACCGCGCTGCTCGAGAAGGACGGCAAGACGCGGGTCTGGATCGTCGATCCGGCGACCGGGAAGGTCGCGCTGCGCGATGTCGCCGTCGTGACGCGCGACGAGGGCTCGATTTCCGTGACAGGCCTCGCTGCGGGCGATCGTGTCGTCACCGTCGGCGTCCACAGCCTCACCCCTGGTCAATTGGTGAAGGGCCAGCAGGTGAAGCTGTGAGCCGGTTCAATCTCTCCGAATGGGCGCTGGGGCACCGCTCCTTCGTCGTCTACCTGATGCTGGCCATCGTCATCGCGGGCATCCTGTCCTACCGGAGCCTCGGTCGCGAGGAGGATCCGGCCTTCACCATCAAGACCATGATCGTCCAGGCCAACTGGCCCGGCGCCACGGTCGAGGACGTCACCAACCAGGTGACCGATCGCATCGAGCGCAAGCTGCAGGAGCTGGCGAGCCTCGACTACACCAAGAGCTACAGCACGCCCGGCCAGACCACGATCTTCGTCAACCTCAAGGACTCCACGCCCGGCCGGGACATCCCGTCGATCTGGGTGCAGGTGCGCAACAAGGTGAACGACATCCGCGCCGAGCTGCCGCAGGGCGTGCAGGGGCCATTCTTCAACGACCAGTTCGGCGACGTGTTCGGCAACATCTACGCCTTCACCTCCGACGGCCTCTCGTTCCGCCAGCTGCGCGACTATGCCGAGCGGGCGCGCACCGAGATCCTGAAGCTGCCGGCGGCCGGCCGGGTGGAGCTGCTCGGCACGCAGGACGAGGTGATCTATCTCGACTTCTCGACGCAGCACGTGGCGGGCCTCGGCCTCGACCAGCAGGCGGTGCTGCAGAGCCTGCAGGCGCAGAATGCCGTGGCGCCCTCCGGCGTGATCCAGGCCGGGCCGCAGCGCGTCAGCCTGCGCGTCAGCGGCCAGTTCACCTCGGAAGAGAGCCTGCGCAGCATCAACATCCGCGTGCGCGACCGCTTCTTCCGCCTCGCCGACGTGGCCACCATCAGCCGCGGCTACGTCGACCCGCCGCAGCCGATGTTCCGCTATGGCGGCCAGCCGGCGATCGGGCTCGCCATCGGCATGAAGCCCGGCAACAACCTGGTCCAGTTCGGCGGCGACCTGCGCCGCAAGATGCGCGAGATCCTGTCGGACTTGCCGATCGGCGTCGGCGTGCACCTTGTATCCAACCAGCCAACTGTTGTTGAGGAAGCCGTCGGGGGCTTCACCCGGGCGCTGCTCGAGGCCGTGATCATCGTGCTGGGCGTGAGCTTCCTGAGCCTCGGCATGCGAGCGGGCATGGTCGTGGCGATCTCGATCCCGCTGGTGCTGGCCGGCACCTTCCTGTTCATGGAGTACTCCGGCATCACCCTGCAGCGCATCTCGCTCGGCGCGCTGATCATCGCGCTCGGCCTGCTGGTCGACGATGCCATGATCTCGGTCGAGATGATGGTCGCGCGGCGCGAGGAAGGCGATTCGCTGGAACGGGCGGCGACCTTCGCCTACACCTCGACGGCGTTCCCGATGCTGACCGGCACGCTGGTCACCGTGGCTGGCTTCGTGCCGATCGGCCTCAATGCCAGCTCGGCCGGCGAATACACCTTCACGCTGTTTGCCGTGATCGCCTCGGCGCTGCTGATCTCGTGGATCGTCGCCGTGCTGTTCACGCCCCTGCTCGGTGTCGCGCTGCTGCCGCGCACGGTGAAGACGACGGCCGAGGCGCCGTCGCGGCTCAAGGCGTGGTTCGCCCGGCTGCTGCTGCCAGCGATCCGCTTCCGCTGGATCACCATCGGCGCCGCGATCGTGCTGTTCGCCCTGTCGGTCGCGGGCTTCTCCCTGGTGCAGAAGCAATTCTTCCCCAACTCCGACCGGCCGGAACTGCTGGTCGACATGACCCTGCCGCAGGACAGCTCGATCGCCGAGACGCAGAAGCAGATGGACCGCTTCGAGAAGGCGCTGACCGGCGACAAGGACATCGTGCGCTGGAGCTCCTATGTCGGCCGCGGCGCCGTGCGCTTCTACCTGCCGCTCGACGAGCAGCTCGCCAATCCGTTCTTCGGCCAGATCGTGATCGTGGCGAAGGACTACGATGCGCGCGTCCGACTGGCCGAACGGCTGAAGAAGCTGGCCCGCGAGCAATTCGTCGGCATCGACGTGTTTCCCCACCCACTCGATCTCGGACCGCCGGTCGGCCGGCCGATCCAGTACCGGATCGGCGGACCCGACATGCAGACGGTGCGCAGCCTGATGCAGCGGTTTGCCGGCATCGTCGCTGCCAATCCCCACATCGGCGGCATCGTCTACGACTGGAACGAGCCAGGGAAGGTGCTGAAGATCAACGTCGACCAGGATCGCGCACGCCAGGTCGGCATCTCCTCGCAAGACATCTCGACCCTGCTCAACAACGTGGTCGGCGGGTCAGCGATCACCCAGGTGAAGGACAATATCTACCTGATCGACGTGGTGGCGCGCGCCGAGGACAGCGAGCGCCGTGCGGTCGCGACCTTCCAGGGCCTGCAGATCGCCGGCCGCGACGGCCAGCCGATTCCGATCTCGTCGATCGCCACGATCGAGTACCAGCTCGAGCAGCCGCTGGTGTGGCGCCGCAACCGCCAGCCCACCATCACCCTGCAGGCGAGCGTGATCGGCTCCCTGCAGCCCGACACCGTTGTCCATCAACTCGCGCCGGCGGTCGAGAAATTCAGCGCCGGCTTGCCCACCGGCTACAGCGTGGCGGTCGGCGGCACGGTCGAGGAAAGCGCCAAGGGCGAAGGGCCGATCGCCGAGGTCGTGCCGCTGATGCTGTTCCTGATGGCGACCGTGCTGATGCTGCAGCTCCAGAGCTTCCAGAAGGTCTTCCTGGTGGTGAGCGTGGCGCCGCTCGGCCTGATCGGCGTCGTGACGGCGCTGCTGATCAGCGGCCAGCCGCTGGGCTTCGTCGCCATCCTGGGCGTGCTGGCGCTGATCGGCATCATCATCCGCAACTCGGTGATCCTGATGACCCAGATCGACGCCTTCCGCGCGCAGGGGCTGGCGCCGTGGCCGGCGGTGGTCGAGGCGACGCAGCACCGCCTGCGGCCCATCCTGCTGACCGCCGCCGCCGCGAGTCTCGGCATGATCCCGATCGCCGCCGAGGTCTTCTGGAGCCCGATGGCGATCGCCATGATCGGCGGCATCATCGTCGCCACCGTCCTGACCCTCCTCTTCCTCCCCGCCCTCTACGTCGCCTGGTACCGGATCAAGGAACCGTCGTAGTTTCTTCTCATCGGACCGCGGGCCTCCAGGCCCGCTCATGATCGAACATGCAACACAAGGGCTGGCACTCCCGCGGATTTCTTCCGCATTTCGATTCCTCCGAGACGGTCCAATTCATAACGTTCCGCTTGGCCGACAGCCTTCCGCGGGCAGTCGTCGAGGCATTGCTGACGCAAGACGATGGCATCCGTCTCATTGATGACAGGCTCGACGCCGGCGCAGGGGCTTGCTGGCTGGGTCGCGCCGACATTGCAGCCTTGGTCCAGGATGCCCTTCTGCACTTCGACGGCAGGCGCTATCGGCTCCTCGCCTGGTGCCTCATGCCGAACCATGTCCACGTCATCATCGAAATCGTGGATGGTCATTCCGTGACTGAGATCGTGCGAAGCTGGAAATCGTTCACCGCTCGTCGCGCCAACGAGATGCTGGGTCGTTCCGGATCGTTTTGGCATCCCGACTACTTCGACCGCTATATGCGAAATGAAGAACATTTGGAGCGCGCCATTGCCCTACGTCGAGAACAACCCGGTCAACGCAGGATTGGCGGTCCGTGCTGATGATTGGCCTTGGAGTTCAGCCAACTTTCGAAAGGCGCCATCGCGTATGAGCGGGCCTGGAGGCCCGCGGTCCAATGAATGCTAGGATGAACCTTCCGATCGCCTCACCGGGAGACGTTTTACATACGGACGTTCCGTAAATTTTGGAAGGGTCGCAACAAAGGCCCATTTCTCGGGATTTTTACCGTTCGAAGCGGCGGCCGCGACAGCGCCTTTCCCTCGTACCGGCCAACACGTCAGCCTATGATCCCTCTTCTCCCGCGAGCGGGTAGGGTGATCGCGTGTGGTCACGCCTTCCCCCGTCTGCGGGGGAAGGCCGGACCCATATGCGATAGCCCTACCCTGGCGAGGGAGAGACATGCGAGTCGTGAGGCGCCGAGAAAAACGGTGGGTTTGCCAAAAACGGGAAAAACGGTCGGAAACGGAGTAAACGGTCTTGAGCACTCTTCCGAACACCTATCGCCGCGTCGTCCTTGTCCGCCGTCCGCCGGGCGAGCCCGCCGAGTCGGACTTCCGTGTCGAGGAGGTCCCGATGCCCGAGCCGAAGCACGGCGAGGTGCTGGTGAAGGTCGCGTACCTGTCGCTCGATCCGTACCAGCGGGGCCGCATGCGCGATGCGGCGTCGTATGCCGCGCCGGTCGGCCTGGGCGAGGTGATGACGGGCGGCATCGTCGGCGAGGTGGTGAAGTCGAACAATCCGCGCTTCGCCGTGGGCGACATCGTCGAGGACCGGTTGGGCTGGCAGGAGTATGCGATCGGCGGCGCAGCCACGATGCGAAAGGTCGATCCGTCGCTGGCGCCGATCTCGACCGCCAACGGCGTGCTCGGCATGCCAGGGATGACCGCGTATTTCGGCCTGCTCGAGGTCGGCCAACCCAAGCCGGGCGAGACGATCGTCGTCTCCGCGGCATCCGGCGCGGTCGGCCAGGTCGTGGGCCAGATCGGCAAGATCATGGGCTGCCGTGTCGTCGGCATCGCCGGCGGGGCAAGGAAGTGCACCTTCGTGACCGGCGAGCTCGGCTTCGACGCCTGCGTCGACTACAAGGCCGAGAAGGATCTGGACGCGGCGCTGCGGGCGGCGTGCCCCAACGGCATCGACGTCTATTTCGACAATGTCGGCGGCGAGATCTCCGATGCCGTGCTGCGCAACATCAACTTCTTCGGCCGCGTGGCGCTGTGCGGCTCGATCTCGCAGTACAACGCCGCCACGCCGCCGATGGGCCCGCGCCTGCTCGGCACCTTCGTCGGCAAGCGCGTGCGGGCGCAGGGCTTCATCGTCACCGACTACGCCGGCAAGTACGAGGCCGCAATGCGCACGATGGGCGAGTGGATCAAGAACGGGCGGCTGAAATATCGCGAGGATGTCGTGCAGGGCATCGAAAACGCACCGCGCGCCTTCATCGGCCTGCTGCGCGGCGAGAACTTCGGCAAGCTGCTGGTCAAGATGTAATGAGCTACGACGCGCCCTTTGCCGGCCTGAAGGTCGTCGACCTGAGCCAGGGCATTGCCGGCCCCTATTGCGCCATGCTCCTCGCCCAGCACGGCGCCGACGTGATCAAGGTCGAGGGCATCGGCGACGGCGACTGGGCCCGCGCGCTCGGCGTGCGCTACGGCAACCACAGCGCCTACTCGGTGATCGGCAATCTCGGCAAGCGCAGCATCGCCGTCGACCTCAAGAGCGAGGCCGGCAAGGAGGTGGTGTGGCGGCTGCTGAAAGGGGCCGACGTCTTCCTCGAAGGCTTTCGGCCGGGCGTGATCAAGCGGCTGGGCTTCGACTACGAAGCCGTGTCGGCGCGCGAGCCGCGCATCCTCTATGTCGCGATCTCCGGCTTCGGCCAGACCGGGCCGCTCAGCGAGCGGCCTGCGATGGATCCGGTGCTGCAGGCCTATACGGGGCTGATGAGCGAGAACAGGGGCGAGGATGGCATCCCGCATCGCGTGCCGGTGATCGTGGTCGACATGTCGACGGCGCTCTATGCGTTCCAGGGCCTGTCGGCCGCGCTCTACGCCCGGCGCGACGAGACGCGCGGCCGCTACATCGATGTGAGCCTGATGCAGTCGGCCACGGCGCTGCAGTCGATTCGCCTGATGGCCTGCCATCTCGAAGGCGGCGTCATGAAGCCCGGCGGCGCGATCGGCGGCGTATTCCAGACTGCCGACGGCTGGATGTCGATCCTGGCCTTCAGGGACAACGAGTTCCGCGCCTTCTGCGAGGCGATGGACATGCCCGCGCTGGCCGACGATCCGCGCTTCACGACCGGCGCGCTGCGACTCGCCAACGACGTGGCGCTCTACGCCATCGTCCGGCCGGCCATAGCGGCGCGGACCTCGGCCGACATGGACGAGCGGCTCACCAGGGCGCGGCTGATGCATGAGCGGCTGAACAGCTATGCCGACTTCCTTGCCCAGCCGCATGTGAAGGAGAGCGGGCTTATCCAGTGGCTGAACCAGGCGGGCTTCGACCAGCCGGTGCCCGTTCCTGCCCTGCCCGGCATGCTGCCGCAGCGCGACGGCACGCCGCGCGCCATCGCGCCGGTGACCGGCCAGCACACTTCGGAGATCCTGCTGCAGCACGGCTACGGCCAGGCCGAGGTCGATTCTCTGATGGCGAAGGGCATCGTCGCGGCGGCATGATCACGGCGCTCGATCCGGCCGGCTATCGCCGCACGCCATGGAAGAACGGTGGGGGCGTGACCGTCGACATCGCCGAGCATGAGGACGCCTGGCGCTTCGGTCGCACGCCGATCACGACGCCAGGGCCCTTCTCCGACTATTCCGGCTTCGACCGCGCGCAGGTGCTGGTCGCGGGCCGCGGTCTGGTGCTGCAGACTCCAGAGGGGGAAATCGACGTGCGCACGCCGCTTATGCCGGTCGCCTTCGCGGGCGAGATGCCGATCGTCAGCCGGCTGGAGTCCGGACCGGTCGAGGTCGTGAACCTGATCGGCAACCGCGCCAAGGTGCGGATCGACCTGCAGGTGCTGCGTGCCGGCGCCGCGATGGGCCGCAGCGCCGGCACGCACATTCTCTATGCCGCGCAGGGGCCGGCTGCGCTGGCGATCGACGGCGCGGCGCACCGGCTGATGGCCGATCATGCCTTGCGCCTCGAGGTCGGCAGCCCGACCATGGTGGCCTGCACCGGGGGCGTGCTTTTGCTGGGGAGCGTCATATGCGTATAGCGGTCGTGGGGGCCGGCGGCGTGGGCGGCGGGTTCGGGGCCGCGCTGGCGAAGGCAGGTGCCGACGTGACCTTCATCGCCCGTGGCGCGCATCTCGCTGCGATGAAGGGCAGCGGCCTCAGGATCGAGGGCGGCCGCGGCGACACGCATCTCGTGCCCACGCAGGCGACCGACGATCCCAAGGCGGTCGGGCGCGTCGACTACGTCCTATTCTGCGTCAAGCTGTGGGACGTCGAGAGCGCCGGCGAGCACATCAAGCCGCTGGTCGGGCCCACTACCGCGGTGATCCCGTTGCAGAACGGCATCGACGCGCCGGAGCGGCTGATCCCGATCCTGGGCAAACAGGCCGTGATGGGCGGCGTTGCGCAGATCAGCGCCTCGATCGTGGCGCCCGGCGTGATCCGCCAAGTCGGCACCTTCATGCGGATGCTGTTCGGCGAGCTCGACGGCCAACCGAGCAAGCGCGGTGAGGACCTGTTCGCGATGTGCAAGAAGGCGGGCTTCGACGCCACCCTCTCCGACCAGATCGTCACGGAGCTCTGGATGAAGTTCATCCTGCTCGCCACCAACGCCAGCATCATGGCGGTGGCGCGCCAGCCGATCGGCAAGCTGCGCGACGATCCCGACATGCAGGCGCAATTCGTCGCCGCCTACAACGAGGTGATCGCCGTCGGCAAGGCGCGCGGGGTCAAGCTGCCGGCCGACGCGCTGGACAAGATGATCGCCTTCAACAAAGGCGCGCCGCCCACCATGAAGCCGTCGATGGCGCTCGACCTCGAGCGCGGCAACCGCATCGAGCTGCCGTGGCTCGGCGGCAAGGTGGTCGAGCTCGGCCGCCGGCTCGGCGTGCCGACGCCGATACATGCGTTCATGTATGCCGCGCTGAAGCCCTACGTGATGGGAACGCCGACATGATGCGCCTGCTGCACGCTTTGGCGGTGATGGGCTCGCTGCTGCTGCTCGCCTTCCCAGCCGCCGCCGACACCCTCAAGGTCCTGACCGGCGGCGCGTTCAAGCCGGTGCTGATGGACATGCTGCCGGAGTTCGAGAAGCAGACCGGCCACAAGGTCACCGTCGAGAACGACACGGCGGGCGCGCTGACCCGGCGCATCATGGCGGGCGAGGCGTTCGACATCGTCATCCTGCCGCTTGCCAACCTCGACCAGCTCTCGGCCGAGGGCAAGGTGATCGACGATTCGATGACGCCGTTCGGCAAGGTCGGCGTGGGCGTCGCGGTGGCGCTCAGCGCGCCGCAGCCCAACATCGGCAGCACCGAGGGCCTGCGCCGCACCCTGCTCGACGCGCGCTCGGTCGCCTACATCGATCTGGCGATGGGCGGCACCAGCGGCATCTACGTCGCCCGGCTGTTCCAGCAGCTCGGCATCGCCTCGCAGATGCAGCCCAAGAGCGTGCTGGTGCACGACGGGCTGGCCGGCCAGGCGGTGGCCCGCGGCCAGGCCGAGATCGCGCTGCAGCAGGCGAGCGAGCTGCGTCTCGTGCCGTCGGTCAAGTTCGCGGGCCTGCTGCCCGAGGCAGTGCAGAACTGGACCGTCTATACCGGCGCGCTCAGCCCAGCGGCGCGCAGCAAAGATGCCGCGCTCGCCCTGATGTCGGCGTTGAGCGATCCGGGCATGGAGCCGATGCTGAAGCGCCGTGGCCTCGATACGCCGTAGTCACGTCGCCAGCAGCCCGACGTGCTGCGGGTTGAAGCCCGGAAAGACCGCAGCAGGCGCGTGCGGCGTGGCGAGCGGGCCCGCCATCAGCTCGGCCAGGATGCTGCGGATGTCCGTCGTCATCGCGAGATCGACCGCGTTGTCGAGCTTGTCCGACGACAGGCCGGGCCAGGCGCCGTGTATGCGGCCGCCGACCAGGTGCGGCGCCGACACGATCGTCAATCCGGCATGACCGTGGTCCGTGCCGTTGCTCTTGTTGGAGCGGAGGCGGCGGCCGAACTCGCTCATCACCACCAGCACGATCCGGTCGAGCCGGTCGTGCAGGTCGGCGTGGAAGGCGCCGAGAGCACGCGAGAGCTGGCCGACCAGGTTGGCCAGTCTCGGCGGCTGGTTCTCGTGCGTGTCCCACCCGCCCATGTCGACGGCGAAGGCGCGGATGCCGAGCTCCGTGCGGATCACCCTCGCCACCGAGGCGAGGCCGTGGCCGATTTCGGTCTCCTCGTACACTGCGCCGCCCGCCGGCTGGTACGGCATCACCTTGCCGTCGGGCTGGCGCAGACGCGTGTCGATCAGATCGATGCCTTGCAGCGTACGGCGCGCCGCGGCGTCGACGGCGCTCGCGCCGCCATAAAGCCGCTTCAGCACGTTGGCCGCCTGTTTGCCGCCCGGCAGGTTCATGCCGCCGCGCAGGTCGGCGGCGCAGATCGTGTCGGCATGCTCGGCGAGCTCCTCGGGCACGCCCGGAATCGCGGCGAAGGCCGGTGCGTTGCCGCTGCCTGCCGCCGCCAGCCAGCGCGCCAGCCAGCCGCCTTTTGCCTGGGTGATCTGGTCGGGATTGGCGATGCCGCGCTCGATCAGCTCCTGCGCGCCGAAGTGGCTGCGCGTGCCGTTGTCGAGTCCCGAGGCATGGACCAGCGCGATCCGGCGGTCGCGATAGAGATCGTGCAGCGCGCCCATCTCGGGATGCAGGCGGAAGTCGAGCCCGGCCGGCGCGCCCTCGAGCCTGAGCGCCGGCTTGTCGCCGTCGGCCAGCAGCCGCATCTCGGGCGGCCGGTCGGCGGTGTAGTTGCGTTCGTCGACCGGCGCCACGACGCCGAGCGAATCCATGCCGCCGCGCAGGAACAGCGACACCAGGATCGGCCCCGCCGGCGTCGGATCGCGCGGCGCCGCGAAGGCGCGGACGCCCGGGGCGACCGAGAGCGCGGTCGAGGCGGCGAGGAGATGGCGGCGGGTCAGCATCGTTACCTCGTCTGGAACGCCGGCGTCATGGCGCAATAGGCCAGCATGCGCCGCGCGAGCGGAAGGGCATCGCGGCGCGTGTCGAACGGCATGCCGGGCTTGAGCCCGATGCCCTCGACGACCGCATGCACGATCTTCGGGGGCGCCTCGATGCCGAGCAGCCGGCGATGCGCCGCATCGGCCGCCTGCTCCGACGTCCGCGCCTCGGCGATCGCGGGTGCGGCCTGGGAAGCGCCCGCCTTCCATGCGTCATCGGACAGGCCGAGCAGCAGGCCCCAGCGCTGGCGCATCATGTTGGAGCTCAGCCAGTAGTCGTTCTCGTCGGGGTGGCCGGTCGGCGGCCCCCAACCGAACAGGCGCTGGCCGCTGCCATCGAGCACGCCGATCAGGGGCGGCGTCGGCACGATATCGATGCCGGATGCGCGCGCAAACGAGGCGTAGAGCTCGAATGGCCGCTTCACCTTGGCGCCGGACGAACGGCGGAAGGCGTCGGTGCGCACGACCGCCTCGACGGTGCGGGCGATCTGGTCGGGCTTGCGGCGATTCTCGGTCCAGGCGTGCTCGGCGGCGGCGAGCACCGCGGCATCGGGATTGTCCGACACCAGACGGCGGCAGAGCTTGCCGCAGATGTAGCGCGCGGTCGCGGGATGGTCGGCGACGAGATCGAGCACGCGCCTTCCGTCGGCCAGCGGCGGCTGGTAGGGATCGAACTCGCCGGCCAGCACGCGCTTCTGGTAATTGTCGTGCCAGATCTCGACGTAGGTAAACTTGCCGGTCGCCGGCAGCTTGCGACCCATGCCGATGCCCGCGCCGTCCTCGATCGTCCAGCCGGTGAAGGCGCGCGCGGCCTCGTACACATCCTGGTCGATATAGCCTTCGGGATGCCCGGCGAGCGCGCCGGGCACGTCGCGCCAGCGATTGTAAAGCGCATTGAGATAGGCCGGCCGGCCCAGCGTGTGCAGCTCGAACAGCTCGCGTGCATAGTTCTCGTTGGCCGCACCGCCGCGCGAGCTGCGGTTGTTCAGATAGACCTGCATCGCGGCGCTGCTCGCCACCGCTTCGAGGAACTCGCGGAAATTGCCCAAAGCGTGCTTGCGGATGACGTCGCGATCGTAGGCCGGCAGCGCCGCCGCGACCGTGCCGTCGCCGGCCGCATTGACGTTGAAATGGTTGTGCCAGAAGTCGGCCATCACCTCGCGCAATTGCCAGCGGCTGTGCACGGCGCGGATCAGCGTCGCCGCGGCGACGGTGGCGCGCAGGAACGCCCGCTCCTGGAACGGCACCGCCTTGTCGAGCGTCTTCCAGTGCTGGTCGATCGGCTCAGCGACGACGCCCAGCGAGCGATCCTCGTCGACCGCGGCCTCCGGCGTCTTGCTCACATACTTGAGATGCAGCTTCGAAGCAGCGATGCGCGCTGCGCAATCGTCCTGCGCCGGCGGCCGCAGCTGCTGCATGAGCCAGGTTTCGCATCCGCTCTTGGCGATCTCGTGCAACTCGGTGGCGCCCGGCCCGAAAGCGAGCTTGTTGAGCATCGTGCGCGGATCGACCTGGAGCGTCATGAACGCATATACGTCCGGCGGTTTGGCAGCATTAGGGCTTACAACTCCCTGACACGCGATGGATGCCCGCGCGGCCCGCTGCGTAGCTTCGATCAGCATCGATCGACGGGATCGATGCGTATCCGAGGAGAAGCCCATGACGATGCTTCGCAACAGCGCCCTGATCACCCTCGCCAGCCTGTTCATCGCCGGTGCAACGGTTCCCGCCTTCGCCGAGAGCGTGTGGGATCGCCACCATCCGCGCCGCGACCAGGTCAACGATCGCATCGCGCACCAGGAGCACCGCATCACCCAGGAACGCCGCGAAGGCGAGCTCTCGCGCAGCCAGGCGCGGGCGATGCGCGGCCAGCTCGCCGGCATCCGCGACCAGGAGCGCTACGATGCCCGTTTCGATCGCGGCCACATCAGCCGCTACGAGCAGGGCCAGCTCAATCGTGAGCTGAACTACACCAGCCGCGAGATCGGCCGCTAGAACGGAGACCCTGGATCAGGCCGCGAGCAGCTTCGCGGCCTCGGTCCAGGCGCCGATCGTGTGGTCGATGTCGGCGCGGGTGTGGGCAAGGCTCACATAGTACTTGCTCTCGCCCTTCATGATGCCGCGCTCGCGCAGCAGCTTGTTGAACTTGCCCGCGATCGCCTTGTCGCCCTTCAGGGTATCGCGATAGTCCTTGATCGGCTGGTCGGTGAAGATCACGTCGAACAGCGGCGGCTCGCCGACCACCGTCGCCTTGATGCCGGCCTTCTTCAGGATGTCGCCCAGCGCGCCCATCAGCTCGCGGCCAGTGGCGAACACCTGCTCGTAGGCTCCGGGGCGCTTCAGCACCTCGAGCGTGGCGAGGCCCGCGATCGAGGCGATCGGATTGCCCGACAGCGTGCCGACCTGGAACAGGAAGTCCTCGTCCGCCATCGCGAGGCGGTCGAAATGCGCCATGATGTCGGCCCGGCCGGCGATCGCGGCCAGCGCATAACCGCCGCCGACGATCTTGCCGAGGGTGCAGACGTCGGGCGTGACGCCGTAATACTCCTGCGCACCGCCATAGGCGAAGCGGAAGCCGGTCACGACCTCGTCGAAGATCAGCGGGATGTCGTGCTCCTTGGTGATGCGCCGCAGCGCCTGCAGGAAGCCCGGCTGCGGCGGCAAGAGCCGCTGGAACGGCTCGACGATCACGCCGGCGAGCTCGTCCTTGTGCTCCTTGATCAGGCTCTCGACCATGTCGACGTCGTTGAACGCCGCGATCAGCATCTCGTCGCGCACGCTCTTGGGGATGCCGGCGGAATCGGGAATCGCACGCGGGAAGTTGCCGGGGTTCTTGGGCGCCATCGACATCAGCGCGTAGTCGCTCATGCCGTGATAGCCGCCCTCGAACTTCAGGATCTTGTCGCGCTTGCGGAACGCCCGCACCGCGCGCATGGCGTAGAGGTCGGCCTCGGTGCCGGTGCAGACGAAGCGGACCTGCTCGGCGCACGGCACCGCATCGACGATCGCGCGGGCGAGCGCGATGCCGTGGCGGTTGTTGCCGAAATAGGTCGAGCCGTGCGGCAGCTGGCTCTCGACCGCCGCCGTCACCTCGGGATGGCCGTGGCCGATGAACATCGGGCCCGAGCCCAGCAGGAAGTCGACATACTCCTTGCCGCTCTCGTCCCAGACATGGGCCGCCTTGCCGGCCCGGATCACGACCTCGGCCGGCAGGTTGCCGAACGAGCCGCCCGGCAGCACGCGCTTGGCCTCTTCGATCAGGTCGGCGACGGGATCTAGTGCGGTCTGGATGGCCATTGCTTTGCTCCTTTCCTCACCCTGAGGAGGCCGCGCAGCGGCCGTCTCGAAGGGTGGCTACACCTATACTGCTTCCATCCTTCGAGACGCATCGCTGCGCGATGCTCCCCAGGATGAGGTGGTCACTCGATCGGCACGAAGATCGAACGGCGCATCTTGCCTTCGACCGCCTTGGAGAAATGGCCCTTGCCGTGCGTGTCCTCGACCAGGAAGACCTCGCCGGCGCCAATGATGCGCTTCTCGCCGTCGCTGGCCGTGATCTCCACGGCGCCGTCGAGATTGATGATGTACTGCCGCCGCGGCGCGGGATGCCATGAGTAGTCGTAGGTGCCGGGCGTTTCGCGGAAGATGATGCCGGTCGCCTTGAAGGTTTCGGACGTCTTGCCGCCGGGCCCTTCGTTCTTCCATTCGACCTCGATGTCACGGAAGTGAGTTTCACCCTTTTCGTCGACATATAGGTTATGGATGCGCATGATTTTTTCTCCCGCTGTACGGTTCCGGCCGTGACCTTAGAACGAAACCATGTTCGATGAACCCGTCGAGGCCGTCATTTTCGACATGGACGGCACGCTGATCGACAGCGAATCGGTCTACATAATCGGCATGCAGGACGCCGCCCTCACCCTCGGCCTCGACCTGCCGATCGCCCTCTGCCACGCGATGGTCGGCGTGCCCAGCCGCGAGTGCAACCAGATGCTGCAGGATCACTACGGCGCGGGCTTCGACCTCGCCGAGTTCCGCGGCCACTTCTCGACCAGCGTTCAGCGCCAGATGAGCGAACGCGTGCCGTTGAAGGCGGGCGTGATCGAGCTGCTGGACTTCCTTGCCGGCAAAGGCCTGCCGATCGCCATAGCCACCTCGGCCGGCCGCGCGACCGCCGAACGCAATCTCGGCCGCGCCGGGTTGCTCGACCGGTTCGCGGCGTTGGCCACGCGCGACGATGTCGAGCATCCCAAGCCCGCGCCCGACGTCTATCTCGAAGCCGCACGGCGGCTCGATGTGCCGCCGCAGCAGTGCGCGGCCTTCGAGGATTCCAGCATCGGCATCCTCGCCGCCCATGCGGCCGGCATGCGGGCGGTCATGGTCGTCGACATCCTGCCGCCGACCGACGAGGCGCGCGCCAAGTGCCTGCACGTCGCGCAGGACCTGCACGAGGTGCTGCGGCTGATGAACGGACACGGCTAGAACTTCTCGACCCACGGCCGGACCTCGATCTCCCAGCTCCAGGCGCTGCGATGCTGCTGCAGGACCGCCCAGTAGGTCTCGGCGATCGCGTCGGGATCGAGCAGGCTGTCGGGGCTGTTGTCGGGCACCGGCCGTGCCGCGCTCCTGATCCCGCCGTCGATCACGAAATGCGCGACGTGGATGCCCTTGGGGCTGAGCTCGCGCGCCATCGATTGCGCCAGGCCGCGCAGGGCGAACTTGCCCATGGCGAAGCTCGAGGAGAGCGCGAAGCCCTTCACCCCGGCGGTGGCGCCGGTCAGGAAGATCGCGCCGTGGCTCTGCGGCAGCATGCGCCTGGCCGCCTGCTGCGAGACCAGGAAGGCGCCGAACGCGCTGACCTCGATCCCCTGGCGCACCTCCTCCGGCGGCAGATCCACGATCGGCCCGCGCACCCGGCCACTGGCGTTGTAGACCACCACGTCGGGCGCGCCGCCTTTCGCCTCGACGGCCGCGAAGAGCGCCGCAACGTCGTTCGGATCGGCCGCGTTGCACTTGTGGACCGACGCGGCCGTCTCCTTCGCAAGTGCAGCGAGCTTGTCGGTCTGGCGTGCGGCGAGCGCGACGGCGAGTCCGTTCTTCGCAAACAACCGCGCCAACGAGGCGCTGAGGCCGGGTCCGGTGCCGACAATCAGCGCAGAGCGGTATTCGGGCTTGTTCATCGAGGTCACCTTGTTGCTCGCTGTGTGAGGCAGGTATAGGCTAATCCGCATCGACCAAAAGGACTTTTGCCATGACGGTCACCGCCGCCGGACGCATCGATGTCATCTCCGATGTCATCTGCCCGTGGTGCTACATCGGCAAACGCCATCTCGAGCGGGCGCTCGACATCCTTGAGCAGCACAAGCTGCGCTTCACCGTCGCCTGGCATCCCTTCCAGCTCAATCCCGACATGCCGGCCGAGGGCGCCGATCGCAAGCAGTACCGCCTGGCCAAGTTCGGCAGCCTCGAGCGCTCCCAGCAGATGGACGCGCGCATCACCGAGGTCGCCGCGGGTGTCGGCCTCGAATTCCATCTCGACAAGCTCACCCGCACCCCCAACACGCTCAAGGCCCATCGCCTGATCCGCCTCGCCGGACAGAAGGGCGTGCAGGACGGCGTCGTCGAATCGCTGTTCGACGGCTACTTCTGCAACGGCGCCGATCTCGGCGACGACAAGGTGCTCGCCGATCTCGGCCATCGCGGCGGGCTCGACTACGACGCCGCGCTCACGATGCTCGCGGGCGACGACGGCCAGCGCGAGGTCCTGGCCGGCGACCAGATGGCCCGCAACTGCGGCATCCAGGGCGTGCCGAGCTTCGCGTTGCAGGGCCACGTGCTGTTCTCCGGCGCGGTGCCCGCCGAGGAGATGGCCGACGCCTTCCGTCGCGCCTGGGAGCTCTTGAAGAACAAGGCGGCGTAACGCGGCGCCGTCCCCCGTCCCAAATCGTCCCATCCCTTGGATGGATCGGATGCCGATGGCATCGGCATCCGAGGCCTCTCGAGTCCCAAGTCCGCGACACCCCCACGGCGGATTCAAACTCTTTTCGAGCCGGCCGCCGTCACGCGAGTCCGGCGAAAGGCTTTTGTGGCGCGGTACGGGCATCATGCGCGACACACTGCACCACCTGCGCGCTCAACACCTAATATGGGCAATGGCCGCGATCATTTACGAGCGAATCGGGCCTCGATTCGCCCAGCCATTGCCCATAATGAGACTCCTCGGCGAGCCGTTATCCACAGGCGCCCGTCATGAGCATGAGGCCCTTTAGGGTCTGTTGAGATTCATCGGGAGTTTATCACGGCGGCGGCGAGGTAGATGGCTGCGGTGAAGCTGGTGTCGGTCTTGTCGGCGCGCATGGCGATGCGCTTGAACTCCTTGAGCCTGCCGAAGAAGTTCTCGATCAAATGGCGCCATTTGTAGAGCGCGGCGTCGACGGGCAGAGGCGAGGCTCGACGGGGATGCTGAGCGATCACCACCTTGGCACCGCGCCGGTTGAGATCTGCGATGATGGCGTTGCTGTCGAAGGCCATGTCAGCGATCAGGCCATCGAAGGACAGGCCGTCGATCAGCGGCGGCACGCCGACCGTGTCGTAGCGATGGCCAGGCAGGAGAACGAAGCGCACGAGATTGCCCAGCGCGTCGGTCAGCGCCAGGATTTTGGTGGTCATGCCGCCCTTGGAGCGGCCTATGGCCTGGCTCTTCCCTCGAGCGGGCCGGCCTGATCCGACGCCGACCCGGCCTCGCCCGCAGCATCGAACTGCTCATCGACCCCGAACGCCTGCCACCGCCGCGACCCAGCGATCAGCAAACAGTCAAATCCTCGGTGCAGAGGTACTAGGTGCTTCGGGGGCGCTGCCGAGGCCCTTCCTTTCGGCGTCCAGCCGGCGCAGCTCGCGCCGCATGATCTTGCCCGTGGTAGTGAGCGGCAGATCGGTCACGACCTCGACCTCGCGCGGATATTCGTGGGCGGCCAGCCGGGTCTTCACATGGGCCGCCAGGTCGGCCTTGAGCGCCTCGGAGGGGGCCACATCGGGCCGCAACTGGACGAACGCCTTCACGATCTCGGTGCGCACCGTGTCGGGAATGCCGACCACGCCGACCATGGCCACGGCCGGGTGCTTCATCAGGCATTCCTCGATTTCGCCCGGGCCGATGCGATAGCCGCCGGAAGTGATGACGTCGTCGTCGCGGCTCTTGAAGTAGACATAGCCGTCCTCGTCGATCCGTCCGAGGTCGCCGGTCAGCAGCCAATCGCCGGCGTACTTCCGGGCCGTGGCCTCGGGATTGCGCCAGTATTCCAGCATCACGATCGGGTCGTGCCGCCACCCGGCGATCTGGCCTTCCTCGCCCGGCGGCAGGACTCGGCCCTCGCCGTCGACGATGGCGACCTTGCGGCCCGGGCAGGCGCGGCCGCAGGAGCCGGGGCGGACCTCGAACCACTCGGGCGAGTTCAACGTCATCAGGTTCATCTCGGTCTGGCCGTAGCCTTCCGAGATGGTGGTGCCGAACGTCTCGCGGCCCCACGCCAGCAGCTCCTCGCCCATCGCCTCGCCGCCCGTGAACAGGGCGCGGATATCGTAGTCCCAGCGCGCGCGGGGCCTGTCGACCTGGCGCATCATCTTGAGCGCGGTGGGCGGGATGAAGCTCACGCCGACCCGGTGCTTGGCCAGCATTGCGAAGGCACGCTCGGGATCGAACTTGGCAAAGCGGTGCGCCAGCACGGGCGTGCCGTAGTACCAGGCCGGGAACAGCGCGTCGTAGAGGCCGGCGATCCACGCCCATTCGGCCGGCGTCCACATGATCTCGTTGCCGCGCGGCCAGTGGCTGAGCATCTGCTCGACCGCCGGGATGCAACCGATCATCATCCGGTGCGCGTGTAGCGCCCCCTTGGGCTGGCCGGTGGTGCCTGAAGTGTAGATCAGCAGCGCCGGATCCTCGGCGTGCGTGTCGACGGTCTTGAAGCTGTCCGAGGCTGCCGTGAGCTGGCGGTCCCAGTCGAGAAACGCCGCGCCGTCCTTGCCCGCACCGATCACGACGATCGTCTCGAGCTGGGGCAGCCTCTCGCGCACGGCCAGCACCTTCGGCAGCTGGCTCATGTCCGTGATCAGCGCCGAGGCCCCGGCGTTGCTCATCCGGTATTCGAGCGCTTCCTCGCCGAACAGGGTGAACAGCGGCAGCACCACGGCGCCCATGCGGTAGCCGGCGAGATGGCAGATCGTAAGCTCGGCGCTCTGGCTCAAGAACACCGCGATCCGGTCGCCCTTCTTGATGCCGCGCGCGACCAGCACGTTGGCGAGGCGTGAGCTGGCGGCCAGCAGCTGGCCGAAGGTCCAATGGCGTACGCTGCCGTCGGCATTCTCGACGATCATCGCGAGCGTGTTGGGCTCGTGCCGCTCGCACACCGCGCGGCCGATGTTGAATCGCTCCGGCACGCTCCAGCGGAACCGGCGCATCGCTTCGTCGTAGGGCAAACCGCGGGGAATCATGACGCGACTATGGCATGTGGATTGTGATGAGCCAGTAGAGGTATTCTGCAGTATGAGCCCAGACGATCATGCCTATGCGCCCATAAAGGTGGGGCGCAGTGCCGAGGAAGGCATCCGGATCATGCCGTCCGTTTGCCCGCACGATTGCACCAGCACCTGCGCGCTGGAGGTCGAGCGCCTCAGCCCGACGCGGATCGGTCGCGTGCGCGGCTCGCAGCGCAACGACTACACGGCGGGCGTGATCTGCGAGAAGGTCGCGCGCTATGCCGAGCGCATCCATCATCCCGACCGGCTGATGAAGCCATTGCGCCGCGTTGGCCCGAAAGGCTCCAGGCAGTTCGCCGAGATCTCGTGGAAGGACGCGCTCGACATCGTGGCCGAGCAGTTCATCGCCAGGGCGCGCCAGCACGGCAGCGAGACGATCTGGCCGTACTACTACGCCGGCACGATGGGCCTGGTGCAGCGCGACGGCATCAACCGCCTGCGCCATGCCATGAAGTACTCGCGCTGGTTCTCGACCATCTGCGTGGCGCTCTCCGACACCGGGTGGATCGCCGGCACCGGCGTCAAGCGCGGCGCCGACGTACGCGAGATCGACGAGCATTCCGATCTGGTGGTGATCTGGGGCGGCAATCCGGTGAACACGCAGGTCAACGTCATGACCCACGCCATGAAGGCCAAGAAGCGTGGCGCCAGGATCGTCGTGGTCGATCCCTACCGCACCGGCACGGCCGAGCAGGCCGACGTGCATCTCGCGGTGCGTCCTGGCACCGACGGCGCGCTGGCCGTGGGCGTCATGCATGTCCTCTTCAAGGAGGGCTATGCCGATTGGGACTACATGCGCAAGTACACCGACGCGCCGGACGAGTTGGCCGCCCATGTCGCCTCGCGCACGCCCGAGTGGGCATCTGGCATTACGGGGCTGCCGGTCGAGGAGATCGTCGCGTTCGCGCGGATGTACGGCCAGGCGAAGGCGCCGTTCATCCGCTGCCATCACGGCTTCAGCCGCAGCCGCAACGGCGCGCACAACATGCATGCGGTGACGTGCCTGCCCGCGGTGACCGGCGCATGGAAGGTGAAAGGCGGCGGCGCGCTCTATGGTCACACCGGCATGTACCCGATCAGCAAAACGCTGATCGAGGGTACCGACATGATCGACCTGTCGGTGCGCGATCTCGACCAGTCGCGGCTCGGCCCGATCCTGACCGGCGATCGCGCCGCGTTGAAGAACGGGCCGCCCGTCACCGGCCTGCTGATCCAGAACACCAACCCGGCGATGGTCTGCCCCGAGCTCGACAAGGTGCACCGTGGCTTGGCACGTGAGGATTTGTTCACCTGCGTGCATGAGCAGTTCCTGACCGAGACAGCGGCCTTTGCCGACATCGTGCTGCCGGCGACCATGTTCCTGGAGCACGACGACTTCTACACGGCGTCCGGCCACACCTTCTTCCAGGTGACCAAGGCGGTGATCGATCCGCCGGGCGAATGCCGTGAGAACCACTGGGTGATCTCCGAGCTGGCCAAGCGCCTCGGCGCCAAGCATCGCGGCTTCGAGATGACGGCGTGGGAGATCATGGACGAGGCGCTCAAGGCGTCGGGCATGTGGGACGCCGAGACCAACTGGAAGAGCGGCGGCCAGGACTTCCATCTCGGCTTCGAGACCTCGCACTTCCTCGACGGCTTCGCCTGGCCCGACAAGAAGTTCCGCTTCAAGCCCGACTGGGCGGCCTTCGGCCCGCGCGGCAAGGACATGCCGGTGCTGCCCGACCATTTCAACGTGATCGACAATGCGACCGACGAGAAGCCGTTCCGGCTGGTCGCCGCGCCCGCGCGCACGTTCCTCAACTCGACCTTCACCGAGACGCCGTCCTCCCTGAAGCGCGAGGTGCGGCCGACGGCGATGATGAACCCGGAGGACTGCGCCGCGATGGGCATCGCCGAGGGTGATCGCGTCGAAGTCGGCAACGAGCGCGGCAGGACGATCGTCCATGCCAGGCCGAAGAAGGGCCATCAGCGCGGCGTGGTGATCGTCGAGGGCATCTGGCCGAACCGCAACTTCGAGACCGGCATCGGCATCAATGCCGTTACGTCTGCGGATCCCGGCTGGCCCAATGGTGGCGCGGTGTTCCATGACACGGCGGTGTGGATCAGGAAGGTGTAGGGCGCCCACACACCAGCACCTCACCCTGAGAAGCCGCGCGAAGCGGCGTCTCGAAGGGTGGGGTGACTGGATTGGTCCGCTTTCAAGCGGTTTCGGCCGTTTTCGAGCGGGTTTGGCAAAAACGGAGAAAACGGTCGAAAACGGTCGGGAACGGCGGAGGCGCCGATCGAGGCTCAGCGAACGACATTGCGAACTCCTGCTTGCGGTAACGAATTGGCAAGTAGGATAAACGCCTCGCACGCCAGCACCTATTATGGGCAATGGCTTCTCGCGTTCTCGAAGGAATCGGGGGCGAGATTCACGGTCCATTGCCCAACTCGGCCCTCGCGCGCAAAGGCTTATCCACAGGCTTTCAGGCGGGCGTTCTATCCACACGGATCAATGGCATTGTGCAGCGACAAGCATGACCACCAGTTTCCAGCCCGCCGTGAATCCCAGCGTCGTCCAGGCGCAGTCCGTGCGCGAGCCCGGCCGCGCTCATGTGCTGGTGATCGGCAACGAGAAGGGCGGCTCGGGCAAGTCGACCACGGCGCTGCATATCGCGGTGTCGCTGATGAGCGACGGCGCCAAGGTCGCGACGATCGACCTCGATGCCCGCCAAGGCACGCTGACCCGCTATCTCGAGAACCGGGCCGCCTTCATCAAGCGCAAGACCGTCGAGCTGCCGATGCCCATGCACGCCGCGGTGATGGCGTCGGGCGATTCGGCGGACGAGAAGGCGCGCTTCGAGGCGGCGCTCGAGCCTGCGGTTCTGGGCGCCGACTTCGTGGTGATCGACACGCCGGGCAGCGACACGCACCTGTCGCGGCTTGCCCACACGTGGGCCGATACGCTGCTGACGCCGCTCAACGACAGCTTCATTGACCTCGACCTGCTGGCACGGGTCGACCCGGAGACGCTCAAGGTCGTGCGGCCGTCGGTCTATGCCGAGGCGGTGTGGAAGCAGCGCCAGATCCGCTCGATGCAGGGGGCGCGACCGGTCGACTGGATCGTGATGCGCAACCGCCTGTCGTCGCTCGCCGCGCGCAACAAGCGCGACATGGGTACGGTGATCGACTCGCTCTCCAAGCGCATCGGCTTCCGGGTCGCTGCCGGCCTCAGCGAACGCGTGATCTACCGGGAGCTTTTCCTCAACGGCCTGACGTTGCTCGATCTCAAGCGCGGCGGCGGCGGTGTCGGCCCGTCGCTGACCATGAGCCATGTCGCGGCCCGCCAGGAGGTGCGCGACCTCGTGGCGGCGCTCAATCTGCCGCTGCCAGATGCTCCCGCACCATCGGCCGGCCCGGCGACAGCAGAGCCCATGCCAGCGACACCGCCTGCAGGATGAACAGGGCGCCGAACGCCCAGGTGTAGCCGTCCGGCGCATAGCCGGTCGCGGTGCGCGGCCACAGGTCAACGACTTTGCCCATGGCCCACTGGCCGGCGAAAATCACCAGGAAGACTGTGAGATTGCTGGCGGCGGTGACGCGGCCGGCATAGTCGTTCGGGAAGGCCGACACCATCAGCGGCATGTACTGGATCGGCAGAGCGCCGAAGAAGCTGAACAGCACCCACACCAGGGCAGGGTGGGACGATGGGGCGAAGGCGATCCAGCCGACGATGACGATGAACAGCAGCGACGTGATGCACGAGAAGGCGAAAGCGCTGACGCCGATGCGCCGGCCCCAGCCGGCGACGATGCCGCTCGCGGCGAAGCCGACCGCCGTCGCCGTCATGGCGTAGAGCTGGATGTCGGCACGCGCGGGTTCGGTGGCGACGCCGCCGACATCGCGCAGCCACGGCCCGATCCACAGGCTGACGCACCCGATGAAGGCGAGCTGCTGCGTGGCCAGCAGGGGCTGGATGCGCCAGTAGAAACCGTCGGTCAGGACCGCGCCCATGACGCGGAACTGCTCGCGCAGCGTGCTGGAGCGACTGGTGGCCGGCCGTTCGGGGACGACGAGGTGGATGACGACGGCGCTGGCGAAGCAGAGGCCGCCCAGCCAGAAGAACAGCTCGCGCCAGCTCATCAGCGACAGCGACCATTGGATCGGCAGGGTCGCCGCCATCGAACCGGCGCCGCCCGCCATCATGTAGAAGCCGGTGACGATCGCCCATTGCCGGGGCGGGTACCACATCGTGAAGATCTTGATCGCCGCGGTGAGGCCGCTCGCAAAGCCGAGCCCGATCAGCACGCGCGCCACGATCAGCTCGCCGAACGAGTCGCACAGCCCGAACAGCGCCGAGCCCAGCGCCGCCACGGCGAGCAGCACGACCTGCATCCTGCGCGGCCCGTAGCGGTCGAGGCCCACGCCCAGCACCAGCTGGACCAGCGCGAAGAACAGGAAGAACGCCGAAGTCAGCAGGCCGAGATCGGCCGCCGTGATGCCGATGTCGCGCTCGAGATACGGAAAGATGACCGCGTTGACGCCGCGAAAGATGTACGAAAGGAAATACGCGAACGCGAACGGCAGGAAGATCTGCACGAACAACTTCGACGACGCCAACCTATTCCTCCCGATCCAACACTACCGTCGTCTCGACCAAGGCCCGAAGGGCCGCGCGGAGAGACCTTTTTTCGGCGATAGGCCGCGTGTTGTCGAAAAAAGGTCTCTCCGCTCCGCGCTTCGCGCTCCGGTCGAGACGACGGGAGGCCAGCATCCGAGTCAGCTCGCCTTGCAGTCGAGGGTGATCCGGCGTGGGCTGATGGTGGGCAGCGGCGGCTGCGGGTCGGGCATCGGCCGCGGCCACGACTTGTCGGCGAGGTGCTTCTCGATGGTAGGGATCAGCGCGTTGAGCGTGATCCAGGCCTTCATGCGCGTGCCGGCGTAGCTCGTGTGCAGCGCGTCGCGGAAGAGATCGGGGTCGAACGGCAGCTGGCCCGCGACGTCGACGAACGGCATGTCGTGCACACGCGCGTACTTCGCGAAGAAGCGGTTCTGGAACTTCGCCAGACGCTCGAGGTCGCGATAGTGGAACGGATAGTTCGAGACGTTGAGCTGCTCGAGGATGTAGCGATGGCGCACCGGATCGAGCACCAGCCCATCCTTCACCATCCAGGCGAAGGAGCTCAGCGCGAAGTCCGCGCCGATGCCCGAGAGATCGCCGCGGATCTGGTCGAGGTCGCGCTCGATCACGTTCAGGCTGACCGGCAGGTTGGGGTAGTCGAGGGCGGGGTCCTGCTCGTCGAGCCCCGCCGGCCACACGACCTTGTAGTCGGGCTTGGGCCATTCCTTGCCGTCCATGTCGGACGCCGCAAGGCCGATCGCCGCCTGGAGGCGGCCGGCGAGCGCCGACCAGCGCGCGGCCGCGCGCAACCATTCCGGTGCGACGGGGCCACTCGCGCCCGGCGGCCGCTGCGGCGCGCCCTTCGGCACGTCGGGCACGATCGACTCGGGCCGGAACTGGTTGCCGCCCTCGTAGTAGACGAGGAGGTCGGGCCGGAGCGGCAGGACCTCGGTGCGGATGATGTGGGCGATGTCGGTCGAGACGTTGCTCTCGCGCGCCGAGTTCAGCACCTCGAAGTGGACGTCGAGCTTCTTCGCCTTGGCCCACATGTTCAGCCAGCTGCCGACGAACTCGGGATACGAGAACGGCACCCAGTGACCGTCGATCACCGTCGAGGAGCCGGCGAAGACGATGCGGATCGTCCGCGGCCCGCGCGGCACTTCGATCGGCGCGCCGCGCCAGCCCATCTGGTTCAGCACCAGGCGGTCGGGCAGGGTGACGTTGGGCGGAAAGCGATACGGCGGCAGCGGCTGGCCGTCGGCCGGGTCGTAGAGATAGAGCATCCCCGGTGTGAGCTTCAGGAACCGGTGCTGGCAGGGATCGGCGCCGGCGAAGGCGCTGTTCCAGGCCTTGAAGGCGTCGAACGGCTGGAACTCGTTGTTGACCGGCCGCGCCTGCATCTCGTTGAAGATCTTCTGCCACTCGGCGGGCGGTTCGCTGCGGTTGGGCAGCGGCGGCGGATCGCGCTCGAACCAGGCTCGGTCGACGCCGTCGGCCAGCTTGATCGATTCGAGCTGGCCGGGCTTTACGCTCGCCGAGCCGACCGGGTCGGGCAGTGGAAAGGCGAATAGCGGCTGGCCGTTCAGCGCCCGCACCACGAGCTCGGCGGCGAATACGCTCACCAGCAGCGAGATCACAACGAGCAGGGTATCTGCAAGCGGCGACGAGCGGCGCTTGGAGCGAGGTTTGGCGGCCATGCGGGCGGCCTTATAGCCGACGATTGCGCGGGCGAACAAACCGGCTCATACCGCCCTCATGAGCCGTGCGGTCACCACGACAACCGATGCCTTCGTGCAGCAAGTGAGCCGCCTGCCGGCGCGAACCGCGGGCACGCGCGGGCGCCTGTTGTTCGCGATGGATGCGACGGCCAGCCGCGAGCCGACCTGGGACCATGCGTGCGCCATCCAGGGCGAGATGTTCGTTGCCGCCGAGGGGCTGGGCGGGCTCGACGTGCGGCTCGCTTTCTATCGCGGGTTCGACGAGTTCAAGGTGAGCCGGTGGACCTCCGACGGGCATGAGCTTGCCCGGCTGATGAGCGCTGTCCGCTGCCTCGCGGGGCGCACCCAGATCGGCCGCCTGCTGCGCTACGCCGCCGAGCAGCGACGCGAGAGCCGGATCGATGCCGTGGTGTTCGTCGGCGACTGCTGCGAGGAGGATGTCGACCAGGTCGGCCACGAGGCGGGCCAGCTCGGATTGCTCGGCCTGCCGGTGTTCGTGTTCCAGGAGGGCAACGACCGCACCGCCTCGCGCCTGTTCCCGCAGATCGCGAAACTCACACGCGGCGCCTACTGCAAATTCGACCGCACCAGCCCCGACCAGCTGCGCAAGCTTCTGGGCGCCGTCGCCGCCTATGCCGCCGGCGGCCGCGGCGCGCTGTTGAAATATGGCCGCGAGCAGGGCGGCGCGGCCGCGCTGCTGACTCATCAGCTCAAGTAGTCTTGCCGGACCGCGGGCGTCCCGCCCGCTCATGATTCTTGAGGCCGGTGGGACGCCCGCGGTCCGGCAACACTCACGCCCCCATCAGCCGTGCCGTCCAGCCGCCGGGGAGCAGGCCGCCGAGCCACACCGCAGTCTTGGTCGGGATCGGGAAGGCGATGCGTGCCTTGTTGCGCTCGAGGCCGCGCCGGATGATCGCCGAGGCCTCCGCCGGGCTCATCAGGAAGGGCATCTTGAACGAGGCGTTGGCATTGATGCGGGTGCTGACGAACCCCGGGCAGATCACGCTGACGCCGACGCCGTGCTTTTTCAGCACATAACGGATGCTCTCGCCCCACACCCGTATCGCAGCCTTGCTCGCATTGTAGGACGCCGCCTGCGGCAGGCCGATGAAGCTCGCGAGCGAGGCCATGACGGCGATCTGGCCGCGCCGGCGGGCCATCATGCGCCCGACCAGCGGCTCGACCGTGTTGAAGACGCCGTCGACGTTCACTGCCATGGTTTGGCGCACGCGGCTGAAATCGTCGAGCGAGGACAGGCCGTTGTCGACCGACAGCCCGGCATTGGCGATCAACAGGTCGACCGGATGGGCATCGTCGAAGCGCGTCAGCCAGAGGGCGAGGGCCGCCCGGTCGACGACATCGATCTGCGCTTCATCCACAGACGCCCCCTTGGCGCGGCAGGCGTCGGCGACGGCCTTGAGGCGCTCGGGATCCCGGCCCGACAGCGCCAGCGCCACGCCGGGCCGTGCATAATCGAGCGCCAGCGCCTCGCCGATCCCGCTCGAGGCGCCGGTGATGACGATGCTCGCGAACGTGCTAGTCATGCGATAATAGTAGAAGGCCTCGCCACGACGGGGCCAGTGGAGCGGACGGTTTGATTTCGAGCATGACGGGATACGCCCGGGCGCAGGGAGCGGACGACCGCCGGCGCTGGGTCTGGGAAGCACGCAGCGTCAATGGACGCAACCTCGAGGTCCGCTGCCGGGTGCCGCAAGGCTTCGATCGCCTGGAGAATCCGGCCCGGACCGCGGCCGGCGGGCGGCTGAAGCGCGGCAACGTCCAGCTGTCCCTCACCGTCACCAGCGAAGGCAAGGCCAAGCCGCTGCGCATCAACCGTGCGCTGCTGGCCGAGCTGGGCGGGCTGGTCGAGGAAGTGCGCGCGAGCACCGGCGCCGTGGCGCCGACCGCCGACGGCCTGCTGCGGGTGCGCGGCGTGATCGAGGAGGAAGAGCAGGTCGCCGAGGACGACGAGGCCCTGGCCGTGCTCGACAAGGCGCTGATGCGCACCCTCGACGAGACGCTGCAGGGACTGGCCAATGCGCGGGCGGGCGAGGGCAAGGCGCTGGCGACCGTGCTGGAGGGCCATGTTGACGAGATCGACGGCCTGTGCCGGCGCGCCGGCGAGCGGGCCCAGGCGCAGATCGGCGTGGTGCGGGAGCGGTTCACCACGCAGCTCGGCGAATTGCTGGAGCGCGCGCCGCCCCTGTCGGAGGAGCGCTTCGCCCAGGAAGTGGCGCTGCTGGTCGGCAAGGCCGACGTGCGCGAGGAACTCGACCGGCTGACCGCGCACATCGCCCAGGCGCGCAGCCTGCTGCACGAGGCGCGGCCGGACAATCCGGTCGGCCGCAAGTTCGACTTCCTGTGCCAGGAGTTCAACCGCGAGGCCAACACGCTGTGCTCGAAATCGGCCGACATCGAGCTGACGCGCATCGGCATCGATCTGAAGGGCGCCATCGAGCGCATGCGGGAGCAGGTCCAGAATGTCGAATGACGAGGCGCCGCTGATCCGCCGGCGCGGCCTGATGCTGGTGCTGTCCTCGCCCTCGGGCGCGGGCAAGACGACGCTGTCGCGCCAGCTGCTGGACAACGACAAGCAGATCCAGCTCAGCGTCTCGGCGACCACGCGCGCGCGGCGGCCGAGCGAGAAGGACGGCGTCGACTACAGCTTCGTCGACACGGCGACCTTCAGCGGCATGATCGACCGCGGCGAGTTCCTCGAGCATGCGCGGGTGTTCGACCACTATTACGGCACGCCGCGCGCGCCGGTCGAGGCGGCGCTCAAGGCCGGCCGCGACGTGCTGTTCGACATCGACTGGCAGGGCACGCAGCAGCTCAAGGAGAAGGGTCGCGACGACCTGGTGACGGTGTTCATCCTGCCGCCCTCGACGCGGGACCTCGAGAAGCGCCTGCGCACACGCGCCCAGGATTCGCCCGACATCGTCGCCAAGCGCATGGCCAAGGCCGCCGACGAGATGAGCCACTATGCCGAGTACGACTACACCATCATCAATCGCGACATTGCGACCAGCCTGATGGAGCTGAAGTCGATCCTGACGGCCGAACGGCTGAAGCGCGAGCGCCAGCTCGGGCTGGTGGATTTCGTGAAGGCGCTACGCGAGGGTCGTTGACCCGAGCGATGGCGGCACCGGCGTCTGGCCCTGCGTGCGCAGCACCAGCTTCGACGGCGTGTAGGGCCGGCCGGAGAACTCCGCGATCAGGCGGTCGCTCGCCTCCTCGGTGACGTCCTCGAGGCGGCGCATGAAGGTTGCCTTGTCCAGACCGGTCTCGATCGGCGGCAGGAACTCGATGGCCGCACGGCCGGCCCGCTTGCGCCAGTCGCGGCGGTTCCACAGCAGGCCGACCGAGGTCGCGACCGGCGTCACCGGCAGGCCAAGGTCGCGCGACAGGTAGTAGATGCCCGAGCGATAGCGCTCGCGCTCGCCCGGCGCCATCAGATGGCCCTCGGGATAGATCGCGATGTAGCGCCCGCCGTCATAGGCGCGGCGCGCATACTGCGAGAGATGCTCGCGCTCCCTGCCGCCACCGCCAGTGTCGACCCGGATCATCTCCAGGCGATAGAGGATCGTGCCCACGATTGGCAGCTTGAACAACTCGTGCATGGCGACCAGGGCAATGCCGGGAATGTCCGCCGCCAGCAGGATGCCGTCGACCTCGGCGTGATGCTTGCAGGAGAGCAGGGCCGGGCCGTGCTTGGGCAGGTGCTCGCGGCCGCGCACCTCGATGGTCATGCCGCCGATCCAGCGCATGCCCCAGCGGATCGCCTTGGCGTAGCCCTGCAGCAATGCCCGGAGCGGACGAGGGCTCGGGATCGGCGCCAGCACGATGCCGACCAGCGCCGCCAGCAGGGTGAGCATGTAGGCGTAGAGGTTGAAGGCGGTGGAGCGGATCATGGGTCGAATATTAGTGAGCATTCACTCACTTTGTCAAGACCTCCGCCAGTCGCACGAAATCGGCGACCGCCAGCTCCTCCGCCCGGGCGGTCGGCGACAGGCCGAGTCCTTCCAGGACCGCTACGGGGTCGGAGAACAGGCCGCCGAGGGACCCGCGCAGCATCTTGCGGCGCTGGCCGAAGGCGGCGGCCGTGACCCTTTCCAGCGGCGCCAGGTCGGCCAGCCGCTGCTCAGCCCGGTGCGGGGTGAGGCGGGCGACGGAGGACGTCACCTTGGGCGGCGGCACGAAGGCCGAGGCCGGGATGTCGAACAGCCGGCGGATCTCGCAGACATGCTGGGCCAGCACCGACAGCCGGCCGTACTCCTTGGTGCGCGGTTGGGCGACCAGGCGGTCGACCACCTCCTTCTGGAACATCAGCACCATGTCGGCGATGGCGTCGGCCTGCTGCAGCCAGCGCACCAGCAGGGGCGTCGAGATGTTGTAGGGCAGGTTGGCGACGATGCGGCGCGGCGCCGGACCGAGGCTCGCCGGATCGATCGTCAGCGCGTCGGCCTCGATGACCTGGAGGTGGCCGTCCGACGCCGCCTGCAGCTCGACGAGCGCGCCCAGCGCGCGCGGATCGACCTCGATCGCCACGATCTTCGCCGCCCCCTCGAGCAGCAGCGCGCGGGTGAGGCCACCGGGGCCGGGGCCGATCTCGATCACCGTGCCCTGGTCGAGCGGCTGGGCGGCGCGGGCGATGCGGCGCGTCAGGTTGAGGTCGAGCAGGAAGTGCTGGCCGAAGCGCTTGCGGGCATCGAGCCCGTGCCTGGCGATCGTCTCGCGCAGCGGCGGCAGGGCCGCTACGTCCATCGCTCAGGTTCCGCGCCGGCGCGCCATGTCGTCGGCCATCGCCAGCGCGGCGATCAGGCTCGCCGGATCGGCGCGGCCGGTGCCGGCGATGTCGAGCGCCGTGCCGTGGTCGGGCGAGGTGCGCACGAAGGGCAGGCCGAGCGTGACGTTGACGCCGCCCGAGAAGTCGATGGTCTTGATCGGGATGAGCGCCTGGTCGTGGTACATGCAGAGCGCCGCGTCATAGGTTGCGCGCGCCGCCGGGTGAAACAGCGTGTCGGCGGGGGCGGGACCGCGCACCTCGATTCCCTCGGCACGCAACGTCGCGATCGCCGGGGCGATGATGCGGCTCTCCTCATCGCCCATCGCGCCCTGCTCGCCGGCATGCGGATTGAGCGCGGCGACCGCCAGCCGCGGCCGGGAGAGGCCGAACAGGGACTTGAGCCCCTCGGCGGTGATGCGCCCGGCACGCACGATGACGTCGGGCGTCAGCGCCTGCACCGCATCGGCGAGCGACAGATGGATAGTGACCGGCACCACCCTGAGCTCGGGACAGGCCAGCATCATGGCGACATCGCGCCCGCCCGCGAGCTCGGCCAGGAACTCGGTGTGCCCGGGATGCCTGAAGCCCGCATCCTGCAGCGTCTTCTTCTGGATCGGATTGGTGGCGAAGCCCGCGATCTCGCCCGCCTGCGCGAGCGTGGTCGCCCGCTCGATCGCCTCGAGGGTGGCGGCAGCATTGACCGGATCGGGCTGGCCGGGCTTGGCTGGCACCTTCAGGCTCACGCGCAGCACCGGCAGTGCGGTCTCGAAGACCGACGCGGCTTCGGCCGGTCCGGCAATCTCGCGCACGGGCACGGGCAAGCCGAGCTTGCCGGCCAGCGCCGCCAGCCGCGCCGGGTCGTCGATCGCAAAGAATGGGCGGCCGCCCTTGCGCGCCCGCCAGGCCTTGAGGGTGAGTTCGCCGCCGACGCCGGCCGGCTCGCCCATCGTGACGGCGAGCGGCAGCGCCATGCTCATGGCTGCTTGACGATGTCGACGGTGGCGACCCGGCGCAGGTCGCGCATGTAGCGGCGGCTCGCCGCCTCGAGCTTCTGCAGCAGGATCTGCTGGCCGACGACCTCGCGGGTCGGCAGCCCGCTGGCGCCTTCCTTGCTGCACAGCGCAACGATCTGCAGGCCCTCGGCGACGCGGAACGGGCCGGCGGTGCCGCCGGGCGCGAGCTTCGGGATCTGCTCGTACATCTCGCGGTTGGCCTGGAGCTGGCCGGCCTGAATGGTCAGCGTGCCGGAGGTGGCGCCCTTGATGTCGCGTTCGCGGTTGCGCAGATCCTCGCAGTTGCGCACGCCGGCCATCGCCCGCTGCGCCTCGGCGGTGGCGCGGGCGACCTCGTTCGGCGAGGCATTGATCGGCAGCGCCAGCGTCATTTGCACCAGATTCAGCTTCACGTCGTCCGGGCGCGACTGGGCATACTGCCGGCGGTCGAGCACCAGCAGGATGTGATAGCCCGACGGCGAGCGGATCGGCTCGGACGCCTGGCGCAACGGCAGCTTCTCGATCGCCGCATCGAGCGCGGGATCGAGCGAACCCGGCAGGATCCAGCCGAGGTCGCCGCCCTGCTGTGCCGTCGCACCGTGCGAGAATTGCTGGGCAAGGGCCGGGAAGGCGGCCCCGCGGCGCAGCTGCTCGACCACCCGCTCGGCGGAGCGCTTGGCCTCGTCGGCCTGCTCGACCCGGTCGATCGGGATGAAGATCTCGGCGACGCGCGACTCGGTCTTGCCGGCGTTGGCGCGGATGCGGGCCAGGCCGTCGTCGATCTCGGCGTCCGAGACGTCGACTTGCGGCCGCACCTTGCGGCGCACGATCTTGGCCCAGGACAGGCCGGCTTCGATCTGTTGCGAGGCGATCTCGAAGGGCACGCCGATCTGCTGCAAATATTGTTTGAACTGACCGCGCTGCAGGCCGGCGCCGCGCTCGATCTCGGCGACCCGCTGCTCGATCTCCTCCGGGGTCGCCTTCACTCCGAGCGCCTGCGCATTCTGGATCTGCAGGCGCTCGTCGATCATCTGCCGCAGGATCTGCGGCGCCAGGCGCTGTTGCAGGTCGGCTGAGTCCTGCATGCCGGCGCTCTTGATCGCGAAGGTGATGCGCTCCTTGAGCGCGTAGTCGGTGATGGCGTCGCCGTTCACCTTGGCCACCACGCGCACGGCCTGCGCCGAAGCGTAGCCGGAGACCAGGACGAGGATGACGGAGAGCAAGGCGCGAAGGGACGGCGCGGACATTGAGCACGGACGGTTGAGGAGAGAGGGGGGCATTATATTCGGCGACTCCATTGCCGCAACTTGACGCTCCCCAGCCGGTAGTTTAGCCGATTGGAAAGATTGGGAGGCTGGGCTTTCGTGCCAGACGGGCAGCGACCGAGCAAGAGACCGGACCTGTGGGACCTGGTTGCTTCCGGCGTCGGCTATCATCTCGATAACTTCGGTCGCTGGCTGATAGCCAGTTCGCCGCGGATGGGCGGCGCTTATGCCGCACTGCTGGCGCCCGGCGAGCCCCAGCCACGCACGCAGCCGCGTTGGCACTTCGCGCAGGAATACTACGAAGAGCGCCGCTGGCTCGCCTGCCGGCGCGGCGCCCTGTGGGAGGCCGCGCGCGGCCGCTTCGACGTGCCGCTGACCGTGCGCTGGTATCGCGGCACCACGGTCGACGTGATCCTGGGCAACGACAACAGCCTCTGCCTCTATGTCTGCGGTGCGTTCGAGCCCAACGAGTTCGCCTTCCTCGACAAGGTGCTGCGGCCTGGCATGGTGTTCATCGATATCGGCGCCAACGACGGCTATTACACGCTGTTCGGCGCGCAGAAGGTCGGCAGGCGCGGCCGCGTGCTGGCGGTCGAGCCCAGCACCCGCGAGCGGGCCAACCTCGAGCGCAACATCGCGCGCAATGGTCTTGCCAACGTCACGGTGGTTCCGGTGGCGCTGGGCAACGCCTGCGGCACGGCCGAGCTGCGCCTGGCCCAGGGCGCACACTCCGGCCACAACACGCTCGGCGGCTTCGCCAACGACGGCGTGCAGGCGGAGAGTGTCGAGCTGGTGCGGGTGCGGACCCTCGATCAGGTGGTGGCCGAGCAGAAGCTCGAGAAGGTCGACGTCATCAAGATCGACGTCGAGGGCGCCGAGGCGAGCGTGATCGCCGGGGGGAAATCGACCCTGTACACGATGCGGCCGCTGATGCTGCTGGAGATCAGCGACAAGGCCCTGCGCGGGCAGGGCAGCGACGCGCAGAAGCTGATCGCCACGGTGAGGGAAGAAATGGAGTATGAGATCGCGGTTTTCTCCGCCCGCACGGGCGGGCTCGAGCTGCTCGACAGCAGCGGTGACCTGTCCTTGAACGTGGTCGCCATGCCGCGCGAGCGCGTTGCCCAGGTCCTCGCGACGGTGAGCGCGTGAGCCGCATCCCCTATACCCCGGCCCGCCTTCGCCAGTGGGCGACCGAGCAGGCCCTGCCGCTGTGGGCCGAGGCCGGCTTCGACCACGAGCACGGCCGGTTCTTCGAGCTCCTCGACCTGCGGGGCGAGCCGATCCACGACACGCCGCATCGCCTGACCGTGCAGGCCCGGCAGATCCATACCTACGCCGTCGCCCAGAAGCGCGGCTGGTACCGGGCGGGCGACAAGATCGAGCAGGCCTACCGGTCGATGCTGCGCGACTACCGGCGCGAACGGAGCTGGGTCTTCTCGGTCCATCGCAACGGCGCTCCATGCGACCCGCGCCGTGACTTCTACGCGCACGCCTTCGTCTTGCTCGCGATCGGCAGCTTGGTCGGCCTGACCGGCGACCGCGCGCCGCTGGCCGTGGCCGACGAGCTGCTGACCTGCCTCGACACCGACTTCGCCGCGCCGGAGGGTCACCTCGAAGCGTTGCCGGTGGTCGCCGGGCCGCGGCGCCAGAATCCCCACATGCACCTGTTCGAGGCGCTGCTGAACCTGTGGATGAATACGCGCGAGCCGCGCTACCTCGAGCGGGCCGGGCGCATGTTCGATCTCTTTACGCGGCGCTTCTTCGATCCCGAAGCAGGCGTGCTGCTGGAATATTTCGACGCCGCGCTCGCGCCGGTACCCGAGCGGATCGTCGAGCCGGGCCACCATTGCGAATGGGCCTGGCTGCTGCGCTGGTACCAGCGCGAGACGGGCACGCCGGTTGAGCACTATGTCGAGCCGCTGCTGGCGCACGTCGAGCGGCACGGCATCGATCAGGCGGGCCTGTTGCCCGACGAACTGCTGGCCGACGGCACCGTCCGCACGGCCTCGCGGCGCACGTGGCCGATGACCGAAGCCGTCAAGGCTTTCGCGGTGCACGGTCGTCACGAGCGGGCGGAGGCGCTGGCCGACCGGCTGCACACCCACTTCCTGTCGGGCGCGGCGCCCGGCGGCTGGATGGACCGGCTCGACGCGCAGGGCCGGCCCATGGCCGACAACATGCCGGCAAGCACGCTCTATCACGTCATGGGCATCCTGGTGGAGCTCGACCCGTCGTGACCGTGGCTGTCCTCGGCGGCACGGGTTTGATCGGCCGCCATGCGATCGCCGCGCTGCGCCAGGCCGAGATGCCGGTGGTGGCGACGGCCAACCGACGACCGATCTTCGAGGTGAAGGAAGTTGACTGGCGGCAAGCCGACCTCACGCTGCCGGAAGCAGCGCGCGCGGCAGTGCGCGGTGCCGGAAATGTCGTGATCTGTGCCGGCCGGCTCTCGACCGCTGCCGAGCTCAAGCGCGATCCGGTCGGGTCGGTCACGACAACGTTGCGCATCGGCATCAATGCCCTCGAAGCGGCTGCGGCCGAGGGCGTCGAGCGGGTCGTGCTCCTGAGCTCCACCACCGGCTATCCGGCCGGCACAGGGCCCAAGCGCGAGGACCTGATGTTCATCGGCGATCCGCCGGGCGACTGGTTCGGCGTCGGCTGGGTGCATCGCTTCCTGGAGAAGCAGCTCGACTGGTACTGCCGCCTCGAGCGCATCGGCGCCGGAATCGCGCTGCGGCCGACCCTGGTCTACGGGCCGCACGACGACTTCGATCCGGCGTCGG
This sequence comes from Reyranella sp., assembly GCA_035293665.1. Taxonomy (GTDB): domain Bacteria; phylum Pseudomonadota; class Alphaproteobacteria; order Reyranellales; family Reyranellaceae; genus Reyranella. The sequence continues at coordinate 126,182 of DATGMK010000107.1, read as the reverse complement.
CGCATTTCGTGCCGTCCTTCATCCGTCGCGTGGTCGAGCGCGAGAAGCCGATCGAAATCTGGGGCGACGGCAGCCAATCGCGCAATCTCATCCATGCCGCCGACGTCGCATCGGCGATTGTCGCAGCATTGCAGCACGCGGCGACGGGCTTCGCCGCCTACAACGTCTCGGCGCCCACGAGCAGCAGCGTGAAAGAGGTTCTCACCGCGCTGGTCGAGCTCGATCGCTTCGACGATGCCGAGATCGTCTATCGGACCGACCGCGCGTCGGGTGCGGCGGCGCTCGATGTCTCGGCGGAGGCGTTCAGCGCGCGCTACGGCTGGAAGCCGGGGATGTCGTTGCGCGAGGGGCTGGCCGACACGCTGGCCTGGTACCGTTCAGCGCGTTAGGAAGCGGTCGCCTTCCTTGGCGATGCGCTCGCGCCAGTAGTCGAGCAGGTCGCGCAGCGTCGTCTCGTAGGGGATTTCCGGCTTCCAGCCGGTGTGCTTCTCGAACTTCGCCGTATTGGGCACCTGGAGGTCGGCATCGATCGGCCGCAGTCGATCGGGATCGACCTCGACCTTGATGTCGTTCTTGAGCGGTGAAAAGGACTTCAGCGTCTCCAGGATGTCGCCGACGGTGCAGGAGTGCACGCCGCCGATGTTGTAGTAGGCGCCGGCGATCGGATTGACCGTGACCAGCATGTAATAGGCGCGCACCGCGTCGCGCACGTCGGCAACGGTGCGCAGCGATTGCAGGTTGCCGACCTTCACCACCGGCGGGATCAGGTTGCGCTCGATCATCGCGATCTGCTTGGCGAAGGTCGATTCGGCGAACACGTCGCCCCGTCGCGGCCCGGTATGGGTGAACATGCGCGTGGTCATCACCGTCATGCCGTAGGCTTCGGCATAGAAGCGGCCGACCAGGTCGGTGCCAACCTTGGAGATGGCGTAGGGCGAGGCCGGATGGAACGAGCACTCCTCGTCGATCGGCAGCTTCTCCTTCGGTACGCGGCCGAACACCTCGGACGAGGCGCAGACATGGATCACCGCCTTCGGCGCGTGCTCCTTCAGCGCATCGAGCACCCGCACCGTGCCCTGCACGTTGGTATCCATCGTGTCGAGCGGCGCATCGAAGCTGGTGCGCGGGAAGCTCTGGGCGGCAAGGTGGAAGACATAGTCCGGCCTGGCCTTGGCGACCACGTCGCGGATCGACATGGTGTCGCGCAGGTCACCGTAGTGCAGGAACACCCGATCGCCCGCGTTTATGCGATGAGCGATGTGGCCGAGATTGTCCATCGGGCTGCGCCAGCGGCACATGCCGACGATGTCCCAGTCGGTCTTTTCGAGCAGGAAGTCGGCCAGGTGTGAGCCGACCATTCCGGTGATGCCTGTGATCAAAACCCGCGGACGCGCCATTTCCCGTTCCCGTTGAGGCGCCGCAACCTAGTGCAGGCAGACGGCGGATGCCACCATGGCTTGACCGGGCAGGGGTGACCGGTCACATTCCGCCGCCTCTTGCGGGGACCTGTGGATACGAAGGTTTTCGACCTCTCCGGAAAGCGCGTCTGGGTGGCCGGCCATCGCGGCATGGTTGGTGCAGCCGTCGTGCGCCGTCTTTCGACCGCCGGCTGCGAAATTCTGACGGTCGGCCGCGAGGAAGTCGATCTGACTCGGCAAGCCGAGACCGAACGCTGGCTCGACAAGGCGCGACCCGATGCGGTCGTGATGGCCGCCGCCAAGGTCGGCGGGATCCACGCCAACTCGACCCTGCCGGCCGACTTCCTGTTCCTCAACCTTATGATCGGCGCCAACGTCGTGAACGCCGCGCACCGCGCCGGCGTGAAGCGCCTGGTCAACCTCGGCAGCAGCTGCATGTATCCGGTCGGGGCGCCCCAGCCGATCGCCGAGACGAGCGTCGGCAAAGGGCCGCCCGAGCCGACCAACGAGGCCTATGCCGTGGCGAAGCTCGCGACCGCGAGTCTCGCCGGGACCTATCGCACGCAGTACGGCGACGACTACGTCACCGTGATCCCGACCAACCTCTACGGTCCGGGCGACAACTTCGATCCGCTGATGAGCCACGTCGCCCCGGCCATGATGCGGCGGATGATCGAGGCGCGCGATGTGCACGCCCCCAAGGTCGAGATCTGGGGCTCAGGCAAGCCGCGCCGGGAGCTGATGTTCGTCGACGACGCGGCCGACGCGATCGTCTTCCTGCTCGAGCGGTATTCCGCGGCGGAGCCGATCAACGTCGGCATCGGCGTCGACGTCTCGATCCGCGAGCTCGCCGAGCTGATGGCCCGGACTGTCGGCTACAAGGGCGAGCTTGTCTTCGACGCCAGCAAGCCTGACGGCGCGCCGCGCCGGCTGCTCGACAGCGGCCGTCTGGCCGCGCTCGGCTGGAAGGCACGCACGCCGCTTGCCGATGGGCTGGACGCCATGTATCGCTGGTATTGCAAACACAAGGTTGACGTAGCGGCCTGATGGAAGAGCGTACAAACAGCCCCGCGGCCCGCCTCTACCGATCGATGTATCTGATCCGCCGGGTCGAGGAGGAGATCATCCGCCTCTACCCCACGGACAAGATCAAGAGTCCGGTGCATCTCAGCATCGGCCAGGAAGCGGTGTCGGCGGCCGTCTGCGATCATCTCGAGAAGAGCGACGTGCTGTTCGGCACTTACCGCGGCCATGCGCTCTACCTCGCCAAGGGTGGCGACGTGCCGCGCATGATGGCAGAGCTGTACGGCAAGGTGGATGGCTGCGCTCGTGGCAAGGCGGGCTCGATGCATCTCGTCGACCCGTCGGTGAACATGATGGGCACCTCGGCCGTGGTGGCGACCGGCATCTCCAATGCGGTCGGCGCGGCGCTGGCGCTCAAGATGCAGAAATCCAAGGCGATCGTCGTCTGCTTCTTCGGCGAGGGGGCGACCGACGAGGGCGCCTGGCACGAGAGCATGAACTTCGCTTCGCTCAAGAAGCTGCCCATCCTGTTCGTCTGCGAGAACAACTTCTACGCGATCTACAGCCACGTGAAGGACCGCCTTGCCGGCCCCGGCCTGCAGGCCCGCAGCAAGGCCTACGGCATCCCGGCCGAGCTGGTCGAGGATCACGAGCCGATGAAGCTGCACGAGCGCGCCGGCGCCGCAATCGCCGCCGTGCGCCGCGGCGAGGGCCCGCGCTTCCTCGAATGCATGACCTATCGCTGGCGCGACCATGTCGGCCCAGGCGAGGACCGTATCCACAAGTACCGGCCCGACGAGGAGCTCAACGCCAAGATCGAGGGCGACAACCTCAAGATCGTCGGCGAACTGCTGCCGGCGGATCAGCGCAAGTCGATCGAGGCGGCGGTGGAGAAGCGGGTGGCCGATGCCATCGCCTTCGCCGAAGCCAGCACCTTCCCCGAGGATCAGGAAGTGTATGACCATGTCTTCGCGGGCTGACTCTTCGCGCGCCGACAATCGTACGCTTACGTACGGCGAAGCCGTGTTCGAGGCGACGCGGTCCGAGATGGCGCGGGACCCCAGCGTGTTCGTGATGGGCCAAGGCGTCGACGATGCGCGCGGCATGTTCGGCACCACGCTCGGCCTGCACAAGGAGTTCGGGCCGGAGCGCAGCTTCGATGTGCCGCTGGCCGAAGACGCCATGACCGGCGTCGGCATCGGAGCGGCACTGATGGGCATGCGGCCGATCCAGGTGCACCAGCGCATGGACTTCGTGCTCCTGTGCATGAACCAGATCGTCAACATGGCGTCGAAGATGAGCTACATGTTCTCCGGCGCACACAAGGTGCCGCTAGTGATCCGCGCCATCATCGGCCGCAGCTGGGGGCAGGGCGCGCAGCACAGCCAGGCCTTCCACTCCTATTTCATGCACGTCCCCGGCCTGCGCGTCGTGGCGCCGACCACGCCGCACGATGCCAAGGGCTGCCTGATCCAGGCGATTCGCGACGACAACCCGGTGATCATGATCGAGCACCGCATGCTGCATAACGTGAAGGGCGTGGTGCCGCCGGAGAGCTACGAGATCCCCTACGGCAAGGCGCGGGTTCTGAGCCCGGGCAAGGACGTCACCATCGTCGGCATCAGCCACATGGCCCTGGAGTGCGTGCGCGCCAAGCACCTGCTGGAAGACGCCGGCATCGATGCCGAGGTGATCGATCCGGTGTCGCTGTCGCCGCTCGACATCTCGACCATCGCCGCCTCGGTCGAGCGCACCGGCCGGCTGCTGGTCGTCGACACCGGCTGGCTGAGTTGCGGGGCGTCGTCGGAGATCCTGTCAGAGACTTTCGAGCGGATCGGTGAGCGGCGCCACTTCGTCGCCAAGCGGCTGGGCTACCTGCCGACGCCGTGTCCCACCACCAAGATCCTCGAAAACCTGTATTATCCGTCGCCGCAGTCGATCGCCCAGGCAACCTACCGGCTGGTGCGCGGCGAGAGCGCGCCGGCCTGGGTGCCGGGCAAGGTCGACAGCGCCGAAGTCGCGGAATTCCGCGGCCCGTTCTAAGCTCATTCGAACGCCCGAGGAGTCGATGCCGGACAAAGACGCGTTGCGCGCTGCTGTATTCAAGGCCGTCGAGGATTATTGCGCGGCCGATTTCGGCTATTCGTTCGATCCGAAGAATCCGATCGTGCGCCTGCACGAGCCGACCTTCAGCGCCGGCGAGATCAATGCCGCGCTCGAGTGCCTGCTCTCGACCTATGTCACCATGGGTCCGAAGGTGAAGAAGTTCGAGGAGGTGTTCTGCACGACCTTCGGCTGGACCGACGGGGTGATGAACAATTCCGGCTCCTCGGCCAACCTGCTGGCGGTCGCGGCACTCGCCAACCCGGCGACCAGGGACGGGCTGAAGCCGGGCGACGAGGTGATCGTGCCGGCGCTGTCGTGGTCGACCACGGTGTGGCCGGTGATCCAGTGCGGCCTCGTGCCGGTGATCGTCGACATCGATCCGTCGACCTTCAACATCGATCCCAACGAGATCGAGAAGGCGATCGGCCCCAAGACGCGCGCCGTCATGATCGTGCCGGTCTACGGCAACCCATGCGCGATGGATGCGATCGTCGAGATCTGCAAGCGCCGGAACCTGATCCTGATCGAGGATTGCTGCGAGGCGCTGGGTGCCTATTACGACGGCAAGGCGGTCGGCAAGTTCGGCAGGGTCGGCACCTTCAGCTTCTACTTCTCGCACCATCTCACGACGCTCGAGGGCGGTATCACCGTCACCGACGATTTCGAGCTGGCCGAGCTGATGCGGATCCTGCGGGCGCACGGCTGGGTGCGCGAGGTCAAGGATCGCGACCGCTGGCTCAAGAAGTATCCCGAGTTCGACCCGCGCTTCCTGTTCGTGAACGTGGGCTACAATCTCCGGCCGATGGAGCTGTCCGGCGCAATGGGCCTGGTGCAGCTGCCCAAGCTCAAGCAGTTCGTCGACGTCCGGCGCCAGAACTCGGCGTGGTTCCGCCGCGAGCTCGCCCAGTACGGCGACTTCTTCGACTTCCAGGAGGAGACCCCCAAGGGCCATCACTCGTGGTTCGGCTTCCCGATCCGGGTGAAGGGCAATGCCGGCTTCAAGGTGACCGAGCTCACCAAGGCGCTGAACGCCAAGCACGTCGAGACCCGGCCGATCATCGCCGGCAACATCGCCCGCCAACCCGCGCTCAAGATGTACGAGCACCGCGTGGTCGGCGACATGAAGCATTCCAACGCGGTGATGGACGGCGCCTTCTCGTTCGGAAACCACCAGGACGTCGATTCGGGCGCGCGCCAGTACGTCGCCGAGCAGGTGCGCGGCTTCCTGCGGTCGCGCGGGCTGACCTAGGCCGATGATCATCACCCGCACCCCCCTGCGCGTCTCGTTCTTCGGAGGCGGCACCGACTACCCGGCTTGGTTCCGGGAGAACGGCGGCGCGGTGCTGGCGACCACCATCGACAAATATCTCTACCTGCACTGCCGCTACCTGCCGCCGTTCTTCGATTTCAAGAGCCGCATCGTCTGGTCGAAGATCGAGCAGGTGCAGGAGCCGGCCGAGATCGCCCATCCGGCGATTCGCGGCGTGCTGGAGTGGCTGAAGATCGGCGAAGGGGTCGAGATCCACCATCACGGCGATCTGCCGGCCCGCACGGGCCTCGGTTCCAGCTCGTCCTTCTCGGTCGGGCTGCTGCACGCCCTGCATGCGCTGCGTGGCGAGCTCGTCTCCAAGCGCAAGCTCGCCGAGGAGGCGATCTTCGTCGAGCAGCAGGTGTTGCAGGAGAATGTCGGCGTCCAGGACCAGATCCAGTCGGCGTTCGGCGGGCTGAACCGCATCGACATCCACACCGACGGGTCGTTCGATGTCAGGCCGTTGGTGGTGCGCGCGGACCGGCTGGCCGGACTGCAGAAGCACTTGCTGCTGCTCTACACCGGCCTGTCGCGTACGGCGTCGGAGATCGCGGCGGAGCAGGTCGCGACGGTCGGCGCCAAGGCGGCGGAGCTGAAGGCGATGCGCGAGATGGTGGATCAGGGCGAGAAGATCCTGGTCGGCAATGGCGATCTGCGCGAGTTCGGGCGTCTGCTCGATGAGAGCTGGAAGCTGAAGCGTTCGCTTTCGAGCAAGATAGCGCCGGGCTTCGTCAACGAAATCTACGAGGTCGCGCGCCAGGCCGGTGCCGACGGCGGCAAGCTGCTCGGCGCGGGGGGCGGCGGTTTCATGCTGATTTTCGTGACGCCGGACAAGCGGGCGTCCGTGCTGAAGTCGCTGCAGAAGCTGCTGCCGGTACCGTTCCAGTTCGAGCGCGGCGGCACGCAGATCGTGCTCTACGAGCCCAGCTACCAGAACGGCCACTGATGAGCCGCGCGCGCGTCCTGGTGTGCGGAGCCACGGGCTTCATCGGGCGCAACCTGGTCGAGGTGCTGAGCCGTCGTTCCGACCTCGAGGTCCACGCCGTCCGTTTCAGCCGGCCCGAGTATCCGGCCAACGTGACCTGGCACCAGGCCGACCTGCGCGACGTCAGCCGGGTAAACGAGCTGCTGCGCGGCATGGACATCGTGATCCAGGCGGCGGCGACCACGTCGGGGGCGCGCGACATCGTCCGGACCCCCTACATCCACGTGACGGACAATGCCGTCATGAACTCGCTGCTGCTGCGCGCCTGCTTCGACCACAAGGTGCGGCACTTCCTCTTCTTCAGTTGTTCGGTGATGTACCAGCCACGAGAGGCGCCGTGGCGCGAGTCGGAGTGGGACGCCAGCCAGGAGATGCACGTCAACTACTTCGGTATCGGCTGGACCAAGCTCTACATCGAGAAGATGTGCGAGTTCTTCAGCCGGCTGGGCGTGACGAAGCACACCGTGATTCGCCACACGAACGTCTTCGGGCCGCACGACAAGTTCGATCTCGAGCGCAGCCACGTGTTCGGCGCGACCGTCACCAAGGCGATGACCAGCACGACCGGCGCGATCACGGTCTGGGGCACCGGAGAGGAAGCGCGCGACCTGATCTACATCGACGACTTGGTGCGCTTCGTCGAGCTGGCGATCGACCGCCAGGCCACGCCCTACGAGATGCTGCATGCCAGCGCCGGCACGGCGATCCGCATCAAGGACCTCGTCGCACGCATCGTCGCGGCGTCTGGCCGTGACCTGCGCATCGAGCACGATCTCGCCGGGCCGACCATCAAGACCGCGTTCGCTCTCGACAATCGCCGCGCCAAAGAGGTGCTGGGCTGGCAGCCGCAGGTCGCCTTCGACGAGGGAGTGCGCCGCACCGTGCAATGGTGGCGGGCTAACCACGGCAAGGGGCAGCCGTGAAGTATCGACCGCTCGGCAAGACCGGGCTCATCGTCTCCGAGATCGGCTTCGGCGCCTGGGGGATTGGCGGACGTACCAGCGGCACGACATCCTACGGCGACACGGACGACCGGACGTCGCTGGCAGCGCTCAGCCGGGCGCTCGACAGTGGCATCACCTTCTTCGACACCTCGGCAGCCTACGGCGACGGCCACAGCGAGGCGCTGATTGGCGAGGCCTTCGCCGGCCGGCGCGACAAGGTCATTGTCGCGACCAAGGCTGGCTACGAAAGCTGGGACCGTCCGCCGGACTTTTCGGCCGACGCGGTGGTCGCCTCGACCGAGAAGAGCCTGGCGCGGCTGCGCAGCGATTACGTCGATCTCCTGCAACTGCATAACCCGACAACCGAAGCGCTGGCCCACGAGGGTCTGCGCGAGGCCCTGGCACGGCTGCAGGCCGCGGGAAAGATCCGCGCCTGGGGCGTATCGGCAAAAAGCCCGGCCGAGGCGCTCGAGGCGTTGACGAAGTTCGATGCGCCTGTGGTGCAGGCCAATCTCAACATGATGGACGTTCGCGCCATCGACAGCGGCCTGCTCGCCGAGGCGGCGCGCCGCGGCGCCGGCGTGATCGGCCGCACCCCGCTCTGCTTCGGCTTCCTGTCGGGCACCATCACCCGCGGCACCGCTTTTCCCGAGGGTGACCATCGACTGGGTTGGTCCCGGGCGCAGCTCGACAACTGGATCGACGGGGCGGCCGAACTCCTCGCCGCGGTCGATGCGAAGCCGGGACGGGAAGGGGCGCATGCGGCGCTGCGCTTCTGCCTCGCACAACCTGCGCTTTCGACCACCATTCCCGGCATCCTGACGGCCGCCGAGGCTGAGGAGAATGCATCGGCCAGCGCCTTCGGACCCTTGCCGCCGATGGCGGTTGCGGCTGTACTCGACATCAACAAGCGGCGGCAGTTCTTCGCGCGGCGCTAAACCTGGACCGTACGAGTGCGTACAATGCCCACGACATGACTACTGCCGAACAGCCGCTCGTTTCGATCTTCATGTTCGTGCGCAACGGTGGAAAATCCCTTCGCCGGGCCATCGACAGCGTGATGGCTCAGACCTACCCGAGAATCGAGTTTGTCGTGCAGGATGCCGTCTCGACCGACGGAACCCTCGATCTCCTCCGAAGCTATGGCGACCGCATCAAGTTGGTATCGGAGCCGGATTCCGGCCCGAGCGACGGCCTGTTGCGCGCGATCAGGCGCTGCAAGGGTGCCCTGATCGGATCGTGTCTGGCGGACGAGGAGCTGATGCCAGATGCCGTTCAACGGGCGGTCGATGCCTTCGAGGATCCGAGCACGGGGGCGATCACCGGCGACGCATTGATCACGGATCTCGAGGGCAAGGCGACGGGCCTGTGGACAAGCGGACCGTTCACCCTCGTCGAATATCTGCTCGCGGATTATTCGCCGTACTTCGTCTCCAGCTTCTTCCGTCGCAGCACGCTGTTGTCGGTCGGCCTGCTCGATGACAAGTGGAACCTGAATTGCGTCGAATTCGAACTTTGGTGCCGGATCGCCAGCCACAGCCACATAAAGTACGTTCCGCACATACTGGCGAAGTACGCGCAGCATCCAGGGCAACTCAGCAATTCCTACAACGATGCGTTGATCCACCTCGAGGGCCGGCTTGCCAACATCGCGGCACTGTGCGCACCAGGCGGTTTCTTCGATGATCGACCCTTGCTGCGCGACCTGTTCATATGGGGACACGCCAGGGTGTTCTGCAACCATGCCGTCGTCGTCGGCAATCCCGAGCTTGCCAGAGCCGAGTACGCGTTGGTGAAGAAGACGCTGATGGAATATCCACCGGTCTTCCTCGAGGGCGTTCAGTACGATGAGAATTACGAGCAGCGACTCGTCGAACCGCAACGACCTTCGATCTGGCGCACCCTCGGCGGCAGAATCTTCGGGGGTGCTCGCCGCTCGGATCAAAGCGCTGCCGCGACGCAACCGTTCGCGATGCCGCCCCGGCCGGACGACAAGCTAAAGGCGGCCATGCATGCCCAGGAAGCGCTCGGGCATGAGGCGAGGGGCAATCTGCTTGCGGCGCGCAACAGCTGGCATGCGGCCAGCGTCGCGGCCGGCCTGCTGACGCCTGCGGAGGCGGGCTATCGCACCGATCGAAAGTACGGTTGGTCGAGCATCACGCCATGACAGGAGGCGCCGGCGGCGCGGCCCTTGCGACGTGGCCGACCGCTACGCTGCGTCACTCATCGTCGTGGAGCCCAAGGGCAAGGCGGCCGCCAGGTGTCCCGGCTCGACATATTTGTCGGGATGTTGCCGCGCTCCCGCACGACGGAGCATCTCGACGTAGGCATGTTCGAGATCGACCGCGAATCGCTGAGAATCGCCCAGCCCGTGATCCAGCGACATTTGACGAAGGTTCTGTCGCAGAAACTGCAGGCGAGGCCGATCGGCGGCAAGTTGCGCGATGATTTCGATGTATTCTTCGGGGGTCTCGGCAACGAGGTCCTCGCAGCCCGCGGCGGCCAACAGGGATGCTCCATAGCGCGAGCTGAAACGATCTCCCTTCAGCGTCACGACCGGCACCCCCATCCACAGCGATTCGGCGATGGTGTTGCCGCCGCAGTATGGCCAGGTGTCTAGGCTGATATCGATGCGGTTGTATATGTTGAGAAGGTCCTTGCGGTTGGCGCCGCGTGCCAGGATCAGACGATCGGAAGCGATGCCGAGATTGCGGAACCCGGTCAGAATGAACTGTCGGCAATTCTGGTTGGCGAACTGTGGATTCTGCAGGTGCAGCTTCGCATCCGGGACGCGCTGGAGCAGGCGCGCCCACAATGCGATGAGCTGCTTGTTGAGCTTGCCGCCGTAACCGAAGCAGCCGAACGTCGGATAGCCTCGTGCGAGGAGGGGAGGTTCGCCGATTGGCGGACTCTCGGAATTCCTGTAGTCGAAGCAGAAGAAGCATCGAGGCAGGCGCTCTATTCGCTCGGAATACAGCGCGTCGCAGCCCTTGGGGGTGCCGATTTCATCGGAAAGGATGTAGTCCACGTTCGGCACGTGGCTCGATCCGGTGTGGTTGAGGAAGCTCACCTGCACGGGGGCGCATCGCCGGCTCATGGCGACAAAACGGTTGCCCATCGAGAAGCCGGTCAGCTCCACCAGCACATCGATCTCGTCGCTGCGCACAAGGGACACGAACTGATCATCGGAAATCGCGGACGAGCCACCTGCCGATGTACTCCGTACGACGTCGAAACAACCTTCGATGTCGGGCGGGAGGGAGTTGGGGCTATAGCCGTAAATCTCGAAGCGCGTCCGGTCGTGGGAGCGCATGACGTCGCGCATCATGAAGCGAATCGTGTCGCTCTGCATGAAGGAGCAATGGTAGCCGACGCGAATTTTCCGGGTGATCTCCGGCAGGTTCCTCGTGGTGACGGTGACCGGTGCCGGCTGGCCTATGTGCCGTTGCACCCAGCCTGCCTGGAACGACGCGATCATCTCATCGGTCGCCTCGGGGAGCCTGAGCAGCGCCTGGCAAGCCAGGCTGTCTATGTCGGCGCTTCCCAATGGCTCAGCCCGCTTCCACATCTCCAGGGCAAGATCGATCTGCCCGCGCGCCTCGTAGCGAGCGGCGGCGGCCGCATAGAGGTCCGCCAACATCTCCTCGCGGCTCGGCGCCGCGGGATGGTGATCCGACTGAGGCTGCGTCAGCACCAGCACCTTGCGCTTCAGCCAGCTCCCGATACCGAAGGTCGCGTTCCATGCCTGATAGGGAATATGGACCGCCGCTCGGCCGCGTTGGCGAGAGGCGAACGCAAGGACCCTCTGCAAGCTCGCGGACAAGAGGCCAAGATTGTGGCTGCGGGTGCAGAACAAGCGATGCAGGTTGCGCAGGACCCTGTGGTCGCTGCTCAAGAGCACGTCGAATTGCCGGGCGATCGATCCCAGTTGCCGAACGGCAAGCCACTCGATCTCGTCATTGGCGCCGCGGCTCCGGAACTGTTGCCACAGGATGCCGACCTGATTGGTCCTGCTTTCGAGGGACAACGCCTCGTCTGGGCCCCAGAATCCGGCACTCGAGAAGACCTGCGCAAGCAGTTGCAGGAGGTCGTCGAGCGCACCGGAGGGGCTCCTGGGCAAGCCGTCGTGCTCGCTCGCCGCATCACGACATTCTACCACTTTCTGCCCGAAGCTACGGATTCCGAAGTCAAACGCCAGTCGCAAGCACAGGTCGAGCTCGATTGCGTCGGTCAACCAGTCTTCGCCGTTCAGGCCGACGTCAATCAGGGCCTGGCGCCGGAAGAAGCCAGCCGGAAGGAACGGCCGATAGGACGTGAAAAGCAGCGTGACGGCATCGACGTTCGGACATGATTTTCCATGCGCATCGATGAGGAATTGCTCACCGCAGACAATTCCAGCTTCCTGGCTTTTCACGAACGCACCCACGGCGAACTGGAGCGCGTCCGGTAAGAAGTGTCCCTCGTTCGGACAGATGGCAATGTAGTCGCCACGACAGCAGCGCAGCAGATGCAGTAAGGTTTCGCCCGAGTTGGTTGTGGCCGGCAGTATCAACCTTATGCGCGAATCGTTCGCGGCGATGGCGATGAGGTCCTTGCGGACCTCGTCATCAGCACCGTCATCCCGGGCCAGCAGCAGTTCGAAGTTCCGGTAGGATTGCGCCTGGAGGGCCGCAATGGCTTTCCGCGTCGCTGCCAGCTGACGGCAACCATTCATTATGATGGAAAAGAGCGGAGCCTGCTCGCTATCGGGTGTCATGCCCTGCGCCTGGCGGCAAATATCGGCTGAGTGCGAATGGACTCTTTCATCCACCGATAGCAAGATCTACACGAGGCGACAACGATACGCATACATAGCTGGATCATGCCGCCCGTACAAAATTGATGGTGAACCGAGGTCACCGCGAGGTGAGCACCCGCGTGCCAAAACCTACACTGAGTCGGTTTGAAAAGGCAACGCGCCAGCAGGGCGACTTTGTATTGCGCTGTCTTGAACGACGACATACATGCCGTGCTTGGACCCCTGTGGTATTTCTGTGGCTACGAATTGGAGAGGGGGATGCTTTGCCCAACTTCGCGGCCGGATGCTCTTGCCCGTCGATGCCGCTGGATCGGTGAATAGAGATTTGGCCTGAAGCGTGCCTCGATCAGCACGAACGAGCAGTACGCCGCTCCCAAGCTCAAGGGCAAAACGACACCCAATTCGAGCGCATGGAAGGTGAGCGTGGCCAGCCAGGATGGCATTGCCAAAGCCTGAACCCATCCAAAGAACAGATCGGCGAAGGTTCTCAAGATCGGATAGTGCCACAGATAGAAGCCGTAGGTCAGGTAACCGACGATCATGAGCTGGCGCAAGACCGGTGCCTGATGCTCCTCGCGCGATGGTTGCTCGCAGAGCCAGACCAGGGCCGCCGAAGTCATTGCAGCCAGCAGGACCGCCTCGGAGGCTTGATGGTAGAAGTAGAGGACGTTGAATCCGAGGTGGAGGACGATCAGGCCGATCACCAGTCCAACCTGCTTTTGCGCCGGACTGATTTCACGCTTCGGCACCAGATTGACGCCGAAGCCCGTGAGGAACGCGAACACGAAGCCAAATGGAGGGTACATCTGGCCGAGCCAGAAGGTCGCGGCGACGAGCACGACCAGCAGGATTGGCCGCTTGTGGCACAGCAGGAACACGAACGGTGCCACGAGATAGTATTGCATCTCGTGCGACAGGGACCACGTCACCAGGTTGATGCCGCGCCCTGTGAAATTGTTGATGAACAGAAAATCGCCGATCATGGGGAGAGGCGCATCGTCGGCGTATTTGAAGAACAGCGCGCAGAGGACGAGGTTGACATATAGAGCCGGCGCGAGACGCAGATAGCGTGCCCAGTAAAAGGCATCTTTGCCCGACCTTGCATCGTAGCGGGCGTCGAAAAACACCTTCCCCATCAGATAGCCGCTTTGGGCGAAGAACAGGATGACGAAGTTCAGCCCAACCAGAGGCGTCAGGATCTCGACGACGGTGCGCCAGGTTTCGAATGGCTTGTCGTGCGGCAGATAGTTCCACGGCCCTTTGGTGACGATCGCGCCGATGCTGAGGGAACCGATGCCGGCAAAGTGCCCGAGGAAGACACCGAGCGCGGCAATGCCGCGAAGAACCATCAGATGGTCTATGGACGCGCCACGCGCTGGCAGCTTCATCTCGAGCCTTTCATGTCGCACCTCAGCGTAGCCGGCGCTGAATGCTGTATATCAAGTAGCTTCTCTCAAAGCGTTCGTCACGCGCCGCCGGGAAGGGCAATGTGCCGGGGCCGCGCGACGACGGGCATGCTGCAGCCTGCCGGCGGGCGTGGCCTCCCGACCGCCTTGAGCCTATAGTCACGACGCCGGGGGCGATGATATGCGAGATATCGATCAACGATTGTTGGTGCGCCAACTCGCCGTGTCACGGCGGTTGGTTCCATCCTGCGAGTGGGCTTCGGTCGCCGATGCCATCGTGGCGGATCGCCAGAACAGCGAAAAGCATCTCCGCAAGCCGGACGCCGATATCGACCGTGCGCTGTTCCCGCTCTTGCCGGAGTTGAAGGAGAAGGGCGTCGTCGTTCCCGACCTGAAGCTCAGTCGGCGCAAGATCGCCGACATTCGCGCCTACCTTGATCCGCTGCCGGTCTACCGCGGCTCACATATCCTGAGCTCCGACTACCGTCTCCGGCCGTTTTCCGAGGTCCAGAGGGACTCCGCGTTCGCGGGCTACACCGCCGACCAGCTGCTCCGCGCACCGCATCTGGTCGACTTCTTCAACCGTCCGGCGATCGTTGATTTCATCGAGGCAGCGTTCGGCTGTGTACCGACGCTCTACTCGCTCAATGCCTGGTGGTCCTTTCCGGCGACGAGCCCGACCGGCGATGGAATGCAGCGCTTTCACCGCGACACTGACGATTGGCGTTTCCTCACACTGTTCGTCTATCTCACCGACGTGGATGAAGAGGCGGGTCCGCACCAGCTCGTCACCGGCTCGCACACGCTCCAAGGCATGACGCGACTGCTCGAGCACGTCCGCTCCAAAACTCCCGCCGAGAAGCTCATCGATCCCCAGCAAAGCTTCGACATCGAGACCTATTTCCGTCCGACGTTCTCGGCCTTCGTCGAAGATCACTTCCGGGACTCGACGGTCAATATCGGTGGCCCGGCGGGAACCGTCTTCATCGCGAACACGGTTGCGATCCATCGCGGCCTGATGCCGACCGCCAAGCCCCGACTCATCGTCTGGGCGCGCTACGGCCTCGGACGGAACACGAATTCAATAGACCTCGAGCAGGGCCCTCTTGCCAGACTCCTCACGAACTCAGTGATGCCCGATACGCTTCGCAATCGCTATATCAACCGATTGCTGTTCGAGTTCGATCGATATAACGGCCCGATGCCCGAAATCCCGCTTGCGACGCTGCCACCAGGTGTGCCGGAGGAGGATTCCGATATGGGGGACGATGATGTCGTCCTTCCGCCTCTCCCTGATCTGTCGTCGCCCGTCGAACGCACGATCGCTGCCGAACGGCTGAACGAGCTCAAGTCGGTCGAAGCGGTCACGGAGCCGCCGAAGGCCGCCCCGCGCAGCATCAAGTCCATGCTCGGAGATTGGGCAAGGCGGTTCCGGAACTAGGCTTTCCAAAGGCCTGTGGTGGACCGGGTGCACGGTCTATCGTATGGGACGGGGCCCACGGCCTGGGTCTTACGCGGCGGCGACCGTTTCCCAGGCGGCCCGGCAGAGTACGCGCTCCTCCAGAACCACGTCGGCCAAACCCCAGTTCTCCGGCTGCCACGGGTCCGGCCTGTTGCCGAGCGCCCAGCAGCTGGCCGGGGCCACGAAGTTGCGCTCGATCGAGGGCCCGATTACCGAATCGACACCGCGAACCTTGCGCCGTGGATAGTCGAAGAGGATGCGCGCTCGAAGGGCGGCGTGCTGGCTCACCCGCTGGGACAGGAGCGTGTCGAGCGCGCGTTGCCAACCCGACCAGACTTGGGAGATGCGTGCATTGCTGACGTTTTCGTGGCTGGGCTTGTAGATACGGCAATCGTCGGGCCAGCGGCATTCGCGGAGGCCGAGTGCGGCCGCGGCATGCATGACGAGCGAATCGATGTCGAGGGTCAGCACCGTGGCGTCCGGCGGATGGCCGCGCAGGCGGTACCAATGGCGCAGGCTCATCAGCGTGAAGTCGCCACAGGCGTTGGTGTGCAGGTTGCGCAGGCCCCAGTGCTCGGACTGCCGGATCCATGCATGCGGCATCGACGGCAGGCACCGCAGCTTGGCGAGCAGCGCGTCGTCGTCGAGCTGCCAGATCGCCTCGTCCTCGATCACGAGGTCGTGGCGATCGATGCGGTACATCGTGCCGTCGTCGAGATCGCGGCGTGCCAGCATCGCGATGGCCTGCGGCGAGAAGAAGGTGTCGGACGCCTTGGGCGTGACGAACCGGCCGCGCGCACGCCGGATACCGACGTTGGCGGCCTCGCCCGCGTGGATGCCGCGCTCGGCGGCGCCGGTGAATGAGCGGTGGTGCTCCGGCTCGACGATGATGCCGCGGATGCTGACATGGCGCAGGTTCGACGGCACGTCGAGGATGTCGATCAGGTAAGGGCGGTCCGCCGGCGGATTCCAGTCGGCGATGATGATCTCACCGTCGATTGACGCGCGCTCGAGCTGGCGTGCGAGACAGGCCGTGGCACGGTTGACCCGGCGAACGTAGCTCGGCGTGTAGGCGTCGTTGCGGCCATAGGTGACGAAGCTGACGTACGGTGTCGCGGTCATCTGCCAGTTGGTCGGGGTCCAGGCAGCTTCATGAACTGGCCGGGAGGACAATGCAAGAAGCCATGAGATACAGGCGAAACATGTGTGTCTCGCCATGCTGAATCGGCATCACCGGCGTTTCGTACGACTTGGAACCGACATGTTACGAATGCCAAAGTGGGGCAGCCCGTACGCCAGTTGCAATGCAGGACGAGTTTCCGTATTCCAGTAGCTTACGGTCCCGAGTCCGGACCGGCGCACGCCAACCACTTGAAAAGCTTCCTGGATGTCGAGCCCCCGCCGAAACACTCCAGATGTCACCGGCCCGCTCAGGATCGGTCTTGTCCAGATCAATAACTCGTTCTCTGGGCAGAACTACCTGCCGTATTCCATCGCGCTGCTGCAGACCTATGTGCAGAAGTTCGCGCCCGATCCGGCGCGCTATGCGTTCCTGACTCCGCTCTACAAGCGCCTGCGCATTGCCGACGCGGTCGAGGCGCTCAAAGACGCCGACCTGGTGGGTTTCTCGACCTATGTTTGGAACGGGCGGATCTCGCTGGAGATCGCGCGCCGGTTGAAGGCGATCAAGCCCGGCATGGTCGTCGTCTTCGGCGGGCCGCACGTGCCGGACCAGCCGGAGGCGTTCCTGCGCGCGAACCGGCAGATCGACCTCGCCGTCCATAACGAGGGCGAGCGCATCTTCCTGAAGCTGCTTGAAGCGTGGCCCGACCGCGACGCCTGGGCGGCGCTGCCCGGCGTCTCGATGGTCCGGTCGGACGGGGCGTTCGTACGCAACCCCAACATCGACCGCGTGCGCGACCTCGACGAGATACCGTCACCGTTCCTGGAGGGCGCGTTCGACGCCATCATGGAAGCGAACCCGCACGAGAGCTGGATCGGCCTGTGGGAGACCAACCGCGGCTGCCCGTTCCGCTGCACCTTCTGCGATTGGGGCTCGGCGACTGCCGGCAAGGTCACCAAGTTCGGCGAGGAGCGGCTCTATCGCGAGGTTGACTGGTTCGCCAAACGCAGGATCGAGTACATCTTCTGCTGCGATGCCAACTTCGGCATCCAGAAGCGGGACGTCGACATCGCGAACTACGTGGCCTCGGTCAAGAAGAGGACCGGCTATCCTGTCGCGCTCTCGGTCCAGAACACCAAGAACGCCACCGAGCGCGCCTATCTCACCCAGAAAATCCTGTCCGACGCCGGGCTCAACAAGGGGGTGGCGCTTTCGATGCAGAGCGTCGACCTGCCGACGCTCGAGGCGATCAAGCGCGACAACATCTCGCTCGGCACCTACATGGAGCTGCAGCGCCGGTTCACCAAGGACAAGGTCGAGACCTACTCGGACCTGATCCTCGGACTGCCCGGCGAGACCTACGAATCGTTCGTGCGCGGCGTCGACCAGCTGATGGAGAACGGCCAGCACAACCGCATCCAGTTCAACAACCTCTCGATTTTGCCGAACGCCGAGATGGGCGACCCCGCCTATCAGAAGAAGTACGGCATGGTCACCGTCGAGTCGAAGATCATCAACATCCACGGCGAACGGGTCGAACTCGACGACGACGTGCCGGAGGTCCAGGACCTCGTCGTCGCCACCGCGGCGATGCCGCTCGCGGACTGGCGCCGCACGCGCACCTTCTGCTGGATGACCGCGCTGCTGCACTTCGACAAGCTGTTCCAGATCCCGCTGATCATGGCCCACGGCATCTCCGGCATCTCCTACCGCGACATGATCGAGGCTTTCACGCAGGCCGACGCCGCACGCTATCCGCTGATCGCCGGCATCAACGCCTTCTTCGAGAGCGAGGCGAAGTCGATCCAGCAGGGCGGCTCGGAGTATGTCTTCTCGAAGGAGTACCTCAACATCTACTGGCCGGCCGACGAGTTCATCTTCGTGAAGCTCACGGCCGACGGGACGTTCGACGCCTTCTACGCCGAGGCCGGCCGGCTGCTGGCCGAGACGGTGACGACGCGCCACGTCGGCCTGCCGATGGATGTGATCGACGACGCCATCAAGCTCAACCACGCGCTGGCCCACCAGCCCTTCGCCCGGACCAATCTCACGGTCGCCTTGCGCTACGACATCCTCGACTACTGGTACAAGGTCCGCACCGGCGAGCAGGCGGTACTGCGCGAGCAGCCGATGCTGGTCGAGATCGACCGCACGACGAAGCCCTACGACGACTTCCAGAAGTGGTGCCGCGAGATCGTCTGGTGGGGCAACAAGAAGGGCGCCTACCTCTATTCGCCGACCGCCCGCGAAATCACGCCAGAGCTTGCCGGCCACTACTGAGCGGAACAGCCTCCCGCATCCATCCACCGCCGTGCTATATTGGCGGCGTCGCCGGCCTCGTGTACGAACTCCGGGACATTGGAGGGAATCTCGCGGTTGGCTTCTTCGCGCTCGCTCGCAACTCTGGCCGGTCTGGCCCTGCTGAGCGCCCTGTTGAGCGGTTGTGCCTCCATCTTCGAAGGCACTACGCAACAGATTTCAGTCACCACGACGCCTGCCGGTGCCCGCTGCACCTTCTGGCGCAACGGGACGCTCATTTCCGACATCGCCGCAACCCCTGGGTCCGTGACCATCCGCAAGACCAGGGACGATCTCACCATCGTCTGCGACAAGCGTGGCTACGGCACCGCGAGCTACGTCAACCATTCGGGTCTGGCGATGGCGACCTTCGCCAACATTCTCACCGCGGGCCTCGCCTGGGCCTACGATTCGACCCGGGGCGCCGACAACAAGTACGAGGGCCAGGTCAGTCTGGCGCTGCCCCCGGCTAGCAGCGTGCCCATGGAAGTCGCCCCGCCGGAATACGTCCCGCCCCGCGGGCAGGTCACCAGCGCCGGCGGGCGCACCGGCCGGCCGGCGGCCGCGGCCCCGGTCGCCGCGCCCCCGGCACCCCCGCCGGCGCCGGCGCCGGGTCCGCAGCTCGAATGCTCCGCCGCAGACGGCTCGCGCATACGCGTAACCGGCAGCGCCTGTCCGGCGGGCTGGACCTCCGCCAAATGACCGACCGGTTCATCGGCTTCATCCTGCTGGGCCTCGGCCTCGCGCTCGGCGGCGGTCCTGGCTGGGCTCAAACGCCGCCGGCCCCCATTGCGGTGGGCAAGCCGGCCTGTCCTTCCCCCGGGACGATCTATACCTTCACCGATTCCAGCAGCATTCAGGCCCTGGCCGGCGCGACGGCGCCGTTTTGCCGCTTCGCCAACCTCAATGGCGGCCAGCAAGTCGACCTGATGCTGGGCGCCTTCAGCGCCGCCTCACCGATCGTGCAGACCAATATCGACGTGCTGACATCGCTGCTGCCGCTGCAGGTCGGCAAGACCGTGACTCTCGCCCGTCCAGGTGCATCCGCCGCGATGGTGACCGTCGAGAAGCACGAGACGGTCGAAGTGCCGGTCGGCACGCTCGCCTGTTATGTCCTGCTATGGACCGAGCCGAGCGGCCAGGGACGGTGGGAGCGCCGCTGGTGGTACTGCCCCTCACTCGGATCAGCTGCGAAGTACAATGCCAGCTTCGAGGTCGTGACGCCGAGCGGCCGCACCTTGTCGACCAATCCGGCCAGCTGGGAACTGCAGAGCGTCCAGGTCCCTTGATCAGGCTCGCCGGCGCCGGCGGGTCACCGATCGGAAGATGAGGCCGCATCGTCGCGCGGCCACGTCTGGCCCCACCCAATAGGGGCAATGGCTCGGAAGAATCGCACGTAAACGGGCCCGCTACGCTCCGTCCATCGCCCGCAATGAGACTCGCTCGCGGAGGAATTTCCACAGGTTTCCACCCTCGAACTTGTAGCCCGCGACACCGGCGGCGATCGCCGCCTGCACATCGGTGTCGCGGTCGCCGACGACGAACGAACGCGACGGGTCGGTCGTCCAGTCGCGCTGCAGCTTCAGGATCATGCCGGGCTGCGGCTTGCGGAACTCCGATTCCATGGCATAGCGCTCGACCTTGCCCTCCGGGTGGTAGGGGCAGTGTTCGAAGGCGTCGATGTGCGCGCCGTGGCGCTGCATCTCCTGTTGCATCCAGCCGTGCAGCTCGTGCACGTGCTGCTCCTCGTAGTAGCCGTGCGCCACGCCGCCCTGGTTGGTGATGACGAACACGTAGAAGCCCTGCTCATTCAGCCAGCGCACCGCGTCCATCGCGCCGTCGATCCAGACGATGTCCTCGGCCTTGTGCACGTAGCCGTCGTCGCGGTTGAGGATGCCGTCGCGATCGAGGAATGCCGCCGGCCGATGCATGAAGTGGGGCAGGAGCGTCTGCGCCCGCTCGAAGTCGGCCGGGATGCCGATGTCGATGAACGAGCCGCGCGCCGCCGTGCCGAGCAGCTGTCCGCGCTTGGCCAGCACCGGCAGAACCTCGCTCTCGAGCGAGCAAGGCACGGTCTTGATCAGGTCGAGCACGTGGCGCTTCACCAGATAGATGCCGGCGTTGATCGGCTCGTCGCCCGTGGAACTCCCTTGGCCTTTCTCCTGGAAGCCGAGGATGCGGCCACCATCGAGCTGCACGCGCCCGTAGCGGCTGCCCTCGATGCCGCTCGCGAGCGCAGCATGCATCGTCCAGTCGCCCTCCTTGCGATTCTGGAGAGCCGTCGCGAGCGCAAGCCAGTTGAAGTCGAAGTAGGAATCGCCGTTCAGCAGGAAGAACGTTTCGTCCAGCTTGCCGGCCGCATTCACCAGGGCCCCCGCGGTGCCGGCCGGCTCCGGCTCGGGCACGACCTCGACCGCGAGCTGGCCGAAGCTCTTGCCGTGGTAGTGGCGCTCGATCTCGCCCGACTGGTAGCCGCTCAGCAGGGTCAGCCGGGTCAGCCCGAACCGCCGCGCTTCGTGCACCAGGTAGTCCAGGAACGGCCGTCCGCCGACCTCCAGAAGGGGCTTGGGCCGGCTGTCCGTCAGTCTTCCCAGCCGAGTTCCCCGCCCGCCGACCAGGCAAACCGCTTGTGTGACCGTCATGGGAGCACCGTATAGACGGTCGCCGGCCAACGACTCAATCGTGGTAGTTTTGCCCGAATTCGGGCAAAATATTTCCATTCTGACGCCGATTCGAGGAGTGTGGTCTGAGCAACACCGAGCCGAACGATTTGGAAGACCTCCTGCAGTATCTGGCGAGCACCACCCGCCTGGAGCGCCGCGAGGCCGAACGGTTGATCGACGAGGTGTTGTCGTTCCTAGCCGAGCAGCCGGAGACGTTCGTTCGCCGACGCCATCTGGAGCTTCAGCGCCAGGGGCTGGCAAACGAGGCGATCTTCGCCCGGCTCGAGCAGGAACTCGCCCGCCGGCGCTTTGCGGCGCCGGCGTTCACGCGGCGGCAACTGCGCCGTATCGTCTACGGCTAGGAATTCACTCATGTGCGGCATCGTCGGTTACATCGGCAAGCGCCAGGCGGCGCCCATCCTGCTCGAAGGCCTGCATCGGCTCGAATATCGCGGCTACGATTCGGCCGGCATCGCCGTCGGCAGCAAGGGCAAGCTCAGGGTCGCCAAGCGCAAGGGCAGGGTGCGCGAGCTCGATGCGCTGGAGCCGCACAAGTTCCGCGGCGTCCAGGGCATCGCCCATACCCGCTGGGCGACCCACGGTGAGCCGTCCGACCTCAACGCCCATCCCCACAGCGACGCGAGCGGCCGCTACGCGGTCGTGCATAACGGCATCGTTGAGAATGCCGCCACATTGAAGGCCCAGCTCACCCAGCGCGGCATCGTCTTCACGTCGGAGACCGACACCGAGGTGCTGGCGCATCTGATTGCCCTGCTCGACGACGGCTCGCCGCTCGAGATGGTGGTCGCCGAGGCGCTGCGCCGCGTGGTCGGCGCCTACGGACTGGCGGTGATCGATGCCGAGCGGCCCGACACCCTGGTGGTCGCGCGCAACGGCAGCCCGATCGTGCTGGGTATCGGCGACAAGGAGATGTTTTTCGCCTCCGACCCCGCAGCGCTCGTGCGCCACACGGCAAGCGTCGTGCATCTCGACGACGGCGAGATCGCTGCCATACGGGCCGATGGCTACGAAACGCGCACGCTCGACGGCGCCGCGACCGTCAAGACGCCCTCGACCATCCCGTGGAAGGACGAGGCCTTCGACAAGGGCCAGTTCACCCATTTCATGCGCAAGGAGATCGGCGAGCAGCCCGACGCGGTGCGGCGCACCTTGAGCGGCCGGCTCGACACGCGCTTCCATACCACGCATCTCGGCGGCATCGAGCTCGAGGCGCGCGACCTGCTCGACATCCGTCGCGTGAAGATCCTTGGCTGCGGGGCGGCCTACTTGTCGGGCCGGGTCGGCGCGCATCTGATCGAGCAGCTGGCGCGTCTCCCGGCCGATGCCGAACCGGCGTCGGAGTTCCGCTACCGCAATGCCGTGATCGAGCGCGACACGCTCTACATTGCCGTCAGCCAGTCGGGCGAGACCTTCGACACGCTGGCCGCGGTGCAGGAGATCAAGCGGAAGGGCGGCCGCATCATGGGCGTGGTCAACGTGGTCGGCAGCACGATCGCGCGCGAATGCGGTCGCGGCGTGTACCTGCATGCCGGGCCGGAGGTCGCCGTGGTCTCGACCAAGACCTTCACCTGCACCGCAGTGGCGCTGGCGCTGCTCGCCATCCATCTCGGCCGGCTGCGCGATCTGTCCGTCGCCAATGGCGGGCGTCTGGTCGCGGGGCTCCAGGCCCTGCCGGACCACATCGCCGGCATCCTCGAGCGCGAGGATGAGATCGTGAGGCTCGCCGAACGCTTCGCGGGCGTGGAGCATGCGTTCTATGTCGGCCGCGCCGCCGGGCATGCGATCGCTTCGGAGGGCGCGCTCAAAGTCAAGGAGATCAGCTATCTCCATGCCGAGGCCTATCCGGCCGCCGAGCTGAAGCACGGCCCGCTGGCGCTGATCGAGCCGCGGACGCCGACCGTGATCGTGCTGCCGCGCGACGATCTCTATGCCAAAAACCTGTCGACGATCGAGGAGATCAAGGCGCGAGGAGGGCCGGTGCTCGCCATCACCCATCCCGGCGAGCGGCCGGCCGTCGACGGTGCGTTCGAGGTGCCGGCACTGGAGCCCGAGCTCGATCCGCTGCTGCTCAACATCCCGCTGCAGCTGCTCGCCTATCATGTCGCGCTGCAGCGCGGTACCAACATCGACCGGCCGCGCAATCTGGCGAAGTCGGTCACGGTGGAGTGATTCATCGGACTGCGCCACTCCGGTGGCGCTCATACGCGATTTGAGCGCCGCTGGAGTGGCGCGGTCCGATGAATAGAATGGGTCCCTCTCATGCCGGGAGGATCGACATGGCCAAGTGGCAATTCACCAAGGGTCTGCATGACATCGGCAACGGCTGCCATGCGTACCTGCAACCTGATGGCGGCTGGGGCTGGAGCAACGCCGGCCTGATCGCCGACGGCGACGAGAGCCTGCTGGTCGACACGCTGTTCGACCTCAAGCTGACGCGCGAGATGCTGGCCACGATGCGCGATGCTGTGCCCGCGGCGACGTCGATCGGTACGCTGGTGAACACCCATTCCAATGGCGACCATACCTTCGGCAACCAGCTGCTGGGCGGGGCCGAGATCGTCACGACCAAGGCCTGCGCCGAGGAGATGCTCGAGCGGCCGCCCGAGGCGCTGGCGGCGATGATCCGCAATCGCGACCAGCTCGGCGACGGCGGCAAGTTCCTGTACGAGATGATGGCCCGCCACTTCGAATGGGACGACGTGGTCTATACCGCGCCGACCCGCACTTTCGCTGGCGCGCTCACCCTCAAGGTCGGCGACAAGCAGGTGCGGCTCGTCGAGGCGGGGCCAGCGCATACGCGCGGCGATCTGCTGGTCTATCTGCCGCAGGATAAGATCGTCTTCACCGGCGATCTCCTGTTCATGAACGGGCATCCGGTGATCTGGGCGGGTCCGATCCGCAACTGGATCAACGCGTGTGACACGATCCTTGGCTGGGACGTCGACATCGTCGTGCCGGGCCACGGGCCGATCACCGACAAGGCCGGGGTGGCGAAGTTCAAGGGCTACCTCGAGTATATCGATCGCGAGGCGCGCAAGCGCTACGACGCGGGCGTCGGCTACTATGAGGCGGCGACCCAGATCTCGCTCGACCCCTACGCAGACTGGATCGATTCCGAGCGCATCGTGATAAACGTGGCGGCGCTCTATCGCGAGTACGGTGCGACCGGGAAGGCCAACCCGATCACCCTGTGGGCGGACATGTATCGTTTCCACCAGGCCGGGCTCTGCAATTGCCATCGCCATGCCAAATTGAAAGGGCTTGTGGCGGAGTGATCGCGCCCACCGTGCAGATGTAAACAGGCGCCGCTTGACGCATCGGAACAGGTGGGTTAGCGGGACACCCCTCGCAGGCCCGAGGACTTATTGGCAAAGCAAGGTTTCCTGAAATCCGCTCTCGCGGGCGTTGGCTTTTTGCGAAAGGCGAGCGCTCCGGACTTTCCCGGCATCGACGATCCCGACCCCGAACGGCAGGGCCAGGCTCTGTTCCGCCGCGGCCGCTATCGCATGCGCGCTGGCGAGGTCGAGGACGCGGTGAAGGACTTCGACAGGGCGATCGAGCTGCTGCCCGACTATGCCGAGGCGCACGTCTCGCGCGCTGAGTGCCTGGACATGCTGGGCCGGGTCGAGGCGGCGCAACCGGACTATGTCGCGGCGAGGCGCTTGTGGGCGGCCACGCGCACCGGGGCGCCGGACCGCAGCTATATCTGGCGCCAGCAGGGCCGCCTGACCTTCGAGGTCGAATCCTACGAGCTGGCACTCGAACGCATCAAGACCGGCTCCTATCCGCATTCGGCGGTGGGCAATGCCCTGATGGCGCGCGGCCGGCCGGCCGAGGCGCTGAAGGCCTACGAGCGCGCGCTGAAGATCAAGGACAAGGATCCGGCGCTGCTGGCGCTGAAGGGCGAGGCGCTGTCGGCAATGGGCCGTCACCGCTCGGCCGTCGACGCCTTCAGCGCGTCGCTCAAGGCCGTGCCGCGCGCGCCCGAGGTGCTGAGCGGCCGCGCGATCGCATACGCGGCGCTTGGCCGGATCGACAAGGCCAATGTCGACTGGCGGCGTCAGCTTGCGGTGCTGCCCGAGCACCAGTCGGCCGCCCGTGCCTGCGTGGCGCTGCGGCTCGGCGCCTGGGCCGAGGCGCTGCCGGAGCTCGACCGGGCGATCGAGAAGGCGCCCGACGATCCCTACTGGCGGCTCTACCGCCTGACGGCGCTGAAACGGCTCGACCGGCCGGCCGAAGCGGTCGACGTGCCGCCGGGCGACTGGCCGGCGCCATTGTTCGCGCTGCATGCCGGCAAGGCGACGCCGGAGACGGTGCTGGCCGCGGCCACGACCGAGGGCCGTCGCATCGAGGCGCTGTTCCAGCTCGAGCGGTTCAAGGACGTGGTCGAGACCGCGCCACCGCACATGATCGAGTATGCCGCCGCCCGCAACGCGCTTGGCCGATAAGGACTGGGCAGGAGAGAGCCGATGTTCTCCGTCATCATCTACGGCCGCAACGACCAGCACGGCTACAACCTGCACAAGCGGGCCGCCATCAGCTTCAACGCGCTGGCCGAGGTGATGTCCGATCCGGACGACGAGATCCTGTTCGTCGACTACAACACGCCGGACGACCATCCGACCTTCCCCGAGGCGATCGCCGACACGCTGACCGACAAGGCCAAGCAGCACATGCGGATTCTGCGGGTCCGTCCCGAGCAGCACGTGCACCTCAAGTCCAAGACCCATCTGGTGGCGCTCGAATCGCAGTCGCGCAACGTGGCCCTGCGGCGGTCCAATCCGAAGAACCGGTGGATCCTCTACACCAACACCGACATGTTGCTGGTGCCGCGCACCGAGGGCGAATCGCTGAGCGACATCCTTGGCGCGCTGCCCGACGGCTTCTACCAGATCCCGCGCTTCGAGATTCCCGAGATGCTGTGGGAGGCCGCGTTCGACCGCAAGGACCCGGCCGGCAATCTCGCGAAGCTGCGCGACTGGTCGGTGCGCTTCCACCTGAACCAGGTGGTCCACAACTTCATGCCGATGAAGTACGACGCGCTGGGCGATTTCCAGGCGGTGCTGCGCGAGGACATGTTCGCCATCCACGGCTTCGACGAATCGATGATCCTGGGCTGGCACTGCGATTCCAACTTGGCCGCGCGGCTCGCGCTCTATCGTGGCCGGGTCGACACGCTGATGGACAAGGCGTTCGGCTATCACTGCGACCACACCCGCGTGGCGGCGGCCAACAACAAGGGCCGCAAGACCACGATGAACAGCCACGACAAATACATCTGGAACGTGTCGTCGCCCTACATCCCCGAGCAGGCCGAGACCTGGGGGTGGCCCGACGCGACGATCGAGGAAGTGCGGCTCGACCGCGACACCTCCTATGAGCGCTACATCGCGGGGCTCAGCCAGGCGATCGAGCCCGCGACCGTGCCATTCACCAACACCAGCGTCGAATGGCACCTGTTCGACGACCTGACCTACGACCTGCGCCACACGCTGCCGTTCGTGTGCGACCAGGTGCTGACCTATCCGAAGAGCACCGCGATCCTGGTCGCGGGCTGCCGCGCCGACTTCATCCAGCGTTTCGCCACGGCGTGGCGTGGCATGGGCTTCACCGGTCCGGTTCTGGTGCCGCAGGAAGTGGGCCTGGCGGTGGACGATCCCGCGATCCGGCGCGGCCGCTTCGCCGACCAGCTGAAGCGCGCCGACCTCTTCATGTTCGAGTTCGGCCTCGCCACCCAGAAGATCGACGATCCCGTGCGCGTCGGCCGTGAGGAGTCGCTGGCCGACCGCCGCCAGCTCAAGGCGGTCGAACGCCTGTTCCGCCGCGCCGCCTCGACCGAGGGCGAGACGCGCCCCAAGGGCCGCCAGACTCCGCGCCGCTTCATCGGCATCAATGTCATCTACAACAAATACTGGCCGATTTTCACGGATTACGTCGGTGCCAACATCAATCCGTTCTGCGCGCAGGTGCTGGCCGGCATTCCGCTCGCCGAGCCGGTGACGATGAAGGAAAAGGTGATCCTGAAGTTCAAGAAGAAGAAGGCGAGCTAGGGGCTGCACTTCGGCGGTCGGCCGGCCCATAATTCCGGCCGATGACCGAGCGCACCATGCACCTCATCGCTTACCTCAAGACGGGGCCGACGGCGCAGCATACGGGCGGCTGGCGGCATCCCGAATCGACGCTCGACGACATCCTCGAGCCGAGCCGCTACGAATACATTGCCCGACTGCTGGAATCGGCCAAGTTCGACGGCTGCTTCTTCGCCGACCTGTTCGGCCTCTACGACATCCACGGGGGCAGCTACGACGCCTATGTCCGGCGGGGCGGCCAGATCAGCTTTCTCGATCCGACGGTCGTCCTGCCGGTGATGGCGGCGGCGACGCGCCATATCGGCCTCGGCGCGACGCTCTCGACCAGCTTCCATTCGGCCTATCACCTTGCCCGCTGGCTCGCTTCTCTCGATGTCATGAGCAAGGGCCGGGTGGCCTGGAACGTGGTCACTTCGGCGACCGATCTCGAGGCGAAGAATGCCGGCCTCGACGAGCTGCCGCCGCGCGAGCTCCGCTACGATCGCGCCGACGAGGTGCTCGAGGCGTGCTTCGCGCTGTGGAACGGCTGGGAGGAGAACGCCTTCGTGCTCGACAAGAAGGCGGGCGTGCTGGCCGACCCGTCGAAGGTGCACTACGCGAATTACAAAGGCCGTTGGATCAAGACGCGCGGGCCGCTCTCGATCCCGCGCAGCCCGCAGGGCCATCCGGTGATCATGCAGGCGGGCAGCTCCGACCGCGGCCGCGACTTCGCGGCGCGCTGGGCCGAGGTGATCTTCACCATCCAGCGCGGGCCGGCCGAGATGAAGGACTTCTACGCCGACATCAAGATGCGCATGGACAGGCGCGGCCGCCGTCCGGAGGAGTGCGCCATCCTGCCGAACGTGTCGGTGGTGCTGGGCGAGACCGAGTCGATCGCACGCGAACGGGCGGCCTACCTCGACAGCCTGATCGACCCCGAGCTCAATCGCGCGGCGACCTCGAGCAACCTCGGCGCCGACATCACCAAGTACAAGGAGGGCATGACGCTCGCCAGCCTGCAGGGCAACCAGGGCATGAAGGGCTCGGAGGACGTGCTGACGCAGCACATGAAGGCCGAGAAGATGACCTTCGCCCAGGTCGCCGAGAATCGCGGCCGCGGTCGCGAGATCGTCGGCACCGCCGAGATGGTGGCCGACCGCCTGCAGGAGGTATTCGAATCGGGCGCCTGCGACGGCTTCGTCGTCTCGCCCGTCAACCATCCCGGCATGTTCGAGCAGTTCTGTCGCAGTGTCGTGCCCGAGCTCCAGCGCCGCGGCCTGTTCCGCAAGGAATACACCGGGCGCACGCTGCGCGAGAATCTGAGGTCGTGAGGAGAGCGAGATGACCAAGACCACACGCCGCACCGTCCTCGCCGGCGCTGCTGCTGCAACACTGCCTTTCGGCGCGCTACCGTTCAACGCGATTGGGCAGGGCGCCCATGACCTCAAGGGCACGACCGTCGTGTTTGCCAGCTGGGGCGGTGCCTACCAGGAGGCGGAGAAGGCGGCCTACTGCGAGCCGTTCGCCAAGGCGACCGGCGCGACGGTCGTGCAGGACGGGCCCATGAACGTCGCCAAGTTTCGCGCCATGGCGGGCAGCGGCACGCCCGACTGGGACGTGGTCGACGTCACCGGCGGCTTCCTCGAGGTCGCAGCCAAGGACGGGCTGCTGGAGAAGATCGATCCCAAACTGGTCCACCTCGACCGAATCGATCCGCGCTTCGTGCACGAGTACGGCGTCGGCTGCATCGTCTGGTCGTACAATCTCGGCTTCAGCACCACGGCCTTCCACAACGGTACGCCGAAAGTGTGGGCCGACCTGTTCGACCTCCAGAAATTCCCCGGCAAGCGCACGCTGCTCGACCAGCCGGTGGCGTCGCTCGAGGTCGCGCTGCTGGCCGACGGCGTGGCGCCCGACAAGCTCTATCCGCTCGACGCCGACCGCGCCTTCAAGAAGCTCGACGGCATCAAGAAGCAGACCGTGTTCTGGAGCACCAACTCGCAGAGCCAGCAGCTGTTCGTCGACCGCGAGGTGGTGGCCGGCATCATCCTCAACGGCCGGGTCTACGACGCGGCGCAAAAGGGCGCGAAGATCGACCTGTCGTGGGAGCAGAACATCCAGGCGGTGGACTATCTCGTGGTGCCGAAAGGCAGCCGAAACCGCGACGCCGCGATGCGCCTGATCGACACCATGACGGTGGCCGAGAACCAGACCAAGGTCGCAAACATGATCGCCTACTCGCCGACCAATCTCGCCGGCCTGAAGGGCATCGACCCCAAGATCGAGCCGTGGCTCTGCACGACGCCCGAGAACCTCAAGAAGGGCTTCGTCATGAGCCAGGCCTACTGGCGCGACAATCTCGCCAAGCTCACCGAGCGCTGGACCGCGTGGAAGCTCGCGTGACGGCCGCGCTCCCAGCCGGGCGATGAAGTCGATCGATTCGCGGATCTGGCTCGTCCTGCCGGCGGTGCTGGTGTTGGCCGTTGCCTTCCTCGGGCCGGTCGGCTGGCTGCTGGCGCGCGCCTTCACGTTTCCCGAGCCGGGCCTGCAGAACTTCGCCGCGATCTGGGAGCGGCCGGTCTACCTCAAGGTGCTGGGCAACACGCTGCTGATCAGCGCCGTGGTGACGCCGATCGTCGTGCTGCTGGCCTTTCCGGTGGCGCATCTGATGGCGCATGGCTCGGCGCGTCTGCGGCGCTGGCTGATCTTCCTGGTGCTGGTGCCGTTCTGGACCAGCCTGCTGGTGCGCGCCTTTGCGACGGCCATCCTGCTGCAGCGCCATGGTGTGGTGAACTCGCTGCTGGTCGCGCTCGGGCTGGTCGATGAGCCCTTGCCGCTGCTCTACAATTTCGTTGGGCTGCTGGCGGGCTGCGTGCAGGTGCTGCTGCCGTTCGTGATCTTCCCTCTCTACTCCTCGATGGTGCGCATCGACCCGGCCTTCATGAAGGCCGCCGCCACCCTGGGCGCCAGTCCCGTGCGCGCCTTCGTGCGGGTCTATCTGCCGCTTACGCTTCCGGGCCTGATGACGGGGGGCATCCTCGTGTTCATCAGCACGCTCGGCTACTACGTCATCCCCGCGCTGCTGGGCGGTCCGCGTCAGCAGATGATCTCGCAGATGATCCAGGACCAGATCGCCACCTTCGGCAACTGGGGCATGGCGGGGGCGCTGTCGCTGGTGCTGCTGGCCGCGACGGGGGGCATGTTGTTGCTGCTCCAGCTCACGGTTGGCCTCAAGGAGGTCGCGCGATGAGAGGCGACGGCATGGGCGCCTGGCGGCTCCTGCGGGCCGTCATGTGCTGCATCGTGGCGGCCTGGCTGCTGGCGCCGCTGGTCGTCGTGGTGGTGATCTCCTTCAGCTCGGCGCCGTTCCTGCAGTTCCCGCCGCCCGGCTTCTCATTGCGCTGGTACGTGCAGCTGTTCTCGACGCCGGCCTGGACCAACTCGCTGCTGGTCAGCGTGCAGATCATGGTGCCGGCCGCGTTGTTCGCCACGATCCTGGGAACAGCGGCGTCCTATGCGCTGGTGCGCGGGGGCGTGCCCGGCGCGCGGCTGGTCATGGCCTGCCTGATGCTGCCGATCGTGGTGCCGGGCATGATCACCGCGGCGGCCTTGTTCGGCGTCTATCGCGGCCTCGGGCTGAACGGCACGCTGACCGGCCTGATCATCGGCCACACCGTGCTCTGCCTTCCATATGTCGTCGCGACCGTGACCTCGGCGCTGCGTGTGCAGGATGCGCGGCTGGAGGATGCGGCGGCGACCTTGGGCGCGCCGCCCTGGGCGGCCTTCCGGCACATCACCCTGCCACTGGTGCTGCCGGCGGTGCTGTCGTCGCTGCTGGTGGCGATGATCCTGACGTTCGACGAGCTGATCGTGTCGCTGTTCGTGAGCTCGGCCCGCGTGCGACCGGTCGCGGTGCAGATGTGGTCGAACCTGCTGGGCGACTTCGACCCGACCATCTCGGCGATCGCTTCGGTCTGCTTCCTGCTGGCGCTGCTGGTGCTGCTGGCCGACCTCGCGCTGCGGGCCGGCAAGAGCTCGAGGATCGCATGAGCGATGTCCTCGCGCTGCAGGGCGTCAGCAAGCGCTACGGCAGCCAGGTTGCTGTCGATGCGCTAGACCTCACGCTGCGCAGGGCAGAGTTCCTGACGCTGCTCGGTCCCTCGGGCTCGGGCAAGACCACGACCCTCATGATGGTGGCGGGCCTGCAACGGCCCGACACCGGTACGATCCGCCTGAACGGCGCCTCGGTCGGCGATCTGCCGCCATACCGGCGCGACATCGGCATGGTGTTCCAGCACTACGCGCTGTTCCCGCACATGACGGTCCGCCGCAATGTCGGCTTTCCGCTCGAGATGCGCCGCCTGCCGCGCGAGGAGATCGCGAAGCTGGTCGAGGAGGTGCTCGAGCTGGTGCGCCTGCCCGGACTGGGCGACCGCCTGCCGAAGGAGCTGTCGGGCGGCCAGCAGCAGCGGGTGGCGCTGGCGCGTGCGCTGGTCTACCGGCCGGCGCTCCTCCTGATGGACGAGCCGCTGGGCGCGCTCGACCGCAAGCTGCGCGAGCAGCTGCAGCTCGAGATCAAGCGGGTTCATCGCGAGCGCGGCATCTCGGTGCTGTACGTGACGCACGACCAGGAGGAGGCGTTGACCATGAGCGACCGCATCGCCGTATTCGACCGCGGTCGCATCCAGCAGATCGGCACGCCGGAGGAGCTCTACGACCGGCCGAGCACGCGTTTCGTCGCGAGCTTCATCGGCGACACCAATCTGGTTTCGGGGCGGGCGATCTCTACGGCGGAGGGCGTGTGCGAGGTCGAAACGCCGGCCGGCCGGGTAAGGGCGTCGGTCCGTCAGCGGATTGCGGCCGGTACATCCGTGGTGGTGGCCGTGCGGCCCGAACGCGTGTCGCTTGCATCCGAGGGAGAGGGTCTTGGCGGCAGCGTCACCGACGTCATTTTCGTGGGCACGGCTCGCAAGTATGCCGTGCGCCTCGACGACGGTACCGAGTGCTTCGTGCTGCGCCAGGTTGGCAGCGCGCCCATCGGGGGGGCGGGCACGAAGGTGCGCCTGTCGTGGGAAGCGACACACGCCATCGCGTTCGAAGCCTGACGATCAAGCTACCACGAAAAGGCCGCCGAAACCGGCGGCCTTCTTGCAGTTTGGTTGGCCAGCTCACCCGACAGCAAGGCCGGCGACGGGCCGCATTGTTGTTGGCCCTGAGGAGGAAAGGGCACCCGCGATAACGTCCGCGAGCGCCGCTGGTTCCCTTTGCAATTCCTACTTGTCGAGCTCCTGCGCCATCTTCAGGTGCTCCTGCAGCTTGGGCAGGGTCTTGCCGGCGAACGCCTTGAGTTCGGGATTGTCGCCGTCCTTGGAATAGCGCTCGAACAGCGAGACCGCATCCTTGTGCGCCGAGACCTGCATGTCGTCGTACTGCTTGGTAAAGTCCTTGCCCTGCAGTTTGGTGAGCTTGTCGAGCTTCGCCTGATGGGTCTTGTCGAGCGTGGTCGGCGCGCTGATGCCAACCTTGCCGCTCGACAGCAGGCCCTTGAGCTCGGTCGAGGTCGCGGTGTGGTCGTCGATCATCTTCTGCGCGAAGGTCTTGGTCTTGGCATTGTCGGACTTCTGGAGCGCAAGCTTGCTCGAATCGATCTCCAGCATGTCGCTCTGGGCGGCGAGAGTGACGAAATCCTGGGTCTTGGGCGCGATCGACAGCGCCTGGTTCACGCCGGTCTTCTCCGGGATCGACTGGGCAAACGACGGCGCGGCTGCGACCGCCGCCAGCAGCGCAGCCGAAGCGAGCAGGGCGTTCTTCATGAGGTCCTCCGGAAAACGGTGAGGCCGCCCACTCACGGCGGCGCGCTCGGGAAACGCCCGCAGCCGCCGGCCGTTGCATGTCGGCGCGCGGGCGCATTTCAGGCGTGCGCAGCCGTACGCTGCGGCACAATTCGCACAGGAACCGCCTTGGCGGCAGGAGTCTTGGATTGCTGGTCGTGGTGCGACAGCGGGACCAGCGGATTGCACTCCGGATAGTAGGAAGCGACGCATCCGTCCGGCAGGGCGAACGGCATCACCTTCAGGCCGGAGACTTGCCGGCTGACTCCGTCTTCGGCGTCGCTGCTCAGCGCGACGACGTCGCCTTCGGCGAGGCCCGCGCGCGCCATCTCGTTCCGATTGATGAGAAGGACGTCGCGCGTGCCCTCGACGCCGCGCATCCGGTCGCTGAAGCCGTAGATGGTGGTGTTGAACTGGTCGTTGCTGCGCAGGGTGATCAGTCGATAGCGGCCGGGCGCGTCGGCGAAGCCGCAGGCCACCAACTCCTTCGGCACCGTGAATTCGGCCTTGCCGCTCTTGGTTTTCCAGATCCGCTCGCGCGCCTTGTTGCCCTTGTAGAAGCCGCCCGGCGTGAAGAGCCTCTGGTTGAAGTGCGGGAAGTACTCCGGATAGGTCTCTTCGATGCGGTCGCGCACGATCGAGTAGTCCGCGGCCCAGGTGGCCCACGGTACTTTCGGATTGGGCGGAAGCGTCGCCTTTGCCAGACCGGCGATGATCGCGAGCTCCGACAGAAGATGCTCGCTGGCCGGCGTGCGCCGCGCCAGCGAGCCGTGGATGCAGCTGAGGCTGTCTTCCATCGTCACGACCTGGCTCTCCTCCGTGCGGCCGAGGCAGGGCAGGAGATAGGCCACCTGACCGTGCACCAGATGGCTGCGGTTGAGCTTGGTGGCGATCTGCACGGTGAGGCGCATGTCGCTCCAGGCGCGTTCCATCGCCTCGCGCTCGGGAATGGCGCGCACGAAATTGCCGCCGAGGCCGAAGAAGGCCTTCACCTTGCCGGACCGCATGCCCTCGCAGGCCTCGACCGTGTTGAGACCCTTCTCGCGCGGCGGCTCGAAGCCGTACATCGCCGCGAGCTTGTCGAGCGGCGCGAGCTCCGGTTTTTCTGTGATGCCGACGGTCCGCTGGCCCTGCACGTTGGAATGGCCGCGCACCGGGCAGAGGCCCGTGCCGTCCCGGCCGATATTGCCCTTGAGCAGCAGCAGGTTGATCAGCATCCCGACATTGTCGAAGCCGTGGACGTGCTGGGTCAGGCCCATGCCGTAGACGGCGATGACCTTCTCGGCCTCGACGTAGACCTGACCTGCCGCTTCGAGGTCGCCGCGCGACAGGCCCGATGCCTGCTCGATCTCGCGCCAACCGGTGTTGCGCACGAACGCCTCGAAGGCCTCGAAGCCGTGCGTGTGCTGCTCGATGAAGTCGCGGTCGAGCACCTTGCCGCCCTTCGCCCTGGCCTCGTCGTCCTTGGCGAGGACGTGCTTGCAGAGGCCCAGGATCGCCGCGATGTCGCCGGCAGCCTTCACCTGGTGGTACTGACAGGAGATCTTCGTCTCGTGACCCGTCAGCATCTCCGACGGACGCTGCGGGTTGATGAAGGTCTCCAGGCCCTTCTCGCGGACCGGATTGAAGGTGACGATCTTGCAGCCACGTTTGACGGCGTCCTGCAGCGGATGGAGGAAGCGCGGGCTGTTCGACCCGGTGTTCTGTCCGAAGAAGAACATCGCATCGCAGCTCGCGAAGTCCTGGTACACGACCGTACCTACCCCGACGCCGATCAGCTTCTTGAGGGCGACCGACGTCGTCTCGTGGCACATGTTCGAGCTGTCGGGCAGGTTGTTGCTGCCGTACAGGCGGGCGAACAGCGAATAGCAGTAGGCGGCTTCTAGGCTGGCGCGGCCGGAGGTGTAGAAGATCACCGACTTCGGATCGAGCGCCCGCAGTTCCCGGCCGATCGCGGAGAAAGCCTCGGTCCAGTCGCAGGCCACGTAGCGATCCGTCGCCGGGTCATAGCGCAGCGGATGGGTAAGGCGGCCCTGCTGCTCGAGGTCGTAGTCCCGCCATTCGCGCAATTCGGCCAGGGTATGCTTGGCGAAGAAATCGGGGCCGCAGCGACGGCTGGTCATCTCCCACATCGTCGCCTTGGCGCCATTCTCGCAGAATTCGGCGGGATGGTAGTTGGCGGGCTTCGCCCAGGCGCAAGAGACGCAGGCAAAGCCGTGTGGCTTGTTCTGCTCGCTGAGCGTCTTGAGCACGGTCGGCGGGCTGAGTTCCCGCGCGTAGATGCGCGCCATGCCCCGCACGGAGCCCCAGCCGCCGGAAGGACCTTCGTAATGTACGGTGTCGTCGTCCTTGGGCATCGAAAGCTCCCGTAGTGCTTCTGGGGCAAGTTTTGATGGGAACGTACTGTCGGATGCGGGAGTTGCGGCGCAGGCCTGTCGCATATCCGTAAGGGATGTGTGCAGAACGGATTTGTTCGTCGCGGTGAGCCACGTTTCTCGTCGTCGAACGTTGCCTTGCATCCCCCAATGGAGCGTCCATGGCATCGTTCGATCCGTCCCGCCTGAAGGAAGGCTTGCCTGATCCGCTGGGCGCTAGCTGGGACGGCGGGGGGACCAACTTCGCGCTGTTCTCCGCCCATGCCACCAAGGTCGAGATCTGCCTGTTCGACGCGAACGGCGCGCGCGAGACGGCGCGGGTCGAGCTGCCCGAGTACACCGACCAGGTTTTCCACGGCTATCTGCCGGGCGTCGGACCCGGGACTTTCTACGGCTACCGCGTCCACGGGCCGTACGAGCCGGACAACGGGCATCGCTTCAATCCGAACAAGCTGCTGCTCGACCCTTACGCGCGCGCCCACGCCGGCGATCTCAAGTGGGATCCGGCAGTGTTCGGCTACAAGCTCGAGAGTGGCGACGACACGACCTTCGACGACCGCGACAGCGCGCCGTTCATGCCCAAGAACGTGATCGTCGATCCGGGCTTCGACTGGCGCGGGGAGCCCGGCCGCCAGCGCGTTCCGTGGGAGCACACGGTGATCTACGAGGCCCACGTGAAGGGCTTCACCAAGCTTCACCCAAAGGTGCCCGAGAAGCTGCGCGGTTTCTATGCCGGCATGGGCGACCGGCATGTCGTCGACTACATCAAGTCGCTCGGCGTCACGACGGTCGAGCTGTTGCCGGTGCATTCGTTCATCAACGACAGTTACCTGCTCGACAAGAAGCTGGTGAACTACTGGGGGTACAACACGATCGGCTTCTTCGCGCCCGATCCGCGCTATGCCTCCGACGTCGCCAACAGCCTGCGCGAGTTCAAGGAGATGGTGGCGCGTTTCCATGAGGCCGGCCTCGAGGTGATCCTCGACGTCGTCTACAATCACACCGCCGAGGGCAACGAGCGCGGGCCGACGCTCAGCTTCAAGGGCATCGACAATCTCTCGTATTACCGGCTGCTGCCCGACAAGAGGCGCTACTACATCAACGACACCGGCACCGGCAACACGGTGAACCTCAGCCATCCGCGCGTCATCCAGATGGTGTGCGATTCGCTGCGCTACTGGGCGCAGGAAATGCATGTCGACGGCTTCCGTTTCGACCTCGGTACCATCCTCGCGCGCGAGCCCAATGGGTTCGACGAGCAGAGCGGCTTCCTGAAGGCGGTCGGACAAGATCCCGTGCTCGACACCGTCAAGCTGATTGCCGAGCCGTGGGACTGCGGGCCGGGCGGTTACCAGGTCGGCGGCTTCCCGCCGGGCTGGGCGGAGTGGAACGACAAGTTCCGCGACACCGTGCGTGACTTCTGGCGCGGCCAGGCACCCGTCACGGCGCTGACGCCACGCCTGTGCGCCTCGGGCGATATCTACGATCGCCAGGGCCGGCGGGCCTGGGCTTCGGTGAACTTCGTCACGGCGCATGATGGCTTCACCCTCAACGACCTTGTGACCTACGACGGCAAGCACAACGAGGCGAACGGCGAGGACAACAAGGACGGCAGTTCCGACAACCGGTCCTGGAACTGCGGTGTCGAAGGACCGACCGACGATCCGGAGATCAACCGGCTGCGCGAGCGTCAGATCCGCAACATCCTCGCGACGCTGTTGCTGTCGCAGGGCACGCCGATGCTGCTGGCCGGCGACGAATTCGGCCGCACGCAGAAGGGCAACAACAATGCCTACTGCCAGGACAACGAGATCAGCTGGCTGAACTGGAAGATCGAGGCCAAGGGGCAGGGCCTGCAGGCCTTCACCCGGCGGCTGACATCGCTGCGCCACAAGTATCCGGCCCTGCGCCGCACGCGCTTCTACACCGGCGCCTACAATGAGGCGCTGGGCGTCAAGGACGTGACCTGGATCAATGCCGACGGCAAGGAGATGCAGCAGGCCAACTGGGACGATCCCAACGTGAAGTGCTTCGGCATGATGCTGGACGGCCGCGCGCAGGTGACCGGTATCCGCAAGCGCGGCCAGGATGCCACCCTGCTGTTCATCCTCAACGGCTGGCATGAGGGCGTCGCGTTCACGTTGCCCGAGGCGGCCGACGGGAAGGCTTGGACCCGGTTGATCGACACCAATTTGCCCGATGCGAGCGAAGAGCCGCAGCTCGAGATCGGTGCCTCTTATGAGGTAACCGGCCGGTCGTGCCTGCTGTTCTTGTTGCAGGCAGAGGGGCGATAGCATCGGTAGAGCGCTTGCCTTGAGATTGCCCCAGAGTGGACCTACGCCATTGGGCGGGTACGTGGGGACAGCTGATGACCAGGCTGGGAGGAGGTTTCGCGGTCGTGCTCGCGATGCTGATCGGCGCGCTTTCTCTGACGTCGCTTCTGGCGTTGGGGCTGCAGGGCCATGCGGCCAAGCAGCAGCCGGGAGCAGCCGACTTCTCGCCGACCGAAGACGCAATCGTCGATCCGTCAGGCTGGCCGCGCGACGTTCAACCGGAACCGTCACGCACGCCGCGCCCCGAGCAGGGGCGCAGCCGTCTGCCGGCTCCATCGTCGGAGTCGGGCGTCTGGCCAGCTGCCGAGGCCGAGATGGACTCCGCCATGAGCACGGAGTGCGCTTGGCCGTCGCACGTCATTTCTTGTGCGTGATCCGTTGGAGAATTGCGGCCTGATCGCCGCCCCTTCGGCTGCTGTAGAAGATCAGGGCCATGAGACCGACCCCGAGCGCCAAGGTCACGACGATGCCGAACGTCATCGCAACGTAGCCCGCGCCCGACATCTGTTGACCACGGTCGAGTTCGCCATCGCCCATGCCCCATCCGACGTAGAGGAACGCGAGAGCGAACGCGAGGAACACGGCCAGGACGCCGAGCACCAGCCAGGTGCTCCGGCGAGAGGATTTAGTGGTCATTGTGCGCACTCCCTGGTTCATCGTCGTTTGCCGCCGGCCGTGATTGCCGCGTCCTGAAGTCGATCGCGACGGGATCGCTCGCGGGAAAGCTTTCGTCGAGCGCGTCGTCGAGGAGGCCTTCGAGATGCTCCCGTTCCGGGGCGGGTTTTCTGTGGTCGTTCATTGCACTCTCCTCGTCGAAATGGCTGGAGGGTACCGACGCGCGCCGCGGCCTGCTTTGCGCCGGCGCAATGTCCGCGGGAAAGACCGTCATTGACGGCAGCCCGGATAATTTCGCGCTACCCGAGACATGGAGGCATCGATCATGACGAGGAATCCAGACCGCATCCCGTTCGAGAGGCCGTCGGAGTCTTCCACTCTCCGGAGAAGCTGCAGGAGGCGATCGACGATCTGCTCGCATGCGGGTTCAATCGCGCCGAACTCAGCCTGCTGGCGAGCGTGCGGGCCGTGGACGAGAAGCTCGGTCATCGATACCGAAAGATCAGCTCGGCGGCGGACGACCCAGTCGTTCCGCGCGCCGCCTACGTCTCGCCGGAGGCGATCGGCGGCGCCGAAGGCGGGTTGATCGGCGTGCTGATGTACGTCGGGGCGATGGCGGCGGCGGGCGCTGTCGTGGCCTCCGGAGGCACCTTGGCCGCTGCGATTATCGGCGCGGCTCTCAGCGGCGGAGTTGGAGGCCTGATCGGCTCGTTCCTGGCCGAATGGCTGGGGGAGGAACATGGCCGCCATCTGCAACAGCAGGTGGAGCGCGGTGGTCTGCTGCTATGGGTGCGGACATGGGACCGCGCGGACGAGGAGCGCGCCATGGCGATCCTGAGGAAGCACTCCGGTTCGCACGTCCACGTCCATAGTCTGCCGGCGCTGGTTCGCCCGCAGGCCGTGTTGCCCGCCCGATCATCGCCGCAGCGTGGCGCGCCGGGAACCGAAACAACCGGGCATCCTCTTCAGGATTAAGTGCGAGAAGACCAAGGCTTCGCGCTCCGCACCGGCTTGGCGTCGACGCCTTGGATCGGCATGCGGCCCAGATAGGCCGGCCGGAACTCGCCGAGGATCTGTAGAGCGGGGCGGTCGAGTATGGTGATCTCGTGGCCGCGCACGGCGATCAGGCCGTCGCCCCTGAGCTCGGCTATCATGCGGTTGACGTGCGGGCCGCTCAGGCCGACCACATCTCCGATCGCCTCCTGGGACAGCGGCATCTCGAAGGAGGTCTCGGATGCGCAGCCGACCGCATGCAGGCGGGTCTGCATTTCGAGTAGGAAGTGGGCGAGCCTTTCCAGCGGATCGCGCCGCCCCGTGTCG
Source organism: Reyranella sp. (assembly GCA_035293665.1). Lineage (GTDB taxonomy): Bacteria > Pseudomonadota > Alphaproteobacteria > Reyranellales > Reyranellaceae > Reyranella. The sequence goes on along the minus strand of DATGMK010000107.1, from coordinate 86,084 downwards.
ATGATGTGCTCGGCATAGATCGCCGCCTCGCGCGCGGCGAACCAGAGCAGCGCCGTCGCGATGTTCGCCCGGCTGAGGCACAGCCGGGTGAACGCGTCGATCGGCACGTGATGCAGGCTCATCTCGCCAATGGCGGTGACCGAGAAGACCGCGTATTCGTAAAAGGATGCCGGAAAGCCGATGATGTCGCCCGGCAGCACCAGGTTGACGATCTGGCGCTTGCCGCTGTGCAGCAGCTTGTAGCGGATCGCGAAACCGCTTTCGACGATATGCAGCGTGCGGTGCTCGTAGCCTTCGACGATGATGTCCTTCGCCTTTTTCGCGACGACCCTGCGGCTCAGCAGGAGCTCGAGCGCCGCCATGTCCGCGACGTCGAGCCGGATCGAGCGATCGAGCTTGGTGACGAAGGGATGGTCCTTGACGGGCTTCCGCGCCGAATTGTGCGAGGCAATCATCTGCGCCTTCTCCTCCAGACGCCCGTCGGTCTCGCAGCATTAGTCACAATCTTCCGTGCGGGCAAGACAGCCGCCCGCAGGGTTGCGCTGATCTCTAAGAGCGATTTCCACTCAGATGGAACCGCGCCCACACGATCGTCACTTGTCCATCGGCCTCGCTAGCGCAGTTCCATCTGAGTGGAAATGCGCGCACGGGCGATATTTGTTGCGACAGGCATATTCCATCCGGCCGATTCCGGCCGGATGGAATATGTTCTAGCGGCCGAGGCCGAGATAGAGCAGGTCGGCGACCGGCTCGAACTTGTCGGCCGGCAGCGTGCGCCACAGGTCGAGGATGGTGATCTTCTGGCCGTTGTCGCGCTTGGCCCAGGCCGGATCGATTTCCTTGTACTCGGGCCAGCCCGTTGCGACGATCAGCAGGTCGGCGTCGCGCACGGCCGATTCGAGCGAAGCCGCGCCCAGCGCGCGCTCGCCCAGCACGTTCAAGGCCGCCTCCTGCGCCAGCGGATCGTGCACCGTGACGATGTAGCCCCTGTCGGCCAGCGCGCCGGCGAGCTTCACCGAATGGCTCTCCTCGACCACCGGAGTCTGCGGCTTGTAGGAGAGGCCGAGCAGGGCAATGCGCGTGCCGGCCTTGGCGAACTTCGACACCAGGTTGGTCAGGCGCTCGACCTGGTAGTTGTTGATCCTGTCCGTCGCCTCGGCGACGTCGGCCTTGGCGCCGAGCTTGCGGGCAAGTGCGGCGAAGGCGACGTTGTCGCGCGGGAAGCACGGGCCGCCATAACCCATCGCACCCTTGAGGTATTTCGGCCCGATACGGGTATCGGCGCCCAGCGCCTTGGTCACCATGTCGACGTCGGCACCCGGCAGGCGGTCGCAGATGTCGGCCAGCATGTTGGCGTAGGAGATCTTGGTCGTGACGTAAGTGTTGACCGAGATCTTGGTGAGCTCGGCGCTCACCAGGTTCATGCGCTGGACCGGCGGGTTCTTGACGCACATCTGCCGGTAGATCGTCTCCAGCATGTCGCCGGCCTTCTGGTCGGCTTGACCCACCAGGATCGAATCGGGGTAGAGCATGTCGCGCACGACCGAGCCGAGCGCGATGAACTCGGGATTGTAGCAGAGGCCGAGATCCGGCCCGACCGTGCGGCCTGAGGCGGCCTCTAGCGCCTGCCTGATCTCGCCCCCGGTCGAGCCCGGCATCACCGTCGAGGTGATGACCACCAGGTGATAGCCCTTCTTGTTGCGCAGCGCCTTGCCCAAGGTCTCCATCGCCTTCAGCACATAGCTGTTCGAAAAGAAGCCGGTCTCCTTGTTGGACGGCGTCGGCACGATCACGAACGACGCATCGCTCTTCTGCACCGCCTCGTTGGCGTCCATGGTGGCGGACAGGCGCTCGCGGTTCTCCGCGATCAGCTCATTGAGCTGCGGTTCGATGATGGGCATCTTGCCGGCGTTGAGCGCGTCGACGAACGTCTTGTTGACGTCGAGCCCGATCACGCTGAAGCCGCGGCTGGCGAGCACAGCGGCGAGCGGCGCACCGAGCTTGCCGAGGCCGACGACGTTGATCCGGGGGAGGGCTGAGGCAGTCATTTTCATTCCCGTTTTGAGGGCCGGTACTGATACTGTCGCGGCGCCCCGGACGCAATTCGCGCCTTGCGCCGTACGGTCGCAGGGGTGAAAACGCTGCCACAGAGCGAGGAACCTGAATGAAAGTGGAATTTTCGGCCTTCCCCAAGGCGTTCAGCGGCAACGTCGCTATGTTCGTCGGCGCCGACAAGCAACTCCAGGCGACCGCCAAGACGATCGATTCGGCGACCGGCGGCGCGCTGGTACGGGCAATCGAGGCGAGCCGGTTCACCGGCGCCAAGAGCAAGACGCTGACCGTGCTGGGTCAGGCGGGCTACGGCCGGCTGATCCTGCTGGGTGTCGGCAAGGCACGCGAACTCGATGCGCGCACTGCCGAAGCCTTGGGCGGCCTGGTCGCGGCGGAGGCCGACGGTGCGGGCCTGAAGGACGTCACGGTGGTGGTCGATCCGGTGAAGGGCAACCGGCTGCAGCCGGCCCAGGTCGCGGCCCATATCGCGCTGGGCGCGCAGCTGCGCTCCTATCGTTTCGACAAATACAAGACCAAGCAGAAGCCCGAGCAGAAGGCCGCGCTCGAGCGGCTCACGATCGTCGTCGCGGGCCCCGGCGATGCGCGCAAGGCCTATGCCGGCCTCGAGCCCACCATTCCCTCGGTATTCTTCACCCGCGACCTGGTGAGCGAGCCGGCCAACGTGCTCTATCCCGCCGAGTTCGCCCGCCGCGCCAAGACGGAGCTGACCAAGGTCGGCGTCAAGGTCGAGATCCTGGGCGAGGCCGAGATGAAGAAGCTCGGCATGAACGTCCTGCTCGCGGTCGGCCAGGGCAGCCGCCGCGAATCGCAGCTCCTGATCATGACCTGGATGAACGGCCCCAAGACGCAGAAGCCGATCGCCCTGGTCGGCAAAGGCGTCTGCTTCGACACCGGCGGCATTTCGATCAAGCCGGCCGGCGGCATGGAAGACATGAAGTGGGACATGGCCGGCGCGGGGGCGGTGACGGGCGCGATGCGGCTGCTCGCGGCGCGCAAGGCTAAGGCGAACGTCGTGGGCATCTGTGCGCTGGTCGAGAACATGCCGGACGGCAACGCGCAGCGGCCCGGCGACGTCTGGACCTCGCTGTCGGGGCAGACGGTCGAGGTGATCAACACCGACGCCGAGGGCCGGCTGATCCTGTGCGATGCGATGTGGCACGTGCAGGAGAAGTACAAGCCACAGGCGATGGTCGAGCTCTCGACGCTCACCGGCGCGATCATCATCTCGCTGGGGCATGAGAGGGCCGGCCTGTTCAGCAACAACACGCAGCTGTCGAACAAGCTGCGCGCGGCGGGCTCGGAGACCGGCGAGAAGCTGTGGCGCATGCCGCTCGGGCCGAAGTACGACAAGATGATCGACAGCGACATCGCCGACATGAAGAACGTCAGCGGCGGCCGCGACGGCGGCTCGATCACGGCGGCGCAGTTCCTGCAGCGCTTCGTGCAGGAAGGCGTCGCCTGGGCGCATCTCGACATCGCCGGCATGGCCTGGGGCAAGGGGAACGAGACCACGCCCAAGGGTGCCACGGCCTTCGGTGTGCGCCTGCTCGATCGCTGGATCGCCGATAACTACGAGTGATGATGGGCCGCGAGGGATGGCGACCGAGGTCAATTTCTACCATCTCACCAAGTCGTCGCTGGAAGACGCGCTGCCGCGCCTGTTGCTGAAGACGCTGCAGGCGGGCGAGCGGGCGGTCGTGATGTTGGGCTCGCCCGAGCGGGTCGATGCGCTCAATACCCATCTCTGGACCTACGATCCGAACGGCTTCCTGCCGCACGGCAGCGCCCGCGACGGCGAGGCGGAGCGCCAGCCGGTCTGGCTGACCCATCTCGACGAGAATCCCAACGGCGCGGCCTTCCTGTTCGTCGCCGACCGCGCGAGGTCGGACCGCGTCGACCAATACAAGCGCTGCTTCGAGCTCTTCGATGGCCGCGACGAGGCCGCTGTCGCGGACAGTCGCGAGCGCTGGAAAGCCTACAAGGCAGCGGGGCACGCCGTGGTCTACTGGCAGCAGACGGCCGGCGGATGGGAGAAGAAGGCCTGACCGCAGAACACGCGAGGAAATATTTGAAACACAACTATGCGTAGAAGAAGATTGTCCTGATCGTTCGATAGGCGCACCATGCAGCGCAAGTGCAAGCGTGGAGTCGTCGCCGATGGCCGGTCGCCAGGACGCGAAGACGGAGGAGCAGGCCCAGCCGACCGCGGCGACGATCGTCGCGGCCTGGATCATCCAGGGGCTGCTTCTGGGCTCGATCGCGTGGCTCGTGTGCGGCGAGCCGCCGACGACTTGTCGCTGCAGTGGCAGCTCGTCCTGATCATGGCCTTGCCGGCCGTTCTGAGCGGTTACTGGCTGGCCGAGCACCATGCGCGTCGCCTATGGGGCAGGCGTCGCCTCCCGGTCCTTGTCCTCGTCGATATCGTCGCCTGGGCATCGATCGCGCTCTATTTCGGCGCGTGCCTGTCGCTCTGGATCGGCAGCCGGCCGATCCATCTCGACTTCCTGGGCGAGCTGCCGTTGCAGCTCTTCGTGATCTACGTCGCCGCCGCGCCCACGGTGTTCGGCGTCGCCTGGGTGATCCTGCGCTACATCCGCCCGCTCACCGACGCCGTTGAGCGCCTGCAGCGGCGATGAGCAAGGCGCCTTCCGCAACCGCCGCAATTTTGGGGTCGGCGCATTGCTCGAGTTCGATTCGCGCTTTCGCGAATGGTTCCTTACCTCGAAGCAAAGACGGTGATGAAGTCCTGTGGATAAGCACGCGCGGCATCGTCTCATCATGGGCAATGGCTCTGCCTTTGCAGCTGAACCATCGCGTGAATTTTCGCGGCCATTGTCCCTATTAGGTATTGCACGCGCATTTGGTGCAGGGTCGAGATTTGATGATCATCACCCGCTTGCGCTCGCCATCCGTTCCGCCTGGCCCTCGTCGGCTCCTCAGGCGAAATCGTCCCCCGCCCCAGGGGGTGCGGGCAGAGTGGCAGAGCACGCGTAAAACGTTGGCCCGGTTGCATCCGATCACTGCCAACCCGGCTGGCAGTCGTTGGCAGCGGCAGTCGGGCAAGGGAATTCGCGCAATTGGCGCGAGTGCGCTACCGCTTCGTCGCTCATCGCCTGGGCTTGCGAAACGCGTCCCACGCGGCCTTCAGGCGCTCGCCCAGCGTGTAGTCGCCCTCGCGGCGGTAGAAGTGGGCGGCATCGGCTTCGAAGCCCTGCATGTACTGCCGGTAGTCGAGCTTGCGAGCGCGATCGGGCTGCGCCTGGGCGGCCAGCAGGTCGAGGCCGCGGTCGATGTCGAGCCCGGCGAGCTCGCCGCGCCGCTTGGCCAGCAGCTCGGCCGCCATGTCGGGCACCTCGACGGCGGCATAGATCGCCGCGAGCTTGAGCAGCTTGCCGCGATCGAGGCTGGCGCCGTCGAAGTCGCGGGCGTACCACGCCTCGCCCTGGAACGGCCGCCCGAACAGCGTCTCGGCCGGCGTGGGCCAGACGTAGCGGCCGGGCAGGGCACGCGAGGAGTAGGTGCGCACGTCGAGTCGCATCAGCTCGTAGCCCTGCCGCCGCATGAAGCGGTCGGTGTTGTGGAAGGTGTGGTCGGTGTCGCTGTCGGTGCCGACGAAGTTCACCTCGAGCTGCACGCCCAGCACGCCGGCCGCTTGCAGCTTGCCGTCGAACGTCCGCAGCACCTCGAAGTCCGACCCGTCGATGTCGATCTTGAGATAGTCGAAGTCCGTCCAGCCGCGCTCGGCCAGCAGCTCCGACACCAGCACAGGTTTCGCTTCGTCGGCGAGCTCGGTCAGCTCCCAGGCATTGTGGCGGAGCTTCTCCTCGATCTCGGCCTGGGCGAGCCGGGCCTGGCGGATCTCGCGCGTGCGCATGAAGCTGAGCCGCTCGCGCACGGCCATGATCAGCGGCGACGCCTGTCCGCGCTCGAGATCGACCGGCCTGTCGGCCACACCCGCGACGAAGGTCGACACATACTCTATGCCCGGCTGGGTCTCGGCCTTGGCCAGCCTGGCGCACTCGGCCTTGCTGGCATCGATGCCGATCGCCTGCAGCTTCGGGCCGAACGCCCGCCAGCGCGGATCGAGGCCGCCCGAGCAGCCGATATCGAGCAGCCGGAACGGGCTGTCGAGCGCGGCCGCGACGAAGGACGGGAAACCGTTATCCATCCTGCTCGTATGCTAGACGGTCGCCACCGGTGTGGCGGGCGAGCCGACCGCCCCCGGCAGGCGCAGCGGCGGCGCGGTGAGCAGGAAGCGCGAGCGGCCGTGCTCGCGCAGCCACAGCGCCAGGTCCTTGAGCCACCAGATCTCGCCCAGGTTCAGCCCGAGCTTGAACAGGCAGTGATTGTGCAGCGGCAGCATCGGATGCTCGCCCGCCGGGCCGGGCCGCGCCGGCACGGCCTCGACGCCGTAATTGTCGGCGATCAGGGCACTGATCTGGCTGTCGCTGATCCACTGCAGCAGCTCCTTGTCGCGCCCGTCGAGCACGCAGCACATCGCATGGACGCGCTCGGGGTCGACCTTCTTGTTCATCTTCATGATCTCGTCGCTGAAGCCGGTGTACAGCAGCAGCATGTCGCCCGGCTCGACCACGATCTTGTCCGCGTCGAGCACGCGCTTGAAGTCGTCGTAGCTCACATACTTGTGGTCGCGGCCGTAGTGCTTCTCGAGGTCGACCATGACCGCGCGACCCTGGATTGCCTTGGCTGCCATGTTCTCGACCCCGAGCTTGTGAGCATAGGAGAGATGGCCGCAGCCGTCGCGGCCGGCATCGACCTGCGGTCCGACCACGTCGGAACCGGCCTTGTAGCCGTTGTAGTAGAGCGGCTCCGGCACGCCGTCGCCGTCGGCATCGAACAGGCCGCCGACATGGGCGAGCGTGTCCCACTGCGTCGAGTATTGCAGGGTCAGGATCACGCGATCGTCGCACGCCACGTCCTGGAACAGTGGATTGACCGTGTTGGTGAGGAAGTTGAACCGCCAGCCGTTCTCGTCGCCGGTCGGCGACAATACCGGCGGCAGACGCCGCGCGTTCAGCACGTTCCCGCCCGGGAAGTCGAGCGGCAGGCTGAGGCAGAACGAGCGGCCGGCCTTCACCTCGTCGATGCCCTCCAGCACCTTCTTGGGCGTGATGAGGTTGAGGCGCCCGAGCTGATCGTCTTCGCCCCAATCACCCCAGGTCGAGCCTTCGGGACGATGCTTCCAGCGCTTCATGCGTTCCCCCTTACTTCGGGCGGGGAGACTAGCCCAACCGCCGCGCGCGCGTCGTGGCTCAAATTGACCCTCGCCAGGGGCTCTGCGAGAAGTCGCGCGATGCCGGAACATCTCTCCGCGCTGGACCTCGTTTTGACGGGCGATCCGGCGCTGTTCGCGATCGTGCGCCTCTCCATCGCGGTCAGCTTCTCGGCCGTGCTGCTGGCGGCCGTGATCGGCGTGCCGCTTGGCGCGGCGATCGCGCTGTCGAGCTTCCGGGGGCGCGATGCGGCGATCGTGGTGCTGAACGCCATGATGGGCCTGCCGCCCGTGGTGATCGGGCTGGTCGTGTACCTCGCCCTGTCGCATTCAGGACCGCTCGGCGCCTGGGGCCTGCTGTTCACGCCGCAGGCGATGGTGATTGCCCAGACCATCCTGGTGACGCCGATCATCGCCGCGCTTTCCCGCCAGACCATCGAGGATCTTTGGCTGGAATATCGCGACGAGCTCACGGCGCTGGAAGTCGGGCCGGTGCGCCGCATCGTCACTCTGGTGTGGGATGCTCGCTTCAGCCTGATCACGGCATTGCTGGCGGGCTTCGGGCGCGCGGCAGCGGAGGTCGGCGCGGTGATCATCGTCGGCGGCAATATCGAGGGCTTCACCCGGACCATGACGACGGCGATTGCGCTCGAGACCTCCAAGGGCGACCTGCCGCTGGCGATCGGGCTCGGCCTAGTGCTGATGGCCATCGTCGTTGCCGTCAACGCGCTCGCCTGGACCCTGCGGCGCGCGGCCGAGCGCATGGCCGGATGATCCGCTTCGAGGACGTCACGGTTTCGGCCGGATCGGTGACCCTGCTCGACCGGCTGTCGCTGGCGATCGAGCCGGGGCCGCCGACCGTGCTGATCGGACCGAACGGCGCCGGCAAGACGACGCTGCTGCGCGCCGCGATGGGCCTGCTGGCGCCTACGGCCGGCCGCATCACGCGCACCGGCGAGCGGCGCGCGATCGTCTTCCAGCGTCCGACCATGCTGCGGCGGAGTGCCGCCGCCAATGTCCGCTACGCCATGGCGGGCAGCGACCGCACGCGCGAGCTGCTGGCGCTGGTCGGGCTGGAGCATGCCGCCGACCGTCCGGCGCGGCGCCTGTCCGCCGGCGAGCAGCAGCGGCTCGCGCTGGCGCGTGCGCTTGCGCGCAATCCGACGATCCTGTTTCTCGATGAGCCGACCGCCAGTCTCGATCCCGGATCGACCAAGGCGGTGGAGGATGTGATCCGCACCGTGAGCGGCCGGGGTATCAAGATCGTGATGTCGACCCACGATCTCGGCGAGGCGCGGCGCTTGGCGGGCGAGGTCGTGCTGTTGCATCGTGGGCGCCTCGTCGAGAAGCGTCCGGCGCCGTCGTTCTTCGACGCGCCGCGCACCGAAGAGGCGCGGCGGTTCATCGCTGGAGAGTTGCTCGTATGATTCGCCGCCTGCTGCTGGCTCTCGCCTTCCTGGCCTTCGTCCCCCCGGCGTCGGCGCAGCAGAATTCGATCGTCGTCGCCTCGACGACCTCGACCCAGGATTCGGGCCTGTTCGGCCACCTGCTGCCGCTGTTCAAGGCCAAGAGCGGCATCGACGTGAAGGTGGTCGCGGTCGGCACCGGCCAGGCCCTCGACATCGGCCGCCGCGGCGATGCCGACGTGGTGTTCGTGCATGCCAAGTCCGAGGAGGAGAAGTTCATTGCCGAGGGCGGCGGCGTGAAGCGCTTCCCGGTGATGTACAACGACTTCGTGCTGATCGGCCCGCGCAGCGATCCGGCCGGCATTGGGCGGTCGAAGGATATCGTTGCGGCGCTGCGCACCCTCGAGGCCAAGCAGCAGCCGTTCATCTCGCGCGGCGACCGCTCGGGCACGCACCTCGCCGAGCTCAAGCTTTGGAAGGCGGCCGGCATCGACATCGAGCACGACAAGGGGCCCTGGTACAAGGCCATCGGGCAGGGCATGGGGGCCGCGCTCAACACCGCTTCGGCGTCCGACGCCTACGTGCTATCCGATCGCGGCACCTGGCTGTCGTTCAAGAACAAGGGCGAGCTCACGATCGTGGTGCAGGGCGACAAGCGGCTGTTCAACCAGTATGGCGTGATGCTGGTGAACCCGGCCAGGCACCCGCACGTGAAGAAGGCCCAGGGGCAGCAGTTCATCGACTGGCTGCTCTCGCCCGACGGCCAGAGCGCCATCGCCAACTACAGGATCGACGGCCAGCAACTCTTCTTTCCGAACGCGGGCGATCCGAACGCCTGAGCGATCTGCGGCTACTTGTCCTCGGGCTCGTCGTCCTCGTCCGGTACGGCGCCGGGCTTGCGGCCGTTCGGCCCGGCCTCGACGAACGACACGGGATCGCTGCCCGGGAAGGTGTCCTTCAGCGCCTTGTCGAGCTTCTCGTCCACGTCCGACTCGGCCTTCTGCTTTTGAGCCGGCCGCTTGGCCTTCAGCTTCTCGGCGGCGACTTCCTGCTCGAGCAGCTTGAGATCGGCCTTCTCCCGTTCTCCGGCGCCGTCACTCTTCGCCGCGTGCCTGGCGCTCTGCAGCTTGTCGTTCAAGTCGCTCAGCTTCTCGTGGGCGCGCTTGTTTGCAGGCATGTAACGTCTCCACTCGGGCGATGTCCTAGCGCAACGGTCGAGAGGGGCGGACGGTTGCACCCGGAGCGCCGGCCAAGTGGGCGAAGAAAAGACCTATTCCACGCTGACCTTTGCCGTATCCGCAACCTGTTTCCAGGTTGCGAGGTCCTTCTTCAGGAAGGCGGCGAATTCGGTCTGGGTGCTGCCGACCGGCGACATCGCCTGCTTGCTGAGCAGGTCGGTGATCTCGGGATTCTTCAGCGCCTTGACGATCTCCGTGTTCAGCTTGTCGACGACATCCTGCGGCGTATGCGCCGGCACGAAGATGCCGTGCCATGCCACGGCCTCGACGCCGGGATAGCCGGCCTCGGCCATCGTCGGGACATCCGGAGCGGCCGGCGAGCGCTGCGGGCTGGTCACCGCCAGCGCGCGCAGGGTGCCGGCGTGGATGTGCGGCAGCACGCTCACCGGATCGCCGAACACCATGGTGACGTTGTTGGCGACGCAGTCGGCTACCGCCAGCGCCGTGCCGCGATAAGGGATGTGCGTCATCTTCACGCCGGCCTGGGCGCAGAACAGCTCGCTCATCAGGTGGTTGGAGGCGCCTACGCCGGTCGTGCCGTAAGTTGAAGGCGCCGGCCTTTTCCCTGGCGAGGGCCACGAATTCCTTGAGGTCCTTGACGGGCGTCTTGCTGTTGATCACCAGCACGTAAGGATAGGAATTGGTCATGGTGACCGGGGTCAGCTCCTTGACCGGATCGTAGGGCAGGTGCTTGTAGACCGCCGGATTGATCGAGATCGGGCCGGACTGGCCGAGCAGCAGCGTGTAGCCGTCGGGCGGCGACTTCGCGACCAGGTCGGTGCCGACGATCGAGCCCGCGCCGCCCTTGTTCTCGACCACGATCGACTGGCCCATGCTGGCCCCTGCCAGCTTGGCGATGATGCGCGCCACCGCATCGGCGCCGCCGCCCGGCGCATAAGGCACCACGAGCTTGACAGGCCGCGTCGGATAGCCGGCCGCCCGCGCGTTTCGGGCGATCAGCGGTGCCGCCAGTGCTCCCAGCACAACGGTGCGTCTACGAATCGAACTCATTGGCTCCGCTCCAAAGACTACGCAAACTCTTCCTCGTGCTTCTTCAACTGCTCGCGATAGTTCTCGGCGTAGCAGCTGTAGACATGGTCGTGCACCGCGAGCTCTTTCTGGCCCAGCTCCTCGACGGGCGGCTCGTAGAGATCGAAGTGGCCATATCGGTCGGTGCCACGCACCAGCATTGCCGGCATGCGCTTGGAGCCGGTCGTCCGGACATGAGCCGGGATGTAGTTGATGCCGAGCCCGATCCGGCGGTGCGCGGTATGGTTGGGCGCCGAGCGGTGCACGCAGAGCGTATGGTGCAGGGAGAACTGGCCGGCCTTGAGAGGCATCGCGCTGACGCCGGAATCGTCGATTGGCTCGGTGATGGTCTGGCCGGTGCGGTTGATGCTGTTGGCGAGCTTCTTCGGGACATGCCGCATCTGGCGCGGCTTGCCGTGCGCCGACAGCACCTCGATGCAGCCGGCATCCTGGCTGGCGTCGGTCAGGGCCACCCACGCGGTGACCTGCTCGTAGGGCGCGAGGCCGAAGTAGGTCGAATCCTGGTGCCAGGCCGCGAAGGTCGGCGAGTTGGCCTCCTTGATGAAGAAAGTGCTGGTCCAGACCAGGATGTCCGGCCCGATCAGATCCTCGACGACATCGAGGATCTTCGGGTTGCGCACCAGGTCGGCGTAGAAGGGCAGGCAGGCGTGGGTGAGCGAGCGCCAGTGCATGTCGGCCTTCGGCACGGGCGAACCGATGAAGGCCTCGAAGCGCTGCAGGCCGGCGAGGCACGACGCCGTCTCCTCCGGCGAGAGCACGTCGAACGGCGAAAGGAAGCCGTTGTAGCGATAGGAGTCGACCTGCTCCTGCCTCAGCGCCTTCATCGGTTTCCTCCTCAGCGTCCTGCTGCCAGCTCGCGCGAGATCAGGATCTTCTGCACTTCGTTGGTACCGTCGTAGATCTGGAAGACGCGCGCGTCGCGGTAATACTTCTCGACCGGGAAGTCGTTGACGTAACCGTAGCCACCGTGGACCTGGATCGCCGCCGAGCAGACGCGCTCGCTCATCTGGGAGGCGTAGAGCTTGGCCATCGACGCCTCCTTGACGCAGCGCATGCCGGCCGACTTCAGTCGCGCCACGTGGTGGCACATCTGCCGCGCCACCTCGATCTCGGTCGCCATCTCGGCCAGCCGGAAGGCGACCGCCTGATGTTCGAGGATTGGCTTGCCGAACGCCTGCCGCTCGCGGGCATAGACGAGCGCCGCATCGTGCGCCGCGCGCGCCACGCCGATTGCCTGCGCCGCGGCGGCGACGCGCGTGCTGTCCATCGCCGCCAGCGCGATGCGCAGGCCGTCGCCCGGCTGGCCGAGCAGGTCCTCGGCCGGCACTTCGAGATCCTCGAGGGCGATCTGGCAAGTGTCGTTGCTGCGATGGCCGAGCTTGGTCTCCTGCCGAACCACGCGATAGCCCGGCCGGTCGGTGCGGGTGAGGAAAGCCGACAGGCCGCGCTTGCCGGCGTCGGGATCGGTCACGGCGAAGATCACGGCATACTCGGCCGACCGGCCCGAGGTGATGAAGCACTTCGCGCCGTTCAGCACCCAGCGATCGTTGTGCTGCACCGCGCGCGTGCGCATGGCCGCGGCATCGGAGCCCGCCTGCGGCTCGGTCATCAGCAGGCAGCCCAGCGCCTCGCCGCTCGCCACCGGCTGCAGGAAGCGCTGCTTCTGCTCCGCCGTGCCGTGGTCGCGCACCTTGGCGCCGAACGAGTTGGCGGCGTTCACCATGTTGCAGATGCCGGCGTCGCCGTAGGCGAGCTCCTCGGTCATCAGCATGTAGGCGAGGAAGTCTGCGCCCGCGCCGCCCCATTCGGCGGGCGCACAGACGCCGAACAGGCCGAGCTTGCCCAGCCGCAGCACCGCGTCGAGCGGCACCGTCTCGTCGCGATCCCATTGCGCGGCGTAGGGGATTACCTCGCGCCGCACCACGTCGCGGGTCATGTCGCGAATGGCGCTCTGTTCGGCAGTGAACCCGATCATGTCAGCAATCATACACCGCACGTGCATGGCTCTTGCCGCCCAAATGCACGCCGCACGCGGCAATATTCCGCTATAAGAGCGGGCATGTCCGCTGCCAGCGTTCCCATTCGTCGCGACCTGCACGTCATCAGCCTGATCGGCGTTGCGCACGGCGTCAGCCACTACCACCAGCTCGCCTTCGTCACGATGCTGCTGATCGTGCGCGACACCGCCGGGCTGAGCTTTGCCGATGTCGGCATCCTGGCGGGCATCTTCTACGCGGTGTCTGGCGTCGCCCAGACCGTCGCGGGCTTCGCGGTCGATCGCTTCGGCGCGCGGCCGATCCTGGCCGGCGGCCTCGCCACCATCGGCATTGCGCTTGCCCTGGTTGGATTCGCCCATTCCTTCGCGGGCTTTGCCGCGATCGCGGTCGTGGCGGGACTCGGCAACTGCGTGTTCCATCCCGCTGACTTCGCGCTCCTCAACGCGTCGGTCGATTCCAGCCGGCTGGGCCGCGCGTTCAGCATCCATGGCCTGGGCGGCTCGCTGGGCTGGGCGGCCGGTCCCGCGCTCTACTTCCTGAACGACATGTTCGGCTGGCTCGGCGCCGCCTTGATCGGCGCCATCCCGGGCCTGGCGATGGCGATGCTGGTGTGGGCCGACCGTGTCGAGCTGGTCGACCATCGCAGCAAGTCGCGCGCCTCGGTGGCGACGCAGGGCCGCGCGCCGGGCATTGGGCTGTTCCTGCAGGCGCCCATCCTGCTCTGCTTCGCCTATTTTGCCCTGATATCGGCCAGCACCATCGGCATCCAGCAATTCTCGGTGCCCGCCTTCACGGCCATGTTCGGCGTCAGCGAGACCCTCGCGGCCATCTGCCTGATCGCCTTCGTGGTCGGCGCGGCGCTGGGCGTGCTGGTCGGCGGCATCTTCGCCGACCGCGTGCGCCATCACGACCGCGTCGCGGCGATCGGCCTGCTAGTCGCATCCGCGTTGACCGTCCCGATCGCGACGGAGAGCGTACCGACCGGCCTGCTGCTGCCGCTGCTGGCGCTCGCGGGCTTCGCCGGCGGCACCACCAATCCCTCGCGCGACATGATCGTCCGCAACGCGACGCCGCCCGGCGCCTCGGGCAAGGTGTTCGGCTTCGTCTATTCCGGCCTCGATGTCGGCTCGTTCACGGCGCCGCCGATCTTCGGCTTCCTGATGAGCCACGGCCTGCATGCCGCGATCTTCTGGGCCGCCGTCGGGCTGTACATCGTCAACGCCGCGGTAGTGCTCGTCATTCGCCAAGCGACCGCGACCCGCCCGATTCCGGCCGCGGCGGAGTAGTTTATTGGAGCGCGCCGCTAGAGCGGCGCGGTCCGATGATCAAGCCGCCTCGTAGGCTTCCTGCGCCACCAGCCAGTCGTGTTCGGCGTGGGCGATGTCGCGTTCGAGGCGCTGCTTTTCCTTCTGCAGCTCGGCGGCCACGCTCGGAGGGGCTGAATAGGTCGCGGGATCGGCGAGCTTGGCCTCGATCTCGCCGCGCTTCTTGGCCAGGTCGGCCATCTCCTTCTCGGCCTTCTCGATGGCACGCTTGAGATGGCCGCGCTTGGGTTTCTCGGCGGCGGCGACAGGCGAGGGAGCGGGGGCCGCCTTGGCCTCCTTCTTCTCCTTCTTGGCCTTCGGCTCCTTGGCCGGCCTGCCGTTGCGCTCGCGTAAGAGCTTCGCCTGATAGTCGTCGATGTCGCCTTCGAACGGCTTTACCGCGCCGCCGGCCACGACCCAGAGCTGGTCGGCGACCATCTTCACCAGGTGCGTGTCGTGGCTCACCAGCACGACCGCGCCCTCATAGTCGTTGATCGCGTCGACCAGCGAGGCGCGCGCATCCATGTCGAGATGGTTGGTCGGCTCGTCGAGCAGCAGCAGGTGCGGCGCGTTGCGCGCGGCGAGCGCCAGCAGGAGCCGGGTCTTCTCGCCGCCCGACATCAGCCCGACCTTGAGGTCGCCGCGCTCGCGGGAGAAGCCGAAGCGGCCGAGCTGGGCACGCACCTTGTGCTCCGGCACGCCGGGGCCGAGTGCGCGGTTCATGTGCTCGAACGGCGTGCCCTCGTAGTCGAGGCCTTCCTCCTGGTCCTGCGAGAAGTAGCCGATGCGGAGCTTGCTGCTGCGCCTTACCTTGCCCTCGCGCGGTACGAGCTTGTCCGACAGCAGGCGGATGAAGGTCGACTTGCCGTTGCCGTTCTGGCCCAGCAGGGCGATGCGGTCGTCCATGTCGAGGCGCAGGTCGAGCTTCTTCAGCACCAGCGGACCGTTGTCGTAGCCCACGCTCACCTGGTCGATGGTCTCGATCGGCGAGGGCAGCTGCTCCGGCGAGGGGAAGCTGAGGTTGATGTGCTCCTCGACCGGCGGCGCCACGACCGCGCCCAGCTTCTCGATCATCTTCATGCGCGACTGCGCCTGGCGGGCCTTGGTTGCCTTGGCCTTGAAGCGATCGACGAAGGCCTGCATGTGCTTGCGCTTCGCCTCGGTCTTGGCGCGCTGCGCGGCGTCGTTCTCCAGCCGCTCTGCGCGGGTTCGCTCGAAGGTGTCGTAGTTGCCGGTGTAGGTGACCAGCTTCTGCTGGTCGATGTGGATGATGTGGTCGCACACGTCGTTCAGCAGGTCGCGATCGTGGCTGACCATCAGCAAGGTGTGCGGATAGCGCTTGAGGTGCTCGGTGAGCCAGAGCTGCGCCTCCAGATCGAGATGGTTCGACGGCTCGTCGAGGATCAGCAGATCAGGATCGCTGAACAGCGTCCCGGCGAGCGCGACGCGCATGCGCCAGCCGCCGGAGAATTCGCCGCACGGCCGCGATTGCTTTTCCGTGTCGAAGCCCAGGCCATTCAGGATCGACGCGGCGCGGGCCGGCGCGGCGGCCGCGGCGATCTCGTCGAGGCGCATGTGGATCTCGGCGAGCCGCACGCCGTCGTGGCAGGTCTCGGCCTCGGCGAGCAGCGCGGTCCGCTCGACGTCGGCGGCCAGCACCGCGTCGATGACCGGGATGGCGCCTCCCGGCGGGTCCTGCGGCACCGAGCCGATGCGCATGCGGCCGGTCATGTTGATGTTGCCGCCGTCGGCCTCGTACTCGCCCTGGATCAGCTTCAGCAGGGTCGATTTGCCCGCGCCGTTGCGGCCGACCAGGCCGACTTTCCAGCCATCGGAAATCGCCGCGCCGGCACGGTCGAACAGCACCCGCTCGCCGTGGCGGAAGGAGAGGTCGGTGACGTGGAGCATGAAGCGGGCGCGTGTAGCACGCGGAATGGGCGAAAACCAAGGCGAAGCGCCGCCTTGCCGGCCCGAAAACCCCCGTCTATAAGCGCGCGCCTTAACTTCGCCTCCCCGTCCTCGGGGGAGGTGTCGCGGTAATCCGCGACGGAGAGGTCATGACTCTTGACCCCCTCCGTCAGCGTCAGACGGTGACACCTCCCCCGAAGACGGGGGGGGGGAGGGCGTCATTAAGAGGATTCCATGGCCGTCGAACGTACTTTCTCGATCATCAAGCCGGACGCGACGCGCCGGAACCTGACCGGCAAGATCAACGCCCGCTTCGAGGAGAAGGGCCTGCGCATCGTCGCGCAGAAGCGCATCCAGATGACGCGCACCCAGGCCGAGGCGTTCTACGGCGTGCACAAGGAGCGGCCGTTCTTCGACGGTCTTTGCACGTTCATGACGTCGGGCCCGGTCGTGGTCCAGGTGCTCGAGGGCGAGGGCGCGATCGCCAAGAACCGCGAGATCATGGGCGCCACCAATCCGGCCAACGCCGCGGCCGGCACCATCCGCAAGGACTTCGCCGAGTCGATCGAGGCCAACTCGGTGCACGGCTCGGATTCGCCAGAGAATGCGGCGATCGAGATCAGCTACTTCTTCGCGGGCAGCGAGATCGTAGGGTAAGACTCATCGGACCGCGCCCCTCCAGGGGCGCTCACGGTGATGAGCGCCACCAGAATGGCGCGGTCCAATGATCAGCCCAAGACGGCGAAGGCGATCAGCAGGGCGATCGTGCCGCCGACGCCCATCAGAAGGGCCAGGATGTGCACGCCGCCGACCAGGCCAAGGGCCATGCTCGAGAGCAGCAGCACGATCCACAGGATCATGAAGGTCACGAGCTTGTTGAAGGCTGTGTAGGTCGCGAGATGGGCGCGGTACTGGGTGCTGTTGTCGGCAGCCATGGGTTCCCCTGACAGGACGTGGAATTAGCGCAACTTCTATAGCGAATCAGGGGTCCGGCGAGAAGAGCAGGGTGGCCCCCTGCGGCACGTCGACCTCGACCCTGCCGTCCCTGGACGCGATGCGGCCCTCGGCGAACCAGCGCACGACCAGCGGATAGAGCCGGTGTTCCTGACGCAGAATGCGGGCCGCCAGGGCGTCGGCGGTGTCGCCGGGCAGGACCGGGACCGCCGCCTGGGCGATGATCGGGCCCGCATCGAGCTCGGGTGTGACGAAGTGCACGGTGCAGCCGCTCACCCGTACGCCGGCCTCGATCGCCTGTTGCTGGACGTGCAGCCCCGGAAAAGAAGGCAGCAGGGAGGGATGGATGTTGATGATCCGCCCGGCCCAATGCTGTGGGAACCATGGGCTCTGGATGCGCATGAAACCCGCCAGCGCCACCAGGCCGACGCCGTGCTTCTCCAGTTCGGCCGACACGGCGCGGTCGAAGCTCTCGCGGTCGGCGAACTCCTTGTGCGGGATCGCGACGGCAGCGATGCCGGCCTTCTTGGCGATCTCCAGCCCCGCCGCCGAAGCGACGTTGCTCACCACGCAGACGATCTCGGCAGGATAGGCAGGATCGCGCGCGGCCTCGATCAGCGCGGCCATGTTGGAGCCGCGGCCCGAGATCAGGATCCCGACCTTCAGCTTTGCCATAGACTGTCGGCGTTCTCGACCACGCAGTCGGCCTCCGCCGTCGGTGCGCGCTCGATGACGCCGACCTCGCGCACGGTTTCGCCCGCGGCGACCAGAGCGCCGGTAACCTTGCCGACATCGCCCTTCGCGACGACGACGATCATGCCCAGCCCGCAATTGAAGGTGCGCAGCATGTCCTCGGTCGGCACGGCGCCTGTCTTGGCGAGCCAGCCGAACACCGGCGGCGCCTTCCACCGCCTGGCGTCGAGCCGCGCGCGCAGGCCATCGGGCAGGCAGCGCGGCACGTTGCCGGGCAGGCCGCCGCCGGTGATGTGGGCGAGGCCCTTGATCGCTCCCGTCGAGCGGATCGCCTGCAGGAGCGGCTTCACGTAGATGCGGGTCGGCTCCATCACCGTGGTGATGTCATGGCCGCCGCGCTCCATCACCTTGCGCACCAGCGAGTAGCCGTTGGAATGCAGGCCGCTCGAGGCGAGCCCCAGCACCACGTCGCCGACCGCGATGTCCGGTCGCGGCAGCAACTGGTCGCGCTCCGCCGCGCCGACGGCGAAGCCCGCGAGATCGTAGTCGCCCTCGGCGTACATGCCGGGCATCTCCGCCGTCTCGCCGCCGATCAGCGCGCAACCCGCATGGCGGCAGCCCTCGGCGATGCCGGCGACGATCCGGCGCCCGGTTTCGACCTCGAGCCGGCCGGTCGCGTAGTAGTCCAGAAAGAACAAGGGCTCGGCGCCCTGCACGACGATGTCGTTGACGCACATCGCGACGAGGTCGATGCCGACCGTGTCGGGAATGCCGGTCTCGATCGCGACCTTGAGCTTGGTGCCCACGCCGTCGGTGCCCGACACCAGGATCGGGTCCTTGAAGCCCGCCGCCTTGAGGTCGAACAGCCCGCCGAAGCCGCCCAGGCCGCCCATCACGCCTGCACGGTCCGTGCTCCTGGCCAGCGGCTTGATATGCTCGACCAGCGCGTCGCCCGCGTCGATATCGACGCCGGCTTCCTTGTAGGTCAGCGGCGGGTTGTTGTGCTTCAAGCCGGGCTCATTCGTGCTAGGAATACGACGCCTGAACCAGTACCGGACTCGAGCAATGCCGTCAGCCCGCATTTTTTCCACGATTCTCCTCGTGCTGACGGTCTTCGCACCCTGGTCCTCGCAGGCCCAAGTCTCCAACGGCAACACCTTCACCATCGGCGGGATCGAGGAGGATGTCACCGGCGCCGACGCCGTCCAGGCGCGGCAGACGGCGATCCGCGAGGCGCGGCAGAAGGCGGTGAAGCTGCTGGTCGAGCGCATGGTGTCGCCGGAGGATCGCGCCAAGGTGCCGGCCATCAGCGACCAGCGGCTCGACAGCATGGTGCGCGGGGTGGAGTTCCAGAGCGAACGACCCGCCGGCAACCGCTACAGCGCCACCATCGCCGTGGTGTTCAGCGCCGAGCCGGTGAAGCAATGGCTGAGCGAGGCCGGCATCTCGATCGCCGAGACGGTGGCACGCGCGGCCTTGGTGGTTCCGCTGTGGAAGGACAAGACCGGGCTGGAGCCGCTCGACGATCGCAACGCCTGGCGCGATGCCTGGTCAGGGCTCGACACGCTGGGCACGTCGGTGCCGGTCGCGCTGGTGCGCGGCGACCAGCTCGACCAGGACGCGATCACGGTCGAGCAGGCCTATGTCGGCGACGTCACCGCGCTGTCCCGTCTCGATGAGCGCTATCGCGCGCCGGTCGTCATCGTGGCGATCGCCGAGGGCGACAAGGAAGGGCCGATCAAGGTAGGCGGCATGCGCTACGACATGCAGACCGGCGCGCGGTCGGAGCTGATGTCGATCACCGTCCCGAACTCGAGCCAGCTCCCGGATGCTGCCAAGCAGATCCACGCCAAGCTCGATCAGGATTGGCGCGGCCTTGCGACCGTGCATCGCGATCAGCAGGCGGGGCTCGACATCGTCGTGCCGATCCAGGCGCTCAGCGACTGGGTGAAGGTGCGCCAGCGGCTGGGCGGCATCCCCGCCATCAAGAGCGTCGTGGTGCGCCAGCTCGAGGCCGATCACGCCGACCTGCATCTCGACTATTACGGCTCGCCCGAGGACCTGCAGAAGACTTTGTCCCAGGTCGGGCTGCAGCTCGAGAAGGATGCCGACAAGTGGCGGCTGCTGGCGCGCTGAGCAACCGCTGGCTGTTCTGGGCCGGCATTGCCGCCGGCTTCCTCCTGCTGCTGTGGCTGCTGAACGACATCCTGCTGCCGTTCGTGGTCGGCGCGGCGGTAGCCTACTTCTTCGATCCGGTGGTGGTGCGCCTGCAGCGCATGGGCCTGTCGCGTACCTGGGCGACGACGGTGGTCACCATCATCGCGGTGCTGATCGCGGTCGGCGTGGCGATGGCGGTCGTGCCGCCCGTGGTCGGCCAGGTGCAGGCGCTGATTGCCAAGGCGCCGGAATTTGCCGTGAAGGCGGCCCAGCGCGTGCAGCCGATGATCGAGCCGGTGCGCACCAAGATGGGCCTGCCGCCGCTCAGCCTGCAAGAGCTGCAGGCGGACGCCACGAAACTGGCCGGGCAAGCGCTCGCGGTGGTGGGCGGCATCGCCGGCAAGCTGGCGCAGCGTGGCGTCGCGGTGATCAACCTTCTGGGACTCCTGTTCCTCACGCCGGTGGTGACCTTCTACCTGCTGCGCGACTGGCCCAAGGTGATCGCGGCAATCAACGATGCTCTGCCGCTCGACCATGCCGTTACCATCCGCCACCTCGCGCGTGACTCCAACGCCGCTGTCGCTGGCTATGTGCGCGGCCAGGCGCTGGTCTGCCTCTGCCTCGGCACGATCTACGGCGTCGGGCTGTCGATCGTCGGTTTGCAGTTCGGCTTCGTGATCGGCCTGATCGCCGGGCTGATCTCCTTCATCCCGTTCGTCGGCACGCTGGTCGGCGCCATCCTGTCGATCGGCATGGCGCTGGCGCAGTTCCCGCCGGAATGGATCGGCGTCGTGAAAGTCGCGATCGTGTTCGTGGTCGGCCATGCGCTGGAAAGCAATTTCCTCTCGCCCAAGCTGGTCGGCGACCGGGTCGGGCTGCATCCGGTATGGATCATGTTCGCGCTGCTGGCGGGCGGCTCGCTGTTCGGTTTCACCGGCGTGCTGATCGCGGTGCCGGCGGCGGCGGTGATCGGCGTCGTGGCCCGTCATCTGCTCGGCCGCTACCACGCCAGCACCTTCTATCGCGGCACTGGCGCCACGGGGTGACCATGGTGAAGCAGCTGACGTTCGATCTCGCGCTGCCGCCGCCGACCTTCGCGCGCGAGGACTTCGTCGTGGCCGACGGCAATCGCGAGGCGCTGGCCTGGATCGACCGCTGGCCCGATTGGCCCGCCCCCGCGCTGGCGGTGAGCGGCCCGCCGGGCAGCGGCAAGACCCATCTCGCGCGCATCTGGGCGGCGCAGGCCAGGGCTGCGGTGCTCGACGCCTCCGATCTCGAGGGGAAGAGCGTTCCCGATCTCACGGCGCTGGCCCGCGCGCACGCCGCGATCCTGATCGACCATGCCGATCGTGCTGCCGAACGCGCGCTGTTCCATCTCTACAACCTGATGCGCGAGCGCCGCGGCCATCTGCTGCTGGTCGCCGAGCTGCCCCCGGCGCACTGGCGCATCGCGCTGCCCGATCTCGCCTCGCGCCTGCGCGCGGCGCCCGCGGTCGCCGTCGCGCCGCCCGACGACGAGCTCCTGGGCTCCATCATCCTGAAGCAGCTCAGCGACCGGCAATTGCATGCCGGCCCCGGCGTCGTGCAGTATCTCGTCGCGCGCATGGAGCGTTCGGCCGAGGCGGCCCGCCGGGTCGTCGCCGCGCTCGACCAACGCGCGCTTAGCGAGCGCCGCGAGATCGACCGGCGATTGGCGGCCGACGTGCTGGCGGAACTCGGGGGAGGAACATCGTGAGACGATCGATCGGGCTGGCTTCGATGATGCTGTTGGCGATGTCGGCGCAGCCATCCGGGGTGATGGCGCAGCAATCGGGCGTGATGGGCACGTGGCTCACCCAGTCGGGTGTGGCGCAGGTGAAGATCGCGCCCTGCGCCGATCCCAAGGCCGGCGCGATCTGTGGCACCATCGTCGGGCTGGTCAATCCCAAGGGGCCCGACGGCCAGGTCGTGGCGCCGGAGGCGGCAACCGACTATCGCAATCCCGATCCGGCGCTGCGCAGCCGCAAGGTGATCGGCATGCCGCTGATCTGGGGCTTCAAGGCGACGTCCGATCCGAACACCTTCGAGAACGGCCAGATCTACAACGGCGAGAACGGCAAGATCTACAGCGCCAACATCAGCCTCCAGCCCGACGGCAAGCTGCGCCTGCGCGGCTATGTCGGCTCGCCAATGTTCGGCGAAACACAGGTTTGGACACGAGTCAGCCAGTAGGGAGCGAAACGATGGACATGGGCATCAAGGGTCGCAAGGCGATCGTCTGCGCGGCCAGCAAGGGCTTGGGCAGGGGCTGCGCCATGGCACTGGCGGGCGAGGGCGTCGATCTCGTGATCAACGCGCGCACCAAGAGCGAGCTCGAGGCGACGGCGGAGGAGATCCGCAAGAAGCACGGCGTGAAGGTGACGCCGGTCGCCGTCGACGTGACGACCGAGGAGGGCCGCAAGCAGGTCCTGGCGGCCTGCCCCGAGCCCGACATCGTGGTCAACAATGCGGGCGGCCCGCCGCCGGGCAACTTCCGCGACTGGAACCGCGACGACTGGATCAAGGCGATCGACGCCAACATGCTGACGCCGATCGAGTTCATCAAGGCGACGGTCGACGGCATGATGAAGCGCAGCTTTGGGCGCATCGTGAACATCACCTCGAGCTCAGTGAAGGCGCCGATCGATATCCTCGGCCTCAGCAACGGCGCGCGCTCGGGCCTGACCGGCTTCGTTGCTGGCGTGGCGCGCACAACCATCCGTCACGGCGTCACCATCAATGGCCTGCTGCCGGGCCCGTTCGACACCGACCGCCTGCGCAACACGACGAGGACGCGCGCGGCGAAGGCCGGCAAGAGCTTCGAGGAGGAATACGCAGCCGCCGCCAAGGCTCATCCCGCCGGCCGGTTCGGCACCGCCGAGGAGTTCGGCATGATGTGCGCCTTCCTGTGCAGCGTGCACGCGGGATACATGACCGGGCAGAACATCCTGATGGATGGCGGGCAGTACCCGGGAACGTATTAGGACTTGGCGGGCGGGCGGCGCTCTACTCGCTGACGTCGCGCGGCCGCACGAAGGCCAGGAGCTCGGCGTGTCCCGGTGCGAGGTCCTGCCATGGCCCCTCGCCGAGCCGCAGGGTCGCCAGCGCGGCGGTCGGGAACTTTTCGTGCAGGCGCGCCAGCAGGGCCGGCTCGCCATCGCCGGCCAAGGCGCTGGCCAGCTCGCCGATGCCCTCGTTGTGGCCGATCAGCAGGACGGTCCGGACCTCCTCGCCGATGGCCCGCAGGCGCACCAGCAGTTCGCGCTCGGTGGCGAGGTAGAGGCCCTTCTCCAAGGCGATCGGCGGGGCTGGATTGGCCAACCGGTGGACCAGCGGCGCCAGTGTCTGACGCGTCCGAACGGCCGTCGAGCACAGGATCAGGTCGGGCCGCGGGGCGTTATGGACGATGTGTTCCGCCATGGTCTCGGCGGCCCGCTCGCCGCGCTTGTTCAGCGGCCTCTCGTGGTCGTCCAGCCCGGGGTCATCCCAGCCGGATTTCGCATGGCGCAGGAGAAGGATGGTCTTCATGGCGTACACCGGTCAAAACTCTTTCGAATCAGGGGCTTAGGGAATTGCCATGACAGGACCATGGAGAGACGGTACCGTTCCTGCGATCAACTGACAAAGCACGATCAAATGGACGCCCTCGCTTCCGAAGTGGCTGGCGCCATAACGGCCGACAGCCCCCGACGCTTCATCAACCGCGAACTTTCCTGGCTCGCGTTCAACACCCGCGTGCTGGAGGAGGCGAGCAATGCCCGGCACCCGCTGCTGGAGCGCGTCCGCTTCCTGTCGATCTCGGCCGCCAACCTCGACGAGTTCTACATGGTCCGGGTGGCCGGGCTGGTCGACATGTTGCCCAACCGGGCGACCCTGCTGAGCGACGATGGGCTGACCCCCGGCGAGCAGCTGGCCGCCATCCGCGACCGGGCATCGATCCTGATGCACGAGCAGCAGCGGGTGTGGGGCGTCCTGCAGGGCGAACTGCGCGACGCGGGCATCGCCGTGCTGGCCGGCGTCGAGCTCACCGCCGGCGAGCGCGCCTGGCTCGAGACCTACTTCATCGACCAGGTGTTCCCGATCCTGACACCGCTCGCGGTCGATCCGGCGCATCCGTTCCCGTTCATCCCCAACGGCGGCTTCTCGGCGATCTTCAAGCTGCAGCGCAAGGACGACAAGCGGCCGCTGATGGCGTTGCTGCCCCTGCCGCCGCAGGTCGACCGCTTCGTGCGCCTGCCGGGCGGCGGCATCCGCTTCCTGCCGCTGGAAGAGCTGATCGCGATCTTCCTGCCGCGCCTGTTCCCCGGCTACGAGGTGACCGAGCGCGGCTTCTTCCGGGTCATCCGCGACAGCGACGTCGAGATCAACGAGGAGTCCGAGGACCTCGTGCTGCTCTACGAGAGCGCGCTCAAGCGCCGCCGCCGAGGCGCGCTGATCTCGATTTCGGTCGATATCCACATGCCGAGCGAGCTGCGCGACTTCCTGTTCGACCAGCTCGAGATCGCCGGCCAGGTCGTGCACGTGTTCGAGCTCGAGCGCATGCTCAACATCGGCGACGTCAAGGCGGTGATCGTCGACGACCGGCCGGACCTCAAGTTCACCCCCTACAATGCGCGCTTCCCCGAGCGCATCCGCGACTTCGGCGGCGACTGCTTCGCCGCGATCCGCGCCAAGGACATCGTCGTCCACCATCCCTACGAGAGCTTCGACGTGGTGGTGCAGTTCCTGCGCCAGGCCGCGCGCGATCCGGCGGTGGTCGCGATCAAGCAGACGCTCTATCGCACCTCCGCCGATTCGCCGATCGTCAAGGAGCTGATCGCGGCCGCCGAGGCGGGCAAGACGGTGACCGCGCTGGTCGAGCTCAAGGCGCGGTTCGACGAGGAAGCCAACATCCGCTGGGCGCGCGACCTCGAGCGCGCCGGCGTGCAGGTGGTCTATGGCTTCATCGATCTCAAGACCCACGCCAAGGTGTCGATGGTGGTGCGGCGCGAGGCGGGCTCGATCCGCACCTACGTGCATTTCGGCACCGGCAACTATCACCCGATCACCGCGCGCATCTACACCGACCTGTCGTTCTTCACCTGCGATCCGGCGATGGGCCGCGACGCGGCGCGTCTCTTCAATTTCATGACGGGCTATGCCCGGCCCGAGAAGATGGAGAAGATCTCCTTCGCGCCGGTCACGCTGCGGCCCGATCTCTACACGCTGATCGATGCCGAGATCGCCAATGCCCGGGCGGGCCGCCCCGCCGCGATCTGGGCCAAGCTCAACTCGCTGGTCGATCCGCAGATGATCGACCGGCTATACGCCGCGTCGGCCGCCGGCGTGCATATCGACCTGGTGATCCGCGGCATCTGCTGTCTGCGTCCCGGCGTGCCGGGCCTGAGCGACAATATCCGCGTCAAGAGCATCATCGGTCGCTTCCTGGAGCATGCCCGCATCGTCTGCTTCGGCAACGGCAAGGCATTGCCCTCGGCGCACGCCAAGGTGTTCATCTCGTCGGCCGATTGGATGCCGCGCAATCTCGACCGCCGGGTCGAGCTGTTGTGCCCGGTCGAGAACCCCACCGTGCACGAACAGGTGCTCGACCAGATCCTGGTCGCCAACCTCAAGGACGACGGGCAGACCTGGATCATGGCGCCCGACGGGACGTACACGCGGCCGCACCCGGGCAAGGAACCTTTCATTGCCCATCACTATTTCATGACAAACCCTTCGCTTTCGGGCCGCGGCAGCGCGCTGCGGCTGAGCGGCGCCGTGCCGCGGCTCGTTCTCAGCTCGTAGCCCGAGTCGCCGTCAAAATCGTCGCTGCAATCCCGGCGGGTTTCGGCTAGACGGATGCGCGCATGGACGGCGAACGGACCATAGAGACCGGCGGGGCGGGCAGCCCTGCGCATAGCCGTCTCGGCCCCGGCCGGGTCGGCATCATCGACGTCGGCTCCAACTCCATCCGCCTGGTCGTCTACGAGCGCGCGAGCCGCGCCCCGCTGCCGGTGTTCAACGAGAAGGTCCTGTGCGGCCTGGCGCGCGGCCTCGACGCGACCGGCCGGCTCAATCCGCAAGGCGTCGAGATGGCGCTCGCCAACATCGATCGCTTCGTCATCCTTGCGCACAACATGAAGGTGACGTCGCTCGACCTGCTGGCGACTGCCGCGGTGCGCGACGCATCGGATGGACCTGCCTTCATGCAGCAGCTTGCGAGTCGGCCGGGCATCAAGGCGCATATCGTGAGCGGCCAGGACGAGGCGCGCTTCTCGGGCTACGGCGTGATGTGCGGCATGCCCGACGCGTCGGGCGTGATGGGCGATCTGGGCGGCGGCAGCCTCGAGCTGGTGGCGCTGGGGCAGGGGCGCATCGGCAACTCGACCACGCTGCCGATCGGGCCATTGCGCCTGGTGTCCTCGGGCAAGACCGATCCCAAGCGGGTCGTGGTCGATGCCATCGAGGACGTGCGCTGGCTGCGCGAGGAGTCCGGCAAGACGTTCTACGCCGTGGGCGGCGCCTGGCGCTCCTTTGCGCGCTTGCACATGGAGCAGGCGGGCTATCCGCTGCACATCATCCATCACTACGACATCCCGTCTGACGAGGCGCGCGCGGTGGCGCGGCTGATCGCGGTGCAGAGCGCCAAGTCGCTGGAGAAGATGCCGGGCGTGTCGCGCCGCCGCGTCGACACCCTGCCACTCGCCTGTTTGGCGCTCGACCGGCTGCTGGCGGCGCTCAAGCCGCGCAACGTGGTGTTCTCGGCGTTCGGCCTGCGCGAGGGTTTCTACTATTCACGGCTGAGCGACACCGAGCGCGCGCGCCATCCGCTGATCGCCTTCGCCGAGGAGCAGGGCGCCGACTGGCGGCGCTTCGACCTCGCGCCGTCGGAGATCTTCGACTGGCTGACGCCGATCTTCGGCGGCGAGACCGAGAACGAGCGCATCCTGCGCATCGCCGCCTGCCATCTGAGCGACATCTCCTGGAACGACCATCCCGACTATCGCGCCGAGCAGGCCTATATCCGCGTGCTGCATCTTCCGGCACCCGGCATGAGCCATCGCGAGCGGGCGATCCTCGCGATGACGCTCGCCTATCGCTACAAGAGCGATTCCAAGTCGGGTGCGCTCGACACCGCGCTGAGGCTGAGCGACGGCAAGGGCCGTGCGTTTGCCCGCCGCCTCGGTGCTTGTCTTCGGCTGGCCTACAACCTCTCCGGCGGTGCACCCGGCCTGCTGCCGCAGGTTCAGCTTCGGCGCACGGATCGCGAGTTGCGTCTTGCTGTGCCGTCCGCTCTGCGCCGCAGCTTGGGTGACGTCACGGCCCGGCGCCTGGAGAGCGCGGCGGAAGCGTTCGACCTGAAAGCCGTCATCGTAACGACCTGACGGCTGCCTTATTCGGCGGCTGACCGGTCCTTTTCCTTGGCCTTGGGCGGCACCGGCAGCAGGCGGGCAT
Source organism: Reyranella sp. (assembly GCA_035293665.1). GTDB lineage: Bacteria > Pseudomonadota > Alphaproteobacteria > Reyranellales > Reyranellaceae > Reyranella. Next base: position 58,619 of record DATGMK010000107.1, on the reverse strand, counting down.
GGTCGCCATCCAGCGAGAGCGCGACCCGGCCCTCGATCAGGGCGATCGCATCCTGGCCGAAGATCTCGTTACGCCAACCATGCAGCACATGGACGTCGCGCTTTCCTGCGGCAAGGCGGTCGACCTCGTCGGCGCTGGCCACGAGGCGCGCCGCGACCCCGGCCTGCTCGGCCTTGAGCCGGAGCAGGGTGCGCAGCATGTCGACCACGGCCCCCGGCGCGCGCAATTGCTCGGGCGGCCGGTCGCGCGTCGGCAGCTGGGAGTCCGGCAGCTTGCGGGCCTTCTCGATCGCCTCGAGGATCTCGCGGCCCTGCCAGCCCTCGGCGAAGCCACGGCCGAGGCCGCGGGTCAGGGCCAGCTCCTCGACCGTCTTGGGGGCGTGGCTCGCGATCTCCAGCAGTTGCTCGTCGCGCAGCAGGCGCTGGCGCGGGATGTCGATGCGCTGCGCGGTGCGTTCGCGCCAGGCTGCAACCTCCTTGAGGGTGCCGAGCAGGCGCGGCGAGGCGCCGCGCGGCTTCAGCCGCCGCCAGGCCTGCTCGGGATCGGCGCGGTAGGTGCCGGGGTCGTTCAGGACCGCCATTTCCTCGGTGATCCAGTTCAGCCGGCCGGTCCGCTCGAGCTGCCGGCGCAGGTGCTCGTAGACCACGCGCAGATGGGTGACGTCGGAGATGGCGTAGGTGATCTGCCGCTCGCTGAGCGGCCGGCGGCTCCAGTCGGTAAAGCGGCTCGACTTGTCGATCCGTGCCTTGGCAAGCTTGGTCGCCAGCGATTCGTAGGAGGCCGCCTCGCCGTGGCCGCACACCATCGCCGCGACCTGGGTGTCGAACAGGGGCCCGGGGACCTTGTTCATGCGCAGATAGAATATTTCGAGGTCCTGACGGGCCGCGTGAAAGACCTTGAGCACATTGGGGTTGGCCATCAGCTCGTCGAGCGGGCTGAGGTCGATGCCCTCGGCAAGCGCATCAATTGCGGCGGCCTCGTCAGGGCCAGCCACCTGGGCCAGGCAGAGCTTGGGCCAGTAGGTGCGCTCGCGCATGAACTCGGTATCGACCGCAACGAACTCGGCGCTGGCCAGGGATTTGCAGAAAGCCGCCAGCTCGTCGGTCGTGGTGATCAGTTTCATTAATCCTGTTCTATAGCGGGCCGGCAGCCCCGGGGCAAAGTCAACGCTACCGGAAAGAGCCTAATCCCTTGACTTGGCGGGGCTATCCGTGCCTCTTGCCGCCCCGTTCAAGCCCGGAAAATCGCGATGTCATCGGTGTACAGAACCCATACCTGCGGCCAATTGAGGCCCCAGCATGTCGGCCAGGAGGCCCGGCTGTCCGGCTGGGTCCAGGTCAAGCGCGACCATGGGAATCTGCTGTTCATCGACCTGCGCGACCACTACGGGGTGACCCAGGTGGTGGTCGACCGGTCCAGCCCGGTATTCGAGACGGCCGAGCGCGTCCGGACCGAAAGCGTGATCACGGTAACCGGCAAGGTCGTGGCTCGCCAGCCCTCGACGGTGAACCCCAAGCTTGCGACCGGCGAGGTCGAGCTCGACGCAGCCGAGATGGTCGTACAGTCGATGGCCGACCCGTTGCCGATCCCGGTCTACCAGGAGAACGACACGACCCCGGAGGAGCTGCGGCTCAAGTACCGCTTCCTCGACCTGCGCAAGGAGAAGCTGCACAAGAACATCCTGCTGCGCAGCCAGGTGATCGCCTCGCTGCGCCGCCGCATGATCGACCAGGGCTTCACCGAGTTCCAGACGCCGATCCTGACGGCCGATTCGCCGGAGGGTGCGCGGTCGTACCTGGTGCCGAGCCGGCTGCATCCCGGGAAGTTCTACGCCCTGCCGCAGGCGCCGCAGATGTTCAAGCAGCTGCTGATGGTGTCGGGCTTCGACCGCTACTTCCAGATCGCGCCCTGTTTCCGCGACGAAGACGCGCGCGCCGACAGAGCACCGGGCGAGTTCTACCAGCTCGACTTCGAGATGAGCTTCGTCACCCAGGACGACGTGTTTGCCGCGATCGAGCCGGTGCTGCACGGCGTGTTCGACGAGTTCTCGGGCTTCAACACGGTCATGCCGCGCAAGGTGACGCCGTTCCCGTTCCCGCGGATTCCGTACGCCGAGGCGCTACTGACCTACGGCACCGATAAGCCCGATCTGCGCAACCCGCTCAGGATCTACGATATCGGCGAGGTGTTCGCCGGCTCGGACTTCAAGGTGTTCGCCGGCATCGTCGCCAAGGGCGGCGTGGTGCGCGCGATCCGCGCGCCCAACGCGGCGAGTCAGCCGCGCAGCTTCTTCGACAAGCTCAACAGCTGGGCGCAGGGCGAGGGCAAGCCGGGCCTGGGCTACATCGTGCTCGAGGGCGGCGCGGGGAAGGGGCCGATCGCCAAGTTCGTGACCGACGACCGTCTCGCCAAGCTCAAGAGCCTGACCGGCGCCGAGGACGGCGATGCGATCTTCTTCGTCGCCGACATGCCGGAGGCGGCGTGGAAGTTCGCCGGCCAGGCGCGCACCAAGGTCGGCCAGGAGCTGGGCGTGATCCGCGAGGGCGAGTTCGCCTTCTGCTGGATCGTCGATTTCCCGATGTTCGAGTACGACGACAAGCTGAAGAAGATCGACTTCAGCCACAACCCCTTCTCGATGCCCCAGGGCGGGCTCGAGGCACTCGAGACGCAGGACCCGCTCACCATCAAGGCGTGGCAGTACGACATCGTGTGCAATGGCATCGAGCTCTGCTCGGGCGCGATCCGCAACCACAAACCGGAGATCATGTACAAGGCCTTCGGCATCGCGGGTTACAGCAAGGAAGAGGTCGAGGCGCGCTTCGCCGGCATGCTCAACGCCTTCAAGTACGGCGCCCCGCCGCACGGCGGTGCTGCGCCGGGCGTCGACCGCATCGTCATGCTGCTGGCCGACGAGCCCAACATCCGCGAGGTCATCACCTTCCCGATGAACCAGTCGGCGATGGACCTGATGATGGACGCGCCGACCGAGGTCCCGCCGGAGAAGCTGCGCGAGTTGCACATTGCACTCCGGCTGCCACCTTCCAAGAAGGACTAGCTGACTCCCCTTGGAGGGCAGGGCCTTTGCCTTGCCGCTGCAGGATCGCGCTGCCAGACTTCGATCAACACCGGCATTCGTCCGGTTGATCGAGGAGGTAGCGATGACGGACACGACGGGCACAAGCAGGCGTGACTTTCTGACGGCAGCTTCGATCGGCGGTGCGGCCGCCGTTCTCGGTACCGTCGGCATCAGCCCGGCGATAGCCGCCGGTCCCCCGGCCGGCCGCTCGGAGAAGCCCTTGAAAGCTGCGTTCTCCAATGCCGGCCTGCAGGCCACCTGGTGCGCCCAGGGCAAGGCCGCGGCCGAGTACTGGGGCAAGCTCTACAATGTCGAGGTCACTTGGTTCGACGGCCAGCTCGACGCGGTCAAGCAACGCGCCGCGATCGACAACATGGCGTCGCAGAAATGGGACTTCGTGGCGATCCAGGCGTTCGGCATCGGCACGCTGACCCAGCCGGTGCAGAAGATGATCGATGCCGGCATCCCGGTGATCGACATGGACACGCTGATTGCGCCGCTCGAGAAGATCAACGTGCACGCCTTCCTGGCCCCCGACAACGAGTTCATGGGCTCGGCGGTGACGCAGGCGCTGGTCACCAAGCTGGGCGGCAAGGGCAAGATGATCATGACCCAGGGCGCGCTCGGCCACACCGGGGCGCAGGGCCGCGCACGCGGCTTCGACGGGGTGGTGAAGCAGTATCCCGGCATCGAGGTGCTCGACCGCCAGCCGGCCGACTGGGACGTCACCAAGGTCGCGCGCCTGTGGGAGACCTATCTCACTAAGTATCCGCAGATCGACGCCGCGTTCTTCCACAACGACGACATGGCGCTCGCCGCCTACAACGTGATGAAGGCGCACAACCGCACCAACATCCTGATCGGCGGCGTCGACGCCATGCCGCCGGCGATCAATGCCGTCCAGGATGGCCGCATGTACGCGACGGTCCGCAATCCGTCGAGCCGCATCCATGGCGGCGCGATCGTTGCCGGCGTGGCCGCCGTCACCGGCGGCGAGAAGACGGGGGCCGGCATTCCCAAGAACATCGTCACCGACGGTCCGGTGGTGACCAAGGACAATGCGGCCGGCATGCTGTGGATGCAGGATCACTTCCTGATCTGAGGGCCAGATCGCAGCTATGTCCGACGCGTCTTCGGCCGCGTCGGGGGAGACCCCGGCGCGGCTGGCAATGAGTGGCATCTCGAAGTCCTTCGGCGGCGTCGCGGCCCTGCGTGACGTCGACTTCGTGCTGCGTGCCGGCGAGATCCACGGCCTGGTGGGCGAGAACGGCGCCGGCAAGTCGACTCTGATGAAGATCATCGCCGGCGTGCACACCCAGTATCAGGGCCGCATGAGGCTCGACGGCCATCCGGTGCATTTCCGCTCGACCCGCGATGCGCTGGCGGCGGGCATCGGCATGGTCCACCAGGAGCTGAGCGTCGTGCCCGACCTCTCGGTCGCGGAGAACGTCTATCTCGGCAAGCAGCCCACGCGCGGCGGAATCGTCGACTGGCGCGCGATGGTCGAGGGCGCGCGCGAGCATCTCGCCAGCCTCGGCATCGACGCCGATCCCAGGGCGCGCATGGGCTCGCTGGCGATCGGCCTGCAGCAGCTGATCGAGCTCGCCCGCGTGCTGTTCTCCGGCGCGCGCATCGTCATCCTCGACGAGCCGACCTCGGCCTTGTCGCCGCCCGAGGTGCAGCGCCTGTTCGAGGTGCTGCGCGGCGTGAAGGCATCGGGGCGCAGCATCGTCTTCATCTCGCACTTCCTCGACGACGTGCTGGCCGTGTCCGACACCGTCACGATCTTCCGCAATGGTCGGCGCATCGTCAGCGAGCCTGCTGCCGGCGTCGACAAGGCGTGGGTGATCGAGCGCATGATCGGGCGCGGCCACGAGGAGCTCGAGGAGAGCTACACCGGAAACATCACGCTCGACAGCAAGCCGCAGGCGCCGGTCGTGCTCGCGGTGCGCGGGCTCGGCGCCGGTAGGGCGTTCGCCGACGTCTCGCTCGACATTCGCGCCGGCGAGGTGCTGGGCATCTACGGCTTCATGGGCTGCGGGGTGATCGAGCTGGCGCGGGCGCTGTTCGGCAAGCTGAAGCCGCGGACGGGGACCTTGGCGATCGACAGCAAGACCGTGCGGCTTGCCAACACCGCCGCGGCTCGGCGCGCCGGCATCGCCTTCGTGCCCGAGAGCCGGCGGTCGATGCTGTTCTACCGCGAGCCGGTCTACAAGAACATGTCGATCGCCGTGCTGGGCCGCATCGGCCGGCTGTGGCTCCGGCCCTCCGCCGAGCGCGACATCGCGCGGCGCCATGCCGAGGCGCTGTCGATCCGGCCGCCGGCGGTCGACACGCTGCTGCAGAGCCTGTCGGGCGGCAATCAGCAGAAGGTGGCGCTGGCCAAGTGGCTGACCTGGCCGCCCAAGGTTCTGGTGCTGAGCGAGCCGACGCGCGGCATGGATGTCGGCGCCAAGGACGACGTGGTCGGCATCGTGCGCGGCCTGCGCGACAGGGGGCTGGCGGTGGTCGTGATGTCGACCGAGCCCGAGACGGTGCTGTCGCTCGCCGACCGCATCGTGGTGATGAAGAAGGGCCGCATCGTGCGCGAGTTCGCGGGCGAGGCGGTCAGCAAGGACCGGCTGCTCGAAGCGGCCTGAGGGAAGAGGGGACGATGCCGGCATTCCTGCGCAGCCAGATGCGCAACATCGCGCCCTTCGTGACGCTGATCGCCCTGCTGGTGTTCTTCGGCGTGGCGAGCCCGTCCTTCGCCACGCTCGACAACGCGGCCAACATCCTGACGCAGATTTCGGTCGCCGGCGTGATCGCGGTCGGCCTCACCTTCGTGATCCTGTGCGCCGAGATCGACCTTTCGGTCGCGGCGGTGGCCAACGCGACCGGCATCGTCGTCGCCTACTTCACGCAGCAGGAGAACTACGTGAACATCGCCAACGTGCCGCTGCCCGGCATCGTGGCGATCGGGCTGGCGCTGCTGGCCTGCGCCTTCCTCGGCCTGGTCAACGCGATCGGCGTGACGGCGATCGGCATCCCGTCCTTCATCATGACCTTGGCGATGATGCAGATCGGCGCCGGCATCTGCGCGCTGCTCGTTCGCGGCCAGATCGCCTACGCGGTGCCCGACTTCGTGGCGAAGATGGGGGCGGGGTCGATCGGGCCGATCCCGTGGATCGTGATCGTGCTGGCGGTGTTCCTGCTCGCCGGCCACATCGTGCTGACCTACACGCGGTTCGGCCGTTACGTCTACATGACCGGCGGCAACCGCGAGGCGGCCGAGTATTCGGGCGTCAACGTCAAGCTGGTGCTGGGCGCCGTCATGGTGATCTCGGGCGTTTGCTCGGGCGTCGCCGGCATGCTGGGCGTGGCCCATTTCGGCAGCGCCCAGCAGAACGAGTTCGACGGCTACCTGCTCGACGCGATCGCCGCCGTAGTGGTCGGCGGCACCAGCCTGTTCGGCGGCCGCGGCGGCATCGGCAACACCATCATCGGCCTCTTGATCCTGGGTGTCCTGAACAACGGGCTGGACCATGTCGAGATCGACAGCTTCCTCAAGATCCTGATCCGCGGCCTGATCCTGCTGGTCGCCCTGATCATCAACGTCTATGTCCAAGCCGTACGGGAGAGTGAGCAGTCAAATTGACGGAGACCAGAAAATCCAATATTCTCACGGCGTTAACCAAATAACTTAAAGAGAATAATGAGCTTCCCTCGGCTCGCTCTCCTGGCGCTTGGCCTGCCACTGCTCACGGGCGGCTGCGCCGTTTCGGCCGTGACCGCTGCGAGCTACGGCGTCGACGGCGCGTCGTATGCCGACAGCGGCAAGAGCACCTCCGACCACTTCATGTCGATGGTCTCCAAGAAGGACTGCGCCCTGTGGCGGGTGTTCCGCAACGAGAGCATTTGCCACGCGCGCGATCCGGGAGCCAAGGACCCGTACCACGTCAACTACGACACCGCCGAGCGCGTGCCGAGCGAGGACGGCGTGTCCTACGCCCCGCCGCTGCACCAGACGGCCGACGAGCCGGCCAGCAGCTGGACCGCCGACGCCTACGCCAAGAAGCCCGATGCCGCCCCGGCCGCACCCGCCGAGCCGGTCGTCGCGGCGGCCGAACCGGCGCCGGCTGCGCCGCCGGTCGTCGAGAAGCCGGTCACGACGCCCAAGCCGGCCAAGAAGAAGGCGAAGGCCCATGGTCATACCCACGCGGTGGCCCATGCCAAACCCGAAGCCAAGCCGGTCAAGAAGGCGTCACCAAATCAGGTGGCGTCTGTCCCCTGAGCAGGAAGGCCTCGAGGTTGTCGAGCGCCTTGAAGCCCATGGCATTGCGCGTCTCGACCGTCGCTGAGCCCATGTGCGGCAGCAGGAACGCGTTCTCCAGGCTGTAATAGCCCGGGTGGATCTTGGGCTCGCCGTCGAACACGTCGATGCCCGCGGCGAACAGGTGGCCGCTCTTCAGCGCCGCGATCAGCGCCTCGTCGTCGACTATGCCGCCCCGCGCGGTGTTCACCACGATCGCGCCCTTGGGCAGGTTGGCGATGCGCTCGGCGTTCACCCACTTGCGCGTCGCCGGCGTCATCGGCGCGTTGATCGACAGGAAGTCGCAATGCGGCAGCATGTCGTCGGGATTGGCGTAGAAGATCGCGCTCTTCTCGAGCTCCGGCGGGAGCCGCGTGCGATTGCTGTAGTGGATGGTCATGCGGAAGGCGCGGGCGCGGTCGGCCATCGCTTGGCCGATGCGGCCCATGCCCAGGATGCCGAGGCGCTTGCCGGTGACGTGGACCCCCATCAGTTGGGTCGGCTCCCAGCCGACCCAACTGTGGGTCCGCAGCATGGTCGTGCCCTCGTGTGCGCGCCGGGCCGCGCCCAGCAGGCACAACATGGCGATGTCCGCCGTGGCGTCGGTCAGCACGTCCGGCGTATTGCTGACCTTGATGTCCCGCTTGGCGGCGGCCGCCACGTCGACATGCTCATAGCCAACCGAGAAGGTGGCGATCATCTTCACCGAGGCCGGCAGCCTCGCGATCGTGTCGGCGTTCAGCGGGTCGCCGGCTGCGCACATGATGCCGTCGAAACCCTCCGACGCCTTGACCAGCGCCGGTCCATCAAAGAGCTTGTCCTCGGGGTTGAGCCGGGCCTCGAAATTGGCCGAAAGGCGCGCCTCGACGTCCGGCGGAAAGTGCCGCGTGGCGAGCACGCGCGGTTTGCGATTGGTCATTGGACATATCCCCCTGTGCAGCCCTGACGCAGGCGATGTTTCTGGTAATCGGCGGGTATGGATATTACGCTTGGGCGTCCGGCTACAAGGCCTAGCCCTCAGCCATTCGCCCGTTGTCCATCCATAGTTTTCGCCGTCCTCGCGTTCCCACTGCAGCCTCCCTCGCAGCGGTTGTGGCTGCCGTCTTGCTGGGCCTGTGGATAAGTGGTGTTGCAGACGCTCAGCAAAAGCAACCGCTGCAGCAGCCGCCGACCCAGCCGCCGCCGGTGCAATCGCAGCCGGTCGAAGGGCCGCCGACCGACGTCATCATGGCGCCGCATCGGGCGACCTACGAGATGAAGCTCGCGGTGGCGCGCCCCAACAGCGGCATCGTCGAGGTCAACGGCAACATGGTGCTCGAGACCGCCGATTCGTGCGACGCCTGGAACGTGAAGCAGCGCATCAAGCTCACCTTCCTGCGCAACGACGGCGAGGAGTTCGAGACCGATTCCAACTTCACCAGCTACGAGTCCAAGGACGGGCTGGCCCTGCGCTTCAGCGTGCGCAACGCCCAGAACGACGAGGTCGACGAGGAGCTGCGCGGCCAGGCCGATCTCGAGGGCATCGGCGGCAAGGGCCGCGCGAGCTTCACGCTGCCCGAGCCACGCAGCTTCGAACTGCCGGCCGGCACGCTGTTTCCGACCAACCATCTCGCCCTGGTGATCAAGCACGCCAAGCTGGGAGACAAGTCGGTGTCCTACAAGGTGTTCGACGGCGCCCGGCTGGACGGCGCCTTCCAGGTGAATGCCGTGATCGGCAAGCCGCCCAAGCCGGCGGCGGGAGCGCCGGCGGTGCGCGGCGACGTCGCCCTGCTGCGGCAACCTGCGTGGGGGGTGCGTTTTGCCTTTTTCGCCAATGGCGACCAGGGGGCCCAGCCGGAGTACGAGATGTCGCTCGATTTGCTGGCCAACGGCGTCGCCCGGTCGATGCTGCTCGACTATGGTGACTTCGCCGTCGATGCCCGCCTGATCCAGATCCAAGCCGTGCCGAGGCCTAAATGCTGAGAGTGTCATGCGTATCCCTCGCCGTCCTGGCGGTCGCCCTGCCGGCTGCCGCTCAGGAGCTGCAGCCGCATCGCGCCGCCTACGCGGTGAACCTGCTCGAGAAGGGCAAGCCCGGCGTGGGCTCGCCGGGCACCTACGCGTTCGAGCTGAAGCAGACCTGCGATGGCTACGTCATCAGCCAGCGCATGCGGCTCGAGCTCGACGGCGGCAAGGGCACGATGGTGAGCGAGCAGACCTCGCTGATGACCGAGAGCCGTGACGGGCGGAAGCTGAAGTTCGAGCACAACGCCTCGATGAACGGCAAGGCGACCAGCCAGCTGAAAGGGGAGGCCATCCTCGGCGACGACGGCGTCGGCCAGTCGCTGTTCGGCGAGCCCGAGGGCCAATCGGTCGCGCTGCCCAAGGGGACGCTGTTCCCCAACGCCATGACCCGCGCGACTATCCAGCACGCCAAGGCGGGCGACATCGGCTTCGATGCGCTGTTCTTCTTCGGCGAGAAGGTGAAGCCGCCGCAGCCGGTCAACGTCGTGATCGGCCGGGTGCCCAAGCGGCTCGCCGACTTCAAGGTGCCCGACGAGGGCGCCTCGCTCGCCGAGAATCGCGGCCGCATCTACTATCGCGGCGCCTTCTTCGATCCCGATCCGAAGGACAAGAACGGCGAGGCGGCGTACGAGATGAGCAGCCTGATGCTGGACAACGGCGTCGAGCTCTACGGCACGCACGAGGAGGGCGAGGGCGGCATCGAGTACCGCATGACCCGCCTCGAGCCCCTGCCCAAGCCGACCTGCAACTGAAACCGGACGGCCGAGGACGCGATGCCCGGCCCGATGTCCGGCATGACGCCCGAACAGGCCGTCGACCGGCTGGAAGAGCTGCACCGGCAGAGCTGCGAGGCGCTGCGGGCGGCGCTGGCCCACTTCACCGCGACCGGCGAGCCGCCGGCGCCCGAGGATCGCGCGGCGTTTCGCTACCCCGAGCTGCGAGTCGACTGGCAGCCGTCCGGCGCCATTCCCTTCACCTGGCGCGCCTGGGCGAAGTTCCAGGCGCCGGGCCGCTACTGTACGACGGTGACCCAGCCGGCGTTCTTCCGGCGCTACCTGCTGGAGCAGCTGCGCCCGCTGGTCGACGAGTTCGGCGCCGAGATCGAGGTCGGTGTCAGCACGCAGGAGATTCCCTATCCCTTCGTCACCGACGAGGGCGACGAGTTCATCCATCGCGACCTGTCGGTCGCCGAGCTGGCGCGGTTCTTCCCGACGCCAATGCTGTCCAACGTCGGCGACGAGATCGCCGACGGCACCTGGCATCACGAGGAGGGCAAGCCGCGGCCGCTCGCGCTGTTCGATGCGGTGCGGGTCGACTACTCGCTGCGCCGGCTGCTGCACTACACCGGCACCGACTGGCGCACGATCCAGCCGTGGATCCTGTTCACCAACTACCAGCGCTATGTCGACCAGTTCGTCGCCTGGGCGCTGGCCGAGCTCGACAGGCCGGACGGCCCCTATGACCGTCTCGCCCTGCCGGGCGGCACGGTCGTGAAGCGCGGTGCCGACAAGGCGACGATGGAAGCGGCGGTCGCCGCGGCGCCGTGGCATCGCTTCCAGATGCCGGCCTACAACCTGATGCGCGCCGACCACCGGGGCGGCGTCACCATCGTCAACATCGGCGTTGGTCCCTCGAACGCGAAGACGGCGACCGACCATCTCGCTGTCCTGCGCCCGCATTGCTGGCTGATGATCGGCCATTGCGGCGGCCTGCGGCAGTCGCAGACGATCGGCGACTACGTACTGGCCCACGGCTACCTGCGGCGCGACCGCATCCTCGACGACCTCGTGCCGGCCGAGATGCCGGTGCCGGCGCTCGCCGAGGTGCAGGTCGCGCTGCAGGAGGCGGCGGCCAGGGTCACCGGCCAGCGCGGCGACGCGCTGAAGCGGCGGCTGCGCACCGGCACGGTGGTGAGCTACGACGACCGCAACTGGGAGCTGCGCTTCAGCCAGGAGCGCCGCCGCATCAGCCTCGGCCGCTGCATCGCCGTCGATATGGAGAGCGCGGCCCTCGCCACGCAGGGCTATCGCCTGCGCGTGCCCTACGGCACCCTGCTGTGCGTCTCCGACAAGCCGTTGCACGGCGAGATCAAGCTGCCCGGCGCCGCCACGCGCTTCTACGAGCGCGCAGTGAGCGAGCACTTGCGCATCGGCCTCGAGGCGATCGACCTCCTGCGCAGCGAGCTGGGCTCGCTGCATTCGCGCAAGCTGAGGGGGTTCGACGAGCCGCCGTTCCGCTGAAAGAGTCCCAAACCGTCCCACCCCGCGGACCAGCCAAGCCTTTGGCGAAGCTGCATTTTCGCCCGAGAGTCCCGCCATCCGCGACACCCCACCCCGAAAAGTATTCTTTCTGCCCGGTGGTGTCCGACGGATCGAGGAAGACAGAAGGACCCGATCATGAGGCGAGTCTGACAGCCTCTCGCCCGAACACCTATTATGGGCATTGGCCGCAATTTTTAGGCTCGGAAACGGCCTTCGATTCCCGAGCCAATGCCCATAATGGGATGCGCGCGCGAGCGCTTATCCACAGGCGCGGGCAGGCTCGCGCCCCCTTCGACGAGCCGGCGTCTCTCCTGACTTAGGGGGTCAGTAGCGCCGGCTTGTACGCCGTCAATTCTCAGTTGCGCGGGTATTTCGGCGGAGGAGCGCCCTGCAGCGTCAGGTACTCGAACTTCACGACGCGGCTCACACCAGGGGAGAACCGATATCTGCGCTGCCATCGGCCGTGCGAGGTCGGTATCGACTGGTCATCGTCGAGGATGGGGCCGGGGGAGCCCCCGGACGAGCCTTGCCCTATCGCGATGCGGCACCGGGCAAATGCTTGATAGAGGCGGCCATTCGGCCGATGCTATCGACCAGAGTGATTTCCGGAGTGGTAGCGTCCGCCAGAAAGCGCGGGCCAGGAAATGAGGAGCCGGATCATGAGCGCCGCTGCCGCGTCGATTCTCCCCACCCAAGCAATGAAGATCGAGAAGATCAAGGAGCACATTGGCGCCATTGTCACGGGGATCGACCTTGCCCAGCCCATCGACGCGGCGACACGGAAAAAGCTCTACGATGCCGTCATCGAGAACGTGGTCCTCGTGATCCGCGGGCAGGAACATCTCACGCCAGGCCAGTTGCAAGCGGCCGGGCAAATGTTCGGCGAGCTGATGGAGGACCAGAACAGGCGCTACCTGGTCGACGGCTATCCGCTGATCAGCGTGCTCGACAACCGTCACCTGGACAGCAAGGGCCAGCCGGCAAAAGTCGGCGCCAACTCGACGTGGCACACCGACCACACCAACCAGGAACTGCCGCCAAAGTTCACCATGCTGTACGCAGTGGCAGTCCCGGATAAAGGCGGCGCGACGTCGGTCTGCAATTCGCGGGCGGCCTACGAGGCGCTTCCCGACGAGATCAAGCTGAAGATCGCCGACGCGAAGACCGAGAACACGCTGATCAGCAGCGCGCGGATGAAGACCGGCAATCCGGATATCGTGAAGGCGCAGCTCGAGTCGACCAAGCCGCCGACGGTGCATCCCCTGGTCCGCACCCATCCGGAAACCGGCACCAAGGCGGTGTGGTTCCACAAGGCCAAGACCGAGAGGGTGACCGGCATGTCGCCGGAAGAGACGCAGGATTTCCTGCAGGACCTGACCGACCGGATCACGCAGCCCCAGTTCTGCTATGCCCACGAGTACCGAAAGGGCGATCTGCTGATCATCGACGACCGCGCCTCATTGCACAAAGCCGGCTTCGATTACGATCACAGCCAGCATCGCCGTCTCTACCGCATGCTGGTGCGCGGCGACAGGCCGTACTGATTGCCGGGAGCGCTCATCTTCATTGGACCGCGGACCTCCAGGTCCGCATCATGAGTCCGAGCGGACCTGGAGGTCCGCGGTCAATGAGAAGGGCGGCGCTGGAGAGCCGCGCTCCCAGCGTCATGCTGGCCACAGCCAGGCGGCGCCCCGCACGCCGCTGGAATCGCCGAACTTGGGCGGCAGCAATTTCGTCGAGATCAGCTCGGGTTCCGAGAAGACGTACTGCTTCCAGAGCTCGGGCACGCGCGTGTAGAGGCGCTTCATCTTGGAAAGTCCGCCGCCCAGCACGACGGCGTGCGGGTCGAGAATGTTGATGACGACCGACAGCGCCCGCGCGAGTCGGTCGCAGTAGATTTCCATCTGGTCCAACGCCTGCTTGTCGCCGGCCTCGGCCGCATCGGCGATTTCGGTCGCGCGCACGGTGCGGCCGGTGCGCTGCCTGAACTGCTCCTGCAGGCGCGGGCCGCTCAGCCAGGTCTCGATGCAGCCGGTGCGGCCGCAGTAGCAGCGCAGGCCGGGGCGCTCGTCGTCGCGCGGATGGGGCAGGGGATTGTGGCCCCATTCGCCGGCGATCGCCTGCGAGCCCGTCAGCGGCCGGCCGTCGATCACCACGCCGCCGCCCACGCCAGTGCCGAGGATCACGCCGAACACGATCCCGCAGCCGGCCGCCGCCCCGTCCGAGGCTTCGGACACGGCGAAGCAGTTGGCGTCGTTCGCCATGCGCACGGGCCGGCCGAGTCGCCGCTCGAGATCCTCGTTCAGCGGATGGCCGTTCAGCCGGGTGGAGTTGGCGTTCTTGATCAGCCCGGTCGCGGGCGAGATCGCGCCGGGATGGGCCATGCCGACCGAGCATTTGGCGCCGACCTGCTTCTCGAGCGCCAGCACCACGTCGACGATCGCCTGCACGGCCGCCTCGTACGACCCCTCGGGTGTGTCGATCCGCAGGCGCGCTTTCTCGGTGCCGTCGGCATCGAGGACGATGCCTTCAATTTTCGTGCCGCCGAGATCGATGCCGATGCGCATGGCGAACAGTCTAACAGGGTATCGTGACCGGTGGTCTTGCGTTACGCTTCGATGACACTGACGGACAAAGATGGACGGACAAGGCAAGGACGCGCGCTTCGCCGCCAGCGCCAAGGGACCGTGGCGCAAGCGGCCTTCGACAATTTTGTGGGTGCTGTCGCTCGGCCAGCTGATCACCTGGGGACTGGTCTACTACACCTTCCCCTTGTTCGTGGTGCCGATGGAGAAGGAGCTCGGGTGGTCGCGCAACGAGCTGTTCGGCGCGCTGTCGGGCGGCCTGCTGGTGGCGGGGCTCTGCTCGATCCCGGTGGGCGCCTGGATTGATCGCGGCCACGGCCGGCTGCTGATGACGGGTGGCTCGCTGCTGGCGGCGGTGATGCTGTTTGCCTGGTCGCGCATCGAATCGCTGCCCTTGTTCTTCGTCGTCTGGCTCGGCCTCGGCGCCTGCCAGTCGGTGACGCTGTACGAGCCCGCCTTCGCGGTGATCACCCGCGTCTACGGCCCGCGCTACCGCCAGGCCATCCTGGTGATGACGTTCCTCGGCGGTCTGGCGAGCACCTTCGGCATTCCCTTCACCCAGCTCCTGATCGAGCGGATCGATTGGCGGCCCGCGCTGATGGTGCTGGCGGCAATCAATGTCGGCGTCGCATTCATGATCCACTGGCTGTTCGTGCCGGGACCGAAAGAGACGCCGGTGCCGATCGCGGAGGCGCCGAAGGCCTCGACGTCGCAGGGCAGCGCGAAGAAGCGGGGACCGCTGGCGACGGCGATCCGGGTGCCGGCCTTCTGGGGGCTGGTGGTGGCGTTCGCCGGCTACGGCCTCGCCTTCTCGGCGATGAGCTTTCACCTCATCCCGCTGCTGGCCGAGCGCAAGATCGAGATGGGCGTGGTGATGGCGATCATCGCCCTGATCGGGCCGATGCAGGTGGTCGGTCGCGTGCTGCTGATGGCGGCGCAGAATCGCATCAGCACCATCCAGCTCGGCGCCGGGATCTACTTCGCCTTCCCGGTGGCGATGGGCATGCTGGCGCTGGGCGTCAACGACGTCTACGGCCTGATCCTGTTCGCCATCATCTACGGCGTCGCGAACGGCCTGCTGACCATCCTGCGCGGCATGGCGGTGCCGGAGTTCATCGGTCCCGAAGGCTATGGCGTCGTGTCGGGCGCGCTCACCATGCCGACCAACATCATGCGCGCGGCCGGCCCGCTGCTGGGCGCCTTCGCCTGGAGCGCGTTCGGCAACTACACGCCCGTGCTGTGGGGCCTGACGGCGATCATGCTGGTCGCCGCCGCCGGGTTTGCGGCAGCGGCGGTGCTGTCGAAGAAGCGATCGCCGTATCCGACTGTCTGATTCTTGCCGGACCGCGGGCGTCCCGTCCGCTCATGAATCATGATCATGAGGCGGGCGAGACCCCGCGGTCCGGCAAGATCATTCCGCCGCCATCTTCTTCGTGGCCTTCGGCTTGAGGTGCTGCACCTTGGGCATCACCTCCTTGGAGATCAGCTCGAGGGAATGGCGCCAGGCCTGCGGGTTGTCGGCGTAGTCGAAGCCGAACACCAGCAGCTGGCCGAAGCCGCCGACCTCGTCGTAGATCTTCTCGATCTTCTCGATCACCGTCTTCGGCGAGCCGATGATCCAGTTGTGCCTGGCGCAATAGTCCGGCGTCACGTCGGAATCGGGCACGCCTGGATCGTGCTTGAGATACTCGAGGAAGCCGAAGGCACCGAGCAGCGGCAGGAAGTACTCGCGCATCATGCGGCCCATGTACGAGCCGGCCGAGAGCTTCATCGCCTCCTCGTCGCTGTCGGCGACGAACACCTCGCGCACCATGCGCCACTCGCCCCGGTCGGGCGTACGGCCGGCCTTGGCGGCGCCGAGCTCGACGGCTTCCCAATGGCTGCCGACATAGGCCGGGTTGAGGTTGAGGCTCATCGGCAGGAAGCCCTTCTCGCCGGCGAGCTTCAGCGTGTCGGAGTTCTTGCTGAGTCCGGCGACGCCGATCGGCGGATGGGGCGTCTGCAATGGCCGGATGTGATGGCGCAGCACGCCGAACATTTCGGGCGGCTGGCTGACGTTCCAGAATTTGCCCTTGTAGTCGAACGGCTCCTTCGATTGCCATAGCTTGAGAATGATCTCCAGCGCCTCGCGCGTCATGTCGCGATTGACGCCCGACATGCCGTCGACGTTGAACATCGCCCAGTCGCTGGGCAGGCCCGACGCGGCGACGCCGAAGTTGAGCCGCCCGCCCGACAGGTGGTCGAGCATGGCGACGCGGTTCGCAAGCTCCGCGGGATGGTGGTAGGGCAGCAGGAAGCCGCCGGGGCCGAGGCGGATATTCTTGGTCTGCATCAGCGCCTGCGCGACAACCAGGTCCGGCGAGGGATGCGGCTCCCAGGGCGCCGTGTGGTGCTCGCCGATCCAGCATTCCGAAAAGCCCAGCTCGTCGAGCCAGCGGATCACCTGAAGGTCCCAGTCGTGCCCGGCCTTGAGCGGCCTCTCCGGCGGGTGCGATGGCATCGAGAAATATCCGAACTGCATCGTTTCCTCCTGGGTTATCGCTCAAAGTCGACTACCATCCGCCGGACCGCGCAAGAGGAGAGAAACGCATGTCTCGCAGGACGGTGTTCGTGTGCTGCGACGGGCTGGGACGCAACTGGATCGCGCCGGAGCGGACTCCGGTGCTGGACGCGCTGCGCCGCAAGAGCCTGTGGTGCGACGACCACAGGGCGGTGTTCCCGTCGGTCACGCGCGCGTCGGCCGCGTCGGTGACGACCGGCTGTCATCCGGCGCGCCACGGGCTGCACGGTAATCGCATGGGCCTGTTCGAAGGCGGCAGGATCGTCGTGCGCGATGTCGGTGCGCCGGATTTCCGCGATCACATGCGGCGCGCCACCGGCCGCACCCTGCTGGTGCCGGCTTTATCGGAGCGCGTGGAGAAGAGTGGCGGCTTCATTGCCTTCTCCAACGTCTCGCCCGGCGCGGCGTTCTTCCTCGACCCCGATGCGTATGGCTTCGTCTATCACCGCAGCGGTAGCCACGCGCCCGGCGCTGAGCCGCTCGACGCGCTGCCGGTGACTCATGATGCGGCGGGCGACTGGGCGATGACGGAGCGCTTCTGCGCCGAGGTGCTCAGCGAGCGCAAGCCCGCGGTCGCGCTGATGTGGATCTGCGATCCCGACCACACGCTGCACGGCGTGCCACTCGGATCGCCGGCGCATGTCGAGGCCCTGGCCGGGGCCGAGCGCTGCGTGGCGGAGGTCGTGCGCACCGTCGAGCGACTGCGTGCGGCGGGCGAGGAGATCCTGCTGCTGGTCGGATCGGACCATGGCCAGGAGACGATCGGCGCGGCGGTGAGCCTCGAGGACTGGCTCGCCGAGCACGGCTTGTGGCGGCAGATCGAGGCGGGGGACATCGCGGTGGCCGGGCAGGGGACGGCGGCGCTGCTCTATGCGACCGAGCGCGGACGCACGGCGCTGCTCGGCGTGATCGATGCGATGAGTCGCGAGCCGTGGGCCGACAGTGTGCTGATCGGCGATGCGCTGGCCGAAAAGGGATTCGCAGCGCACGGCGGCGTGGTCGCCGCGGTCAACATGGCGCGCCGTCCGGACGCCAACCGGCATGGCGTTCCCGGCAAGCGCTGGGTGGTGTCGGAGGGCAAGCCGGTGCCGGTCGGCAGCGGCCAGCACGGCGGCTGGGGGCCCGACGAGACGCGGCCGTTCCTGATGGTGAATGATGGCCGCGTGACCGGCGTGCGCCGGAAGCCGAGCAGCCTGGTCGACATCGCGCCGACGCTGATCGCTTATCTCGGCCTCCCGGCAACGGGCTTCGACGGTGCCGCTCTGATGCCCTGACCTCGGCTGCAGATATCTACAGCCTCTGCAATTTTTCCGAGAGATTTCATACGCTATGTCGCTTATGGTACGTAGCAGAGTTGAGCGTGAGGGGCGTAGATCGTCGTGGTGGAAGCAGCGTTGCGTGCCCAGCGGCTATTGGGCCAGCTGGCGGTGGTTGTTCTGTCGATGATGTGCCTGCTGATGGCACCGTCTGCCTTCGCCGATGGCGGTGCAGGCGGCACGGGCAACGGCAATGCCGGCGGCTCTGGCGGCACGGGTTACTCCGGAAGCAGCGGTGGCTCCGGCGCTTCTTTTTTCGGCGGCGGTGGCGGTGGTGCGGCCGGGGGCGGCGCCGGAGGTAGTGGCCTTGTGGCCGGCGGTTCGGGGGGCACTGCCAACTCGCACAACGGCCAGACGGGCACATCCGTTATCGGAGTCACGTCGGGCATCATCACCATCGGCAGCGCGGGCGGCGGCGGTGGCGGCTGGAACGGCAACGACACCGGCACCGCAGGCAGCGGCCAGGTGACGATCAGCAACAGCGGCACCTTGACCGGCGGCAAGGGCGGCGACGGCGGTGGCGTGTTCAACCTTTTCAGCCTCGCCACTTTCGGCAGCGGCGGCGGCGGCGGCGGCGGAGGCTACGGCGCGATCGTCACGGGCAGCGCCTCCGCCAGCAGCAATAGCGGCACCATCACGGGCGGAAATGGTGGTCTTGGCGGCACCGCCTCCGGACCGGGCACGCAGGGCGGCAGCGGGGGCGATGGCGGTATCGGGGTGCTGTTCACCGGCTCGAGCGTCGTCTTCACCAACACCGGGAGCATCACCGGCGGCAATGGCGGGGCCGAGGGCGTCGGCGGGCCGAGCTTCGGCGTCGGAGGAGTGGGCGGCGCGGGCATAGTTGGCTCGAGCCTGACCATCATCAATTCGGGCAGCATCGCCGGCGGCACCAGCGGCTTCTTTCCCGGCGTGTCCACCCCCGTCCAGGCCGATGCCATCACCTTCACCGGCGGCGCCAATTCGCTCACCCTGGTCGGCTCGGGCTGGTCGCTCACCGGCAATATTGCGATCAACGGCGGCGGCAGCCTCACGTTCAACCAGTCGACCGCCCAGACGCTGACGAATGCGATCACCGGCGACGGGTCGGTCATCCAGAACGGCCTCGGCACGCTCACGCTCACCGGCGCCAACACCTACAGTGGCGGCACGACCGTCACGGCCGGGCTCATCAACTTCGCCGCGGGCAACAATCTCGGCACCGGCGCGATCACGCTGAACGGCGGCGGCCTGCAATGGGCGACGGGCAATACGCTGGACATCTCGTCGCGTTTGACCGCGCTCGGTGCCGGCGGCGGGACGGTCGACACCAACGGCAACAACGTCACCTTCGCGTCCGCCCTCACCGGCATCGGCAGCCTGACCAAGGCCGGCATCGGCACGCTGACGCTGAATGCCGCCAACAGCTACTCCGGCGGCACGGTGATCGCCGGCGGCACGATCAAGGTGGGCAACGATTCGGCGCTCGGCACCGGGACGGTGAACATGACCGCGAGCGGGACCACGCTCAATCTCAACGGTCATACGGTCGGGACCGCCGGGCTTTCGGGCGTGGCCGGGAGCACCGTGCAGTTCGGCACCGGCAGCGCTCTCGGCCTCAATGTGGCGGGCGGGACGAGCCAAAGCTTCGCCGGCAATCTGGTCGACAATGGCAGCGCCTTCAACTTCGTCCTGAAGTCGGGGGCCGGCACGCAGTCCCTCAGCGGCAACAACACGCTGGGCGGCGTCTTCGCCGTGCAACAGGGCACGCTGTCGCTGGACAGCACCACGGCGATGACCAGCGCCGCCTTCCTGGAGGTGTCGAGCGGTGCCCAGGTGACCGTCAACGGCGTCGGCGTCACCATCGGCGAGCTGGTGACCACCGGCAGCGGCGACGGCACGGTGACGATCGCCGGCGGCAGCCTCACGGTGGCGCAGGCGGGCGCCGTCAACGCCTTCGCCGGTCGTCTGACGGGCAGCGGCGCCTTCATCGTCAACGGCAGCGGCGGGCTGGTCCAGACCCTGAGCGGGACCAGCGATTACAGCGGCGCCACGACCGTCGTGCAGGGCACCCTGCGGGCCGGCGCCAACAACAGCTTCTCCGCCAATTCGGCCCATACGATATCGAGCGGCGCCACCCTCGATCTCAATGGCTTCAACGAGACCATCGGTTCGCTGGCCGGGGCAGGCGCTGTCACCCTGCGCTCCGGCACACTGACCGCCGGGGGCGACGGCAGCAGCACGACCTTCTCCGGCGTCATCTCGGGCAGCGGCGGGCTGATCATGACCGGCGGCGGCAGTCTCACCCTCGGCGGGCCCAACACCTATTTGGGCGGCACCACCATTGCAGGAGGCACGCTACAGCTCAGCGGCGCCGGCACGCTCGGCGATGCGACCGGATCGACCACGGTCGGCGCCGCCGGCACGCTCGATCTGGGCGGCACGACGCAGACCCAGGCCGCGGTGACGCTTGCCGGCGGCATCCTGCGCAACGGCGCGCTCAACACGGTAATCGCCTCGACTGGCGGCACCATCGACGGCATTGGCGGCAACTCGAGCCTCACCACAACGTCCGGCACGACGGTCCTCAGCGGCACCAACACCATCGGCCTCACGACGGTGACGGGCGGCCGGGTCGCGGTGAATGGGATCCTGACCGGCAATGTCGGCGTCGATGTCGCCGGCACCCTCGGCGGCAGCGGCACCATCAACGGCATCGTCGTCAACGTCGGCACGATCAGCCCCGGCAATTCGATCGGGACGCTGAGCATCTCCGGCGCGTACCTGCAAGCTGGCGGCAGCACCTACCAGGTCGAGGTCAATGGCGCGGGCCAGAGCGACCGCATCAATGTGACCGGCGCGCCGGGCTTCGCGCTGCTGCTGGGCGGCACGGTACAGGTGACCGCTGCCCCAGGGACCTACGCGCACACGACGACCTATACGATCCTCAGCGCCACGGGCGGCGTCGCCGGCACCTTCGACGGCGTCACCAGCAACTTCGCCTTCCTGAAGCCGAGCCTGAGCTACGACGCCGACGATGTTTTCCTCGTGCTGACCCGCAGCGGCTTCTCGGGCGGGGCCCTCACGCCCAACCAGCACGCCGTCGGCACGGCGCTCGACCGGGGCGATCCCGGCGCGACCGGCGATTTCGAGACCGTGCTCAACGTGCTGTCAGGCCTCGACGCGACGCAGGGCCCGGGCGCCCTCGACGCCATCAGCGGTCAGCCCTATGCCAACTTCGGCACGGTCAACACCGCGATGGGCTACGCCTTCGCCAATGCCATCGGCAACCAGCTCTCCGGCTGGGGCGGCGCGACGCACGTGGCGCTGGCCGAAGCATGCGACGTCGCTTGTGACGCGACGGCGCCGTCGCGCTGGGGCGCCTGGCTGAGCGGCGTCGGCGGCCTGGGCTCGGTGCCCGGCCAGAGCGGCAACAGCGGGACCTTCACCTACAATTTCGGCGGCACGGCCGTCGGCCTCGACTATCGGCTCGATCCGAGAGTCCTGGTCGGCGCCAGCCTGGGCTTCACGACGGGCACGCAATGGGTCAACGGCTTCAACGGCCGCGGCTCGGTCGACGCCTTCAGCGGCAGCCTCTACGGCTCGTTCACCGAGGACGCGCTCTACGTCAACGCGGTCGCCGGCTACAGCCACGCCAGCAATCGCCTGACGCGCGTCATCACGATCCCGGGCCTGCTGCAGCGCACCGCCTATGGCAAGACCACCGCCGACCAGTTCGTCGGTCAGGTCGAGGCCGGCTACCATTTCGCGCTGGGGCCCGGTTCGGTGACGCCCTTCGCCCGGCTGCAGGGCTCGACCACCAACCAGGCGGGATTCAGCGAATGGGGCGCCGATTCGCTCGACCTCAGCGTGGCGTCGCAGACGACCAACTCGCTGCGCTCGACGCTCGGGGCGGAGCTGCAGAACCAATTCGGCCCCGTCGACCTGCACCTGCGGCTCGGCTGGCTGCACGAATATGCCGACACCGTCCGTCCAATGACGGCTTCGTTCGCCGGAGCGCCGGGCATGGCCTTCACCGTGTTCGGCGCCAGCCCGCAGCGCGACAGCGCCGCGATCGGCTTCAGCGGTCGCACGAAGGTCGGCGAGGCGACCGAGCTCTATGCGCGCTACGACGGCGAGGTCGGCGGCGGCTCGGACAATCACGCCTTCATGGCTGGGCTGCGCATGGTGTGGTAGCCGCCCGGCGGCAATCGTGCCGCCCGATCAGATGGGATGGAGCGCCAGCACGGCCTGGGTGGCGTGCTCGG
Organism: Reyranella sp.; assembly: GCA_035293665.1. Taxonomy (GTDB): domain Bacteria; phylum Pseudomonadota; class Alphaproteobacteria; order Reyranellales; family Reyranellaceae; genus Reyranella. Next base: position 36,282 of record DATGMK010000107.1, on the reverse strand, counting down.
CGCGGGTCTTGATGTCGGCGGCGTTCGGCGGCTCGGAGACCCCGAGCAGCAGCCAGACCATCAGGTCGCCCATCAGCAGGCCGAAGAATTCCTGGCCCAGCCGCTCCGGCTCCCCGGCGCCGACGAAGCCCGCGGCCTGGCCGCGGCGCACGATCTCGACCAGCGCGCGGCGATTGGGCTGGCGGCCCTTGACGTCGAGGATCTCGCCCAGCTCGGGGTCGGCCGGCGCTTCGGCGATCGCGAGGCGATACATCGCCAGCACGTAGGGATTGGTCAGCGTCGTGAGGGCGGCGACGCCGTAGGCGGTGAGTGCCGCCGCCAGGGCATGGCGGTCTCCGATCTCGGCCGGCGCCAACGGCGCCTGCATGTCGGCCGCCGAGGTGGCGATCAGCGCCTCGAGGATGCCGCGCTTGCTGCCGAACTCGGCATAGAGCTCGCGCTTGGAGACGCGCGCGCGGGTCGCGATCTCGAGCGTGCTGGCGCGGGCATAGCCCTTCTCCATCAGCACACCGACTGCTGCGATCAGGATCGCGCGGCGCCGCGCGGGCAGGAGGTCGATCGGCGAGGGGTGCTTGGCGGCGGGCAGGCGGGACTTTTTGCGGGTGACCGGCATTCGCTCGCTTGACTCTGGTACCTGCAAGTACCAACACTGTTTCATAAGGTACCCCATAGTACCGAAACAGGACGGAGGGCACCATGGGTGTCGTAACTTCCAGGACACAATTGGCCACACAGCATAACACCCTCACCGAGGCGGGCTTCCACCGATCCTGGTACCCGGTGTGCCTGGCGAGCGACCTTGCGGTGGGCAAGGTGACCGGCGGCGATTTCCTCGGCACGCGCGTGGTTGCCTGGCGCGACGCTGCCGGCAAGCCCGTGGTGCAGGGCGCCTGGTGCCCGCATCTCGGTGCCGACCTCTCGGTCGGGCAGGTGGTGGAAGGCCGGCTGCGCTGCGCCTATCACCATTGGTCGTTCGACGGGCAGGGCGGCTGCGCCCATATCCCGACCGGCGACAAGATCCCGTCGGCGGCGCGCCTCTTCACCTATCCGGCCGGGGAGAAGTGGGGCCTGGTCTGGGCGTTCAACGGCGAAAGTCCCGACTTCGACCTGCCGCGCATCCCCGATGCCGAGCCAGACGCGATCGACCACCAGGCCTACGAGCGCGGCGAGCGGCCGTGGGATACCTGGGTCGCGGTGTCCAACGGCGTCGACTTCCAACACCTCCGCACCCTGCACGGCTTGCCGGCGGCGTCGATGCCCGACGAGCTCGCGGTCGATGCGGGCGGCATCGAGTTCCGGGTCGAGAGCCCGCATCATCTGCAGCACGGCCGCATCACCGGCACCAACACCTTCGCCCAGCATCTGCGGTTCGGCGGCCAGGACATGTTCCAACTCTTCACCGGCGCGCCGATCGAGCCCGGACGTTCCAACGGTTTCTTCGTCGTCGGCGTGCCGAAGGGCCAGGCCGCGCGCCTGACCGAGGTGAAGACCATGGTCGACCGGCTGAACGCCGAGGACGCGCCGGTGCTCAACACCATCCGCTTCCGCCGCGGCCTGCTGACCGCCTCCGACCGCCATCTCGCGCGCTACTTCAAGTACGTCGACGAGTTTCCCTGCTTCGTGCCGCCAGCGTAGCGCACGCCGTCATCCACGAAAAAGCCGCCCGGAAGGGCGGCCATGAATATCCGCTACAAAAGCCCGGAGGTTGCTCCGCGCTGTTCGGACGACACGCCTTGGCGTGTCACTTCATCTTCGATTCCTTGAACACGACGTGCTTGCGCGCGACCGGGTCGTACTTCTTCAGCTCGAGCTTCTCGGTCTTGGTGCGCGGGTTCTTCTTGGTCACGTAGTAGAAGCCGGTGTCCGCGCTGGACACCATCTTGATCAGGATCGAGGTCGGCTTGGCCATGGTCTTGTCCTCTGGAAGGCGGGCAACTTAGTCACCGGCGGCGCCCTGTCAAGCACCGCCGGGGGGCAATATCGGGCCATTGCCGGCCCGCTATTGCTGGGCGGCCACTGGCATCGACGCCTGGTCGATCGAGCCGGTCGCCACGGCGTGGGCATAGAGCGTCGGATCCTTCAGCAGGCGAGCGGCGATATCGACGTCGCGCTGCGGCGAATCCTCGCCCGGCGGACAGATCTGACGCAGGGAGGCGATCTCCTCGTGGCTGGGATTGCGCTCGGCGTGCCAGCGCTGCAGCAACGGCTTGGTGGCGTCGACCGCGGCCGGACCCAGCGCCGAGATGTCGGTCACCTTGGCCGTGCAGACATTGGGCATCACGCCCTGCTCGTTCCAGGTGTAGCCCGACGGTGCTATCAGGTGCGACCAGGTGAGGATCAGCTCGCCCTCGTTCGGCAGGCGGATCACGGTCTGGACCGTGCCCTTGCCGTAGCTGGTCGTGCCGACCACGGCGGCGCGGCCGCGATCCTGCAGGGCGGCCGCAACGATCTCGGCAGCCGAGGCGGAGTTGCCGTTGACCAGCACCACCATCGGCGCCTGGGTCGTGCGGCTGCTGTCGCTGCGATAGGTGCGCTGGCTGTCGGGATGGCGGCCCTGGGTCGAGAAAATCACGCCGCCGCCGATGAACACCTCCGAGACCGACACGGCCTGGTCGAGCAGGCCGCCGCGGTTGGAGCGCATGTCGAGGATGATGCCCTGCATGTCGCTGCCGAGCTCCTTCCGCGCCTTCTCGAGCACCTTCACGAGCTCATCGGTGGTGTCGCTGTTGAATCCGGTGAGGTGGATCAGCGCGGTGTTGCCGGCGCGCTCGTAGGTCACCGTGGTCGGGATGATGCGGCCGCGCCGCATCTGCATGGCAATCTCGCGGTCGCCGTCGCGCCACACGGTCAGCGTGACCGGCTGGCCGACGCTGCCGCGCAGCTTGTGCACGACGTCGAGCAACGTCTTGTCGACCATCGACTCGCCGTCGACCGCCATGATCTGGTCGCCCGGCCGGACGCCGGCCTTGGCGGCGGGCGAGCCTTCCTGCACGGCGCGGATCAGGATCTTCTTGTCGTCGGTGCGCTCGACGGTGATGCCGATGCCGCCGCCGCCGTCGCGCTGGAAGCGGTTGTCGCGCGCCTCGTCCGGGTCGGCATAGCGGGTGTTCTTGTCGAGCTGCTTGGTGGTGGCGACCATCGCGCCCTTGATCAGGGTGCCGCGGTCGGTCTGCTGCAGCACCGGTGAGGCGTCGATCGAGGCCGCGAACAGCTCCGCCATCATGCCGCCCCAGGCGCGGCCGTCGGCTGGATCGCTGGGCGCCGGACGGGAGACGACGTCGCGGCCGTCGCGCAGCAGGGTGACCGTGCGGTCGTTCTCCTGCAGCGAGAGCGTCGGGTCGGAGGCAGCGAAGCCCTTGTAGGTCTCCAGCGACAGCTTGCGAAAGTCGGGCTCGCGGACGGCACGATCACCGATCGCCCGGTAGGCCTGAAGGATCACCCGCTCGATGCTGGCGTCGGCCGCTCGGGTCGGGCTGCGCGTCTGGCCAGCGGCAACATCGCCGGTTGGTTCGCAGGAAGCGACCAGCGAGGCCGCAAGGAGAGTCACTGTCGCATGCGACAGCGCTAGCTTCAGAAAGCGGACGACCGGCACCTTAAGACACCCCACGCTCGTTCAAACAGTAGCACAAGCCTCCATCGGGCGGCCAGCCAGGGGTCAGGGTGAAAGGTCCAGACCGTCGGGCGACTTCGGCGCCGCGATTCGATGCGACCAGAGGAGGGCGATCACCGCTCCCTTGATGCGCGGTAGCAAGATCAGCGCCATCACGACCGACAGCGGCAACCACAACACGGCATGGAACCACAGCGGTGGCTGGTTGCCGTAGCGCTCCAGTATCAGGACGAGCGGGACGATAATATGGCCGACTGCGAAAATCGTGAAGTAAGCGGGTGCGTCATCTGCACGATAGGGATCGAGCACCAGGCCGCAGGTCGGGCAGTGGCTGCGCATCTTGAGGAAGGCGCCGAACAGAGGGCCGTCGGCGCAGCGCGGGCAGCGGCCGCGCCAGCCGCGGCGCATCGCGGTCCAAAGATCGACGGGGGCGTACGCGGCCGATGACATGGCCGACAAGATGGGCGAGGCAGTTAGCGGCGTCCCCGCGACCGCTTGTCCCGAGCGCCCTTGGAATGCGCGACAGGGCGACGCGCCCCGCGGCGATCGGGCAAACGGCCCTTCTTGGCGCGAGGCACAGCCACCCGCTCGACCCGCTCGATCAACTCCACCAGGTCGAACAGCAGGCCCCCGGTGGCGGTGTCGGCTTCATCCAGTCTGACACGCACTTTGTCGCCCAGGCCGAAGCTCTCGCCGGTCCGCTCGCCGATCAGCATCTGCCGGCTTTCATCGTGACGGAAGAACTCCTGGCCAAGGCTCCTGACCGGGATCAATCCGTCAGCGCCCGTACCGTCGAGGGCGACGAACAGGCCGAAGCGGGTAACCGAGGTGATTCTGCCCGAGAAAGTTGCACCCACATGGGCCGCCATGTAGGCCGCGACATAGCGGTCCATGGCGCTCCGTTCGGCGGCCACGGCGCGGCGCTCGCACATCGACAGATGCTCGCCGAACTCCTCGAACCGCGGCTTGTCCTGGTCGGGCAGGCCGCCTTCGCCAAGGTCATAGGCCGAGATGAGGGCGCGATGAACGACCAGGTCGGGGTAGCGTCGGATCGGCGAGGTGAAGTGAGCGTAGCGGCCCAGCGCCAGGCCGAAATGGCCGAGGTTGTTGGGGCTGTAGACCGCCTGGCTCTGGCTGCGCAGGACGGTCTCGTTGACCAGCCGCGCCACCGGCTTGCCCGCAATGGCGTGCAACACCCGATTGAGGTCGGCGGGCCGCAGCCGCTGGCCGACCGGGATGGCGATGCCCAGCGTGCCGAGGAACTCGCGCAGCGATTCGAGCTTGGCCGCGTCGGGCTGGTCATGGACGCGGTAGAGGCAGGGCATATGGCGCTGTTCCAGCGCTTGCGCTGCCGCCACGTTGGCCAGGACCATGAACTCCTCGATCAGCTTGTGGCTGTCGAGGCGCTCGCGGACGCCGATTTCGGCGATGCGCCCGTCGTTGCCCAACTGCACCAGCCGCTCGGGCAGGTCTATGTCGAGCGCGCCCCGTTTTTCTCGCGCGGCCAGCAGCACCTTGAAGGCGCCGTAGAGGGGCTTGATCACCGGCTCGAGCAGGCTGGCCGTCTCCTCGTCGGGATGGCCGTCCATCGCGTTCTGCACACGTTTGTAGGTGAGGCGTGCGACGGAGCGCATCATGGCGCGGTGGAAGCGGTGCTTTTTCAGGTGCCCGTCGGCGTCGATCCACATCTCGGCCACCAGGACGGGGCGGTCCTCCCGCGGCACCAGCGAGCACCAGCCGTTGGAGAGTTCCTCCGGCAGCATAGGCACGACGCGGTCAGGGAAGTAGACCGAGGTCCCGCGGCGGTAGGCGGCGCGATCGAGCGGCCTGTCGGGCCGCACGTACCAGGCGACATCGGCGATCGCGACCAGCAGATGCCAGCCGCCGGGATGATCCATGTCGGGTTCGGCGAACACGGCGTCGTCGAAGTCTCGCGCATCTTCGCCGTCGATCGTGACCAGCGGCACCTTGCGCAGGTCGAGCCGGTCGCCGAGCGGTGCGGCCTTCGCCTTCTGGGCCTCCTGCGCCGCCGCTTCGGGGAACTCGACCGGGATGTCATTGGCGGCGATCGAGATCAGGCTGATGGTGCTCGGGTCGGTCATCGTGCCGATCCGCTCGATCACCTTGGCGCGATGCGAGAGGTGCCCGCCGGTTTCCTCGATCCAGACGATATCGCCCGGTTTGGCGCCGTTGCGGTCGGCTGGCCGGACGTCGAATTCGCGCCGCAGCTTGCGGTCGGTCGGCGTGACATGGCCGAGGCCGTTCCGTTCCTCGTAGAGGCCGAGGATCTTCTTCGGGCCGCTGCCGAGGCGGCGGATGACTTTGGCCTGATAGGTGTTCTTGCCGCGCCGCCTCAGCGACGCGAGCACGCGGTCGCCGACGGCCGGCGCCATCGAGCCGCGCGAGCCATGCGGATCGATCTCGATGCGCGGGATGGGGCCATCGGTTTCCTCATCGTGGCGGCGCGGCACGGCCAGCAAGTGGCCGTCACCGTCGACGCGCACGATTTCCAGTACGGTAATGTCAGTCAGAGCTTTGGGGTCCTTGAACGTCTTGGCGCGATCGGCGGCGATCTCGCCGCTGTCGCGCAAATCGCGCAGGAGCTGCTTCAGCTCGATGCGCTGGTCGCCTTTCAGCCCGTAGGCGCGCGCGATCTCGCGCTTGCCCACGGGCGTGGCGCTCTCCTTGATGAAGGTCAGCAGTTCGTCGCGGGTCGGGACCCGGCCTTTAGCCATCGGTTCCGGTGCGCGGCGGAGTCTCGGATTTGGCCTTCGCTTTCGGCTTGGCCGCCTTCTTCTTCGCTGCGGTCTTCTTCCTGGGTTTGGCTTCGCCCGAATCATTGGCGGCTGCCGGCGGCGCCTTCTTGGCGCGCACCGGGCGGGGCTTCTTGCCGCCCTTCGCGGCGCGCTCGGCAAGGAGGGACACCGCCTGTTCGACGGTGAGCTCCTCGGGCTTGAGGTCGCGCGGCACGGTGGCGTTGATGCCGCCGTGCTTCACGTACATGCCGTAGCGGCCTTCGTAGAGCTCGATCGGCGCGCTGTCGCCGGGATGCGCTCCGATGGTGCGGAGCGGCTTGGCGGCGCGGCCGCGTCCCGAGGCCTTGGCCTCCGCCAGCAGCGCCACGGCCCGGTTCATGCCGATGTCGAGCACGCTCTCGTCGGCCGGGATCGACTTGTACTTGGCTCCGTGCCGGACATAGGGCCCGAACCGACCGACGCCGGCCAGCACCGGCTCGCCGTCCTCGGGATGAGGCCCCAGCTCGCGCGGCAGTGACAGGATGGCCAGCGCCTTCTCGAGCGTGAGCTCGTCCGGCGTCATGCCCTTCAGGAGCGAGGCGCGCTTGGGCTTCTCCTTGCCCTCGGGCTCGCCGAGCTGGATGTAGAGTCCGTACGGACCGTTGCGCAGCGTCACCTGCTTGCCGGTGGCCGGATCGATGCCCAGCACCTTCGGCTCGTTGAGGTTCGCGCCGGAGGCCGCGTCCTTCTCGGGATCGACCACCGCGAGCTTCCGGGTGAACTTGCACTCGGGATAGTTCGAGCAGCCGATGAAGGCGCCGAACCGGCCGAGCTTCAAGCCGAGCCGGCCGTTGCCGCAGGCAGGGCAATCGCGTGGGCTCTTGCCGCCATTGTCGTTGGCCGGGAAGAAGTGCGGCCCCAGCTCCTCGTCGAGCTTGTCCAGCACCTCGCTGACGCGGAGGTTCTTGGTCTCACCCACGGCGGAGGAGAAGGCGCCCCAGAACTCGCGCAGCACCTGGCGCCAGTCGATCTTGCCGTCGGAGATGTCGTCCAGCTCTTCCTCGAGATGGGCGGTGAAGTTGTACTCGACGTAGCGGGGGAAATAGGTCTGCAGGAAGGCCGTCACGATGCGACCGCGGTCTTCGGGAATGAAGCGCTTGCGGTCGAGCCTGACATAGTTGCGGCGCTGCAGAACTTCAATGATCGAGGCGTAGGTCGAGGGCCGGCCGATGCCGAGCTCCTCCAGCTTCTTCACCAGGCTCGCCTCCGAATAACGCGGCGGCGGCTCGGTGAAATGCTGCTCCGGAATGACCTCGCGGCGCTCCAGCCCTTCGCCCTCGGCAACGTCGGGCAGGATCGCGGCGTTCTCTTCGCCCGCGTCGTCGTCGCGTCCCTCGTCGTACAGCGTGAGGAAGCCGTTGAACCTCACGACCGAACCTGACGCGCGCAGCTGAACTGTCTTGTCGCCCGACGCTATATCGACCGTGACCTGGTCGAGCACGGCCGATTCCATCTGGCTCGCGACCGTGCGCTTCCAGATCAGCTCGTAGAGGCCGAGCTGGTCCTTGTCGAGATACGGCGCCACGTCCTGCGGCGTACGGAACAGGTCGGTGGGACGGATCGCCTCGTGCGCTTCCTGCGCGTTCTTGGCCTTGGACGAATAGGCGCGGGGCTGGGCTGGCAGGTAGTTCTGGCCGTACCTGGTCTCGATCAGACGCCTCGTCTGGCCGATCGCCTCCGGTGCGAGCTGCACGCCGTCGGTGCGCATGTAGGTGATCAGGCCGACTGTCTCGCCGCCGATATCGACGCCTTCATAGAGGCGCTGGGCTATACGCATGGCGGTCGCCGCCCCGAGCCCCAGCTTGCGCGAGGCCTCCTGCTGCAGGGTCGAGGTGATGAAGGGGGGCGGCGGATTGCGCCGGACCTGGCGGCGGTCGATCGACGACACCGCGAAGGCGCGGCGCTCGATCTCGCGCCGGGCCTGCTCGGCGCGCTCCTGGTTGGGAAGATCGAACTTGTCGAGCCGGCGGCCGTCGAGGTGTGTGAGCCGGGCCTTCAGGGTCTGCTTCTTGGCCGTGCCGAACAGCACGTCGACCGTCCAATACTCCTGGCTCTTGAAGACCTCGATCTCGGCCTCGCGCTCGCAGATCAGGCGCAGGGCGACCGACTGCACGCGGCCGGCCGAGCGGCTGCCCGGCAGCTTGCGCCACAGCACGGGCGAGAGGGTGAAGCCCACCAGATAGTCGAGCGCACGGCGGGCGAGGTAGGCGTCGATCAGCGGCTGGTCCAACTCGCGCGGATGGGCGACCGCATCGAGCACCGACTGCTTGGTTATGGCGTTGAAGGTGACCCGCTTCACGTCGACGCCCTGCAGCGCCTTCTTGTGGGCGAGCACGTCGCGGACATGCCAGGAGATCGCCTCGCCCTCGCGATCCGGGTCGGTGGCAAGGTAGAGCTTGCCGCCCTTGGAGACAGCCTTGGCGATCGCGTCCAGCCGCTTCTGCGATGGCGCGTCGACCTCCCAGTCCATGGCGAAGTCTTCGTCCGGCCGGACAGAGCCGTCCTTGGGCGGCAGGTCGCGCACGTGACCATAGGACGCCAGCACGGTGTAGCCGGGCCCGAGGTACTTGCCGATGGTCTTGGCCTTTGCAGGCGATTCGACGACCAGCACATCCATCGTCGATACGAGCTCCGAAAAAACTTTAAGAACCGGAGCCAGGTGCCTGATTTAGATCAGGGATACGCGGTTACCCCGGTGCCTCTCCAGGCGGCCGTCCAGCTCGAGGGCCAGTAGGACCTCCGTCACGGTGGCGGCGGACACTTGGCATCGGCGTACCAGTTCGTCAACCGCAGTGGGTATGGAGCCGAGCTCGGACAGGACCGCTTCAGTGGCACTGTCAGGGTGAATTTGTTTTGGCTTTCCAACCGGTTGGCGGTCGGACTGCGGCTTGCCGAACACACTTATAATATCGTTGGCATCGCGTGCCAAAATGGCCCCGTCCCGAATAAGGGTATTGGAGCCGGCATATCTCGGATCCATCGGCGAGCCCGGGACGACGAACACTTCGCGGCCCTGCTCAAGGGCGCGTTGGGCGGTGATCAGAGAGCCTGAGCGCTCGGCCGCCTCGATGACGATGACCCCGGCGGAGAGGCCGCTGACGATGCGATTGCGGCGCGGGAAGGAGCGGGCGATCGGCGGGATGCCAATGGGTGATTCGGCCAGCAGCAAGCCGCGCTCGGCGATAGCGCTCTGGAGGTCCAGATGATGGGCCGGGTAGACTTGGTCGATGCCGCCGGCCAGGACGCCAACCGTGCCGGTCGGCAGGGCCGCCTCGTGGGCCGCCGCATCGATGCCGCGGGCGAGACCCGAGACGACCACGAAGCCCGCTCGGCCGAGGGCCACGGCCAACTCGGCCGCGAACCGCCGGCCGGCCAGCGATGCCTCCCGCGCGCCGACGATCGCGAGCATCGGCCGCGCCAACAGCGTCTGATCGCCGATCGCCGACAGGACAGGCGGCGGATCGGGAATGGCGGCAAGGGCTGCGGGATAGGTGGCGTCGCCCAGCACCAGGAAGCGCCCGCCAAGCTCCGTCAGCGCCTGCTCCTCCCGTGCAACCTCCGCGTCGGGCACCACCTTGAGCTCGCGGCAGGCGCGGCGCGCCGAGCCGAAATGCTGCAGCGCCTCGAGGAAGGTGATCGGCCCGATGCGCCGGCTGCGCGCCAGTCGCAGGCGTGCCCGGCGTTCGGCCGGATCGGGTTCAGGCGTCAGCAGGCCATCGAACATGGCGACGACCGTAAAACGGGAAAATCCGTGTGTAAAACAACCTCAGATAGAAATCTTGATCCGCCGATTGGCCGTCGCACCGGCGGCGCCGACCAGGCTGAGCACCGCGGCGAGCGGCCCGAAGCCCTCGAAGCCCACGGTGGCGATCATGATGGCGCCCAGGGCTGCGGCGCCGACCCAGCCGACGCTGGCCGTGGCGCCGTTCAGGCCCAGCACGGTGCCGCGCACCTGCTCGGGCACGTTGGCGAGCGCCGCCATGTAGGATGGCCGACCGATTGCGTTGACCAGCGCATAGATGAAGCCCAGCACGACCGAGACCGTCGCGCCGGGATGCCACAGGAAGAGTGCCAGCGCGGCGCCCGCCTGCAGTACCATGGCGGTCGCGAAGGTGAGCAGCCGGTCGCGCAGGCGGTCGGCGATCTGGCCGCCCAGCACCGTGCCGCCGATATTGCCCAGCGCCACCAGGGCGAGCGGCACGGCGAGGCCGGCCAGGGACAGGCCGTAGATCTCCTGCAGGAAAGTCGCGAAGTAGATCGTCGCGAGCCCGTAGCAGATGCGCTCGGCGATACCGGTCGTGAGTAGCCCGATCACGCGCTTCGACAGGGCGCTGCGCAGCGATGGGGTGCGCGCGCCGTGCCCGGCGGTGCCGGTGCGGCCGACGGTCATGACCAGCGCGACGCATCCCGCCAGCGACAGCCCGGCCATGCAGACGTTCCAGCCGCGCCAGCCGATCATCGAGCCGACATAGGCTGCGAGCGGCACGCCGACCACCAGGGTGAGCGATTGGCCGGTCATCACCCAGCCCAGCGCCCGGCCGCGCTGGTAGTCCTCGACGTGCGCGGATACCTCGGCATAGACCACGCCGGTGAAGGTGCCGGCGCAGCCGCCGCCCAGCGTCGCCCAGACCACGACCCACAGGAAATTGCCGGCCATCGACTGGCCCAGCATGGCGACCGCGAGCACCAGCAGACCGCCGACCAGCATCGCCCGCCGCCCGATCCGGTCGGACAGCGAGCCGCCGACCGCCGACGCGATGCCCCACGAAGTCGCCGTGAACGACACCAGATTGGCGACCAGCCCCACGCTGACGCCGAGGTCGTGGCTCATCTCGATCAGGAACGGGGCGCGGGTCGTGCCGCTCGACGTTGCGGCAAAGGACCCGAGGCAGGCGGCGCCGATCAGGGCCCACGGCATGGTACGCGCAGTCATCATCGCGGTTGCGATATAGAGGGGAAGGTGGCGCGATGTAATGAGGCCCGCTCGCCCCGCGGCACTCCCCGGTCGTCCCATCTCCGACTCCGGTCATCACATTTCTTCGTGGAATCAAGGGCCCGGCGCCTAGAACCGGCGGCGTCCACGACGGAGTTCGCCATGCAGAGACGCACCCTGATCAAGCTCGCCGCAGGCCTGCTGATATCCCCCACCGCCGCCTTTCCCGCACACGCCGAGCCCTATCGTCGTGTCCGGCCGGGCGAGCCGGGCTGGCCAACCGAGGCACGGTGGAAGGAGCTCCAAGGCCAGGTCGGCGGGCGGCTGATCGCCGTGCCGCGGCCGCTCGACGCCTGCCGCGCCGATTCTCCCAAAGGAGGCGCCGACTGCGAGAGCCTGTTCCGCAGCCTCAAGAATCCCTGGGCGGTCGGCGACAGCCCGGCCCTGACCCAGACCAGCGGCTGGGCCGATGCCTGGGTGTCCACGCCCAGCGCCTATGCCGTGCGCGCCCAATCGGCCCCCGACGTCGCGGCGGCCGTGACCTTCGCCCGCAACCATCGCCTGCGCCTGACGGTGAAAGGCGGCGGGCATTCCTACCAAGGCACCTCCAACGCGCCCGATTCATTGCTGATTTGGACCCGGGCGATGGACCGCATCGAATTGCATGATGCTTTCGTGCCGCAGGACTGCAACACGCCACCCCAGCCAGCGGTGTCGCTGGGCGCCGGCGTGGTATGGCTGAATGCCTACGCCGCCGTCACCAAGGCCGGCCGCTATGTGCAGGGCGGCGGTTGCACCACCGTCGGGGTCGCCGGTCTGATCCAGAGCGGGGGCTTCGGCAGCTTCTCCAAGCGCTACGGCCTCGCGGCGGCCGGCCTACTCGAAGCCGAGGTTGTCACCGCTGATGGCGCGGTGCGAATCGCCAATGCCTGCACCAACCCGGACCTGTTCTGGGCGTTGAAGGGCGGCGGCGGCGGCAGCTTCGGCGTGATGACGCGCCTCACGCTCAAGACGCACGATTTGCCGCCGCTGTTCGGCATCGCCTTGACCTCCATCAAGGCAAGCTCGGATGCCGCCTTCAGGCGTCTAATCGAACGCTTTCTCGTTTTCTATCGCGACAGCCTGTTCAACCAGACCTGGGGCGAAATCGTGAGATTCAGGCCCGACAACGTGATGGAGGTCGCCATGGTGTTCCAGGATCTCGACCAGCAGCGTGCCGCCTCAGTGTGGCAGCCCTTGTTCGCCTGGGTGAAGGAACAGGGTGCGGACTACAGTTTCGTGCAGCCGCCTTTGTTCCTGCATCTGCCGGCGCGGTCGTTGTGGGATGCGGCGTTCCTGAAGCAGAACGCGCCGCAGATGGTGCTGTCCGACGAGCGGCCCGGGGCCTCCGCTACCAATGTGTTCTGGGCCGGCAACTTGCAGGAGGCCGGCTGGTTCCTGCATGCCTACCAGTCGACTTGGATGCCGGCGACGCTGCTGGCGGACGAACGGCTCGGGGCATTGGCGCAGGCGCTGTTCGACAGTACGCGTCACTGGCGCATGACGCTGCACTTCAACAAGGGCCTGGCGGGCGCGCCTGCCGAAGCGATCGCGGCGGCGCAGGATACCGCGACCAACCCGGCGGTCACAGAGGCCTTCGCGCTCGCGATCGCGGCGGCCGACGGACCGCCTGCCTTCGCCGGCATCGCGGGTCACGAGCCGAACCTCGCCAAGGCGCGCGGCGACGCAAAGCGTGTGTCGGCGGCGATGGGCGCGTTGCGCAAGCTCGTGCCGAAGCACGGCTCGTACGTGTCGGAATCGGACTACTTCGAGGCCGACTGGCAGGGCGCATTCTGGGGCGCCAATTATGCGCGGCTGCGCGCGGTGAAGGATCGCTACGATCCTGAGGGGCTGTTCTTCGTCCACCACGGCGTCGGCAGCGAGGACTGGAGCCCCGACGGCTTTACGCGGCTGACGTAGAGCTCTTGCCGATCTTCGGCTCGGTGCCGCTCAGCAGCCGGCGGATGTTGGCATGGTGCTTGGCCCACACCAGCACCGCCAGCACGCAGACGACTGGCGCGGCGACGGGCACGAAGTACCAGGCGGCGACCGCGCCGATCAGTATGCTGAGCAGCGCGGCGAGCGAGGAGTAGCGAAACAGCGCCGCCAGCACGAGCCACAGCCCGCAGGTGATGGCGCCGAGCTCCCAATTGAGCCCGATCAGCACGCCGAGGGTGGTCGCCACGCCCTTGCCGCCCTTGAAGCCGAGCCACGGCGGGAACATGTGGCCCAGCACGGCTCCGGCCGCAGCGGCAGCCGCCGGCATCGGCCCCCACAGCGAGTTGAAGACCAGTACCGGGATGAGGCCCTTTAGCGCATCGAGCACCAGCGTGGCTGCAGCCAGCGTCTTGTTGCCGGTGCGCAGCACGTTGGTCGCGCCGATATTGCCCGAGCCGACCTGGCGGATGTCGCCCAGGCCCGCGGCGCGGGTCAGCAGCAGCCCGAAGGGAATCGAACCGAGCAGGAAGCCAACGACGGCGGGCCACAGGTACGCCAGTGTCCAGGGCTCCCCTGTCATCTCAGGGACTCAGCACGCGACAGTTGGCGTTGTCGACGAACGTGGTGGTCGGCGGCCCGATCAGCTCGGTCGAGATCTGCTCGCCGGCCGCGAGCTGGACCGGTCCGAGATAGGCCTCGCCGACCGAGCGGCCGCCGTTGAGGAAGCTGCATTGCACCTGGGTGTCGAGGGTGCGGCTGACATTCGACGTCACCGCGACGGTCACCTGCCAGTAACGCGCGGCACCGTAGGTGAGGTTGTTCACCGCCAGCGACACCAGGGGCGTGTTCGAGCCGTAGTTCGGCACGGGGCGCGGGCCGGTGCGGCGCAGCGCCGGCTGCGGCCGTGGCATCGGCGCCTCGGGCTGGTATGCGGTATTGTTGCCGCGCGGATTGAAAGCGGCGTCGGGATCGCCGGCCTGCGGCGGCGCGAGCGGCGTCGGACCAGCCGACGGCGGCCGGTCATAGATGGACGACGAGGGTGCATTGCCGCCCAGCGTCGCCTGGCCGCCCCCCGGCACCATCAAGGGCGGCGGCGCGAGCGGCGCCTGGCCGACCTGACCGGCGGCCACCGAGCTCGACGGCGGTGGGGGTGGAGGGGACGATGGCTGAGGTTGCGGCTGCGGCGGAGGCGGCGGATTGCTGGCGAGCGGCGTCGGTGTCGCGGCCCGGGCCGGGGCATTGCCGACATCGTTCTGCACCTTGTCGTAGCAGCTGAGCCGCGACTGCGAATCGGGGATCTCGGCGCAGATCTGGATGTGGCGCGTCAGGGCATCCAGGAGATCTTCACGGGACTTTTGCTGCGCTTTGGCAGCGCCCCCGACGGTGAGCAGCGCGGTGCCGAGGAGAAGGGAGTATCGAAGCGTCATGACGTGAACATAGCAGACGATAGGGCGGTTTCGAGGCACGCCTGGGTCAGGCCGTCGCGGCAGCCGGCGTGAAATTATCGTGGCGGTAGATGGTGCGGCCGCCGACGATCGTCGCCATCACCAGGCCCTGTACCGGCCGCTCGTCGAACGGCGAGTTCTTGGTCTTGCTCCACAAATCGTCGCGATCGACCCGCCAAGCATAGTCGGAATCGAACAGCACCAGGTCGGCCGGCGCACCCTTGGCGAGCTTGCCGCCCGGCAGGTTGAACAGCCGGGCCGGCGCCGCCGACAGGCGCTGGAAGAGCCGCGGCAGGGTGAGCTGCTCGTTGTGCACCAGCTCGAGCGAGATCGGCAGCAGCGTCTCGAGCCCGACGCCGCCCGGCTCGGCCGAGGCGAACGGCACACGCTTGCTGTCCTGATCCTGTGGGCGATGATCGGAGACGATCGCGTCGATCACGCCTGTCTTCAGTCCCTCGACGACGGCCTCGCGGTCGGCCTCGGCGCGCAGCGGCGGCACCAGCTTGCCGAAGGTGCGGTAGTCGCCGACCGCGAGATCGTTCAGCGCGAAGTAGGGCGGGGCGGTGTCGCAGGTGATCTTCAGCCCGCGCGCCTTGGCGGCGGCGATCGCCTTGACCGATTCGGCGGTCGAGATCTTGGTGAGGTGCAGGCGTCCGCCGGTCATCTCGGCAAGACGGATGTCGCGCTCGACCATCATCACCTCGGCGAGCGGCGGCACGCCGGACAGGCCGAGCCGCGTCGCCATCACGCCGCTCGTCATGTTGCCGCCGGACAGGCTCGGCTCCTGCGGCAGGTGGACGATCAGCGCGTCGAACGCCTTGGCGTAGTACAGCGCGCGGCGCATCACCTGGGCATTGCCGACGGCGTGGTCGGCATCGGTGAAGGCGACCGCGCCGGCTTCGGCCAGCAGGCCCATCTCGGCGAGGTGCTGGCCTTCGAGACCGACGGTCAACGCGCCATAGGCGTACATGTTAGCAAGCTTCACCTGCCGCGCGCGGCGGGCAACGAACTCGATCAGCGAGGCATCGTCGAACGGCGGCTCGTTGTCGGGCAGCAGCACCAGCGAGGTGATGCCGCCCACCGCCGCGGCGATGCCGGCGCTCTCCAGCGTCTCCTTGTGCTCCTCGCCCGGCTCGCCGGTGTGGACGCGCGCGTCGACGATGCCGGGCGCGAGATAGAGGCCGCGACAGTCGACGGACTCGATGCCGTAGGGCGCGCCCGAGGCGAACAGATTGGGGCCGAAGTCGGCGATCTTGCCGTCGCTGATCAGGATCGCGCCGGTGTACTCGACGTCGGCCGTCGGGTCGACGATGCGGGCATTGATGAAGGCCGTCGATCCGGTATGCGGCGCCGTGCCGCGCCGGACGTTGCCGGTCATGCGGCCGCTCACGCCGCCGCTCCGACGACCGAATTGCGGCGGCCGCCGATCAGCGCGTCGAGGCAGGCCATGCGGACGGCGACGCCCATCTCGACCTGCTCGTGGATGACCGAGCGGTCGAAGTCGTCGGCGACCTCCGAATCGATCTCGACGCCGCGGTTCATCGGGCCGGGATGCATGATCAGTGCGTCGGGCTTGGCAACCTTCAGCTTCTCCTTGTCGAGGCCGAAGAAGCGGAAGTACTCGCTGATCGACGGCACGAAGCTGCCCTGCATGCGCTCGGTCTGCAGGCGGAGCATCATGACGATGTCGACGTCCTTCAGGCCGCTGCGCATGTTGTAGTGAACCTCGACTCCCATCTTGTCGATGTCGGTCGGCATAAGGGTGGGGGGGCCGACGACGCGCACGCGGGCGCCCATGATCTGCAGCAGGTGGATGTTCGAGCGGGCGACGCGGCTGTGCAGGATGTCGCCGCAGATCGCGACCAGCAGGCCTTCGAGCGTGCCGCGCCGTCGCCGGATGGTGAGCGCGTCGAGCAGCGCCTGGGTCGGGTGCTCGTGCTGGCCGTCCCCGGCGTTGATGACCGTGCAGTTGACCTTCTGTGACAGCAGGCTCACCGCGCCGGATTCGCTGTGGCGCACGACGATCGCGTCGGGCCGCATGGCGTTCAGCGTCATTGCCGTGTCGAGCAAGGTCTCGCCCTTCTTCACCGAGGAGGTGGCGACGTCCATGTTGATGACGTCGGCACCGAGCCGCTTGGCCGCGACCTCGAAGCTGGTCCGCGTGCGGGTGGAATTCTCGAAGAACAGGTTGATGACGGTGCGGCCGGTCAGCAGGTCGCGCCGTTTGTCGATCGACTGGTTCTGCGGAATGTAGCTTTCGGAAAGGTCGAGCAGGCCCGAAATCGTTTCAGGCGACAGACCTTCGATGCCGAGCAAGTGGGGCAACCTCGGCACGCCCGCGCGTTTCTTTGTCACTAAAGCGCTGCTTTAACCACGCGTGCGCACAGCCCGCAAGGCGGTCAGGTGGATAACACCAGCTCTGTGCACAAGCAGACCCGCGCCGGTCCCTTCGGTGCCAGGAAATCGGCCCAGATCGCGTTGTGATGGGCGATGATCTGCGTGGCGGACAGGTGCGGCCGATCGACCGTGGTGTGACCATCGGAGGGCACGATCGTCGGCCAGCCGCGGGCCAGCGCGCTGCGTACGGTCGTGTCGACGCAGTAGTCGGTGGCGCAGCCGGTGATGATCAACCGGTCGATGCCGCTCTCACGCAGCACGTCATCGAGCGTGGTGTGGAGGAAGGCGTCGCACGCGGTTTTGTGTACCACCGTGTCGTCGGGCCTGATCTCGAGCGTCGGCAGCAGGCGCCAGCCGGGCTCGTCTGGATGGTGCGGATCACCGGGTGGGCCGTCATGCTGGATGAAGATCACAGCGCCGCCGTTGATGCGCACCTCGCGCGCCAACCGGTTCAGCCGCGCCACCAGGCCGGCCGCGTCGTGGCGCGGCGTCTCGGGGCCGAACGAGCCCTGCTGCATGTCGATCACGATGAGGGCATCGGTCATGGAAACCTCACGCGGTGGGGCGAGGTCCCGTATAACGCGCGCGGGGGCGAATCAAGCTGCCGTTCGACTGTTCGATGGCGTGCGCAATCCAGCCGACCGTGCGTCCGAGCAGGAATATCGCGAGGGCCGAATCCTGCGGCAGGCCGAGCACGCGCTCGATCGTGACCGTCGCGAAGTCGAGGTTGGGCTTGCGGCCAGTGAGGTGCTCGCCCGCCTCGGCGATGCGCAGGGCGAAGGCAAGTTCCGGTGCGTTGATGACGGTCTCCTGCAGCAGCTCGAACAGGGTCGCGGCGCGCACATCCCCATCGGGGTAGAGCGGATGGCCGAAGCCCGGCAGGTCGTGGCCGTCGGCCAGGCGCTGGCGCAAGGCGGCCTCCAGGTCGGGTTCGCTCTTCAGCGAATCGAGCAGCGCCGCCACGCGCCGAGTCAGACCGCCATGGCGCGGACCGTTGATCGCCGCAAGGCCGCCAATGACCGAACCGTGCAGATTGGCGCCAGTCGAGGCCACGACGCGGGCAGCGAACGTCGAGGCGTTGAACTCGTGGTCGGCCGACAATACTAGCGCGGCGCGGACCAGTGGCACCTGATCCGTCGGCACGGTCCATCGTGTGGCGAGCTGCTCGTGAATGGGCAGCGCCGAGAGCGGCTCGAGCGTCACCGCGGCGGTGAGCAGGCGCAGGATGCGCACGCCGGTCTCGAGCATGGCGCCGCGGTCCTCGACCCAACTCGGGTGATCCCAGCGCGCCGCCGCCGGCAACAGCAGGAGGCACCGATCGACCGGCGCCAACGACGCTGCAGCCTGCCAAGCCTGGCGCAGCGCCGTCGACATCGACGGCAGGTTTTTCTCGTCGAACGGCCGTTCGTCGCATTGCCACAGGAGTTGCGCCACGCGTTCGAGCGAGGAGCCGCGCGCCAGCTGCGTCGCGTCCCAGCCGCGATAGTAGAGGCGGCCCTGCTCGATCAGGGTGAGGGACGATTCCAGCACCGGCGTGCCGAAGTCGAGCGCGTTGGCCGCGATCGACTCGGCCTTGCGACCGACATCGCGCCGGCGTTTCAGCCCGGCCACGTCGTCGGCGCTGTAGCGCCGCTCGCGCTGGCCGTTGCTGCCCTCGGAGCGCAGCAAGCCGCGGCTCACATAGGCGTAGAGCGTCGCCGACGAGACGCCCAGGCGCCGCGCCGCTTCCTTCGAACTCAGCCATTCCTTGCCCATAACCTATTATTGATCATTTCAATCAATATTGACAATACATAGAAGCAATCCGATTTTGCGCTGCACCAACCAAGGGGATTGCGATGCTGCAGACACGGGTGAACAGCGGCCTCGACGGCGTGATCGTCGCCGACACGGTGATGAGTGAGGTCGACGGCGAGGAGGGGCGTCTCGTCGTCCGCGGCCATGCCGTCGAGGAACTGGTGGCGACCCGCGGCTACGAGGGCGTCGCGGCGCTCCTGTGGGAGGGCTACGGCGAAGGCGGCGGCGACGAGGCTGCGGTGCGCGGCGGGCTGGCAGCAGCGCGCGTGCGCGCGTTCGAGCTGGTGCCGAGGCTGCTGGTCGCGGCCGAAGGGCTGACGCCGGTCGAGGGCCTGCGGGTCGGGCTGGGCATGCTGCCCGATTCCGATCCGATTCCGCATCACTACCTGGTCTGCGGCGCGATGCCGGTGTTCCTCGCGGCGCTGCTCAACGCGGCCAAGGGCCTGTCGGCGATCGCGCCCGATCCGTCGCTGAGCACGGCGCAGGACCTGCTGCGCATGATCCGCGGCCAGCGCGCGCCCGAGGTGTTCGAGAAGGGCCTCGACACCTATCTCGCGACGGTCGCCGACCACGGCTTCAACGCCTCGACCTTCACCGCGCGCGTGGTCGCCTCGACCGACGCCGGCCTGATCTCGTCGGTTCTGGCCGGCCTGTGCGCGCTCAAGGGGCCCAAGCACGGCGGCGCGCCGGGACCCGTGCTCGACATGCTGGACGAGATCGGCGATGCCTCGCGCGCCGAGGCGTGGTTCGACGATGTCTTCGCCCGCAACGTGACGCTGATGGGCTTCGGCCATCGCATCTACAAGGTGCGCGATCCGCGCGCCGACGTGCTGAAGGCGGCGGTGGCCAAGCTGCCGGAGACGTCGGGCCGGCTCGCGTACGCCTCGGAGGTCGAGAAGGCCGCGATCGCGGCGCTGCGGCGGCACAAGCCCGGCCGGCGGCTCGACACCAACGTCGAGTACTACACCGCGCTGCTGCTCGAGGCGCTCGACATTCCGCGCGAGGCGTTCACCGCCCTGTTCGCTGTCGGCCGCGTCGCCGGCTGGAGCGCGCACGTGTTCGAGCAGGCGAAGGGCGGCCGCATCATCCGTCCGCAGTCGAACTACGTTGGCGCGCGGCCGTCCTGAGCCGGAAAGTGCCGGGCCGACCCGCGCCAGGTCCGGGCGCGCGTGCCGTGCGCGTCGAACACCCACAGGATGAGATCGGCGCCCGTCTTCGTGAAGCGGGCGTTGAAGTGTCGGCGCCAGAAGCTGCCGTCGGCGAAGGCGAACAGCGCCTCGGTGCCGAGCGAGTCGGGCTGCACCGTCAGCGTCGCCGACTTGGGCTCGGGCCGGGCCTCGGCCGAGACGAGCTTGGCGAAGCCCGCCGCGATCGGTCCGAAGCGCAATGTCTCGCCGTCCGTCGTGGTTTGCATCGGCCCGCCATCGATGCGCAGCCAGACGGCCACGCGGTTGTCCTCGGCGCTGATCGAGAAGAAGACGCCGAAAGGCGTCGGGTCCTCCTCATCGACATGCGGATGCTGGGGTGGCGGGACGATGTCCTCCAGCGGGATCGAGCGGTAGAAGCGGACCGCGCCGGCATAGGCGCCGAGCTGTTCGGGCGGCAGGGCGGTCTGGGCTCGCGCTGTGGCGACGAACGGAGCAGCGGCCAGCAGCAATCGCCGTTTCACGGCCGCGACGCCACGACTGTGATGTCGATCGTGACGTCGTTGGCGACGTAGGTGGTCGCGGCCCATTCGTTGCGACCGACGCCGTAGTCCAGCCGCTTGATGGTGAGCTCGCCGCGGGCCGTTGCGCGGCCATCCTGGATCTTGAGGCTGAAGGGCAGGGCGACGTCGTGCGTCACGCCGCGGATCGTAAGCTTGCCCTGCGCCAGATAGTCGTCGCCGCGGTGGCTCACCGACGTGCTGGTGAAATGCGCTTCGCCCGTATGGGCCGCATCGAGGAAGTTGGGGCCCAGCATGACGTCGTCGATGTCCTTGGTGCCGGCGGAGGCGCTGCGCATGTCCATGCGAATGTCGATGCGCGCCGTCGCGAGGTCGGCCGGGTCGAGCACGATCGCGCCCGTCCAGGTGGCGATGCGGCCCGATACCAGCTTGCCGGTCTGCTCGACGGTGAAGGCGATGCGGCTCTTGATCGGGTCGATCGTCCAGGGATCATGGGGCCCGGCCCAGGCGGGAGCAATGAATGCGAGCGCCATGACCAACGGCAGAACACGCACGGGCTACCTCGTGAACGGCGACATGCGGCGGAAGATCCCATCGCGCCGCACCAGATCGTGGCGCACCACGGCGGCGACATGGAGCACCAGCACGGCGATCAGCGTCCAGGCGAGCCAGTGGTGCAGGGTGCGCAGAGTCTCGAACAGGCTGGGATCGCGCGGCACCAGGTCGGGCATTGGCACGTAACCGAACCAGATCACCTGCACGCCGCCCGCCGAGCTCATCAGCCAGCCGCTGACCGGCAGCGCGATCAGCAGCACCAGCAGCAGGACATGCGCCCACGGCGCCAGCGTGCGCTCCCACGCCGTCACCGCTTTCGGCAGCACGGGCGGCGGATGCAGGGCGCGCCAGATCCAGCGCAGGAGGGTCAGCGTCAGCACGCTCAGCCCGATCCATTTGTGCCAGGCGAAGGCATAGAGCTTGGTGAGACCGATCGGCAGGCCGACCATCCACAGGCCGAGCCCGATCAGGCCGAGCACCGCAAGCGCGGTCAACCAGTGCAGGATTCGGGCGACCCGTGTGTAGACGGGCGTGGAGGCGTCAGCGCCAGGCATCGGTGCGGATGAAGAAGTCGACCGTGTCGCCCACGACGTCGATGTACTTCACCATGCCGAACTCGGAGCGCTTCAGGGAGCCCTCGGCGCGGAAGCGGGCGTAGCGTGCGCCGGCCGCGGCATCGGGCTTGCGGTCGGTGACAGAGACCTGGAGCGCCATCGGCCGCGTGATGCCGCGGAGGGTGATCGCGCCGTCGACCTTGAAGGTGCTGTCGCCGGTGCGGGTGACCGTGTGCGACACGTAGGTCATCCTCGGGAACTTCGCGACGTCGAAGAAGTCGGCGTCCTTCAGCATCTCCGACTGCTGGCTGTCCAGCATCTGGATGCTGCCGGTGTTGACGCTCACCTTTACCGTGCTGCGCGCGACGTCGGTATCGTCGACCAGCACCAGGCCCTGCCATTCCTTGAACGAGCCGGTGGTGCGGAAGATCTTGGAATCGCCGATCGAGAAATCGATGCTGCCGCGCGCCGCGCCGATATGCAGCTGCTCGGCGGCCGAGGCCCGCAGCGGGACCAGAAGCGCAGCTGGCGCGCCGAACAGGACGGCCCGTCGCCGGGTTTCAGACACGGGCTTCCTCGAAGGTCGAGAAGAAGCGCTTCGTGGTGGCGCGCTGGTTCTCGTAGATCGAGCCCTGGTGGTCGGCCGGCGGCAGCGGCAGGCGCACCGGCGCCGGCACGATCCGCGGCTCGTTGGTCGTTTCGCCCACCACCATCTTGCTGTTGAACTCGTCGAAGTCGCCGACGCCGAGCAGCGGGAACGCGTCGGCCGCCGTGTACTCGTGCAGCAGCAGCCGGCGCTGGCGATTGGAGCGGTTGAGCGCCGAGCCGTGCACCAGCCGCGCGTGATGGATGGTCATCGAGCCGGCGGGCCCCATCAGCGGCACCGCCTTGGAGAAATCGAGGTCGCAGGCCGCCGGATTGATCGCGCCACAGAAGCGGCCGTCGGCGTGGTGGTCGTATGTCGGGCCGTGATGCGTGCCGGGCATCACCAGCAGCGGGCCGTTGTCGAGATCGCAGTCGTCGAGATAGATGCCTGTCGCCAGCACGTCGTCGTTGGTGTGGGGATAGAAGGCCCAATCCTGGTGCCATTCGACCGGCGAGCCGTAGCTCGCCGACTTCATGTTGAGCTTGCCGCCATAGAGGCGCACCGACGGGCCCAGCAGCTGCTGCAGGATGGCGACAATCCTGGGCTCGCGCACCAGCGCATGGAAAAAGGCATAGCGCTTGAAGATCACCGGCTTCAGCCGCCGCACCCGTGGCAGCGCCGCCGTATGGCTGGGCTCGAGATCGTAGAGCTCGTCGTTCTCGGTGACACCGCGCGCCTCGGCGACGATGCGGTCGGTGAGCGCGCGCAGTTCAGCGAGCTGCTCGCCCTGGATCAGGCGCGGGATCACCAAGTAGCCGTCGCGCCGATAGTCGTCGATTTGCTTCTGGGTCAGCATGCCGAAAGCATAGCACGAGGCCCGGCGTTCACCGATAATCACGCTATGGCGATCAAGGCCTTGTTTCCGACACTTCTCTACCACAGCGGCCTCGCGAAGACCGTGGGTGAGCGTTTCAGCCGGACACTTCTCGACGAATGCCAGGCGCTTGCGGCGTCGGACGACGCGGGCCAACGCTGGTCGGCCAAACACTATCTCGGCGGCTATACGTCCTACGGGTCGCTCGACCGCCTGCATCAGGTTTCGTCGGTCTTTGCCGGACTGGCGCGGCGGCTCGACTGGCATGTGAAGGCGTTCGCGCGTCGGTTACCGTACGACCTGCGCGGCCGGACGCTCGCCATGACCGACTGCTGGTTGAACGTGATGCCGGCCGGCGTGGTGCATTCCCTGCACCTGCATCCGACGTCGTTCATCAGCGGCACCTACTATGTGCAGGTGCCCAAGGGGGCGGGTGCCTTGAAGTTCGAGGACCCGCGGCTCAGCAAGATGATGGCGGCGCCCCCTGGCCGCGCCTTCGTGAGCGTTCCGGCCAAGGCCGGCGACGTCATCCTGTTCGAGAGCTGGCTGCGCCATGAGGTCCCGCCGGCCCGCTATGCCGGCGAGCGCATCTCGATCAGCTTCAATTATGCCTGGAGCGTCAAAGCGGAGAGCGCAAGAAAGAGGAGCACGCGATGAGATGGGTGATCGCGGCGCTCCTCTTCGTGGTGCTGCCCAGCGCGGCCTGGGCGGCAGATTGCCCGCTCGATCTCGGCCACGGCACGGGCATCGTCATCTTCTCCGAGCGTTACATGCTGGCCTTGCGGCCCGAACCGATGCGCATCGAGGTGGGCGAGCCGTTCGCGCTGCTCATGAACGTCTGCACCAAGGCGGGCGAGCCCGCCGAGCTGGTCGATGTCGCCGTGTCCCTGGATGAAGGCACGCCGGCTGCCCATCCGCGCGTGAAGCCGGAGGACAACGGCCGCTACCGCGTGGAGGGACTGATGCTGCCCAGGGCCGGAAGCTGGGAGCTCGCGTTCGATGTGCGCGCCGGCGGCGAGATCGAACGGCTGACTCACGACATCGTCCTGAAGTGACTCCTGGACGCTGTTGCTTTCGATCGAAGCGGCAAGCGGCCTGATGGTCACTGGGAGCGCGCCATTGCGCCTGGCGCAGGTTTTTCTTTCTGGTCGACACAGAAATTTCCAACGCAGCGGCGAGCGAATCTCTGGGAAATCTCGCTCCAAGCGTCAAAAGTCAGCGAATCGGGCGCTCGCCGCGAGCTCATCATGGGCAATGGCCTCCGATTCGAGGCCCGCAAACGGCGGCTTTTCCTCCCGGCCATTGCCCTTAATAGGTGTTCGGCGCGCGATCGTGCAGACTCGCGCGCATGATGATGGTCGTGCTGCGCCTGCTCTCGCTCCCGGGACGGGATAGGGGTGTTTTTCAGTTGGGACAGAATGGGTGGATTCGTGGACTCCGGGCCCAAAACCCTTGTGGCATCGGCATCCAACCGGTCCACACCCGAGTGGACTCTTGTGGACTCCCGCCAAGGGCGAGCGACGAAAAGCAACTTCGCGCTATCGCAACCGGGCCAGTGCGCTTTCGAGGATCCAGGCGGCGGCGGCGGCATCGACCCGCTCCGCGCGCTTGGCGCGGCTCATGTCGTAGTCGTCGATCATGCCGCGCGTGACGGCGGCGGTGCTGAGCCGCTCGTCCTGGAACAGTATCGGCAGTGCGGCGAGCGCCGGCGGGCCATGGCGTTCGAGATTGGCCGCGAACTGGCGCACCGACTGGCAGCGCGGACCCTCGGTACCGTCCATGTTGAGCGGCAGGCCGACCACCAGCGCCTTGGCCTCATGCTTGCGCGCGAACTCGGCCAGGGCGGCGAGGTCGGCCGCGAGCTTGCTGCGCTTCAGCGTCGTGAGCGGCGTGGCGAGGCTGCGCAGCACGTCGGACGTGGCGATGCCGACCGTCTTGCTGCCGACATCGAGCGCCATCAGCCGGCCTTCGGGCGGCAATTTCGCTCTGAGTTCGTCGATTTCGACGATCGCCATGGCGCGGTTATAAGCTGACAGGCCGGCCCCGCAAGGTAAGTTCGTCCCCCAGCGGACATCCGCCGAGT
Organism: Reyranella sp.; assembly: GCA_035293665.1. GTDB lineage: Bacteria > Pseudomonadota > Alphaproteobacteria > Reyranellales > Reyranellaceae > Reyranella. The sequence continues at coordinate 11,010 of DATGMK010000107.1, read as the reverse complement.
AAGAACAGTTGAGCGAATCGATCCACGCCCTGCTTGCCATCGCGATGGTGCTGACGCTCGCCAGCCTGCTGGTGCCGCTCGCCGATCGGCTGCGGCTGCCCCATACCGTGCTGCTGGCGATCGCCGGCATGGGCCTGGGTTTCCTCGGCACCTGGATCAATACGCAGGGCCACGACTTCGGCCCGATCGCCGACATCTTCACCGAACTCGACCGGCTGGAGGTCGCGACCGACATTTTCCTGCCGCTGTTCCTGCCGCCCTTGCTGTTCACGGCCGGCCTGACGATCGACGTGCGCCGATTGTTCGACGAGGTGTTCGCGGTCCTGCTGCTGGCGATCGTCGCGGTGCTGGTCTGCATCGCGGTCGTCGCCGGCGCCGTGCACCTCGCGACCGGCATGGACATCGCGGTCTGCCTGCTGCTGGGCGCCGTCGTCTCGACCACCGATCCGGCGGCGGTGATCGGCATCTTCCGCGAGGTCGGCGCGCCCAAGCGCCTGTCGATCCTGGCCGAGGGCGAATCGCTGTTCAACGACGCCGTCGCCATCGCCGCCTTCGGCTTCTTCATCGCCTTCGTGCTGCGCGAAGGCGGCGACCCGGATGTCGTCCGGTCGGTGTCCGGCGACGTGACCAATCCGCTGGTCGTTTTCGCGCGCGAGTTCCTGGGCGGCATGGTGTTCGGCTTCGGCCTGGCCCGCGTGGCGATGCTGATCCTGCCGCGGCTGGCCGATTCGGATGCGGCCATTGCCTCTGTCACGGTGAGTCTCGCCTATGCCGCCTACGTGGTCGCCGACCACTATCTGCACATCTCCGGCGTGATCGCCGTCGTCGTGGCCGCGCTCACCGTCGCCGCCTACGGGCCGACCCATCTGCATCCGAGGCGATGGACGGCGCTGAAGCAGGTCTGGACCCAGCTCGACTTCTGGAGCAACTGCCTGATCTTCATCCTGGCCTCAATGCTGGCTGCCAACGTTCTGCCGAAGATCAGCTGGCTCTATGTCAGCGGGCTGGTCGCGGTGGCGCTGGGCGCGTTGGTCGCCCGCATCATCGTCATGTTCGGTATGCTGCCGGTGCTCGAGATGGGACGGCTCGTCGAGCCGGTCGACCGGCGCTACAAGGTGATCCTGGTCTGGGGCGGGCTGCGTGGCGCAGTGACGATCGTTCTGGCCATGGTCGCCGCGAGCGACGGTCGGCTGTCGGACGATGTCCGCGAGTTCGCCGCGGTGCTGGCGACGCTGTTCGTGCTGTTCACGCTGTTCGTCAACGCCACCACGCTCGGCCTGGTGATGCGCGTGCTGGGACTCGACAAGCTCACCCGGCTGGAGCTGGCCCTGCGCGACCGGGTGCTGGCGCTGTCGCGCATCAACGTCACCCATCACCTGCAGCAGATCATTCGCGAGCACAATGCCCGGGTCGAGGGCATCGACGCCGATCCGCTGTCCGTCGGCGACGAGGCGGTCGAGGCGGCGCCGGCGGAGCTGGCGCTCGACGCCGACGAGCGCCTCACGGTCGGCCTGGTGACGCTCTGCACCCAGGAGCGCGAGCTCTATCTCGAGCAGTTCGAGCAGCAGACGCTGTCGCGCCGCATGGTCGCCATCCTGATGGCGCGGGCCGACCGGCTGGTCGATGCGGTACGCGCGCGCGGCGCCGAAGGCTACCAGGAGATCATCCGCACCTTCGCGCTGCCGGACAGCACCTTCCGGCTGGCGCTGTGGCTGCAGCGACGGTTCGGCATCGACCGGCTGCTGACAGAGCGCCTGGCCGACCGTTTCGAGATCCTGCTGGTGCAGCAGGACGTCCTGGCGGAGCTTGCGCTGTTCAACGTGCATTCGATCGGCGACCTGCTCGGCGCGGACACCGAGCAGCGGCTGGGCGAGGTGATCGGGGAGCGCCAGGGCCTGGTGGCGCTCGCGTTGCACGCGCTGGTCCTGCAATATCCGGGATACGCCGAATCGATCCGCGACCGCCAGCTCGAGCGCGCGGCGATCCGGCTGGAGGCCGCCGAGTATGCCCGCCGGCTGCGCGAATCGATCATCGGGCGCGAGGTCTATGCCGACCTGCGCCGCGAGCTCAACAAGCGACGCGAGGCGATTGCCGACCGGCCGGCCCTCAACCTCGGCCTCGAGCTCCAGGCCATGATCGCCCGCGTGCCGCTGTTCGCGGGCCTCGACAAGGAGGGGCTGACCGCGCTCAGCCGACACCTGCGCGCGGTGGTGGCGCTGCCCAACGAGAAGATCATCACCGCCGGCACCCGGCCCGACGCGATGTACTTCATCGCGGCGGGCGAGGTAAGGGTGGAGCGCGAGGGCGGCGTCGCGCAGCTGCGCGAGGGGGACTTCTTCGGCGAGATGGGTCTGCTCGACAACAAGCCCCGCAATGCCGACGTGATCTCCGACGGCTACAGTCACCTGCTGGCCTTGTCCAAGCGCGACTTCAACCGCCTGCTCGAGCAGCGGCCCGAGGTCCGGAGCGCGATCGAAAAGGTGGCGGCGCAGCGCAACGCGGCCTCGACGCCGGGCGGCGCCTGACCATGGCGATGATGCATCTCGCGCAATTCCTGGTGCATGGGCCGACCTATCACAGCCTCGCCATGTGGCGGCATCCGAAGACGGCGGCGGCCGGCTATGACTGGACGCGGCCCGAGCTCTACCAGCACATCGCGCGGGTCTGCGAGCGCGGGATGTTCGACATGGTCTTCTTCGCCGACCTCAACTACATCTCCGACACCTATCGCGGCTCGCTCGATCCGGCGCTGCGCTACGCGGCGCAGGCGCCCGAGCACGATCCGATCCCGCTCCTGTCCTACATGGCGGCGGTGACACGGCATATCGGCGTCGCCTCGACCTTCTCGGTCAGCCAGCACCACCCCTTCTACGCCGCGCGGCTGTGGGCGACGATCGATCATCTCACCGGCGGTCGCGCCGGCTGGAACGTGGTCACCTCGATCAATCACAACCAGGACGCCAATTTCGGCGTCGACCGGCCGCCGGCGGACCTGCGCTACGACCGGGCGCACGAGTTCATCGAGGTCTGCCGCAAGCTCTGGGCAAGCTGGGACGAGGATGCAGTGGTGATGGACCGCGAAGGTGCGCGGTTCGCCGACTCGTCCAAGGTCCGGCGCATCGAGCACCAGGGTGAGTTCTTCAAATCGCGCGGTCCGCTCAACGTCGTGCGCTCGCCACAGGACGGGCCGGCGATCCTGCAGGCCGGCACCTCGCCCAAGGGCATCGACTTTGCGGCGAAGTATGCGGACGCGATCTTCGCCATCCAGCCGCGGCCGCAGGACGCCAAACGCTACTACGACGCCATCAAGGGCCGGATGGCCTTTTTCGGCCGACCGCGAGAACATTGCCGCATCCTGTTCGGCATGCAGCCGATCATCGGCGCGACGGAGCTCGAGGCGCGCGAGAAGCAGGAGGAGCACAACAAGCTGGTGCCGCTCGAAGGCGGTATGGCGATCCTGTCGGCGCACGCCGACTACGACCTGTCGAAAATCGACCTCGAGGCGCCGATGGCCGACCGCACCGAGCCCGAGCTGCAGCGGCTCAAGAGAGTATTCCGCAAGCCGTCGGGCGAATCGCTGACTCTGCGCGAGGTGGCGCAGCGTCACGGCCAGAGCGTCAGCCTGCCGCAATTCGTCGGCACGCCCCAGTCGATCGCCGACCAGATGGAGGGGTTCCTCAAGGAGACGGGCGGCGACGGCTTCATGCTGTCGCCGATCTACTGCCCCGGCGCGATCGAGGAGTTCGTCGATCTGGTCGTGCCCGAGCTGCAGCGCCGCGGCCTGGTGCGCACAGAATATCGCGGCCGTACGATGCGCGAATTGTTGCGGCAGGAGGCGTGATGGCCGAACAGACCATCGTCGTGACCGATGCACCCGATCCGCGCGACGTCGAGGTGATCGGGCGGGGATTGGCCGCCTACAACCAGGAGCAGACCGGCATCCATGACCACAAGCCGCTGGCCGTGCTGGTCAAGGACGCCGATGGCAACACGCTGGGCGGCATCAGCGGACGGTCGTCGCTCGGGCTGCTGTTCCTCGACCTCGTCTACCTCCCCAAGACCCTGCGCGGCGGCGGGATCGGCCAACGGCTGCTGGCGATGGCCGAGGAGGAGGGCCGCTTCCGCGGCTGCAGGCGGGCGGTGCTGTACACGATCAGCTTTCAGGCGCCGGACTTTTACAAGAAGTACGGCTGGCGGGTGTTCGGCGAGATTCCGTGCGACCCGCCGGGCACCAGCCGCATCTTCATGACCAAGGAGTTGTGAGGCTCATATTCCTCCGCCGAGCGGGCAGGGCTATCGGGGTGGGCATAAGGAGGGGCGGTTGCCCGCTTTGACCAAACCGGCTACCAACCGCGCCGAATCACGCGAATTCCGGAGTTTTCGAGATGTCGCTCGACAAGGAGACGGTGGCGCGCATTGCGCGGCTGGCGCGTCTGAAGGTGCCTGACGAGGAGCTCGAGCCGCTGGCCGGCGAGTTGTCGGGAATTCTTGCCTGGATCGAGCAACTGAACGAGGTCGACACTGCCAACGTGGCGCCGCTGGCCAGCGTTTCGGACGTCACGCTGCCGATGCGCGAGGACAAGGTGACCGACGGGGGCATCGCCGAGAAAGTCCTGGCCAACGCGCCGGGCGGCGCGGTCTACATCGACCCGACCGACAAGCATGCCGGCGGGTTCTTCACCGTGCCGAAGGTGGTGGAGTAGGCCATGGCGGCTCTCACCGATCTCACGCTCGCCGGGCTGACGGCGGCGATGGCGAAGAAAGAGGCCAGTGCCGTTGACGTGGTCGATGCGCACCTCAGGAAGCTTGACGAGCATCGCGCGCTCAACGCCTTCATCACCGAGACGCCGGACAAGGCGCGGGCGATGGCGAGGGCGTCCGACGAGCGCCGCGCGCGCGGCGAAACGGGCCTGCTCGAAGGCGTGCCGCTCGCGATCAAGGATCTGTTCTGCACCGAGGGCGTGCGGACCACGGCGGCGAGCCACATCCTCGAAGGCTTCGTGCCGCCTTACGAGAGCACCGTGACTTCCAATCTCTGGAAGGCAGGCGCGGTGATGGTCGGCAAGACCAACCTCGACGAGTTCGCCATGGGCTCGTCGAACATGACCAGCCATTTCGGCGGCGTGGAGAATCCGTGGAAGCGGCGTGGCGACAATCGCAAGCTGGTGCCGGGCGGCTCGTCCGGCGGCTCGGCGGCGGCGGTCGCGGCCTACATGGTGCCGGGCAGCACCGGCACGGATACCGGCGGCTCGATCCGCCAGCCCGCCTCGTTCTGCGGCGTCGTCGGCCTGAAGCCGACCTACGGCCGCTGCTCGCGCTGGGGCGTGGTCGCGTTCGCGAGCTCGCTCGACCAGCCCGGACCTTTTGCTCGGACAGTTGAAGATGCGGCGATCCTGCTGCAGGGCATGGCCGGTCACGATCCCAAGGATTCTACCTCGGCGCCGCTGCCGGTGCCGGACTTCGCCGCGGCTGCGCGTCATCCCGACATCAAGGGCATGAAGGTCGGCATCCCGAAGGAGTACCGCGTCGACGGCACCGCGCCCGAGATCGTGGCGCTGTGGGACAAGGGCATCGACATGATGCGGGCGGCAGGCGCCGGCATCGTAGAGATCTCGCTGCCGCACACCAAGTACGCGCTGCCGGCCTACTACATCGTGGCGCCGGCCGAGTGCTCGTCCAACCTCGCGCGCTATGACGGCGTGCGCTACGGGCTGCGCGTGCCGGGCAAGGACCTGATCGAGATGTATCAGAACACCCGCGCGGCGGGCTTCGGCAAGGAGGTGCGCCGGCGCGTGATGATCGGCACCTACGTTCTGTCGGCCGGCTACTACGACGCCTACTACAAGAAGGCGCAGCAGGTGCGGGCGCTGATCGCTCGCGACTTCAAAGAGGCCTTCAGGAAGTGCGACGTGCTGCTGACGCCGACCGCGCCCACCGCGGCCTTCGCCGCCGGCGAGAAGATGGACGATCCGGTGACCATGTACCTCAACGACATGTTCACCATCCCGGCGTCGATGGCGGGCCTGCCCGGCATCTCGGTGCCGGTCGGGCTCGACAAGGACGGCCTGCCGCTCGGCCTGCAGCTGATCGGCCGCGCCTTCGACGAGGAGACGATGCTGAAGGCGGCGGCGGCACTGGAGCATGCGGCGGCGTTCAAGGGACGCGCCGCCGGGTTCTGATGCCGTTCCTGGTCGAGCTCGCGATCGAGTCTCGGTCTGCTGCCGATTCCGGTCGGCTGGGCATTGCCCTGAGCCGCGTGGCTGAGGGAGGATTCCGGTCACGTGGCATTGAGACTGGCCAGACCGTCATCAAGGGTCAGGGTGAGCCGCATCTTGGAGGTCATCGTCGATCGACTACGGCGCGAATGTGCGATCAATGTCAGCGCGCCGCAGGTCGCCTATCGCGAGACGCTCGGACGACGCGTCGAGGTCGACTACACCCACAAGCAGCGGTCCGGCGGCTCAGGCCAGTTCGCCGGCATCAAACTGGTGTTCGAGCCGGGCTCGGGCTGGGGCGCCGCGCCGAGGCGCAGATGGTCACTGCGATGGTCCCGCTCGCCAACACGTTCGGTTACGAGAATACGCTGCGGTCGATGACCCAGCGGCGCGGGTCCTATACCATCGCCTTCGATCACTATGTGCCCGTGCCGATGCCGTCGGATGACGATAATCCGTCGGCGCCGGCTGTTGCGCTGCGGGGTTAGGAAAGGGAGTTCGCAATGTCGCTCGAGTTGTACGCTGCCTATCTCCTGGCCTGCCTGGTCGTCATCATCGTACCGGGGCCGACGGTGACGCTGATCCTCGCCAACGGCATGCGCCACGGCACGCGTGCCGGGCTGTTGAACGTGCTGGGCACGCAGATCGGGCTGGCAATCATGATCGGCATCGTCGGCATCGGGCTCACATCGATGATCGAGGCGATGGGACACTGGTTCGACTGGGTGCGGTTGGCCGGGGCCGCCTACCTGGTATGGCTCGGCTGGAAGATGATCCGCTCGTCGGGCGACCAAGTTGATGGCAATGGCGACGGCAAGGCGCCGCGCACGCCGCGGGACGGCTTCGTGATGCAGGGCGCGCTGGTCGCGCTCAGCAACCCCAAGACGCTGCTGTTCTTCGGCGCGTTCTTCCCGCAGTTCATCGATCCCGCGCAGCCCCACGGCTTGCAGATCCTGATCATGGGCCTGACCGCGATGCTGTTCGCCGCGCTCTCCGACAGCACCTACGCGCTCGCCTCCGGCCGCGCCGGCCGGATGCTGTCGGCCCGGCGCATCCGCTGGATGACCCGTGCGAGCGGCGGTTTCCTGATCGGCGGTGGCGTCTGGCTGGCGCTGTCGCGGCGGCCCTAGCCGCATGGGCAAGGTCGCGGCGAAGAGCTGAGGAGACGACAATGCGATGGCGCTCGCTGGTTGGAGTCTTTGTTCTTGCCTCGCTCCTCGCCGCTTGCGCGCACCAGCCGCCGCCGTCGGGCGGGGCGCCGCTGCCCGGGCTGCTATTGGGCCTCGTGCACGGCTACATCTCGCTGTTCTCGCTGATCGCCAGCCTGTTCTTCCCGGTCCGGATCTACGAATTCCCGAATAACGGCTTCTTCTACGATCTCGGCTTCATCGTCGGCGCGTTCGCCTTCTACGGCAGCGGCCGTACAACCTACGTCTACACCTCGTCGCGTTGGCGATGATGCTGCGGACCGAGGCCGTCGAGGCTTGAGTCGGCACGGACTTAAGGGACGCGCGACAAGTTAGCAACGTGAGTGTAAATTAATGGAATAGTCTCGAATATCATTGAGATGACCGGAGCGACGTCACTGATTGGTCATCACCGCCGCAGCAAACAGACGCTGCGCGACGCGAACCTGGGCCCAATGATGAACATTGGGTTAACGACTCCATGCTGGGGATGACAGTGCCGGACAATGCTGTCCTAGCGGCTCTTCCAGCAGATGAGCTGACGGAACTCACCAAACGGCTTAGTCACGTCGACCTGCGGCCTCATCAAGTCTTGCTTGCCGTTGGCCAACAAATCGATTCGGTTTGGTTTCCTGAAACGGCGGTAATTTCCCTGGTGCTCCCAATGCCCGAGGGGCGGGACATCGAATGCGGCATGGTCGGCCGCGAGGGGATTGTCGGTCTCGGTGGGGCCATCACCGGCGGCCGGTCGTACACCAGACAGACAGTTCAAATGCCAGGGTCGGCTCTTCACCTTGGAAGATGGGACCTCCTTCGCTGCAGCCGAGAGCTGCCCGTATTCGGCAACCATCTTCACAAGAGCCAGGACGAGCTCGTCGCTCATTGCATGCAAGTGGCCGCGTGCCTGGCCATCCACAAAGCCGAAGCGCGCCTGGCTCGCATCCTCCTTGAATTCTTCGATCGGAGCCATAGCGACGAACTTCGGGTCACGCACGACACGTTGGCGGTGGCAATCGGGGCAACTCGGCAGACGGCGACGAGCATTCTGGACAGGCTGGAACGCGATGGCGCGATCCGGATACAGCGCAATCGCATTCTCCTCCTGGACAAGAGCTTGATCGCGACACACGCCTGCAGCTGCTATGGCACTGCCGTGTCGACGGACACTGGCTTGCGGAGGCCAATCAACATTAGACGCTAGTAAGCGAAGACTTCGCTCCGCATCCGCCGCAGCTTCCGGACGGTGATTCGGTAGCTCATCCAACCCGGAACGGCGGCGCTGGCGGGGCCTCATCTTTCCGTCACAACTTTGCCACGGCGCGATCCGTCGTTATCGGACGAACTGTCGCGCTGCCGACAGACGCGGAGAAAAAAATGCTGTCAGCTTCCTGCAAGTGACCGAGTGGGCGGCACAAGCGGGAGATGCAGTACGGGTCCGGGAAGCAATCTGATCTGCGGTACAGCATCGCAGACGCTTCAGGGACGCGGTGACGCGGGGAGGTTGAATCCCTCGCGATTCGAACAGCTCCTTCGAGTTGCTGGCACGCCGGATTTGAACCGCGCACGTGGGAGGCGACAATGTCGGGCTCGCCGGGGGGATCGGGGACATTCACTGTCCTCGTCGTCGATTACCTACCTTTAAGAAACCTCGGTCTGGTCGGCGTCTTCGACCGAATTTCTCCCTTTCCAAAGGCGACAGTAATGTCGCTTCCACCCGCCGATGCGGCGGAATGGCTTCGCGGCCAAGGCTGCTGCAGGTTGATCATCTACAACGTCGGCGGCGACTCGCTTTCCAATCACAAGCATCTGAAAGAGATCAGGACGCTCTTGCGCCTGGGCCAAGCCGATACGTCTTTGGTGGTATTCTCCGACAACGACACCAAAGAGGAAGTGGTGGCCGCCCTGAACGCCGGCGCACACGGATTTCTTTTTTCCGGCACCGACGTTCATCTTGCCCGACAGGCACTCACCTTCGTTCTTGAAGGCGGCTCTTACTTTCCTGCGGTCAAGGTGCGCCACAGCCGAAACTCCGCTTTGCCAACAACGGCCGACCTCAACGTCCAAAGGGATCCCGGTCTGAACGAAGTCCGGATCGTCAGGGAAGAGCCTGTGTTGTCCTGCGCGGGCTTCACTCTAACGGAAAGGCAGAAGGCTGTTCTGAGTTCGCTGAGCCGAGGCGACTCCAACAAGACCATCGCTCGCCGGCTGGGCATTCGGGAGGGAACCGTGAAGGTCTATGTCCGGCAGATCATGCGCAAGCTTGGCGTCGTGAACCGCACGCAAGTCGCCATTGCCTGGACCAGTCGAGGGCCGACTGAAAACGGCACCGAACAACACGGCGAAAAGAGCGGCGGCGACGGCAACGATGGCATCATCAATGGCGCGCGATACGCCACCGAGTCGAGTGACGACTAGCCGGACCGCGCTGTTGCACCAAAGGGTCTATGTCATGAGGTCAATGGCCGGAGCGCCGTCCACACCTCTATGATGGCGGCATCGGTCCGGGATGAAGGAGCTGCAGAAATGGCTACGCCACCGGCAGAACCCTCGCACGTTCAATCCACAGATACCGCGCCCAGTCTGGTCGTAGCGACCGGGGGCAGCGCGACCGCAGGAGGAACCACGACCACTGCGACGGGCGCCGTCAGCATTACGGCACACGACTCGGGGCACGCATCGACGGCGAGCGGTGACGCGTCGTTTCAGGCAGCGGCGACAGGCTCCGCGCCGACCGCCGACGCCACGACGTTCCTGGACATATCGGGAGCGCACGTCATTCAGATTCGGGAAAGCAGCGGTTCGACGCAGGGAAGCACGGACGCATCGGCCGGCTCCACTCTTCACTTCCACGTAGTCGCAAACGGCTCAGCGGATCCCAACGGGCCGGTGGTGATCGTCCACCAGCAGCCTTTCCATGGCACTGCCGACGCCTCCGGCGGCAATGTTGCTCAGGTATCCGCTGTGGCCGAGACGCACGGGACCGACACCGCGGCCGCCACCTCGAGCGATGCCACGACTGTCGAGAACCAGTTCTCGCTCGTTCACGCAACGAGCTTGATCGCCGTATAGCCATCTGGCTCAAAGCGGAAACCGATCCGGAGGTCGAGTTATGTCGACAGCTACCAATTCCTTCTCCGCCGGCTTCGCGAGCGTAGCCCTTGCGGCGGGCGACCAGACCTCGACCTTCACCGCGACCAAAACGGCCGCCTGGTCCGGAACCGCTGTCGCCTATGGCGACGCCGTGGCCGCGGCGCAGGACCCCGGCACTCCGCACACGAGCGCGGCGACAGATGCGTTCGCTTACGGAGGAAACACTTCGAGCTCACATTCCTCGACCTGGTCCGTCGACTTTTCCAGCGGCTCGATGCACACATCCGTCGATATTTCGGTGAGCACTGCGGCGAGTTATGGCCAGGGTGACGCTCTTTCCGGATACGGCCTGACGGCTCCGTCGCTGCACGGCCTGTTCTAGCAGGTTGTTGAAAAAGTCGTCGTATCGGACCGAAGAAGATGATTCACTGATCTCGGTAGCTTGCGGGAGTTGTTGTGATGCGCGGCTCGGATGAGCGAAGTGGGTCACTGTTCAGCTACGTCGACCTTGAGGGTCG
>DATGMK010000106.1:0-47871 GCA_035293665.1 Reyranella sp. | reverse complement strand
CACAAGAAACTCGCCCTACGGGCCTTGGCCGCCTGATGCGGCGGGCGGGCATGGGCGCCGCGGCGCTACACGGGGCTCCGCGACGACCATGCCCAACATCACCCGCTATGACCGTTTTGCTGAACTTGACGCACACAACTCTGCATGATCGCGCGTCGAACACCTATTATGGGCAATGACCGCGCGTGTTCCCTAAGGAACAGGGGCAAAAACACCGGTCCATTGCCCACAACGGACTCGCCGCGTGAGCCTGATTCGGCGCCTTAAACCGATCGCGAGCGCCATTTCGCGGGATATCGCGCGCCGGCCGATCGGAAATTTTTCCTTCCGCAGGAAATAACTCATCAGACCGCGCCGCTCCAGTGGCGCACTCAGAGTCATGAGCGCCCCTGGAGTGGCGCGGTCCGATGAGATGCTCGCTACGCCGCCGGCAGCTTCAGGTCGAGCGTCGCGGTCCAGACCGGCATGGGCAGCGAGTTGCCCGCCACCAGATTCGCCGGCAGGCGGGCGCGGTCGGTCTCGCGCTTGAACGGCAGCACCAGGCCGGCGCGCACGCCGAACACGGCGTCCTGCTCGAGGTACTTGTCGTCGTCGGGGAAGAACTCGGTGATCAGCGGCGAGCGTCCCGGCGCATGGATGATCATGTGCAGGTGCGCGGGCCGCCAGGCATGGCGGCCCAGCGCGCGCAGCATGTCGCCGGCCGGGCCGTCGTCCGGCACCGTGTAGGAGACGGGCCGCACGGTCGAGAAGGCGAAGGTGCCGTCGTCGGCGACCGTCAGCCGCGCGTGATAGTTGGTCGGGCTCTGCTGGGCATCCTGCTGGGCGTAGAGGCCGTTGCCGGAGTTCTGCCACAGCGCCAGCACGGTCCCCTTGGCCGGCGCACCCTGCGCATCGGCGATCTTGCCGCTCACCACCAGCGGCTCGCCGACCTGGCCCTTCCACAGGTCGCCGCCGTTGGGCAGCTCGGGCGCGCCCTCGATATGGAACGGGCCCAGCACGGACGACGGCGTGCCGCTCTTGGCGGCGTTCACCATGTCGATCAGCGAGGAGACGCCGAGCAGGTCGGAGAACAGGATGTATTCGTTGCGCTTGTCGTCGGTGAACTTCATCGCCCGGGTGAGCGCGTCGATCGCCGCACCCCACTCCGCCTGGGTGAGCTTGTTCTCGCGCACGAAGCTGTGCAGGTGGCCGGCCAGGCTCACCAGCAGCTCGCGGGTGCGGGCCGAGGGTGCGTTCTTCGCGTACTGGGCAAAGGCGTCGGTGATGGTCTCGGGCGTGAGGTTGCGCATTCAGCGGCTCGCTCTCAAAAGGGCATCGTAGTCGGCACGCAGGAGGGCAAAGAGCAGGTGGTCGGCCCACTGCCCATTGATGCGCAGATATTGCCGCGCCAGCCCCTCCTCGTGGAAGCCGACCTTGGACAGCACGGCCTTGGAGGGCTCGTTGTGCGGCAGGCAGGCGGCTTCCAGCCGGTGCAGGCGAAGCTCGTCGAACACGAACGGCAGGGTCGCGCGCAACGCATCCGTCATCAGGCCCTGCCCGGCATAGGGCTGGCCCATCCAGTAGCCGACCGAAGCGGCCTGGGCGACGCCGCGGCGCACGTTGCTGAGATTGATCCCGCCGACCAGCCGGCGCTTGTCGTTCAGGAACACGAACAGGCCGTAGGCCTCGCCGGCCCGCCATTCGCGGATCTGCTGGCGCAGCCGGCGCCTGAAATGGTCACGGCCCAGCGAATCGTCCGGCCAGGTCGGCTCCCAGGGCGTCAGGAAGGACCGGCTGCGGGCTCGCAATTCGGCCCATTCCGGCCAATCTTCCATGCTGGGCGCCCGCAGGAACACCTTCTTGCCCTGGATGCGGGTCATCCCGGAAAGCGAGCTGGGAACGTCGGCGAATCGAAACATCGGACCCGGAAGTGTACCCTTGTGCGCAGAATTGTTACATGTTTTCCACGACTTGGCGTAAGATTTTGCGACTCAGGACGGGCCCCGGCCGCGTCAATTCACTGCCTTGAAAAGCTCACCCTGACGTAAGAAGTTCCCACCGCCCCGACATACCTTTAGGTCACACCCGCCCATGCAAGCGAGCGACAATCCCGGCGTCGGCCAAAAAGGCCGTTTCTATCTCACCAAGAACATCTGGGTGCCGCAGGAGCCGATCGAAAACTTCAACCTGCGCATGTCGGACATGATCCTGCGCCGCATGCCCAAGCTGCCGCTGGGCGGGGACGACGCGATGCGCGCCTTCCCGGTGCTGGGCGAGCTCAGGAAGAGCCACGACAAGATCAAGGCCGACCTGCAGTACCTGCTCGACCACCACGACGAGATCCCGGCGCTGCATGAGGTCCACCCGCGCGACCTGTTCGTGCCGGGCCGCGCCTGGCGCACCTTCCTCCTCAAGATCTGGGGCCACGAGATCACCGAGAACACCGCGGCGGTGCCGGACACCTACGAGGCGATCTCCCGCATCCCCGGCGTGCACACCGCCCTCTTCTCGATCCTGCAGGGCGGCGCGGAGATCACGCCGCATCGCGGCTCGGCGGCGGGCGTGATCCGCTTCCACTATCCGCTGATCGTGCCGAAGAACCCCGAGGACTGCTGGATCGAGATCGGCGGCCACCACTTCTTCTGGCAGGAGGGCGTGCCGCTGGTGTTCGACGACACGCGCGAGCACTGGGTCAAGAACCAGACCCAGGAGACCCGCGTCGTGCTGATCATCGACTTCGACGCCAACATGCCGTTCCCGGTGAACCTCTACACCGCGCTGCGCTACAACCTGATCCGCCATTCCAGCGAGGTGATCGCGGTCAAGGAACGCGCCGCCATCGGCGTGCCGCCGCGCCCGAAGTCGGCCCCGCCGACGGTCTCGCAGGGCGTCATCAGCATGGCGAGCCACACCACCACCGTCCCGGCCGCCGCCGAGAAGAAGTAACCTCATCGGACCGCGCCACTCCAGTGGCGCTCTTGAATCGATGCCCCAAAGACGATGAGCGCCACTGGAGTGGCGCGGTCCGATGACACCCAAAGGCTGGCATCCGCGCGGGTATCTCCCGCATTTCGATTCGCCCGATACCCTGCAGTTCGTCACGTTTCGGCTATTCGACAGCTTGCCGGCACACGCAATCGAGCAGATGAAGCTCGCGGCCGGTGATGCCAACCGGGATGCATTCCTCGACCAAGGATCGGGCGCTTGTTGGTTACGTCAGCCCGAAATAGCCCAGTTCGTGGAAGATGCCCTGCTTCACTTCGATGGCGAACGCTATCAACTGATCGCATGGACCATCATGCCCAACCATGTGCACGTTCTCATAGAACCTCTCGCAGGCCATCGGTTGGGCGATATCATCAGTTCCTGGAAGCGATTTTCGGCGCGCATGGCCAATCGCGCATTGGGACGTTCAGGGCCGTTCTGGCAAGACGACTACTGGAACACCTACAGCCGCAACGAACGGCATTTCGAGTCGACGGTCGGCTATATTGAGAACAACCCGCTCAAAGCTGGCCTGGTCAAGGAACCAGCCTATTGGCCTTGGGGTCATGCCCGATTGCGAAAGACGTAAACTCATCGGACCGCGCCATTCCAGTGGCGCTCATCGTCTTTGATGCAACGATTCCATGAGCGCCACTGGAATGGCGCGGTCCGATGAGCTAAGCCGCCAGTCTTGCGGCGATCTTGTCCAGGGATTCGAGCTCTTCGATCGGGCCCAGCGCGGCGAGGGTGAGCTTGCCTTGCAGCAGGCGCTGGGCGACGCGGCGGACAGCGGCCTGGTCGACCGCCTCGATGCGCGCGACGATCTCGGCGTAGGGAATCGGGCGGCCGTGGATCAGCAGGTGGCGGGCCGCCTGCTCGCAGCGCGAGCCGCTCGATTCAAGCGCCATCAGCGTCCCGGCCTTGATCTGGTTGCGGGCACGGATCAGCTCCTGCTCGGTGAGGGAATCGGCCACGCCGGCGAACTCCTCGCACACGGCGGGGACCAGCTCGGCGAGATCCTCCTCGCCGGTGCCGGCATAGATGCCGAACAGACCGCCGTCGGCGTAGGCCGCATTGAAGCAGTGGATGCCGTAGACCAGGCCGCGCTCCTCGCGGATGCGCTGGAACAGGCGCGAGGACATGCCGCCGCCGAACAGGGTCGCGTAGACCGCGGTCGCGTAATAGTCGGGATCGCGATAGCCGATGCCACGACAGCCCAGCACGAGATGGACCTGCTCGAGCGTGCGCGTCTCGCGGCCGTCGCCGCCGACATAGGCGAGCGGCACCGGCGTCTCGGCATTGGCCGGGGTTCGCGGCACCGAACCGAAATGCTTCTCCGCCAGCTCGACGATCTGGTCGTGCTGCACGCGACCCGCCGCCGACAGAACCATGTTCGAGGCCGTGTAGTGGCGCGCCAGGAAGCCGAACAGGTCGTCGCGGCCGATCGCCTCGACGGAATCGGCGGTGCCCAGCACAGGACGGCCGAGCGGCTGGTCGGGCAGCGCGGTCTCCTGGAACTGATCGAAGATCAGGTCGTCGGGCGTGTCGAGCGCCTGGCCGATCTCCTGCAGGATCACGCCGCGCTCGCGCTGCAGCTCGTCGGGATCGAACACCGAGTTGCGCAGGATGTCGGCGACCATCTCGACGCCGAGCCCGACATCCTCCTTGAGGACCGAGGCGTGGTAGGCCGTGATCTCGCGACCGGTGTAGGCGTTGAGGCTGCCGCCGACGTTCTCGATCTCCTCGGCGATGGCACGGGCCGAGCGCGTGCGCGTGCCCTTGAAGGCCATGTGCTCCAGCATGTGCGCCATGCCGTTGAGCTCGGCCGATTCGTGCCGGGTGCCGCAAGCGACCCAGATGCCGAGCGAGGCCGATTCGACCTCCGGCATCTCGTCGACCGCGACACGCAGGCCGTTCGCCAGCGTGGTGACCTTGACCTCGCTCATGTCCGCACCCGTGGACGCTGCGCCTTGGCTCCCATGCGATCGTCGATCAGCTCCTTCAGCGCCTCTACGTCGTTGGTCAGGCCGTCGACCCGCTCGGTGCGCTGGAACAGGTCGGCGAGCCTGGACGGCAGCGCCGGCCGCTCGCCGGTCGCCTTCTGCACCGCGTCCGGGAACTTGGCGGGATGCGCCGTCGCCAGCACCACCATCGGCACCCTGGGATCGCGGCGATGCTGCTGCGCCATCGCGTAGCCGACGGCGGTGTGCGGATCGAGCGTCTCGCCGTAGCGCTTGCGGCAGGCGGCTATCGCGGCGAGCGTGCCTTCGTCATCCAGCCGGCCGGCGTCGAACAGCGCGCGCACGCCACCGAGCGCGTTGGCGCCGACGTTGAGCGTGCCGGTGCTGCGGAAGGCGGTCATGGCATCGGCCAGCGCCTTGCCGTCGCGGCCGTACAGGTCGAACAGCAGGCGCTCGAAGTTGCTCGAGATCTGGATGTCCATGCTGGGCGACAGCGTCGGAACGACCTCGGACGTGGTCATCGTCCCGGTGTCGAAGAAGCGCGCCAGGATGTCGTTGGTGTTGGTCGCGACCACGAAGTGCGACACGGGCAGCCCCATCTGCCTGGCCGCGTAACCCGCATAGACGTTGCCGAAGTTGCCGCTCGGCACGGTGAAGGCGACCGGCGTGTCCGGCGCGCCGAGCTTCAGCGCGGCCCAGAAGTAATAGACGATCTGCGCCATCACGCGGGCGAAGTTGATCGAGTTCACCGCGGTGAGCGCATGGCGGTCGCGGAAGGCGAGGTCGTTGAAGCAGGCCTTGGCGAGATCCTGGCAGTCGTCGAACGTGCCCTGCACCGCGATGTTGTGCACGTTGGGCGCCAGCACCGTCGTCATCTGCCGGCGCTGCACCTCGCTCACCCGGCCGCGCGGATGCAGCATGAAGATGTCGATCGTGCGCCGGTCGCGCACCGCCTCGATCGCGGCCGAGCCGGTATCGCCGGAGGTGGCGCCGACGATGGTGGCATGATCGCTGCGCTGCTGCAGCGTGTGGTCGAGCATCAGCCCGAGCAGTTGCAGCGCCACGTCCTTGAAGGCGAGCGTCGGGCCGTGGAACAGCTCGAGCAGGTGCAGGTCCTCGTCGAGCGGCTTCAGCGGCGCCACGTCGGCCACGTCGAACGAGGCATAGGCCTCGGCGATCAGCCGGCGGAAGGTCATCTCGTCGAAGGCACTGCCCACGAACGGCCGCATCACGCGATAGGCGACCTCGCGATAGGGCTTGCCCTTCATCGCGGCGATCTCGGCCTTCGAGAACTGCGGCCACTCGGCCGGCAGATAGAGACCACCGTCGCGGGCAAGGCCTGCGAGCATCACGTCCTCGAAGCCGAGCGACGTCGGGCTCCCGGCAGAGCCGTGGCGGGTGCTGATGTAGTTCATCGCGCGTTCAGGCAACTTGCCTGCAGGCGGCGTGGTCCTTCTTCACCCGTTTGGTCGAGGCCGGATGCCGGGCCAGCGACCGCTCCGGACGGGTCGGCCGCAAGACGAGGTTGCCGCCGCAGTTGGGGCAGACGCCGCCCAGCCGGCCGTTCGCACAGTCGGCGCAGAAGGTACATTCAAAGGTGCAGATCAGCGCGTCGGGAGCGCCGTTCGGCAGGTCCTTGTCGCAGCATTCGCAGTTGGGGCGAAGTTCGAGCATGAGTCCCTCTTACGCCGACAGGTAACGGGATTCCAGATGAGCCTTGAAGGCCGCCGTGCCCAGCGGCGCGCCGGTGGCCTGTGACAGGATGGTATCGGTATCGGCCAGCGAGCCCTTGCCGTGCACATTCGTACGAAGCCAGGCCAGGAGCGATGCGAAATCCCCCTTGCCGATCGCGCCCATCAGGTCCGGCACCGCCTTGCGCGCCGCCGCGAAGAGCTGCGCCGCCGCCAGAGCCCCCAGCGTGTAGGTCGGGAAATAGCCCCAGGCGCCATCCGGCCAGTGGATATCCTGCAGACAGCCCACGGCATCGTTCGGCGGCACGATGCCCAGGAGTTCCTTCATGCCGTCGTTCCATGCAGCCGGCAGGTCCGCGAGCGCAAAATCGCCCGCCAGCACCAGCCGCTCCAGGCGGTAGCGCAGCATGATGTGCAACGGATAGGTCACCTCGTCGGCATCGACGCGGATGAAGCCGGGCTCGACCCGGGTGTAGATGCGATGAATGTTGGCCGCGTCCCACGCCAGGCCCGACTTGCCGAAGGTCTCGCGCATGCGGGCGGCGGCGAACGCCACGAATGCGTCGGAGCGGCAGGCCTGCATCTCCATCAGCAGGGACTGGCTCTCGTGCAGCACCATGCCGCGCGCATTTCCGACCGGCTGGCGACGCCAGTCGCGCGGCCGGCCGGCCTCGTACAGCGCATGGCCGGTCTCGTGCAGCACGCCCATCAGCGCGCGGGTGAAGTCGGCCTCGTCATAGCGCGTCGTGATGCGCACGTCGTCGGCAGTGCCGCCGGTGAACGGATGCGCCGACACGTCGAGCCGGCCGTGATGGAAGTCGAAGCCCAGGGTGCGCGCCATCTCGACGCCGAGCTTGCGCTGCGCCTCGACCGGGAACGGCCCGTCGAGCGGCAGCGCCGGGCCCTTCTTCCTCTGGGCCTCCATCACCTGCTGCAGCATCGCCGGCAGGAAGGCCTCGAGCTCCCCGAACAGCGTGTCGATGCGCTGGCTGCGCCCGCCCGGCTCGTACTCGTCGAGCAGCGCGTCGTACAGCGACAGGCCGAGCGCCGCGGCCTTGGCCTCGCCGACCCGCTTGGTGATGGTGACCACTTCGCTGAGCGTCGGCAGAAGCGCCTTGAAGTCGGCCTTCTTCCGGGCCTCGCGCCACACCATCTCGCAGGCAGACGAGGCGCGGGTGCGCGCCTCGACCAGGTCGGACGGCAGCGCATTCTCGTGGATCCAGGCGTGGCGCATCTCGCGCAGGTTGGCGGCCCGCCACGGATCGAGGTCCGCCTTGCCGTCCTCGGCGCGCGCCAGCAGCTCGGCCATGTCGGGCGCGACCATCATCTCGTGCGCGATCACGCCCAGCGTCGCGAGCTGGTCGGCGCGGTCCTCGCTGGCACCGTCCGGCATCATGGTCGAGCGGTCCCAGTTCAGGATGGCGCCGGCACGGCCGACCGCGCTCATGCGGGCGAAGCGGCGCTCGAGCTCCGCATAGGGATCGTTGGGAAGATTGGGCGCGATCATGTCTTCACCTTCGTGCGGCCGTTCACGGCGAGCCGGCCGTTCTCCCAGTGGTAGGCGAGGTAGACGCCGATGCCCGCCAGCGCGATCAGGAACCAGGTGATGGCGTACTGCAGGTGGTCGTTGGGAATATCGAGTCGGGTCTGGCCGCCGATCGGCAGGCCGCCGGGATTGGGGGTCGCGTCGGCTTCGAGGAAGAAGGTGTCGAGCACGGGATCGGGCTTGCCGCCCGCCATCTGGCGCATCAGCGGCACGTCGACATGGAACCAGAAATTCTTCGCCGGGTCGTTGTCGGGCGCGAAGTAGCGCTTCACCTGACTGCGCCGCACGATGCCGATCAACTCGACCCGGCCGCTCGGCTGCCCTGCCTCGCGCGTCTTGGGATCCTTTTTCTCCGACGGCACGAAGCCGCGGTCGAACAGCACGATCGTGCCGTCGTCGGTGCGCAGTGGCGTAATGACCTGGATGCCGACCTCGTCCTTCAGGCTGCGCGCGCCGAGATAGAACTCCTTGTCGTTCAGCAACGTCCCGGCGATCCGCACGCGGCCGTACTCGCGGCGCAACGGATCGCCCTTGATCAACTCGTCGAACGGCATCGGGGCCGCCGCCTGGTTCTCGGCGATGCGCTCGAGGATGCCCAGCTTCCACTCCCGGCGCTCCATCTGCCAGACGGAGAGGCCGAGCGCGAACACGACGATCGGCAGCATCATCGCGGTGGGCCAGAAAAGCGGCCGCAGCTTGAACATCATTCCTCCAGCGAGGTCGAGCGGTGAACGTATTGCTGGTTGATCAGCAGCGCCTTGAGCGAGCGCAGCAACCATACCGCCGCCGCCACGGAGAACGGCACCCACAACAGGACGTGCACCCACCATGGCGGCTCGAAGCGGAACTCGACCCAGAAGACCAGCATCATCATGATGGCGCCCAGCCCCAGGATCACGAACACGGCCGGCCCGTCGCCCGCGTCGTGCGCGCGCAAGTCCAGATCGCACACCGGGCAGCGGTCGACCACGGTCAGCAGGCCGCGGAACAGTTTGCCGCGGCCGCAGCGCGGACAGACTCCGCGCAGGGCGACGTCGATCGGCGACGGGGCTTGCCAGCTGGCCAGGGCGATATCCTCCAAAAGACGAACCGCCGGGGGTTGCCCGGCGGTTTTCATACCCCCTCCCCCGTCTGCGGGGGAGGTGGCGCGGTAATCCGCGGCGACACCTCCCTAGCAGACTGGGGAGGGAGTCCTCGCGCCTCAGCGTTCGATCGGCGCGTTGCCCGAGCCCCACCAGTAGATGCAGAAGAACAGGAAAAGCCAGACCACGTCGACGAAGTGCCAGTACCAGGCTGCGGCCTCGAAACCGAAATGCTGGTCGGGCTTGAACTGGCCCTTCATCGCCCGGATCAGGCAGACGATCAGGAAGGTCGTGCCGACCATCACGTGGAAGCCGTGGAAGCCGGTCGCCATGAAGAAGGTCGACGAGTAGATGTTGTCACGGAAGCCGAACGGCGCGTGGAAGTACTCGAAGGCCTGGATGCCGGTGAAGCTGAGGCCGAGCAGGACGGTCAGCGCCAGCCCGCGCACCGCGTCGCGCTTGTTGCCCTCGAGGATCGAGTGATGCGCCCAGGTCACCGTGGTGCCCGAGAGCAGCAGGATCAGCGTGTTCATGAACGGCAGGTCGAACGGCGAGATGACAGTCACGCCCTTGGGCGGCCACATGCCGCCGTTGGCCTCGGTGCGCAGCGGCATCTCGGGCGCCGAGTGGTAGATCGCCGAATCGAAGAACGCCCAGAAGAAGGCGGCGAAGAACAGCACCTCCGAGGCGATGAACAGGATCATGCCGTAGCGCAGGCCGAGCTGGACGACCGGAGTGTGGTAGGTGCGCGATTCGACGATGACGTCGCTCCACCACCAGTACATCACCGCGAAGACGAGCAGCAGGCCGGGCGCGACCACCCACCACTGGATCGACTTGAGGAAGGCCTCCACGCCCTTGCCGAGCAGGTCGGGATGCATGCCGAGCACGAACCCGAAGAACAGCACGAAGGCGCCGAGCGCGCCAAGGGCGGGCCAGGGACTGGGATTGACCAGATGGTATGGATGGTTCGGTGCGCCGTGCGTGTCGGCCATTGGTTCAGCTCCCCTTTCCGGATTCGTTGGCGGACGCATCGCGCAGCAACTCCTTGGCGCGCGGCGTCTTCGCCTCATGGAACGTATACGACAGAGTGATGGTGTTGATGTCGTCGTAAGCCCGGTCCTTCGCCATGTCGGGATCGACGAAGAAGGTGACCGGCATGTCGACCGACTGGCCCGGCTTCAGGAGCTGCTCGGTGAAGCAGAAGCACTGGATCTTGTTGAACCAGCCGGCGGTCCGCTCGGGCGTGACGTTGTAGTTCGCGGCCCCGACGATCGGACGCTGGGACAGGTTGGTGGCGCGGAAGAAGACCAGCTTCTCCTCGCCGAGATGGACCGTGACCTGCCGCTGCTCCGGCTCGAAGCGCCACGCGAGGCCGGGATCGACGTTGGTGTCGAAGCGCACCTTGACGGTGCGGGCGATCACCGGCCGGTCGTCGGACTGCGCGACCAGCGGTGTGCCGGCAAAGCCGGTCGCCTTGCAGAAGGCCTGGTAGAGCGGCACCGCAGCGTAGGCCATGCCCAGCATGCCGGCGGTCACCAGCACGAGCGTCCAGGCGATGCGGGCGTTCCTGTCCATCAGCCCTTGCCCCCCATGCGCACGATGGTGAGGCCGAAGAAGATCGCCGCCAGTCCGAGCAGGAAGAAGAACATGAACAGGTTCTTGCCCCGCTGCTGGCGATGGCGGTCAGTGTCGCCGGGACGGCGGTTGTCGTCAGCCATGACGCTCATCCCAGGAACAGCCGGTCGATCGGCAGCGCCGCGAACAGCACGGCGAGATACAGCAGCGAGAACTTGAACATGCGCCTGGCGGCGCCATGTCCGCGACGATCGTCGGGGGCGCGCCAGACCGCGATCGCCTGGCCGATGAACCCGGCGCTCAGCGCCACCGCGACCGCGCCGTACAGCCAGCCGACCGCGCCGAGCAGGGTCGGCGCGAGCGCCACGGGCACCAGCACCACCGTGTAGACCAGCATCTGCAGCTTGGTCGCGCGCGGCCCGGCCACCACCGGCAGCATCGGCACGCCGGCCCGGCGATAGTCGTCGCTGCGGTAGAGCGCGAGCGCCCAGAAGTGCGGCGGCGTCCACAGGAAGATCAGCAGGAACAGCGCGATGCCGACCGCCGAGACGTCGCCCGTCACCGCGGCCCAGCCGATCATCGGCGGAAACGCGCCGGCGGCGCCGCCGATCACGATGTTCTGCGGCGTGCGGCGCTTCAGCCAGATCGTGTAGATGAAGACGTAGAACAGGATGGCGGCGGTGAGCAGCGCGGCGGCGACGAAATTGGTCGCCAGTGCCATCAGCAGCACCGAGAAGATCGACAGCAGGACGCCGAGGCCCAGCGCATCGTCCGGCTCGACCCGGCCGGCCGGCAGCGGCCGGTTGGCGGTGCGCGCCATCAGGGCGTCGAGGTCGCGCTCGAACCACATGTTGATGCACCCCGCCGCGCCCGAGCCGAGCGCGATCGCCACCACGGCGAGGACGGCCTCGAACGGATGGATGTGCGCCGGCGCGATCAGCACGCCGACCAGCCCGGTGAAGACCACGAGCGACATCACGCGCGGCTTCAGGAGGTCGACATAATCCTTCACGCGCGCCGGCGCGGTGGTGGTCGTCCAGAGGCTGTGTGCGGTGTCGGTCATTGCCCTATTCAAGGCGAAGGCGCCGCTAGGGCGCCTTCGCTACCCAAATCCTCTAGTGGTGGGCCGTCGGCGAGATCTGCGGCAGCTCTTCGAAGGTGTGGAACGGCGGCGGCGACGCCACGGTCCACTCGAGGGTCGTGGCGCCCTCGCCCCAGTAGTTCGCCTCGACCCGGCGGCCGGCGAAGATGGTGCCGAACACCACGAAGACCAGCCAGAAGAGGGTCGAGCCGAACGAGATGAACGCGCCGATCGACGAGATGAAGTTCCAGTGCGCCATCGCGTCGGGATAGTCGAGATAGTGGCGCGGCATGCCGGCGAGGCCCGAGAAGTGCATCGGGAAGAAGGTCAGGTTCACGCCGATGAACATCGTCCAGAAGTGCACCTGGGCCGCCCACTCCGGATACATGCGGCCGCACATCTTCGGGAACCAGTAGTAGAAGCCCGCGAACATGCCGAACACCGCGCCGAGCGACAGCACGTAGTGGAAGTGCGCGATCACGTAGTAGGTGTTGTGCAGGGCGTAGTCGACGCCGGCGTTGGCCAGCACGACGCCGGTCACGCCGCCGACGGTGAACAGGAAGATGAAGCCGATCGCCCACAGCATCGGGATCTCGAGGCGGATCGAGCCGCCCCACATCGTCGCGA
Organism: Reyranella sp.; assembly: GCA_035293665.1. Taxonomy (GTDB): domain Bacteria; phylum Pseudomonadota; class Alphaproteobacteria; order Reyranellales; family Reyranellaceae; genus Reyranella. The sequence goes on along the minus strand of DATGMK010000106.1, from coordinate 35,341 downwards.
TCCAGGAGAAGATCTTCACGCCGGTCGGCACCGCGATCACCATCGTCGCGGCGACGAAGTAGGCGCGGGTGTCGACGTCCATGCCCACCGTGAACATGTGGTGTGCCCACACGACGAAGCCGACCACGCCGATCGCCACCATCGCGTACGCCATGCCCAGGTAGCCGAAGATCGGCTTCTTGGAGAAGGTCGAGACGATGTGGCTGACGATGCCGAAGGCCGGCAGGATCATGATGTACACCTCGGGATGGCCGAAGAACCAGAAGAGGTGCAGGAACAGCGTCGGGTCACCGCCGCCGGCCGGGTCAAAGAAGTGCGTGCCGAAGTTGCGGTCGGTCAGCAGCATGGTGATCGCGCCCGCCAGGACCGGCAGGGCGAGCAGCAGCAGGAACGCCGTCACCAGGATCGACCAGGCGAACAGCGGCATGCGGTGGAGCGTCATGCCCGGCGCGCGCATGTTGAAGATCGTGGTGATGAAGTTGATCGCGCCCAGGATCGAGCTGGCGCCCGCGATGTGCAGCGAGAAGATCACCATGTCCATGCCCGCGCCCTGCTGGATCGTGAGCGGCGGGTAGATCGTCCATCCGGTGCCGACGCCGCCGCCGATCACGGCCGACAGCAGCAGCAGGATGAAGGCGGGCGGCAGCAGCCAGAAGCTGATGTTGTTCATGCGCGGGAAGGCCATGTCCGGCGCGCCGATCATCAGCGGTACGAACCAGTTGCCGAACCCGCCGATCAGCGCCGGCATGACCACGAAGAACACCATGGTCAGGCCGTGCGCGGTCACGATCGTCTGCCAGAGGTGCCCGTCGGGCGTGCCGTCCGCACCGGCGAAGTACTGCACGCCGGGGTGCAGCAGCTCGAGGCGCATCACGACGGAGAAGAGACCCCCGATCAACGCCGCGATGATGGCGAAGATCAGGTACATCGTGCCGATGTCCTTATGGTTCGTGCTGTATAGCCAGCGGGTGATGCCGTGGGGCGTGTGGTGGTCGTCGTGGTGGGCGGCGGCGCCGTGCGCGGTGGCCATGTGTCCTCTCCTGCGGAGCGCTTAGCGGTTGGTGGGGATCGTGGAAGCCGAAGCCAGGCCCGTCGCAGGCCCTGTCGCCGGCACGAGCCCGGCGGCCTTCTTCTTCTCCGCAACCCACGAGTCGAAATCGGCCTTGGAGACCACCTTCACGGCGATCGGCATGTAGTTGTGGTCCTGCCCGCAGATCTGCGAGCACTGGCCGAAGTAGATTCCTTCCTTGGGGACCTCGATCCAGCCCTCGTTGAGGCGGCCCGGGATCACCGTCTTCTTGATGCCGAAGCCCCAGACCGTCCAGCCGTGCATGACGTCGGCGCCGGTGCCGATGACACGGATCACGGTGTTGGCCGGGATCACCATCTCGTTGTCGACCGCCAGCATGCGCGGCTGGTCGGGCTTCTGCTTGACGCGGTCGGCCTCGGCCAGCATGCGGCTGTCGACCGAGAAGTTGCCCTGGTCGGGATATTCGTACTGCCAGTACCACTGGTGACCGGTCACCTTGACCGTCATCGCCGCGTCCGGCGCCTTGTCGCCGTAGTACAGCAGCCGGAACGACGGGATGGCGATCACCACCAGGATCAGGATCGGGATGATCGTCCAGGCGATCTCGAGCACGGTGTTGTGCGTGATCGTGCTCGGCGTCGGGTTGCGCGAGGCGTGGAAGCGGAAGACCACGTAGAGCAGCAGCGCCAGCACGAACAGGGAGATCAGGGTGATGATCACCAGCAGCAGGTCGTGCAGCGATGCGAGATGCTGCTGGACCGGCGTGAAGGAGTCGGGGAAGCCCATCTGCCAGTCGTGCGGGATGCCGATCACCGGCACCTTCGCCTGGGCGACGGCGCTACCCGCCCCCGCACCGAACGCCAACAGGCTCGCCAGCAGCGATCCGATAAACGTGCCTAACCACCGCGTGCCGACCATACGTTCGTCCCCTGAGCCCGCTTGCGCGAGGGAATCTTCCGATTGGCAAAATCCCCCGCAATTCAAAGCGGTTAGTACCAGATATAGGAGTTGGTGGTAACGGGTTTTCGAGGGCCGTCGGTATGTGGCGGCCGGTCGCAGTCGCGCTTTTACGTCAATAACTTATTGAGCGCCGCGCCCTGCCCGCGCGCCTGCAGGGTGGGAGCAAATGCGGGCGTGGCCGTGCCGCGCACCAGCTTGCCGCTCTCGTGGCGGAAGATCACCGCCCCGGCCGAGTCCTCGACTGCCAGCACGCGGAACGTGCCGTCGCCGTCGCGATCGATGCGCGCCACCAGGTCGGCCGAGCGGATCAGCGCGTCCGATATCGCCTCGGTGCCGAGCGCGGCGAGAGTCCCGGGTGCACCGCGCAGCAGGCGCTCCGCCAGCGCGGCAATGTCCTGCAGCGCCACATCGTCCAGCACCAGCAGGTGCGGCTCGAGCTTAGCCGCAGGCGGAATCAGCTTGGCGATCGACGCCGGCGATACGGCGACCAGCTCGACCTTCGACGCCATCGGCCAGGCGAAATGGCGATGGGCGGCGACGGTGACGACGCGCATCGACGGTTCGAGATCGCGCACCAGCGCGGCCAGAAGCGCGGTCTTGCCGCAGTATTGCGGGCCGGTGACCAGCATGTTGAGCCGCGCGCGAACGCCCATCCGCAACAGCTCGACGACGGGCCGGTCGAGCGCACCGCCCGTCACGAGCTTGTCGAGCGTCGCCTGACCCGGATCGGCGCGGCGCATGGTCAGGACCGGACCGGCCGGCGCATGCGGCGGCAGGATGACGAAGCCGGTCGTGCCGTCGCGCAACTGGAAGTCGGCCATGCCGCTGTCCGGCCGCCCGACCAGGCGGGCGACCAGCTCGTCGAGATGCGCGTCGTCGCGGAACACTTCCTTGACGGCGTGCAGGGCGCCCGCGCGTTCGACGAACACCGATTGCACGCCATTGACGAAGATCGCCTGGATCGAGCGGTCCGCCCACAGCCGGTCGATCAGGCCGAGCTTCGCCATCTCGGTCGAGGAAACGGCCGGCGGCTTTTCGGGGGCGACGGGCGGCGTTTCGGGCGCTGCAACCGGCGGCAGAGTCGGCGGCGCGCTCGCTGGCGGAAGCGGCGGCGGCTCCTCGACGGCGACGGCCACGGAGTCCGGGCGCTGCGGCGCGGGCCGACCTTTGGCGAGCTCGATCGCACGGGACAGCAGGCGCCCAAACGGTGCGGGTTCAGGCGGCGCAGGCTCGCGCGGCGTCACCTTGACGATCGGCGATGGCGGCGGCTCGAGCGCTTTCTCGGCGACCACCGGCGGCGCCGGCGCCTGCGGCTGATCGCCGAGCCAAGGCTGCCGCGGCTCGCGCTCGAAGGCCACGACCGGCACGATCGCCGGCGGCGCGGCGGCGCGCGGCCGAGGCGCGCCTAGGGACTTTGGCGCCGGCTCCTTCTTGGGCGTCGCCTCCGGCACGGCGACAACCGTCGGTGGAAGTGTCGGGGCGGGCGCCGACGGCAGGGTCGGCGACGTGGCAGGTGGAGGCGTCGGCACCGGCTCGTGCCGTTCCTCGGCCGGGTCGTGCAGCAACAGCAGCTCGGCAACCAGGCGGCGCAACTCGTAGCTCGTGAGCGTCACACCCCGCGTGCGGAAGTGGTTGTGCAGCAGCTCGCCCAGCTGATAGGCAATCTCCGGCGGCGAGCGGCCAGCCTCCAGCACGCCGCGCACCGCGTCCAGGCGATCGCGGCAGAACGAGCGCCACGCCGATTGCATTTCACGGGTCCGGTTGGCGTCACCCTGCATCGGGAAGATCTGGTCGAGCGTACGCGGCCGCGATTCGTCGCGGACACGCGACTGGTCGCTGTGAAGCGACTGATCGGCATGCGGCCGCTCGCTCGCCGAGCTCAGGGGATTGGGGCTGCCCGAAGGCCTCCCCCCGCTGCTCATTGCGGTCATCGCTCAATCCGAGTGATCCCACCAGGGCCGTGCGCGCTCTTGAACCCACGCGCGCGCCGCGGCCGGCGCGCACTCTAACCGCGCCCGCACGGGAAAGGCCACGGCAATTTGCACGCGCCACTGGAAATATTCGCTGCTTGTCTTTCGAGGCGTCGCCAGTATGGTCGCGCGGCCCCCGGCCCCACACAGGAGATGTCATGCGTCTGGCCCTGCCCGCCTTCCTCCTCGCGCTGCTGGCCTCGGCGAGCGCCGTCGCGGCCGATCCCGAAAACACGCTCTATATCGACCTCAAGGACAATTGCCGGGTGGTCATCGAGATGCGCCCCGATCTTGCGCCCAAGCATGTCGCCCAGATCAAGAAGCTGGCGCGCGCCGGCAAGTATGACGGCATCGTCTTCCACCGCGTGATCGCGGGCTTCATGGCGCAGACCGGCGACCCCGAGGGCACCGGCCGCGGCGGCATGGGCGACAAGCTGCCGGCCGAGTTCAGCAAGGAGCCGTTCGAGCGCGGCACCGTCGGCATGGCGCGCACCAGCGATCCCAACAGCGCGCAGAGCCAGTTCTTCATCGACTTCGCCCCCGCGCCCTCCCTCAACGGCCAGTACACGGTGTGGGGCAAGGTCACCAAGGGCATGGAGTGCGTCGACAAGATCGCGAAGGGCGAGCCGCCCGCCCATCCCGACAAGATGATCCGCGTCCGTGTCGCGGCTGACGTGAAGGAGTAGGAACCATGGACAAGGAAAATACGCTCTACATCGACCTCAAGGACGGCCGCGTCACGATCGAGATGCGCCCCGATCTGGCGCCCAAGCACGTCGCCCAGATCAAGAAGCTCGTGCGCGAGGGCAAGTACGACGGCATCGTGTTCCATCGCGTGATCGACGGCTTCATGGCGCAGACCGGCGATCCCGACGGCACCGGCATGGGCGGCATGGGCGAGCGCCTGCCGGCCGAGTTCAGCAAGGAGCCGCACAGCCGCGGCGCCGTGTCGATGGCGCGCACCAACGATCCCAACAGCGCGCGCAGCCAGTTCTTCATCTGCTTCAAGGACGCGAACTTCCTCGACGGCCAGTACACCGTGTGGGGCAAGGTCACGTCCGGCATGGAGCACGTCGACAAGATCAAGAAGGGCGAGCCGCCCTCGAACCCGGACAAGATGATCAAGGTCCAGGTCGCCGCCGACGCCAGGGACTAGGTCAGCGCCGTCTCACCGCGCCGCGTGAGACGCTGACGATCGCGCCCACCGTGGCGAAGCCGCAGGCGACGAGCAGGCATTGCATCGTCGCGCCGGTCGGCGAGAGGGCGAAGATCAGGGTCACCAGCGCCGAGCCGATGCACCAGCCGAGCGTGCGCGCGACCGCGAGGATGCCGCCGGCCGCGCCCGAGCGGCTCGGCGGTCCCCCGGTCAGGATGGTCGCGTTGTTCGGCGTCTGGAAGAAGCCGAAGCCCACGCCGCAGAGCGCCATGCGCCAGGCGATGTTCCAGTCTGCCGGCTGGTCCGGCATCGCGGCCAGCAGGCCGAGGCCGATCGCCATGACGGCGAGGCCGATGCTGCTCAGGATCGCCGCCGGATAGTGCGCACTGAGCCGGCCGGCGATCGGCGCGGCGAGAACGATCATCAAGGGCCATGGCGTCACCAGCAGGCCGGTCGCGACCTGCGAGCGATGCATCACCGTCTCGAACAGGAACGGCAGCGACACGTACGCCAGGATCTGCGCCGAATAGGAGCAGATCGAGGTCACGACCGAGAGCGACAGCAGCGGGATCTTCAGGAGATCGAGCGGCAGCAGCGCATTCTTCCGCCCGAGCTGATGCCAGACCAGCAGCGCGCCGCACGCCAGACCGAAGGCGATCTCAGCCAGCGCCAGCGTGTGATCGCCGCTGCCGAGGCTGTCGACCCCGATGAGCAACGGCCCGAGCGCCGCGGCGCTCAGGACGGTCGCGACGACATCGAACGGCCGCGGCTGCGGCTGCGGCTTGCCCGGCCGCGCCAGCGTGACGAACAGCGGCACTGCGATCATGCCCACGGGAATGTTGACCAGGAAGAGCCACGGCCAGTGCGCGACCGACAGGATCAGCGAAGCGATCGTCGGGCCTGCCGCGCCGCCGACTGCGACCGAGAGGGCGACCATGGAGATGCCGACGCCGATCAGCCGGCGCGGATAGATGTCACGGATCACCGCCGGCCCGATCGCGGCGATGCAGGCGCAGCCGACACCCTGGGCGAGCCGCGCCGCGATCAGCAGCCCGAGCGACGGTGCGAGAGCGCACGCCAGCGACGACAGGGAGAAGAGGACGAGGCCCGCCGCATAGACCTTTTTCAGGCCGAGGATTTCCCCGAGCGCCGCGGCGGGCAGCAGGCAGAGCACCGAGCCGAGCTGGTAGGCGTTGACCACCCACACCGTGGTCGACTCGCTCGCGGAAAGATCGCGAGCGATGGTCGGCAACGCGATGTTGGCGATGGCGCTGTCGAGGCTCATCAGCGAGACGCCGCACACCACCGCCAGCATCACCCAGGTCCGCCGCGGCTGCGGCAGCCCCTCGCCCTCGCTCTCCTTCTGCCTCTCCCTCTCGACGACTGCGGTACTCATTACGCCTACTCTGAAAAACAGAACGGCCGGCCCTGCAGGGCCGGCCGTTGAATATGGGAACTGGCTCGGGATTTACGACAGCGCCGCGCAGGCCCGCTGGATGCGGCGGCCGGCCTCCTCGAGGATGTCGGTCGCGGTCGCATAGGAGATGCGGAAGGCCGGGCCCTGGCCGAACGCCGAGCCCTGCACCACCGACAGGCCCTCGGCCTCGAGCAGGTAGTTCACGAAGTCGGTGTCGTCCTTGATCACCTTGCCGTCCGGCGTCTTCTTGCCGATCGCGCCGGCGCACGACGGATAGACGTAGAAGGCGCCCTCCGGCCGCGGGCACTTCAGGCCCTTGGTCTGGTTCAGCATCGACACGATCAGGTCGCGGCGCTGCTTGAAGACCGCGACGTTCTTGGCGATGAAATCGGTCGGTCCGTTGAGCGCCGCCACCGATGCCGCCTGGCTGATCGACGAGGCGTTCGAGGTGCTCTGGCTCTGCACCGTGATCATGGCATCGATCAGCTTCTGCGGGCCGGCGGCGTAGCCGATGCGCCAGCCGGTCATGCTGTACGCCTTCGAGACGCCGTTCATGGTGAGCGTGCGGTCGTACAGCTTGGGCTCGACCTCGGCCGGCGTGGCGAACTGGAAGTCGTCGTAGACGAGCTTCTCGTACATGTCGTCGGTCAGGATGTGGACCTGCGGATGCTTCAAGAGCACGTCGCACAGCGCCCGCAGGTCGGCCCTGGTGTAGGCGGCACCGGTCGGGTTGGAGGGCGAGTTCAGGATCAGCCACTTGGTCCTGGGCGTGATCGCGCGGTCGAGATCCTCGGGCCGAAGCTTGAAGCCGTGCGCCTCCGAGCACTGCACGATGACCGGCGTGCCGTCGCCGAACATCACCATCTCCGGGTACGAGACCCAGTAGGGTGCCGGGATGATCACCTCGTCGCCCGGGTTCAGGGTCGCGAGCATCGCATTGAAGATGATCTGCTTGCCGCCCGAGGTGACGACGGTCTGGCTCGGCTTGTAGTCGAGGCCATGGTCGCGCTTCATCTTGCCGACGATCGCCTGGCGCAGCGCCGGCGTGCCGGGCACCGCGGTGTACTTGGTGTCGTTGTTGCGGATCGCCGCGATCGCCGCCTCTTTGATATGGTCCGGCGTCGGCATGTCGGGCTCACCGGCGGCGAGGCCGATGACGTCTTTGCCCGCCGCCTTCATCTCCAGGAACTTGCCCTGCGCGGCATTGGTCGGAGAGGGCTTGATGCGGCCAAGACGGTCGGCAATGAACGCCATAACGCTGACGCCTCCTTCGGGCGGATGACAAAACGGGCGCGAAACTACTGGCGGAGGACTTATCCCGCAAGGAGAGAGGGACTATTTCTCGTCAGGCCTGCGCCAAATTTTCCTCCCGATTCAAAGCAGACTCATGCCTTCCCCCGTCTGCGGGGAAAGTGGCCCGAAGGGCCGGAAGGGGATCATGCGAGCCTGTTGGACGCTGTGGAGACCCCCATCCGGCGCTGCGCGCCACCTTCCCCCGCAGACGGGGGAAGGCAAGAGGGCACCGCGGCATCATCGTGTAGTCGATCCCCTTCTCCTCGCACACCATGCGGACCACGCGCGTCGAGCCGACGATCTCCGGCTTCGTCATGGTCATGCCACCATCCGCACCGAGGCCTCGACGGTCATCTTCGCATCGCCGAAGCCGACGCGCCGGCCGCTGACCGGCGCGGCGTCGCGATAGTCGAGACCGACCGCGACCCGGAGGCTGTCGCCGCGCGGCGACATGGCGTTCGCCGGATCGAAGCCGACCCAGTCGAGCCCCGGCACCCAGGCCTCGGCCCAGGAATGGCTGGTGCGGCCGACATGCAGCTCGGCATCGTCGTTGCGCAGGTAGCCGCTGACATAGCGCGCCGGCACGCCGAGGCGCCGGCACGACGCAATGAAGACGTGCGTCATGTCCTGCGCCACGCCGGCGCCGCGCTTCAGAACCTCTGCGGCACTGGTGTCGACAGTCGACACGCCCGTCTTGTAGGCCACGCGCGCCCCGACCCGCTGCATCAGCTCGTGCAGCGCCGTCACGCGGCCGGTCGGGTCGGCAATCTGCGCGGCGAGGCCCTCGATCAGCGGATCGAAGCTCTCGTCATGGCGTGCCATGCCGGTGTTGCGCAGCCAGAACGGTGGCGGCAGCGAAGGCGTCTCGGCATAGCGCAGCCACTGGTCGGCACCGCTGTACTCGTAGAGGCCGTGTACCTCGATCTCGACCGAGTCGTGGGACTGCGCCACCGAGAAGGTCGTTACCGGATTGCCGTGGCCGTCGTTCCAGTCCGAGCGCTTGCCCGGCCCCTCGATGCGCCAGAACAGCACGCGCTGGCCGCTCGCCGGCAACGGCGTGAGCCGCACGTCGTGGATCGAATGGCCCGACGCCTGATCGAACTCGAAGCGCGTGAGATGGTGGACCGAGTAGCGCATGGTTTAGTCCAGCAGGAACTGCCGGCCGATCGTGTCGCTGAGGGTGGCGATGTCGGCGCGCACGCCGCCCAGGAAGGCGTGCAGGCCGATCTCGTAGATCTTGTCGATGCGGGCGTAGCGCAGCCGTGCATGCAGCTCGCCCGCCAGCCGGTCCGCCTCGCCGCGCGTGCCGTAGGTTTCGGCCAGCTCGCGCATGTTGAGGTCGACCATCCAGAGGCAGTGATGCACCGAGCGCGGCACGTCGCGGCGCAGCATCATCAGCTCGGCGATCTTCATCGGATCGAGGGAGCTGCGGTAGATGCGGCGATAGGTGCGCACCGCGCCGATGCAGGCCAGCAGCTCCGACCAGGCGAAGTAGTCGAGCTGCTCGGCGCGCGGGCTGCCGTCCGGCATCAGGCGATGGTACTTCACGTCGAGGATGCGCGCGCTGTTGTCGCCGCGCTCGAGGAACGCGCCGAGCTGGAAGAAGTTGTAGGCCTCATCGCGCAACAGGGTCACCTGCGCCGCACCGAAGATCATCACCGCCTGCTTCTTGACCGATTCGATGACGGCGCCGCGATCGAGCGAGGCGCGGTTGCCGCGCAGCTTGGCGGAAAGCTCCAGCCACAGGCCGTTCAGGCTCTCCCAGACGTCGACGGTGATGTTGTTGCGCTCCTCGCGGGCATTGCGCCGCGCCTGGCCGATCGACGAGACGATCGACGACGGATTGGTCTCGTCGAAGGCCAGGAAGTCGACCAGGTCGGCGAGCCGGCGGCGGCCGCCCTGGCTCTGCTGCTGTTGCTGCTGCTGCTGTTGATGGGCGCGGAACTCGTCGTCCATGCCGAAGATCGCGACCACGCCCTCGGCCTCCTCGCCGCTCGACTGCAGCGCCATGCGCTGCGTCGCCTCGATCAGCCGCGCCGTCGTCTTGGCCCGCTGCAGGTAGCGGCCCATCCAGTAGATGTTCTTCGCGGTCGAGCTCAGCATGGCTGGGCCCCACGCTCATCGGACCGCGCCACTCCAGTGGCGCTCGTGTCGTATGGACCGCGCGCATCCTTCGCGCTCATGAGCGGGCTGGAAGCCCGCGGTCCAACGAGGCGCCACTGGAGTGGCGCGGTCCGATGAATCGTCTCGATCGAACACGACCTCACCCTGAGGAGCGAGCGCAGCGAGCGTCTCGAAGGGTGGCAACAGTCGTGGAGCGGCCCACCCTTCGAGACGCCGCGCGGCGCGCGGCTCCTCAGGGTGAGGTGTGTGTTGGAGTGGGCGTACGGGGGCATCGCCTTAGACATCGGGAGCCAGGACCCAGGTGTCCTTGGTCCCGCCGCCCTGGCTGGAGTTCACGACCAGCGAGCCCTCCTTCAGCGCGACGCGGGTCAGGCCGCCGGGGACGATGGTGATCTTCTTTCCGGAGAGCACGAACGGCCGCAGGTCGACGTGGCGCGGCGCCACGCCCTGTGCCACGAAGGTTGGGCAGGTCGACAGCGCGAGCGTCGGCTGGGCGATGTAGTTCTCGGGCCGCGCCTTGAGCAGGCCGTGGAACTCCTCGATCTCGGCCTTGCTCGAGGTCGGGCCGACCAGCATCCCCTTGCCGCCCGAACCGTGCACCTCCTTCACCACCAGCTCGGAGAGATGCTCGAGGATGTACTTGAGGTCGTCGGCGCGGTCGCCGCGATGGGTCGGCACGTTCTGCAGGATCGGCGCCTCGCCGAGATAGAAGCGGATCATCTCTGGCACGTAGGTATAGGTCGATTTGTCGTCGGCCACGCCGTTGCCCAGCGCGTTGACGATGTTCACCCGCCCTGCCCGCAGCGCGCCCAGCAGCCCCGCGACGCCGAGCCACGAATCCGGCCGCATCGCCAGTGGATCGAGGAAGCCGTCGTCGACGCGTCTATATATGACATCGACCCGCTGCGGCCCGCGCGGCGTGCGCATGTAGACACGGCCCGCGTCGACGAACAGGTCGGATCCCTTGACCAGCTCGATGCCCATCTCGTCGGCCAGGAAGGCGTGCTCGAAATAGGCTGAATTGTAATGGCCCGGAGTCAGAAGCACGACATTGGGCTCGGCATCGTCGCTGAACGACACCGAGCGCAGGGTCGCCAGCAGCTGCTCGGTGTAGTCGGCGACCGGCAGCACCCGCATCGCCGAGAACAGCTCGGGCGCCAGCCGCATCATCACTTCGCGGTTCTCGAGAACGTACGACACGCCCGATGGCGTGCGGACATTGTCCTCCAGGACGTAGAAGTCCTTCTCGCCCACCCGGACCAGGTCGATGCCGGCGATGTGGGCATGCACATCGCCCGGCAGGCTCAGCCCTTGCGCCATGGCGACGAACTCGGCGTTCATCAGGATCTGCGCCTCGGGAATGACGCCCGCACGGCAGATCTCGCGCTCGTCATAGGCGTCGGCCAGGAAGGCGTTGAGCGCGCGCACCCGCTGCTCGAGGCCCTTGTGCAGGAACTGCCATTCGTCCCACGCGATCACCCGCGGGATGATGTCGAACGGGATGGTCGTCTCGCTGCCCTCGGCCGCGCCGTAGGCGCCGAAGGTGATGCCGTGGCGGCGATAGAACTGGTCGACCTCGTGGCGGGTCGCCGCCAGTTTCTCAGGCGAGGTCGATTCGAGCCACTGCTGCACGCCGCGATAGGGTGCGCGCACGCCGTCGGCGCCCGAGCGCATCTCGTCGAATGTCCTAGCCGCCATCCGGCATTTCGCCCCCTATCGAGTTGCAATATAAGCAATCGGCGGGCCAAGGAAAAAGGCTCGTCGGAGACGGCCCATGAAGCAGGTGTTGATCGAGAGCTATGGCACACCATGGGAAGTGGCGCGCTGCGCCGAAGTCGCGGACGTCGGCGCACCGGCCGACGACGAGGTCGTGTTCGACGTGCTGGCCTTCCCGATCAATCCGGCCGACATGGGCTTCTGCCGCGGCACCTATCGCCTGCGGCCGCCGCTGCCCGCGACACCGGGCGCCGAATGCGTCGGCCGCGTGACGGCAGTCGGCGCCGGCGTGAAGCACGTCAAGCCGGGCGACCTCGTCATCAACCTGCAACGCGAGAACTGGGCGCAGAAGCGCAGGGTCAAGGGCGTCGACGCGATCCCGCTGCCCAACGGCATCGACCTCAAGCAGGCGGCGATGGTGCGCATCAATCCGCCCACCGCCGAGCTGATGCTGTCGGACTTCGTGGCGCTGAAGGGCGGCGACTGGGTGATCCAGAACGTCGCCAACAGCGCGGTCGGCCGGCTGGCGATCGTGCTGGCGCACGAGCGCGGCCTGCGGACGGTCAATGTCGTACGCCGGCCCGAGCTGGCGGCCGAGCTGAAGCCGCTCGGCGCCGACCTGGTGATCGTCGACGGCGACGACCTCGCCGCGCGCGTCGCGCGGGAGACCGGCGATGCGCCGATCAAGCTGGGGCTGGAGGCGATCGGCGGCAAGGCGACCGGCCGGCTCTGCGACTGCGTCGCCAGCGACGCCACGGTGGTGCATTACGGCTCGATGAGCGGCCAGAACCCCGAGGTCAGCCGCAACAACTTCACCTATCGCGGCGTCAGGCTCACCGGCTTCATGCTCGGCCGTTTCCTGGCGCGGCGCACTCCGCAGCAGATCCGCGAGATCTATGCCGGGCTCGCCGCGCAGGTGATGGACGGCCGGCTGCACGCGCCGGTGGACACGGTCTACCCGATCGAGCAGATCAAGGACGCGCTCGCCCATGCCGACAAGGGCGGTCGCAACGGCAAGATATTGGTCAGCCCCAACGGGGCGATTTAGGGAGAAGACGACATGTCCGACGTCGCGGAAATCGAGAAGGTGCTGCAGACCTATTTCGACGGCTTGTACGAGGGCAACACGCAGAAGCTCGGCCAGGCGTTCCATCCGGCCTCGCATCTCTACAGCGTGGGCGCCGACGGCAAGGCGGCGGACTTCCCGCGCGCCGAGTGGTTCAAGATGGTCGAGAGCCGCAAGTCGGCCAAGGAGAGCGGCAGCGAGCGGCGCGACCGCATCGTGTCGATCGACTTCTCGGGCCCCGGCACCGCCTTCGCAAAGGTCGAATGCCAGATCCCGCCGCGCTACTTCACCGACTACCTCACCCTGCTCAAGGCCGACGGCCGCTGGCAGGTGATCTCCAAGTCCTTCCACACGGTGACGAAGGACAAGTAGTCTGACGAGGGATCCCTCGCTGCGCTCGGGATGACAAACGTGGTGTCATCCCGAGCGTAGCGAGGGATCTTTACTTTTTGGCGAACAGAAAATTCCTGCAGCAGCCGGAATGGCTCGAGTTTGCGGCCTCTCCCCTTGAAGCGGATCATGGCTTGACGCGTTGAAGTCCACCACAGATGGATTTACATTTTATCCATCATGGACAGACCGATCTTGACCCTTCTGCCGGCGACCGATCTCGCCAAGGCAGCCTTCCCGACACCCGAGGCGATCCTTGCCCCGATCCTGTCGCGCGGCAGCCAGTGCCTGATGCACGGGCCGCCCGGCGTAAGCAAAAGCCTGGTGGCGCTCGGCATCGCCCATGCCGTTGCGACAGGCGACAGCTTTCTCGGCTGGCACGCGCCGCGGCCGCACCGGGTACTCTATCTCGATGGCTACACGGCGCCCGGCGAGATGAAGCGGCGGCTGGCGCTGTTCGGCCCACCACCGGACTCCCTGCAGTTCTCCCTGATGGCGCACGACACGGGACCGGTCCGCGACCTCGCCGCGCTCGAGAGCCAGGCCCGGCTGATGGCGGGCTGGCGACGGCCGGAGCTGGTGGTGCTCGACGACCTCACCAGCCTCGCCGGTCCTGGCAGCGCGGCCGAACGCTGGAGCACCCTGCGGCGCTTCCTGCTGTTGCAGCGCCGCCTGGAACGAGCGGTGCTGCTGGTGCAGGACGTCAACCGCGAGGGCCGGCCCGACGGGCCTGAGTACGACGACGTCCTCGACGTCGTGCTGTCGCTGCGCCGCCCCGCCGACTGGCAGGTGCAGGACGGCCCGCGCGTGGAGATCCATATCGAAAAGGCACGCGGCCTGGACGGCGAGATGGTCGCGCCGATCGAAGCGGCGCTGCGCGGCGGGCGCTGGCATTGGCGCTACGCCCGGCCGCCGCAGTTCCAACGCGGCGTGGCCTTGCTGGAGTCGGGCCTCGGCGCGGAGGCAATGGGACGCAGGCTTGGCATCTCGCGCGCCTCGGCCTTCCGGCTGCAACGCCAGGCGCGGCAGCTCGGGCTGGTGAGACCGGCGGGGCAGGTCGAGCCATGAAAGCGCCGACGCCGTTTTTGCACCGTTTAGGCTCCGTTTTCCGCCGTTTATCGACCGCCACGACAGCGTGGAAATGCCGGCGGGCCGGGCTTTTCGCCGATCCGCCCGCGCGAAGGCCGTTTAAAAACGGCCAAAACGGTCGCCGCTCACTTGCTGCCCTTGGACTTGTTCAAGGCCGCCGCCGCGCGGATCAGCTTCTTGAACGCCGCCTCGTTGAGCTTGTCGTCCTCATGGAGATCGATGGCGCGTCGCACATTGCCGTCGAGGCTGGAATTGAACAGCTTCGACGGATCGTCGAGCGCCGCGCCCTTGGCGAAGGTGAGCTTCACGACCGCCTTGTAGGTCTCGCCGGTGCAGAGGATGCCGTGGTCTTCCCACACCGGTACGCCGCGCCACTTCCACGTCTCGACGACGTCGGGATCGGCCTGCCTGATGAGGGCGCGGACATGGGCGAGCATCTTGCCGCGCCAGTCGCCCAGCTCCTTGATCCGCGCGTCGATCAGCTTGGCAGGCGATTCGCTCTTGGTGGCGGTGCTCGTCGTCTTCTTCATCGACGGGAACGTCGCACGAAGGCGAAGGCCGATCCAGCTACGGCGGCTTGCGGGACGCCGCAACGGGATCGGCGAGCTAGCGGTCATCACATCACCGCCGCCTTCGAGTCTGCCGATGCTGCCGACGATTCGCACGTGATCACCCAGTGACCTGTCGTCGATTTCGCGATCCACCGACGCCTCACCCCGAGAAGGTGCGTAGCGCCGTCATGAGGTCGAGCTCGTTCCCGAATGAGCGGTTCCGCTCGTGCAAGTTCTTTTCTTTTCCGGTCGGCCCGTTGACTCGTTGGGGGCGGAGTGAAAGCATTTCGTCACAAAGGGCTTCGCTCCGATCGAGGCGCCGCGGGTTCATCTCCTGCGTTCGCGTCACGGCCGAGGGTAGTTGGCGACCGTCACGGACGCTGGAGCTTCGCCCGACGATGTCTCTCGGGGCTTCTCTCTTGGCAGCGGAGAAGGAGGACATCGACATGGCCGACCTGAAGACCGGAACAATCCTAAGCGGCAGACCAGGCAGCGGCGCGCATCGCGTGGTGGCGCTGTGCGGGCCGTATCTCTCGGGCAAGACCAGCCTGCTCGAGAGCCTCCTCTTCGCCACGGGGGCCATCGGCCGGCGGGGATCGACCCGCGCCGGCACGTCCGTCGGCGACGGTTCCCCGGAGGCGCGCAAGCGCAGCATGGGCACCGAGATCAACATCGCGTCGGCCGAGTATCTCGGCGACCACTGGACGTTCCTCGACGTGCCGGGCTCGATCGAGTTCCAGCACGATTCGCTGGCCGCGCTCGCGGTGTGCGACGCCGCCGTGATCGTGTGCGACCCCTCGCCCGAGCGCGTCGTGGTGCTGTCGCCGCTGGTGAAATACATCGAGGACAACCGCATCCCCCACGTCTTCTTCGTCAACAAGATCGACTCGGCGGACGGCCGGGTGCGCGACACGCTGGCGGCATTGCAGACCGTCTCGTCGCGCAAGCTGGTGCTGCGCCAGGTGCCGATCCGCAAGCCGACGTCCGACGGCGGCGAGGAGACGATCGGCTATGTCGACCTCGTGAGCGAGCGCGCCTACCGCTACAAGTCGAGCGGCGCCTCCGACCTGATCGAGATGCCGGCCGAGATCCTGCCGCGCGAGAGCGAGGCGCGACGCGAGATGCTCGAGACCCTGTCGGAGTTCGACGACAAGCTGCTGGAGCAGCTGATCGAGGACGTCGCGCCGGAGAAGTCGCTGATCTACCGCGACCTGCACGACGAGTTCGGCGCCGACCAGATCTCGCCGGTGCTGATCGGCGCAGGCGACCGCGAGAACGGCGTGCGGCGGCTGCTGAAGACGCTGCGCCACGACACGCCGTTCGTCGAGGAGACCGCCAAGCGCCGCGACCTGCCGTCCAACGGAGCCGCCATGGCGGAGTGCTTCAAGGTCCTGCACCAGGCCCATGCCGGCAAGCTCTCGCTGTGCCGTGTCTGGTCGGGCAGCCTGAGCGAGGGCCAGTCGCTGGGCGGCGTGCGCATCGGCAGCCTGTTCCGACCGTTCGGCCAGCGCCTCGACAAGGCGGCGGAGGTCAAGGCGGGCGAGATCGTGGCGCTGGCCAAGGTCGACGCCTTGTCGGCCGGCCAGGCTGTTTCCGCGGCAGGCATCACGCCGGTCGCCGACTTTCCGCCGGCCGAATCGCCGGTGTTCACGCTGGCGTTGGCCGCCAAGAACCGCAACGACGAGGTCAAGCTTTCGGGCGCCCTGCAGAAGATCACCGAGGAGGATCCGTCGCTTTGCTACGAACAGCGCGCCGAGACTCACGAGCTGCTGCTCAAGGGCCAGGGCGAGATGCACCTGAAGGTCGCGGTCGAGAAGCTCGCCGGCCGCTACAACGTGGCGGTCGACACGGCGCCGCCGCGCGTCGCCTATCGCGAGACGATCCAGCAGGGCACCAGCCAGCATGCGCGCTACAAGCGCCAGACCGGCGGGCACGGCCAGTTCGCCGACATCAAGATCGAGATCAGGCCCCTGCCGCGCGGCTCGGGCTTCCGCTTCGTCGACAAGATCGTGGGCGGCGTGGTGCCGCGCAACTTCATCCCGGCGGTCGAGGAAGGCTGCCGCGAGTATCTCAAGGAAGGTCCGCTCGGCCAGCCGGTGGTCGATCTCGAGGTGACGCTGGTCGACGGCCAGTACCACGCGGTCGACAGCTCGGAGATGAGCTTCAAGATGGCAGCCCGCATCGCCCTCACCGAGGGCCTGCCCAAGTGCAAGCCGGTGCTGCTCGAGCCGATCCTGAAGGTCACGGTGGCGGCACCGTCCGACGCGACCTCGCGCATCCAGCGCCTGATCACCGGCCGGCGCGGCCAGCTGCTGGGCTACGACGCGCGGCCGGGCTGGAACGGCTGGGACGAGGTCTCGGCCCTGATGCCCGAGGCCGAGGTCGCCGACATGATCGTCGAGATCAGGTCGGTGACGCAGGGCGTCGGCACCTACCGCACCGAGTTCGACCACCTGCAGGAACTGGTCGGCCGCACCGCCGACCGGATCGTCGAGGAGACGAAGAAGCGAGCCGCGGCGTAGAGCTCAGTGGACCGCGCCACTCCAGTGGCGCTCAGACTCATCGAAGGCGCCACGCCGGTGGCGCCTTCTTTCATGAGCGCCACTGGAGTGGCGCGGTCCGATGAGGTTATGTGTTTCCGAGAGGAGTATGAATGAAGCTCAATGCCCTTTTCCCGACGCGCGATATCGGGACCGATCCGGCGAAGATCCGGGACTTCGCGCAGGCCGTGGAAGAGCTCGGCTTCCACGGCATCGAGGTCGCCGACCATGTGTTCGGAGCGGCGCCACGCGGCGACTGGACGCCGACCTACAGCGAGCACGATCCGTTCCACGAGACCTTCACGACCATGGCGTTCATCGCCGCGGTCACGAAGAAGGTCGAGCTGGTTAGCGGCGTGCTGATCCTGCCGCAGCGCCAGACCGGGCTGGTCGCCAAGCAGGCGGCCGAGGTCGACATTTTGAGCGGCGGCCGCGTGCGGCTGGGAGTCGGGGTGGGCTGGAACCATGTCGAGTACGAGGCGCTCAACACCGAATGGAAGACGCGCGGCGCGCGCCAGGCCGAGCAGATCGAGGTGATGCGCAAGCTGTGGACCGAGGACCTCGTCACCTTCCACGGCAAGTTCCACACGCTGAACGCCGTCAACCAGCTGCCGGTGCCGGTGCAGCGGCCGATCCCGATCTGGTTCGGCGGCTCGTCCGACGCGGTGGTGAAGCGCGCCGCGCGCATCGGCGACGGCTACATGCCGATCATGAAGCCCGACGTCGCCGAGCCCAAGCTCGCGCTGCTGTTCGAGACCATGAAGCAGCACGGCCGCGATCCGGCCAAATTCGGCCTCGAGGGCTGGCTGCGCTTCGACGAGCCCGATCCGCAGGCCTGGGCCAAGGCGGCCGAGGGCTGGAAGAGGCTCGGCGCACGCATCGTGATGGTCTATCCCATGTACCGCATGGCCAAGCTCGACGACCAGATCGCGACCTTGCGACGGTTCAAGGAGGTCGCGGCGAACATATAGAGTCACAAGGCGGTGAGGCGTGCTTCCCGGCGCGGTGGGGCGCATTCATATTGAAAGCCTGCCTCCACGAGGAGTTCGAACCATGTTCAACAGACGGTCCCTGATGGTGGGCGGCCTGGTTGCCGCTGCATCGTCCTTGGCCGGCGTCGCGCGGGCCGAGGGCAAGCCGATGCTGGTGTTCGTCGGCCACGAGCTTTGAGGCGGCTGCAAGATCTGGCGTGCCCAGTCCGAACCGCTGCTGCTGAAGTCCGAGGCCTTCAAGAAGATCGACTACCGCATCGTGCATCCCGCCAATGGCGATCTGATCCTGAAGGAAGAGTTCTGGCCAGCGGATGCCCGCTGGATCCTCACCGAATTCCTGATGAGCGACGAAGCCGCCCAGCGGGGCAATGTAACGCCGCGGTTCATTCTTGCGAATAACAGGAAGATCGTCTTCACCGCCACCGGCAACGCCGGCTGGAAGGAGCAAATGTGGCCCAAGATCGAGGACGTGACGGGCACGAAAGGCTAGGCACATGTTGATCAAGCGTCCAAGGGGCTGGGAATTGCCCGAACATATGGCGACGTCGGAGGGCCTCTATCTCCGGCGCCGCGAGGCCGTGAAGGCGATGGGCCTCGGCGCGGTGGCGATCGCCGCGCCCGGCCTTGCACTCGCAGACGGAAAGTATCCGGCCCCCCGCAACGACACGTACGGCAAGCCCGAGCCCATCACCGCCGAGAAGCTCGCGACCACGTACAACAACTTCTACGAATTCAGCGACGACAAGGACCTGTGGCGCGCGGCGCAGAAGCTGAAGATCAGCCCGTGGACCATCAAGGTCAGCGGCAAGGTCGAGAAGCCGTTCGAGGTCGGCTTCGACGACCTGATGGCCAGGATGCCGCTCGAGGAGCGCGTCTACCGCCACCGCTGCGTCGAGACCTGGTCGATGATCGTGCCGTGGTCGGGCTTCCCGCTGAAGGCGCTGGTCGACTACTGCAAGCCGACCGGCAACCCGCAATACGTCGTGATGAAGACGGCGATGGACAGCAAGACCATGCCGGGCCTCGAAGAGGTGGTCTATCCCTGGCCGTACATCGAGGGCCTGGCGATGGACGAGGCGATGAACGACCTCGCCTTCGTCGCGACCGGCCTGTACGGCAAGCCGATCCCCAAGCAGAACGGCGCGCCGCTGCGCCTGGTCACACCGTGGAAGTACGGCTTCAAGAGCGTGAAGTCGATCGTCTCGATCGAGTTCACGGACAAGCGGCCGGTCTCGTTCTGGGAGAAGCTGCAGGCCAGCGAATACGGCTTCTGGGCCAACGTGAACCCCAAGGTGCCGCATCCGCGCTGGAGCCAGGCGACCGAAAAGCCGCTCGGCAGCAGCGAGCGCATCCCGACCCAGCTCTACAATGGCTATGCAGAATGGGTCGCCGGGCTGTACACGAGCCGCACGGCAGAAAAGCTCTATATGTAAGCTGTCTTTGCCTCGGCGCGCCGCCCCGGTAAAACGGGAGCGGAGGAGCGCGCCATGAGCAAGGTCATCATCGAGAAGAACGGCCCGGTCAAGACGGTTTGGATGAACCGGCCGGAGAAGCGCAACGCGCTCGACAGCGAGCTGATCGGCAACATGATCGAGGCGCTGCAGGCGCCGGTCGCGGCCGACGACCGCGTCGTGGTGATCCGCGGCAAGGGCGACGTGTTCTGCGCCGGCCTCGACATGGCCGAGCGCAGCAAGACCGCCGGCGCCGGCAAGGCCAGCGGCATCGAGGTGATGCTGCGCGCCATCGAGCTCTGCCCGCTGCCGGTAGTCGCCGTGGTGCAGGGCGACGCGATCGCCGGCGGCAACGAGCTGGCGCTGCATTGCGACCTCGTCGTCGCGAGCCAGAAGGCGCGCTTCGGCATGTCGCTGGCCCAGGTCGGGCTTGCGCCCAACTGGTTCCTGGCCAAGAAGCTGATGGAAGTGCTGGGCCCGGTGACGACGCGCGAGATGCTGCTGCTGGGCGATCCCCTGCCCTCGACCAAGCTGCACGCGCTCGGCCTGATCGCCCGCTGCGTGGCGCACGATCAGCTGGAGGCCGAGGCCGACAAGGTCATCAACCGCCTCGCCAACAACGCACCCTTGTCGCTCAAGGCGATGAAGGCGCTGACGGTCCGGCAGCTCGAGCTGCGCGACCACATCAAGCACGACGACGTCGATGCGCTTGTGGTCGCCGCCATGCAGAGCCAGGACGCGCAGGAAGGCATGAAGGCGCGGCTCGAGAAGCGCACCGCCAAGTTCCAGGGCAAGTGAGATGTCGATGCGGCTCCGCCTCGACAAGCCCTGGCAGCCCCTGACGGCCGAGACCGCCCAGCGCCTGCCCGGCCAGCTCGGCGTCTATCAGGTGGCCGACGCCAAGGGCACCGTCCTCTATATCGGCCAGGCCGGCGCCCGCTCGCCGTTCGGCCTGCGCTCGGAGCTGCAGCGCGAGCACAAGGAGCGCGGCGACGGCTGCCAGTTCCGCGTCGAGGTCAACCAGCAGTACCGCTCGCGCTGGTTCGAGCTCTTGATGGTCCACCAGGCGGATCACGGCAGCCTGCCCGCCGACAACGCCAAGAATCCGCCGCCGAATCTCGGCCGGCTCAGCCCCGCCTAGAGGACACGACGATGGATTTCGAACCGTCCGCCGAACAGCAGATGCTGATCGACCAGGTGCGCCGCTACGTGCGCGAGGAGATCCTCCCGCTCGAGGCCAAGCTCGATCCCGACGCCTCGGAGCTGCCGCCCGAGGACTTCAAGCGGCTGACCGAGAAGACCAAGGCGATGGGCCTGTTCGGCATCGACATTCCCAAGGAGTTCGGCGGCCCCGACATCGATATCGTCACGCGCGTGCTGCTGGCGATCGAGATGGCGCAGCACCGCGCCGGCCTCTACGTGCCCTGCTACGGCACGTTCGGCGGCGCGGGCTTGGCGCAGATCTTCGAGGCCAACGACGACCAGAAGGAGCGCTACCTCTATCCGACCCTGCGCGGCGAGAAGAAGGCCTTCTTCGGCCTGACCGAGCCGTCGGGCGGCAGCGATCCCGCTCGCGCGATCCAGACGCGCGCCGAGCGCAAGGACAATGGCTGGGTGCTGAACGGCGCCAAGATCTTCATCTCCAACGCCGACCGGGCGCAGTACGGCATCGTGTTCGCCCGCACCGACGCCTCCAAGGGGCGCGCCGGCATCACCTGCTTCATCATCGACAGCGATACGCCCGGCTTCCACGTACGCCGTGTCGTGCACACGCTGCGTTCCTCGCACTACGCGACCGAACTCGAGTTCAAGGATTGCTGGGTATCGGACCACCAGGTGCTGGGCGAGGTGAACAAGGGCTTCGCCGTCGCCAACGACCGCCTCACCCGGCAGCGTATCCCCTACGCCGCCGGCTGCATCGGCGTCGCCATCGCTGCGCACGAGATGGCGATCGAATGGGCCAAGATGAGGCAGACCTTCGGCGAGAAGCTCGCCAACCGCCAGGCCGTGCAGTGGATGCTGGTGGACAACGAGATCGACATCCGCACCGCCAAGCACTTCACGCTCGAGGCCGCGGAGAAGGCGCGCCGCGGCCTGCCCTTCCGCATCGAGGCCTCGATCGCCAAGCTCACCGCCTCGGAAGGCGGCGGCCGCGTCGTCGACCGCGCGATGCAGATCCACGGCGGCATGGGCATGACCAAGGACCTGCCCCTCGAGCGCTGGTACCGCGAGATGCGCATCCGCCGCGTCGGCGAGGGCCCGAGCGAGGTCCAGCGCATGGTGATCGCCCGCGAGATCCTGGGCAGCAACCTGCGATGACGGCCAAGCCGCTCGCCGGCGTGAAGGTCGTCGAGTTCGGCCAGAACCTGGCCGGGCCCTATGCGGGGCAGATCCTGGCTTTCCTCGGCGCCGAGGTGGTGAAGGTCGAGCGGCCGGAGGGAGACGATGCCCGGCGCTGGGGCCCGCCGTTCGTCGAGGGCGACGGCACCGGCTTCATCGCGCTGAACCGCGGCAAGAAGTCGATCACC
The DNA here is from genome assembly GCA_035293665.1 of Reyranella sp. Lineage (GTDB taxonomy): Bacteria > Pseudomonadota > Alphaproteobacteria > Reyranellales > Reyranellaceae > Reyranella. The sequence goes on along the minus strand of DATGMK010000106.1, from coordinate 13,068 downwards.
TGCGACCTCGCCGATCCCAAGCAGCGCAACGCGTTGATCGAGCGGATCGGCGCAGCCGACATCTTCGTCCATAACCTGCGCGCCGACGTGCCGGCCAAGTTCGGCATCGACGGCGCGACGCTCACGAAGAAGTTCCCGCGCCTGATCTACGCCGACCTCGGTGCCTTCGGCCACACGGGGCCGTGGCAGCACCGGCCGGGCTACGAGCCGATCATCCAGGCGGTCGCGGGCCTGATCTCGCTGAACGGCGACCCGACCGGCCCCGAGGCGCGAATCGGCGTGTCGATCATCGACCTCTCGACCGGCATGTGGACGGCGATCGGCATCCTGGCGGCGCTCGCCAAGCGCACCGCCACCGGCCAGGGCAGCTGGTGAACACCTCGCTGTTCGAATCGGGCCTGATGTGGGCGTCGAACCACGTCGCGGGCTACTCGGTGACCGGCAAGATGCCGCCGCGCCAGGGCACCGGCCATCCGACGCTGACGCCCTATCAGGCGTTCGAGTGCAGCGACGGGCCGTTGATGATCTGCCCCGGCAACGACCGGCTGTGGCGCAAGTTCGCCGAGGTGCTGGGCCATCCCGAATGGCCCGACGAGCCGCGCTTCAAGACCAACGTGCAGCGCGCCGAGCAGCGCGAGCTGCTGCTCGGCATGATCGCCGACATCATGAGGAAGCAGAGCCGCGCCTTCTGGTCCGCCAGGCTCGATGCGGCGGGCGTGCCCAACGGCCCTCTCAACACCGTGCCGCAGGTGCTCGAGCTCGCCCAGACGGCGGCGCTCGGCATGTTCACCCAGCCCTACGAAGGCTCGGCGGCGACCTTCCACGCCCTGCCGCTGTCGATCGACGGCGAGCGGGCCGGCGGGCCCGAGAAGGCGCCGAAGATCGGCGAGCACAACGGCAAGGTCTGACGGGTCAGAAGGCGCAACCGGGTGACGCGTATCCTGCTGCCGATCGTCTGGATCGCCTGGGGCCTGTCCTATCCGCTGATGAGCTGGTCGCTCGAGGCCGTCGACCTGTTCTCGGGCCGGCTGATCATCATGCCGATCTCCGGCCTGATCCTGCTGGTGCTCGGAGTCTGGAACGGCGCGCCGGCCCTGCCCGACCGCCGCCTGTGGGGCCAGATCGCGCTGACCGGCCTGTTCAACATGGGCTTGTTCCAGATCTTCCTGATCGCCGGCATCGCCACGCTGGGACCGAGCCGCACGCCGATCATCATCTACACCATGCCGGCCTGGTCGGCGCTGCTCGCGGTGTTCCTGCTGAAGGAGCGCGTCACCCTGCGCATCGCCATCTCGCTGGCGCTGAGCCTCGCCGCCGTCGGCATCATCATCAGCCAGGAGACGGCGGCGCGCACCGCGCCGGTCGGCACGCTTCTCACCCTGCTGGCGGCCATCTCCTTCGGCATCGGCACCGTGCTCACCAAGCGCATGGCGTCCAGCGGCGACACGACGATCAACGCGGCCTGGCAGATCCTGCTCGGCACGATTCCGGTGGTGATCGTCTGGCTTGTCTTCTCGCGCGGCGCCTACTTCCGGCCCGAGCACGTACGCGGTCTGGTCGCGCTCGCCTGGCTGATCCTGGTCTCGAACGTGCTCGCCTATGCCTGCTGGTTCCGCATCATCCGTGCGCTGCCGGCGGCGGTGGCCGGCCTCACCACGCTGGTGGTGCCGTGCGTCGGATTCGGCAGCAGCGCACTCCTGACCGCGGCCAAGGTCTCGTGGCTCGACGGCGTGGCGCTGGCGCTGATCATCGCCGCGGTGACGCTCGCGCTCGCACGACGCGAGCCAGCCAAATGGCCGGACGCTGCGAAGACCTGATCTTGCTCTCCCGTCATACCGGGGAGAGGGGGCTACTTCGGCTCCTTGGCCAGCGCGTCGAGCGCCGGCACCAGGCCGCGCATCGAGAGCGGCAGCTTGACCTCGCGCTCGGCGGCGTCCTTGAAATCGATCTGCATCGGATCGCTGTGGCCGCGCAAGGTCTTCAGGAGCTCCGCCCCGACGGCGACGTCGGCGAAGCAGCCGTTGGGCAGGCAGCGCCGCCAGGCGAGATCGAAGTGAGGGGCGCTTGCGTTGGCGACGCCGAGCGTCGGGCCGCGCGACAGGGAGATCGCCGGCGGCACCAGCAGGGTGAAGCGCAGGTCGGTTTTGTCGTAGCCGACCGCGACCTGCGCCACCGGCTGTTGCTGGCCCTGCACCACCATGCTCTGCACGACCTCGCACACATGCGGCCCCTTCTCCGGCCGCACGCAGCGCAGCACCCAGTCGCCGTAGGTCGCCGTGGTCTGCGCCGGATCGGAGCCCGCGGGTGCCGGTGCCGCCGGCGCCGGTGCGGTTGCCGGTGGCTTCGCTTGCGCCAGTGCAGAACCGGCGCAGAGCGCCGCCAGGAGACCGACCAGAACCGAATACCGTGCCATCGAGAAGCCCTGCTGTTTCAGGCAGCTTTGGCCGAGCCGTTGCTGCCGATTGCCCCTGTCGCCTTCTCGTATAGCATTTCGCCGAAGATCTCGGGCCGCCCGACGAAGAACTTTTGCACCGCCTGAGGACCGGCCAACTCGCGCGCCAAAGCGACGCGGGTATCGTCGTCGCCGATCAGCCGGACCGCCGCCTTGACGTAGTCGTCGACCGTCCGGGCCACCAGCCATGACGGCAGGCCGATCCGCTCGAACATGCCCTGGTCGATGTGCTCGTGCACCTCCCGGCCCGTCTTGCAGACGCCGACCAGGCCGGCGGTGATGGTATCGACGATGCCGTTGGTGTTGCCGAACGGGAACGGGTTGAGGAACAGGTCGCAGCCGGCGATGCGCTGCATGTACTGCTCGTAGGGCTGGTGCGGATGCACGGTCGCGCGGTCGCCGAGATGGTGCTTCACCAGCCGCGCCACCTGGACATAGACCCAGCCGACCGCCTGGCCGGCCATGAAATGGAAGTGCACCGGCTTGGCGACCTGGTCGGCGATCCGCGCGCAGGCCGCCATGAAGCCGGGATTGAGCTTCATGGTGGTGGCCGCGACGGCGATGTGGACGGTCTCGCGATAGTCCGGCCGGCTCGGCAGCGCGAGCTGGCTGGCGTTGGCCGACGGCCGGTACGGCATGCCGTCGGACGGCAGCACCAGCAGCTGCTCGCTGAAGCAGGCGGGATCGCCGACATAGTCCCCCTCGACCACGACGTAATCCATCTCCTTGGAATGGCTGGTCGCGGGATGGCCGAGCGCCATCGCCTGCACCGGCGCGATCCGCATGTTGGCGAGGAACATGGTGAGCGCATGCATGCCGACGCTCGGCATGTAGAGCGCATGTGCGCCCTTGGCCCGCGCGGTGTTGCGGATGAAGTCGAGCTGCTCGTACAGCCCGACCGCCGGGATCTCGATGAACTCGTCGAACACCTCCCGCCCGGCGCGGTCGACGAAGCTGTGGCCGAGCGCGACGATGTGGAACTTTGCCCGCGCCGCCTCGAGCGTGCGCGAGTGCGTGCGGTAGATCGAGTGCGATGCGTTGAACCATTCGAGCACCACCAGCAGCACGGGCTTGGCGCCGTCGACCGGCGGCGCCGGCGGCTTCAGCGGATAGATGCCCTTGGACTCGAGCTTGCGCCGGATCAGCGCGTTGATGCCCTTCTTGATGTCGTGCTTGTCGGCCCGGTCGGCATAGCTGCAGTGCATGTAGACGTCGTGCAGGATGCCGGTCGGCAGCAGGTCGAGATCCTCGATCTCGGGCAGCCTGCGCGCCAACCAGGGCAACAGCAGCTCGCGCTTCTCGTGCGCCACCGCCGTGCCGAGGAAGCGCGGCGCCAGCAGCACCAGGGCCAGCCCGGCGGCGAGCGTCGGGCTCGATTCCCACAGCGCGTCGACATCGAGAGGGATGCGCGATTCCGGCCCGTAGAGCAGGCAGAACTTGTGCAGGTCCTGCCCGGGGATCACCAGCCGGTCGGGTTCGTCGGGGCTCGCCGCATTCAGCGCCCGCAGCACGGCATCGGCATTGCGGAATGGGCTGGCGGCGAACAGGGTCGAGATCCAGCGCTGCCAGTGCAGGAGCTGCGCCAGCCCCTCGGGCGAGAGCTGGAAGTTCTGGTCGGAGAACAGGAATGCGGCGGCCGCGGCGATGCGTGTCGTCAGGTGGTCGTCGAGCTCGTCGGCGCGGAACTCGCTGGTGAGCTGGGCGCGAAAGCCGTCGCCGGTGGCGCCGTAATTGGCGTCGAGCGTGTGCAGGAGCTGCAGCAGCTCGCGTGCCGCGAGCTCGTACTCTCGGCGATGGACATGGCGCTCGAACAGATCGAGGTTGAATGGCATGCGGCTGGCGTTGCTGATTCAGAAGGGTGACGGGTTGGTATCTGCCGGGAGGTTGATCGTCCCGCTGTAGCTCGAATTTAACGCCGCCCACGAGGCCTGGACGATCGGCTGGCCGTTGTCGATGGTGAACATCAGGTGCAGGACATTGTCGTTCATCGCCAGGCCCGGCGGCAGGTTCTGCTGCTGCCCGCCGCTGTTGAGCCAGCTGCCGAGGCTCACCACGTCGGCGCTGGCGAGACCGCCGCTCTGGCCGGTCGGCACGACCACCGCCGTGGAGCCGCCATTGGTCGGCAGGATCGTGCCGAGGGCAGCCACATAGGTGATGCTGTAGTCGCTGATCCAGCTGCCCGCCGTGCTGGTCGCGAAGCTCGCATTGCCGAGGGGGGCCGCCGGCAGCAGGATCGAGTTGTTGGTGCCCGCTACTGCGGCGCTGGCGAAGACCTCGCCCAGCGCGCTGCTGCGGAAGCTGTCGCCGGCGATGGTGCCGCACACCGTCATCGTGGCGTTGGAACTGGTCGAGCCGTCGAACACCTTGGTGTCCGACGTTGCGGTCACGGTCAGCGCCTTGGGCGTGATCGTGCCCTGCGCCGTGACGTAGGTGACGTTGTAGTCGGTGATGTAGCTGCCGACGGTCCGCGGCGTCTCCGCGCACGACAGGCCGCTGCAGCCGTGCCGGGTGACCAGGCTCGCGTTGGTCAGCGGGCCGGCCACGTTCAGCGCCGAACCATTGGTGCCCAGCGCATGGCTGCTGTTGAAGACCTCGGCCAAGCTGGCGTTGGTGAAGCTGTCGCCGGCAATGTTGCCGGTCACCGTCGCCAGCACCGTCGACGCGGTCGTGCCGTCGTAGGTCCTGGTGTCGGTGGTCGCGGTGACCGTCAGGGCCCTGGGCGCGATGACGATCGAGCCGTTGGCGACCGAGACGGCGTAATGGCTGCCGGACGTGAAATTCGCGTCGCCCTGGCTGATCGTGTAGTTGCCAGCATGCGTCGCCTGGCCGTTGGTCAGAGGTGCACTGGCCGCCAGATTGCCCGTCATGGTGACCGAGCTCGGCGAATCTCCGTCGATCATCCCCGTCACGTTGTAGCCAAGCGCCACGCCGACACCGTCGTAGGTCTTGGCGACGTTGGCTCCGGCCGCGTTGCCGAGCGTCACGGTCAGGCTGGGCACGACACGGTAGAAGAGATTGAGCGCCGACGACGCGTTGACGTCCCCCTGCCCGGCCAGCGTGGCATAGGTCTTCGTCTGACTCGTCGCACCATTCGCGACCAAAGCTGCGTAAGCCGCGCTGTTGGCGTTGCCGGAGTAGATCACCACCGTCGCGCCTTCGCCGGCGGCGAGACCGGTCGCGGAGCCGACCAGCACGTCGCCGCCGGTGACGTTGCCGTTGGACTGGCTGGCGTTGAGCGGCACGCCGTTGCCCGCCGACAGGATGACCGAGCCGCTGCCCGCCGAGGCGTCGATGTTGGCGTTCAGCGCGATGTTGGCCATGCCGGTGGCCACTGTGAGATTGCCCGCGCCGGCATAAGTGAGCGGCGCCGCCAGATTGAGATCTGCCGCCTGACTGCTGCCGCCGATTTGGACCGAGGCCACATTGCCGAAGCTGGCGCCGCTGCCATTGATCGATAGAGCGCTCGCCGTGTCGAGCGCCTGCAGCACGAGGTTGGCGGCCGCGCCCCTGAACGACGCTCCGTTCAGCACAAAGCGGTTGGCGTTGAGCGTCACATTGCCGCCCGCGCTCAGGCTGCCCGATATCGCGAGCCCGCCGGTGCCGTTGACGGTGAGCGGTCCCGCGGCCGTGAGGGCGCTGCCGTTGGCCAGCGAGACGCCGTACTGGCCGGTGTTGGTCGATCCCGCGATCGCGACGCCCTGGCCGCCGGTCACGCTCAGGCAGCCGCCCACGAAAACGCCGACATTGGAGTCCGACGAGCCGATGATCGCCGTCGTGCCGCCGGCATTGAGCGTGCCGCCGGCATCGACACCGTAGGCGGCATGCGCCGAGCCGTTCACGACGATGCTGCCGCACGCGACGATGCCACCGGTCAACCGGACCGCCTGCAGCCCGCCGTTACTCTGGCCGGTCACCGTCACGTTGCCGCTGGCGCTTGCCGTGCCGTTGAAGGTCGTGCCGCCGACATTCCCTGTCGCGGTCAGGTTGCCGACGCCATTGAGCGTGAGATTGGCGACGCTGGCGTTGCCGGTGAACGCGATACCGTTGTAGTTGCCGCCGGCGGCGGCGCTGGTGCCGTTGATGGTGAGCAGCGGCGTGCCGCTGGCATTCAGCAGACCGGCGAAGAAGAAGCCGTTGGTGCTGTTGCTGCGCGCCAGGATGGTCGCCCCGCCATCGGCCGAGAGGTTCAGGCTGCTGTTCAGCAGCACTCCGGTCGTGCCGTCGGACGTACCGGCGATCATGACCGTGCCGGTCGCGTTCACGGTACCGCTGGCATTAACGCCATAGCGGTTGTTGCCCGTGCCGTTGAGGACGGCATTGCCGCCCGCCGCGATGTCTCCGGTGAAGAAGATGCCCGAGAAGGTGCCGTTGCTCCGTCCGATCACGGTGACGTTGCCCGTGGCATTGGCCGTGCCACCGAAGGTCGTGCCGCCGACATCGCCGGCCGCGTTCAGGTTACCGGTGCCGTTCAGGACGAGGTTCACGACATTGGCAGTGCCGTTGAAGGACACGCCGTAAGCCTCGTCGGATGCCAGGGTCGAGCCGTTGACTATGAGCGAGGGCGCACCGGTGGCGTTCAGCACGCCACCAAGGAAGACGCCGTGCGTGCTGTTGCTCTGACCGTTGATGGTCGCACCGCCGTTCGCGGTGAGGGTCAGGCTGGTGTTGAGCAGGACCCCGAAGGCGCCGCTCGACGTGCCGTTGATCGTCATCGCGCCACCGGCATTCAGGACGCCACTGGCATTGACGCCATACCTGGAATTGCCTGCGCCGTTCAGCACGATCGCGCCGCCGGCGGTGGCCTGGCCAGTGAAGAAGACCGCCGAGAAAGTCCCGTTGCTTTGGCCGTTGAGCGTGAGATTGCCGGTGCCGTTGATCGCACCGCCCACGGAAGTGCCGCCGACATCGCCGGTGGCTCTCGGATTGCCACGCCCATTGACCACGAGATTGGCGACGTTGAGGGTGCCGGGAACGCTGACCCCGTAAAAGCCGCCGTCGGTTGCCGTGCTGGTCCCATTGACGGTCAAGAGTGGCGTGCCCGTGGCGTCAAGCGTGCCCGAAATATTGACTCCGTTCGCCGCGCTGGCGTTGCCGGCCAGGGTGGCGCCCGCGCCGGCCGTGATGGTGGCGGAGAGATTCGTCGGCACGGCGATGCCGTTGGCGCTGTTCGAGGTGCCGGTGACGTTGACCGCACCCGAGGCGGCAATGGTGCCGGCCAGACGCACGCCGCGCCCGTTAATCGAGGTGCCGGTGATCGTGACGTCGCCGGCGGTGGCATTCACCGCGCCCGTCAGGTTCACCGCGATGCCCGCGTTCGCGCTGCCGTTGATCGTCAGATTGCCGCTGGCGACCGTCGCACCGGCGATGTTCACGCCGCCAGTGTCGTTCGCACCGCTCAAGCCGCGGCCGATGACCGTGAGGTTTGAACCCGTGACAGTGCCCGGGATCGTGATGCCGTAGAAGGTCAGGTTGCCGTTGTCGGCGGCGGTGCCGTTCAGCGTCAGCAGGGGCGTGCCGGTGGAATTGAGCGTGGCGGAGATATTGATGGCGTTGGCCGTATTGGCCATGCCGATCATCATCGCGCCGCCCGCAGCCGCAAGAGTGAGGTTGGCCGGCACCGCAATGGCGTTGGCGTTGTCCGAGCTGCCGTTCACGGTGACGGTGCCCGCCGCGGCGACGAGACCGCTCAGTCGCACGCCGCGGCCGGTGCTGGACGTGCCGGTGATCGTCACGCTGCCGTTGGACGAGTTCACTGTGCCGGCCAGGTTGACGGCGATGCCGTCGCTCGAGCTGCCGTTGATCGTCACGGTTCCGCTGGCGCAGGCCGAACCGGTTATCACCGCGCCGAAGTTGCCGTTGCCCTTGCCGATGATCGTCAGGTTGCCGTGCTGGCCGGCGATGTCGCCCGCGACATTGACGCCGGTACCGTTGACCGTCCCGTTTCCGGTTCCGTTGAGGCTGAGGTTGCCCGCTGCCGTCAGGCTGCTGCCGACGACGATGCCGGTGCCGTTGGACTTTGCAACGCCATTGACCACGAGGTCGTTGGCCGTGACCGCGGCGCCGAAGTTGACCGACGCGGTCGAGCCGTTCGTGCCGTTGATCGTCAGCAGGGTCGTGCCGGAAGCATTGATCGTGCCGAACGAATTCACTGCGAAGGCGGCGCTGTTGGTCGTGCCGATGATGGTGGCGGCCGCGGCATTGATCGTGGTCTGGCCGACACTCGCACCGATGCTGCCGTTGTTCGCGAGGCCCCCCGTGATGCTGAGCGTGCCGCCGTTCAGGAAGAATGCCGAGCCGTTGGCGAGCGTCACCGTGCCGTTCGCCTGCATGGTCACGCTGAGGGCGTTCGACGTCGAGGAGATGTTCGCGCCGTTGTCGTTGATCGAGCCGTTCGCGACCAGTGTCAGGCTCGCATTGCCGCCGCCGGTCTTCGCGATGTCGGCGTTGATATTGATGTTGCCGGCCGCGGCGTTGGCGCTGGTCGTCGTCACAGTGACGCTGGTGCCGTTGCTGAGCTGGCTATTGAGCGCCGCGACGTTGATCGTCGCGTTGGGCTGGGTGGCCGACCAGGTACCGTTGCCGGCGTTGAACGTCGCGCTGGCGTTGGCCGCCGCGGCAATGGTGACGTTGGACGGGTCGAGCAGCCAGGTTCCCGCCGCTCCGGCCGGCGCATGGGCATCGACGGTGCCCCAAGCCTGGAGATTGTCGTGCGAGGAGGTCTCGATCCAGCCGCCGCTGCCGCCGTTGGGTCCGCCGTGGTCGGTGATGGCCCCGTAGAAGCCGGTATAGTCCTGCGACCACACCACCACGGTGCCGCCGTCGCCTTTGTCGGTTGCCGAGACGTCGATCGAGGCCGTCGGATCGACCACCGTGGCGCTGGCATTGCGCACGGTGGAATCCAGGCCATGCGCGCCGCCGCCCACACGCACCGTGCCGCCGCCGGTCGTGCCGGAGGCGTTGAGCCTGGTGCCCGAGAAGAGACCGACGCGATCGCCGGCCAAGGTGATATTGCCGCCCTTGCCCGCCGTGCTGACCGCCTTCAGTGAAGCGGCGCTGGCGCAGACGGTGCCGCCGGGCCCGGCGTCGACGGTGATGTCGCCCGCCAGCGCCGCCGACACGTCAATTGCGCCCGAGACGTTCACCGCCCCGCCCAGGACGGAGTTCGCGCCGTTCGCGGTCAACAGGACCTTGCCGCCAGCCGCCTTGATCACGCCGCCGTTCCTTACCGTGGCGTTGGCGACCGCGGCGTTCATCGTCACGTTGACGAGCTGGCCGTTGGACAGTGCCACCGTCGCCTGGTCGCCCGCGGCGAGAACGGTTCGGCCGTTCGGCGTGTCGATCGTGCCCTTGTTGATCACGCGGTCGCCTGCCAGCACGACGTAGCCGCCCGGGGAGGTGGTGATCGTGCCGGCATTCACGATGCGCCCGTTGCCGGTCGAGCCGCCCGCCAGGGTGATGTTGCCGCCGGCCATGAACTGCTGGATGTCCACATCGCGCGTGGTCGCCACCAGCGCACCGGTGTTGACCATCGCGCCCTTGCCGAACACCACGCCCTGCGGATTGACGATGTAGACCTGACCGTTGGCGGTCAGCGTGCCGGCGATCGTGCTCGGGCCGCTCAAGCCGATCACGCGGTTGACGGCGATCGCGGAGCTCGAGGGTTGCACGAACTGCACGCCATTGCCCGTGCCGATATTGAAGCTTTGCCAGTTGATCGCCACGCGCTGCGTCGACTGGGTGATCACCATCTGGTTGGCGGTCGGTTGGGCAATCGCCGCGCCGCCCGCCACGACATGGCCGCCCTGCGGCAGGCTCTGCGCCAGCGACGTGTGGGCCGACAGGATCGTGCTCGTCAGCAGCACCGCGCGATGGCCGAGCGACCGGCCCCGCGTGGCCATCACAGGCGCCAGCGCGCGGGCGCTGCGCACCATGGCGCGCAGCGTGCGGGCATTCAGCAGTCGCTCGTGGCGCAACTCCGGAGCAAGCTTGGGCATGGCTCAGAACCGCATGCTGAGGGACGCGAGGAACTGGTTGGTCGCGCCCGGACGGTTAATGGAATCCGGACTGCCCGGCAGGCGGGTCGTCCAGGTGATGCTGAAGGTCATGCCCTGCGGCGTGACCCAGTCGAACGCGGGGCCGGCGCCCATCACGCCCCAGAAGTTGGGCAGGTTGGGATTGGCGTAGCCGAGGTTGGTCTGCCAGTTGCTGTAGGGCGCGATGTTGAACCAGCCGAGCGCGCCGTCGAACACAATGCCCGGCGCGATCGCGTGGCCGCTCGGCAGCCGGAACAGGCGACGCAGCTCGAGGGTCAGGATCCCGCCGGCATCGAAGGTGCCTTCATCGACACGGTACGCGCGCACGCCGCCCTGGCCGCCGAAGGCAAGCTTCTCGTACGCGTCGAGGTTGCGGTCGGCGACCTGGCCGCGCAGGTCGGCCAGCACGTAGAATCCGGAGTCGCCGAGGTTCTGCTTGCGCAGCACGCTGCCGCGCAGCTTGTTGTAGTCACCCAGCACGCCGGTGACGTCAGTGCCACCTTGCAGATCCTGCGACACCCAGCCATGGGTCACCGTTACCGCGGTGGTCCAATAGCTGTTGCCGAGCTGCAGGTCGCGCTCGCCGGAATTGCCGGTCAGCGTGCCGTTGATCTGCCACAGCTGCCGCGCCGGAAAGGCCAGCACGCCGGCCACGTTCTGCTGGCTGCGGGTGTATCCGCCGTCGAGCGACACGACCCAGTTGCCGTCGAGGCCGCGCACCGCCGGGTAGCTGAGGCCGAGCCGCCCGGTGTCGGCGCTCCCGTCGGTGTTCACCGAGGCGAGCGAGTACTGTGAATGGGTGTAGTTGGCGACCAGCCGTAGCCCGTCGTAGCCGATCGGCCCGGAGAAGCCGAGCGTGCCGGCCAATGTGCCGAGTTCGGTGACGCTGCCGCTCGCCGAGATCACGTCTCCGAACGAGAACAGGTTGGTGAGCTGCGCGCCGACGCCGAAACGATACTGGCCGCTCACCGGATAGCCGTAGTTGTCGGCGCTCAAGTAGCCGGTGAAGAGCCTCGTTCCCCGCTCAGCGTCGAGCTCGATCGCCGTCTGGCCGACCGGCACGCCCTCGGCGCTGAAATTGACGGGCTTCAGCTTCACACCGGGCACGTCGACCACGACGAGCTGCATGCGCTCGATCTGCGCGGCGGTGAGGATGCAGTCGTCGCCGACGCCCGACGGGCAGGCGGCCCGCTCGGCCGTCCGTTGAAGCCGTTCGTCGTTGAGGCGCGAGCTGTTGCTGTGGATGCGGATCTCCCCGACCTTTCCGGGAAAGACGGTGAGCTTGAGCGCGCCGCCGTGGCGCAGCGCCTCGAGGTCGCCGCTCATCATCACCACTTGGCCGACGACATAGCCCGCCTTGCGCAACCGGTCGGTCAGACCGCCGATCAGATCGGCAATCTGCTTGCCGTTCAGGCTCTTGCCGACGGCTTCGTGAAGCGGCTCATCCAGGATCGGCCCGAACGTCTCGCGCGAAGCGCCTGTCCATTCAGCCGAGGTAATGACGATCGCCTGCTGCGCCCGCACCGTTGGCGACAGGGCAAGGAACGCCGTCAGCAGGACGCAACAAAGCGCCAGCCGGTTCAACACGAGCTGAAATCTCCCCGCTCACACGCCGCGGACCCTCCCGTCCGCGTCCACTGCAATAACTAACCAAACGTGCAGCAAAAGAGCACCACCACGGTACCCAATTTGGGTTATGTCAGCAGGGCCGATGCAGGAGCGTGTGATGGGGAACGTTCGATCCGATGCCAACCGGTCAGATGTCCGCCGCCGGCCGCGCGGGCCGACCGATGCGGAAGCGGCGAAGTCGCGACCAACCGCAGCAGACGAGCTGGTGATGGTGCGCGGCGAGGCCGCCATGCGCGTCTTCATCCACCTGCTGATGAACTTCCTCCACCGCACCGACCGCGAGCGCCGAGCCTTCTACGGGACCGATCTCGACATGGCGGCGATCGCCGAGACGGTCGGCATCGCAACCATCGAGGCGGACATGCGCGATCCCGCCTTTCGCGAGGCCTTCGGCGATTACCGGAAAGTGGTGGGGACCGAGCGCCAGCGCCCGATCAACGCGCTCTCGGTGTCGGCCACGACCGGAATCCCGCGCGAGACGGTGCGGCGCAAGCTGAAGGAGCTGGTGAAGAGAGGCGTGCTGGCCGAGAAGGACGGAGGCTACATCTACAAGCCGGGCCATGTGCAGGACCCGCGGCGACTGGAGGCCTTCGAGCGGGGCATGCGTGACACCCTGCAGTTCATCAATGACTGCCTGAAGCTCGGCCTGCTGCAACTGGCCCCCAGGGCGGGGCGCAAGCCTTAGAACATATTCCGTCCGGCCGGAATCGGCCGGACGGAATATGCCTGCTGCAACAAATATCGCCCGTGCGCGCATTTCCGTTCAGATGGAACCGCGCCCCTTGATCGATGGGACAAGGGACAACCGTGCGGGCGGTTCCATCTGAACGGAAATCGCTCTAGCAGGTTGTTGAAAAAGTCGTCGTATCGGACCGAAGAAGATGATTCACTGATCTCGGTAGCTTGCGGGAGTTGTTGTGATGCGCGGCTCGGATGAGCGAAGTGGGTCACTGT
>DATGMK010000105.1:0-73611 GCA_035293665.1 Reyranella sp. | reverse complement strand
CGACCCTCAAGGTCGACGTAGCTGAACAGTGACCCACTTCGCTCATCCGAGCCGCGCATCACAACAACTCCCGCAAGCTACCGAGATCAGTGAATCATCTTCTTCGGTCCGATACGACGACTTTTTCAACAACCTGCTAGGGCTCTTCGTGGCAGATGACGAGCGGCAGGCCGCGCGCCGAGGCGGCCGTGAAGCAGTCGGCGACGCTCCCAAAAAGGGCGCGGTCGAAGTCCACGGCTTGAAGCGAATAGCTGGCGTCGGAGCCTCCGGCGGCGCTCCCCTTCAAGGCGACGGCGTTTCCAGAGGCGCCGCCCGCCAAGGCGGCGGAACTTCCAGCGACCTCGCCCGTCGCAGTGAGGATGGGGGGCCCGAGCATCGTGCACGCGGCGAGGGCGGACAGCAGCAGCGACAAGCCAACAACAGCTTCAAGGCGCACCCTCGTCTCCACACCGACACCGTCGCTGCATCCAATGACATGGAATCTGCGCGCGCGCCCGTGTTCTGCTCGTGACTTCCGGTTGCAGCGTACCGCCGGCTGCTACTCCGCAGCCCGGCGCAGGCGCGTTGGACAACCGGTGCTGTATCGCTGGGGCGGCGTTCTCTGCGCTCAGCCAGCCCCGCCGGCAGTCCGGGGCCGGCGCGACTGATCATAGGCCCGCAGGCAGCCGCGGAAGATCGGCGCACACACGCCTTCCTTGCCGATGAATTCGTCGTTGTCGCCGGTGTAGTTCACCCCGGCCACCTTGCCGTCGACCATGCGCACCAGGGCATGGCAATACGAGCCGCTGCCCCCCAGCCTGAAGCCGCCGCCGATCAGCGGGAAGGTGACCTGCGCGCCGTTCGTGTTCTCGTACTTGATCTCGTAGGAGTACAGCTCTGTCCGCGGACCGAGCTGCGCGGTGCGGGTCGGGATGCCCGCGCAGGTCTGCAAGGTCCCGGAGTCCATGCCGAGGATGAACGTGCGCCCCTTCAGTGCCACGTCATTGTCCGATGCGCAGGCGCTCGCCAGGAGCATGAGTATCGAGCTCGGCAGCAATGATGGCTTGGGCATGACACCCCTCCTGGCTCCATGCAACGGTGAGCGCCGGAGCCGAGTTCCAAATCCGCCCGTGGGTCAGCAACTTTTTCGCAACCGCAGTCATTTACGACATTGGCCGCCACACCTGCTGGGCGGCCCAACCAATAAATCCGACCGGCCCCTCTCCGCCACACGAGGCAAGCCGGTCACCCATCCTGCGGCCGCCGATCGACTCCCCCTCGGTCTGGCGGCCTTTTCGTGTTCGGAGGCATCGGGGTTGTACAGCGCGTATTCGCCGGCGGCCGGCATTGTGTGCGCCCTGTGCACAAGACAACCCCGACCGCCACTACCATGTGCCGCTCATCTTTACACCGTCCGGCTACACCACGTACCGCGGCAGCTGACGTCAGGCGCCGAGCGGCTGCAGGCTGAACACGTTGAAGCGCCAGGGGCCGAGATCGATGTAGAGCCCGGGATCCGTCAACGCGCTGCCGTCCCGCTGGTAGACCTCGCTTCCCATCATGTCGGCGAGGCGGAACGGCACACCAGCCAATCCCGTCAACGGCAGGCGCAGGCGGCATTGCGCCTGGTGATCCGAGTAGTTCACGACGACGACGGAGCGGCCGCCCTCCGGCGCCTGCCAGGCGTAGGCCACGAAGTCCTGCCAGCTCGGGTTGCCGGTCCAGGCGGGGTGCGGCGTCACCAGCTGCCAGGCGCCGTCGCGAAAGCCGGCGGACGTCCTCAACACGGCCAGGAGCCTCTCGTAGAAGGCGGCAATGTCGGCGTCGGGCGCTTCGACCGGCGCACGGCACAGATGCACCGGCACCCTGACCCGGTTGCCGTCCAGCTGGCCTTGGTGGAAGAACCGCAGCCCCGGCGCGAAGTACGTGACGATCGCAGCTGCTCGATGTGTCGGCCAGGCGAACGCCGTCGCCGCGCGCGGCTCGTCGTGGTTCTCCAGGAAACGGGCCAGCCGGTCCTGATACGCGAGCGCCGCGCGCAGGTGAGCGCGTATGGCGCCGGCATCGCCGTGACGAAGGCGGTCGTACAGCCGCTTGTCGTAGCAGTAGTCGAAGCCCTGCTGTTGCAGCTCGCCTTCGAGGTCCCAGTAGGCTTCGGCCAGGAACGTGAAGCCGCGCCGCACCTCCCGCACCGCCGCGATCGCCTTCGGCCAGAACGGCGCCGGCATCCGCCCCCAGCTGCGCTGGAAAACCTCCGGCAGCACCAGCATCGCCATGTCGCAGCGCAGCCCGTCGCAGTGCCCGGCGATCGTCACCAGTTCCCGCGTCTGTGCCGCCTGCAGCGCCGGATTGGCATAGTCGAGCTGCAGCGTGTCCGGCCAGCCCGGGAAATTGGGATCGCGCCCGTGGGCCAGGATGCGCGGTCCCTGCTCCGTGTCGACCCGGCACCAGTTCCCCGCCGCAGCGGCAAGAGCCTGCTCGCTGCCCTGGACATAGAAATCGGGATGCGCCCGGACCCACGGATGGTCGAGCGCCGTATGATTGGGCACGAAGTCGAGCATGAGCCGCAGGCCGCGCGCCGCCAGCCGGGCCCGGAACGTCGCGAGCGCCGCCGTCCCGCCCAGCGCCTCATCCACCTCATAGGCCGTGATCGCGAAGCCCGATCCGCAGATATCGTCCTGCGTCAGATCCGGCAGCGCCGATCGGAACTCGGCCTGCCAGGCGGGGTTGCCGCGGGACACGGCGCGCCCGGCCGGGCCCGTCTGCCACACGCTGAGGAGCCAGACCCAGTCGAAGCCCCGGCGCGCGATGTCGTCCAGGATCGCGTCGTCGACGTCGGCCAGCGTGACCGGCCGCCCGGCCTTCCGAGACAGCCATCGCAACCACACCCGCGTGTTGATCTCCAGCAGCGACGGATAGCGCGGCGCCGGCCTAGTCATGCAGCTCGGCGATCATGTTGGCGACCAGGGCGCTCCAGCCCGTCTGGTGCGAGGCGCCCAGGCCGCGCCCGGTATCGCCGTCGAAGTATTCGTGGAAGAGGATGTGGTCCCTGAAGTGCGGATCGGTCTGGAACTTCTCGTAGGCACCGAAAACCGGACGCCGCCCGTTCTCGTCGCGCCGGAAGATGCCGATCACGCGGCTGCGCAGCTCATCGGCGATCTCCTTCAGCGATCGCTTCTGGCCGGAGCCGACCGGGCATTCGACACGGAACTGGTCGCCGTAGAACCTGTGGAACCGGTTCAGGCTCTCTATGATGAGATAGTTGAGCGGCATCCAGATCGGCCCGCGCCAATTGGAGTTTCCCCCGAACAGGTCGTTCTCCGACTCGGCCGGCGTGTATTTGACCTCGGCGCGAAAGCCCGCGGCTTCGAAGACATAGGGGTGCTGCAGGTGGTAGCGCGACAGGGCCCGCACGCCGTAGTCCGACAGGAACTCGTTCTCGTCCAGAAGGCGCTCCAGCAGCTTGGAGCCGCGGAAGGCCCGGACGGTCGCCAGCAGGCGGGTGTCGCCCGCCCCCGGCGTGTTCCAGCGCGAAACCAGGGCCGTGAGCTTCGGGCGGTAGCGCAGATACCATTCCTGCCATTTCGCGAACTCCGGCATTCGCTTGAGCAGGGCGGTGGCGTTGGCGACCTCGACGGCGAACATCGGGATGAGACCGACCAGGGAACGCACGCGCAGCGGCGTCGCCTCGCCGTTGCCCATGACAAGCCAGTCGTAGAAGAAATTGTCGGTATCGTCCCACAGGCTCAGGCCCTCGCCGCCGAGGTTGGTCATCGCCCCGCCGATCGTCAGGAAATGCTGGAAGAACTTGATCGCGATGTCCTGGTAGGCATCGTCCTCCTGGGCGAGCTCGACGGCGATCCGCAGCATGTTGAGGCAGTACATCGCCATCCAGGACGTCCCGTCGGACTGCACCAGCATGCCGTTCACCGGCAGCGGCGCCGACCGGTCGAACACGCCGATATTGTCCATGCCGAGGAACCCGCCCTCGAAGACGTTGAGGCCGCGCGGGTCCTTGCGATTGACCCACCAGGTGAAGTTGAGCAGCAGCTTGCTGAACACCCTTTCGAGGAACTTGCGATCGCCCTTGCCGGTCCGGCCGCGCTCGCAGTCGTAGAGCTTCAGCGCCGCCCACGCCTGGACCGGCGGATTGACGTCGCTGAAGTTCCACTCGTAGGCCGGCAACTGGCCGTTGGGATGCATGTACCAGCTCTGGCACAGCAGGATCAGCTGACGCTTGGCATCCTCGAGGTCGAGCTGGCCCAGCGTCACCAGGTGGAAGGCCCAGTCCCAGGCGGCGAACCACGGGAATTCCCATTTGTCCGGCATCGATACGATGTCGATCGCGCTGACATGCGGCCAGCCGCTGTTACGTCCGGCGAGGCGGCTGCGCGGCGGCTTGGGCTGGGCTGGATCGCCTTCCAGCCACTGCGTGACGTCGTAGTAGAAGAACTGCTTGGACCACAGGATGCCGGCATAGGCCTGACGCTGGATGCGGCGCAGATCCTCGTCCTCCACATTGCCCTGTAGCCGGGCATAGAAGGCATCCGCCTCGGCCTTGCGCTGGCTGAAAACCTGCTCGAAGTCGGCGAAGGGCGAGTCCTGGGCCGGAGCCGGACCGAGACGAACCCGGATCGTGCTGCTCCGGCCGGCGGCGACCATCCGGCGATAGAGGCCGGCCGCTTTCGTCCCCTTCTGCGAATCGACGGCTTTCTCCCGGCCGTGCACCAGGTAGTCGTTCAGCCCATCCTTGTAGAGCCGTCCGGTCGGCGCGCTGCCGAAGAGCCTTTCGACATTGGTTTCGTTCTCGCAGAACCTGATGTCGTCCGGCCGCTCGAACTGGAACGCATAGACCCCGAGCTCCTCGTGGGTGGCGATGACGGCGTCGCCGACCCGCCCCAGCGACGGCCTGGCGCTTCCCTCGGCCCAGCTCCAGGTGTTGCGGAACCACAGCTGGGGCAGCACGTGGATCGCCGCCGCCTCCGGCCCGCGGTTCGTGACCGTCAGCCGCAGCAGGATGTCCTCGACTCCCGCCTTGGCGTACTCGATGTCGACGTCGAAGTAGCGGTCGGCGTCGAAGATACCGGTGTCGATGATCTCGAACTCGGGCTGACTGCGGTTGCGCCGCGCGTTCTCCTGGACCAGCAGATCGTAGGGGAACGCCGCCTGCGGGTACTTGTACAGCATGCGGGCGTAGCTGTAGGTCGGCACCGCGTCGAGATAGTAGTAGAGCTCCTTGACGTCCTCGCCGTGGTTTCCCTCCCGGTTGCTGAGGCCGAACATGCGCTCCTTCAGGATCGGATCCTTGCCGTTCCACAGCGCGACGGCGAGGCACAGGCGCTGCTTGTGGTCGCAGAAGCCGCCGATTCCGTCCTCGCCCCAGTGATAGGCGCGACTGCGGGCGTGATCGTGCGGAAAGTAGTTCCAGGCGTCGCCATCGGCGCTGTAGTCCTCCCGGACCGTGCCCCACTGGCGCTCGCTCACATACGGGCCCCACTGGCGCCAGCGCTGCCGCCGCTCATCCGCTTCGGCCAGCCGTCGATCTTCAGGCGTGATCGTTGCGGCCATCGCTCTTTTTTTCCGGTTCCTGGCTCAGCCGGTGGATGATCTGCGCGGCGACCTCGCCCGGCGACGCACCGACATCGACGACCAGGGGATCCTCGTCCGGCCCAGGCTCCTCCAGGGTGTCGATCTGGCTTTGCAGCAGGCTCGCGGGCATGAAGTGGCCGCTGCGCTTGGCCAGATGCCCGGCCATGACCTCCTGGCTGCCGCGAAGATAGACCAGCCGGACCTCCGGGCGGTCGCCGACGACGATCCGGCGATACGACCGCTTGAGCGCGGAGCAGGTGATGATGCCCGGTTGCCGGCGGGCGCGCTGACCGTCGATCCAGGCCGCCACGCTCTCGAGCCACGGCTGGCGATCCGCGTCGGTCAGCGGGATTCCGGCATGCATCTTCGCGACATTGGCCTCGGGATGGAGCGCGTCGCCTTCCTTGAACGGCCAACCCAGACGGGCCTCGAGCTCCTCGGCGATGGTCGTCTTGCCGGCGCCCGAAACGCCCATGAGCACCAGGATCGGCGGCGAGCCGCGATGGGCGCGCGGGCTCTGCAGCCGATGGACGCCCTGCCCGTCCGCGACGAACACCGGATCGGCGCAGCCGATGAACAGGCCGCTCTCGACGACACCGACGATGCGGCGGATGCGATCCTCGAGCCGCGCCGGATCGGCGATCGGACCGGCGAAGCGGCAGTCGAGGATGCGGTTGCCGCCGTCGGTGACGAACAAGTCTCCGGCCGACGACAGGCGCGGCCGCGCTTCCACGGCGAACACCTCGAGCGCGGACCGGGCGACCTCCAGGCCGAAGGCGACGACCTCGACCGGCACCGGCGTCTGCGTTCCCAGCCGGTCCACCAGCTTGGCGCCGTCGACGATGATGGCGAGCTGCCGGCTCGCGCTGGCGACGATCTTCTCGCGCAGCAGGGCGCCGCCCAGCCCCTTGATCAGGTTCAAGGTGCCGCGTTCGACCTCGTCGGCGCCGTCGATCGTGAGATCGATCTGGCGATGCTCGGCGAAGGACGACAGCGGGAGGCCGGCCGCCTTCGCCTGCGCCGCCGTTCGCTCCGATGTCGGAATGCCGACGACGCGCAGGCCCTGGCGATGCCGCCGCGCCAGGGCGTCGACCGCGAAGGCCGCCGTCGAGCCCGTGCCCAGCCCGACCACCATGCCGTCCTGGACCAGCTCGACCGCCGCCTCCGCCGCGGCGCGCTTCAGCGCATCGCGATCGGTATCCGCGCTCACGGCTCCGACACACCCAATATGAAACGCTCCATCGCCTTGGCGAACCCTTCGTCGTTGTAGGAAGCGGTGACGGCGCCGGCCTGGGCCTTGACCTCGTCCGGTGCGTTGCCCATGGCGATGCTCAGGCCCGAGAGCTTGAACATGGGCACGTCCGTCTGCTGGTCGCCGATGGTGGCGATCTCGGCGGCCGGCACGCCGAGATGCCGCGACAGGAACTGCACCACGGCGCCCTTGTTGGCGTCCTTGTTGGTGACGTCGAGGTAATAGGGCTGCGAGCGGTTGGCGGTGGCGCGCTGGCCGAAGGCCTTCCGGGCATCGGCCTCGCAACGCTGCACCTTCTCCAGGTCGTCGCTGACGCCGACGATCTTGGCGACCTGGTCGAGCCGCTCCCCGACATCCTTCACGACCACGGGATCGAACTTGACGGTCCACGCCTCGCGCGCGACGTGCGGCGCATCGGCCCGGCTGATCAGCCAGTCGTTGCCGCGATAGACCCAGACATCGAGGCCGTGGTCGCGAATGAGCTTGATGGCCGCGGCGGCGATGTCCGTGGGCACCGTTTTCTGCTCGAGGATCGTGAGGTCCGGTTTGACGAAAAGCCCGCCGTTGAAGCCCGCGATCGGCGTCTCGAGCTGCAGAGGATCCAGCAGCATGGCCATGCCTTTGGGCGGACGGCCGCTGGTGATGGCGAAGCGGATGCCGGCGCGATGCAGCCTCTGCACGGCCGCCTGCGCCCGCTCGGTCAGCACCTTCTCCTCGTTGACCAGCGTGCCGTCCACATCCGCCAGGACCAGGGAGATCTTTTTCTTCTCCGCCATCAGAACCTCCAGGGGCCGAGCTACCCGAGCGGACGCCAGGCACGGCCGTCGCGCGCCAGCAAGGCGTCGGCTGCCGCCGGACCGTCACTGCCGGCCGCGTAGTTGGGGAAATCCGTGGGTGCGTTGCCGCCCCACAGGTCAAGCAGCGGCTGCACCGCCCGCCAGCCGGCCTCGATATTGTCGGCGCGCTGGAACAGTGTCGCGTCGCCGATCATGCAGTCATAGAGCAGCGTTTCGTATCCGGTGCTGGGCGCTTCGGCGAAATAGGACTGGTAGGCGAAGTCCATGCGGACGTTTTCGAGCGTCATCGTCGGGCCGGGATGCTTGGCGGCGAACTGGAGCGCGATGCCTTCGTCGGGCTGGATGCGCAGGATCATCCAGTTGGGATTCATCTGCTCGACATGCGTGCCGCGGAACAGCGTGTAGGGCGCCTGGTGGAAGCGGATCGCAACCTCGGTCCAGCGGCGCCTCAGGTACTTGCCGGTGCGCAGATAGAAGGGCACCCCCGCCCACCGCCAATTGTCGATCTGCAGCTTCCACGCGACGTAGGTCTCGACCTTCGAATCGGGCGCGACGTCGGGCTCGCGACGATAGGCCTGGACCGGCTTGCCCAGCACGGTGCCGGCATCGTACTGGCCGCGCACGGCATCCTTCATCGCGCGCCGCGGCGTCATCGGCCGGATCGCCTGGATCACCTCCGCCTTCTTGTCGCGAACCGCCTCCGCATCGAAGGAGATCGGCGGCTCCATGGCCGTGAGGGACAGCAGCTGGAACATGTGATTGGGCACCATGTCGCGCAGCGCGCCGGTGCCCTCGTAGAACTTGCCGCGCCGTTCGACGCCCACCGTCTCCGCCGCCGTGATCTGGACATGGTCGATGTGCTGGCGGTTCCACAGCGGCTCGAACAGGCCGTTGGCGAAGCGGAGCGCCATGATGTTCTGGACCGTCTCCTTGCCGAGAAAATGATCCATGCGATAGATCTGCTGCTCCTGCAGCGTTTTCAGGATCTCGGCATTGAGCGCCTTGGCCGACGGCAGGTCGTGGCCGAACGGCTTCTCGATGACGACACGCCGCCATTGCGCCCCGGTTTCCGTCACCATCCCCGCCGTGCCGAGGGCGGCGACAATGGGCCCGAAGAAGCGGTCGGGCACGGCGAGATAGAACAGATGGTTGCCAGCCGTTTCGGCCGCCTTGTCGAGACCGGCGAGATGCTCCTTGAGGCGGCGATAGTCCTCCGCATTGGTGAGGTCGCCGCGCACGTACGTCATACGGTCGGTGAGCCAGCGCCAGGCTGTCTGGTCGATATGGTCGGCCTCGAACTCGCCGCCGCCCTTGGTCACGAACTCGTGCATCATCCGGGTGAGGCTGTCGCGCCATTCCTCGACGGTGCCCAGGCTGCGGTCGAAGCCGACGAGCCGGAAGCCGTCGGGCAACCGCTTGGCGGTCACGAGGTTGTAGAGCGCCGGTGCGACCAGACGCTTGGTGAGGTCGCCGGCCGCGCCGAAGATCACCATGGCGCACGGAGGCGCAATGGCAGCCGTTTCGGCCTTCCTGGTGGTTCGAGCGGCGGGGGGATGGTCCTGCATGCGTTCCACGTCCTCTACTGGCGACCGAGCATCTCCAACGCGACCGCAACGACCTTCTGGGGCTCGAAGCCGAACTTGCGCTGCAATTCCTTGAGCGGCGCGGAGGCGCCAAACGCCTTCATGCCGATGACCCGGCCCTGGTCGCCGACATAGCGCTCCCAGCCGAGCGCCGACGCCTGCTCGACCGCAAGCCGCGCCTTGATGCCGGGCGGCAGGACCTGCTCGCGGTAGGATCGCGGCTGGTGCTCGAAGATGTCCCACGACGGCATCGAGATCACGCGCGAGCGGACGCCTCTCGCGGTCAGCGCTTCCTGCGCCTCGACGATCAGGGCGACCTCGCTGCCCGAGGCGATCAGCACGATCTCAGGGGAACCGCCCGGCGCATCCGCCATGACGTAGGCGCCGCGCGCGACACCGGCCGCCGAGGCGTACCTGCCGCGATCGAATGTCGGCAGCGGCTGGCGCGAGAGCGCGAGCACGGCCGGCTGATGACGGAGCTGCAGGACGTAGCGATAGGCCTCGACCACCTCGTTGGCATCGGCCGGCCGCAGCACCACCAGGCCCGGGATGGCGCGCAGCGACACGAGCTGCTCCACCGGCTGATGCGTAGGACCGTCCTCGCCGTCGCCCATGGCGTCGTGAGTGAAGACGAAGATGGTGGGCAATTCCATGATGGCCGACAGCCGGATCGCGGGCCGGGCGTAGTCGCTGAAGATGAAGAAGGTCGCGCCGAACGCCCGCAGCTTCGACAGCGACAGCCCGTTGACGATCGCCGCCATGGCGTGCTCGCGGATGCCGAAATGGAAATTGCGTCCGCCGGGACTGCCCGCCTCGAAGTCGCCGGCACCGGCGAACTTCAGCGTCGTCTTGTTCGACGAGCCGAGGTCCGCCGAGCCGCCGAGGAACCAGGGGATGTTCTGGGCGAGCACGTTCAGCACCTCGCCGGAGGCATCGCGGCCGGCGATGCCCCTGGGATCGGCCGGAAAGCTCGGCAGGTTCCGGTCCCACCCTTCCGGCAGCTCGCGCCGCTGTATCTGATCGATCTCCGCGGCAAGCCGGGGATGCTTCGCACGGTAGTCGGCGAACAGCGCCTCCCAGCCCTTCCGCGCCTGCGCCCCGCGTGCGCCGATGCCGTCGGCGAACACACCCATGACACCGTCGGGCACGAGGAACCTGGCGTCTTCCGGCCAGCCATAGGCCCGCTTGGTGAGCCGGACCTCGTCCTCGCCCAGCGGCTCGCCATGGGCGGCGGCAGTATCGACCTTGTGCGGCGAGCCGTAGCCGATGTGGCTGTCCAGGACGATCAAGGTCGGCCGGCCCTCGGTCTGGCGGAAGATTTTCAGCGCATCCTCGATGCGCTCGAGATCGTTGGCGTCGCCGACGCGCAGCACGTTCCATCGATAGGCGAGGAAGCGCGCCGCGACATCCTCGGTGAAGGCGAGCCTGGTGTTGCCCTCGATGGTGATGTGGTTGTTGTCGTAGATCCAGCAGAGGCCGTCGAGCCCGAGATGGCCGGCGAGCGACGCCGCCTCGGCGCCGACCCCCTCCATCAGGCAGCCGTCGCCGCACACGGTGTAGACGTCGTAGTCGAACAGCGCGAAGCCCGGCTTGTTGTAGCGGCTGGCCAGCCACTTGCGCGCGATCGCCATGCCGACGCTTGTGGCGATACCCTGCCCGAGCGGTCCCGTCGTCGTCTCGACGCCCGACACCCAGTGATACTCCGGATGCCCCGGCGCCTTGCTGTCGAGCTGGCGGAAATGGCGGATGTCGTCGAGCGTGACCGATGGCTTGCCCAGGCGCTCGTACTCCGCATTCACGGCCTGGGTCTGCGTGAGATAGAGCACCGACCACAGCAGCATCGAGGCATGGCCGTTGGACAGCACGAAGCGATCGCGGTTCGGCCAGATCGGATCCTGCGGATCGAACCGCATGACCCGGTTCCAGATCGTGTAGACCAGGGGCGCCAGTGCCATCGGCGTGCCCGGATGGCCCGACTTGGCCTGCTGCACGGCATCGATGGACAGCGTGCGGATCGTATTGATCGCCAGTTGATCGAGCTCTGCAGAGGTCATCTCACGCCGCTCCCGTTCGTCAATCGCCCTTCGGATCGGCTCGGATCCGCTACGGCCCGGCCGGCTTCTCGAGATGCCCGCCAAACTCGTAGCGCATGGCCGAGAGCAGCTTGTCCGCGAAGTCCGCCTCGCCGCGCGAAGCGAACCTCTCGTAGAGCGCCGCCGAGAGCACATGAGCCGGCACGCCCTCGTCGATGGCGGCCTTGATCGTCCACCGCCCCTCACCGGAATCGGACACCCGTCCGCCGAACTTCGACAAGGCGGGATCCTCGATCAGGGCCGCGGCCTGCAGGTCGAGCAACCACGATGCGATGACGCTGCCGCGCCGCCAAAGCTCCGCTATGTCCGGCAAGTTGAGGTCGTATTGATAGTCCTCCGGATCGCGCAGCGGTGTGGTCTCTGCGTCGACCGTTCCCGTCTTCTTGCCGATGTTCGCCGCCTTCAGAACCGCGAACCCTTCGGCATAGGCCGCCATCACGCCGTATTCGATGCCGTTGTGCACCATCTTCACAAAATGACCGCCACCGTTGGCGCCGCAATGCAGATAGCCCTGCTCCGACGTCCCTCCAACTTTTTCGCGCCCAGGCGTCCGGGGGATGTCGCCGCGGCCCGGGGCCAAGGTGGCGAAGATCGGGTCGAGATGCTTCACCGGATCGGCCTCGCCGCCGATCATCATGCAGTAGCCGCGATCGAGCCCCCAGACACCGCCGCTCGTGCCGACATCGACATAGTGAATACCCCTGGGCTTCAGCTCCTTCGCTCGGCGAATGTCGTCGATGTAGTAGGAATTGCCGCCGTCGATGAGGATGTCGCCGGGGTCGAGGTGGGGCAGCAGATCGGCGATGCTCCTGTCGACCACGCCGGCCGGCACCATGAGCCAGACCACGCGTGGCTTCTTCAGCGCCTTGGCGAACTCCGCCAGCGAGCCTGTGCCGATGGCTTTCTCTTTCGCGAGCTCGGCCACCGCCTTTGCCGACATGTCGAACACGACGCATTCATGGCCGCCTCGGATCAGTCGGCGCACCATGTTCGCGCCCATGCGGCCGAGGCCGATCATTCCCAGTTGCATGCTCAGTCTCCTTGAATGGCAGGATGTAGAGCGGGCGGGCGAATCCGGGCATCAGGACCCGGATCCCTTCAGCTTGCGGTAGCGCCGGATCAACGCGTTGGTCGAGCTGTCGTGCTCCAGCTTAGGGTCGGCGCCGCTTTCGAGCTCCGGGATGATCTTCTGCGCCAGCGCCTTGCCGAGCTCCACGCCCCATTGATCGAAAGAATCGATCTGCCAGATCGTGCCCTGAGTGAAGACGCTGTGCTCGTAGAGCGCCACCAGCTTGCCGAGCGCCGCCGGCGTCAGCTCCTCCAGCAGGAACGTGTTGGACGGCCGGTTGCCCTCGAACAGCCGATGCGGCACGAGCCACTCCGGCGTGCCTTCCGCCTTGACCTGCTTGGCGGTCTTGCCGAAGGCCAGCGCTTCGGCCTGGGCAAAGACATTGGCCAGAAGCATGTCTTGATGGTGGCCCAACGGATTGGCGGTCCGCGCGAAGGCGATGAAATCGCACGGGATGAGCCGCGTCCCCTGATGGATCAGCTGGTAGAAGGAATGCTGCCCGTTGGTCCCTGGCTCGCCCCAGTAGATCGGCCCGGTGTCGTAGTTCACGGCGACGCCCTCGGCGGTCACGTGCTTGCCGTTGCTCTCCATGGTGAGCTGCTGGAGATAGGCCGGGAACCGCTTGAGATACTGCTCGTAGGGCAGCACCGCGACCGTCTGGGCGCCGAAGAAATTGTTGTACCAGATCGAGAGCAGCGCCATCAGCACCGGCAGGTTGCGATCGAAGGGCGCGATGCGGAAATGCTCGTCGATCTCATGAAAGCCTCCGAGCATCGCCCGGAAATTGTCCGGCCCGATCGCGAGCATGGTCGAGAGCCCGATGGCCGAATCCATCGAGTAGCGGCCGCCGACCCAGTCCCAGAAGCCGAACATGTTGGCGGTGTCGATGCCGAACTTCGCCACTTCCTGGCCATTGGTCGAGACCGCGACGAAATGCTTCGCTATTGCCGCAGCGTCGCCCTTCAGGCCGGCGAGCAGCCAGTCCCGCGCGGTGTGCGCGTTGGTCATCGTCTCCAGCGTGGTGAAGGTCTTCGAGGAGACGATGAACAGCGTCTCCTCGGGATCGAGGCCGTGCACCGCCTCGGCGAAGTCCGTGCCGTCGACATTGGAGACGAAGCGGAAGGTCATCGATCGCTCGGCATAGTGCTTGAGCGCCTCGTAGGCCATGACCGGCCCGAGATCCGATCCCCCGATGCCTATGTTGATCACGTTGCGGATGCGCTTGCCGGTGTGGCCCTTCCAGTCGCCGCTGCGCACCCGCTCGGAGAACGCCGCCATCTTGTCCAGCACGGCATGGACCTCCGGCACCACGTTCTGGCCATCGAACAGGATGGAGGCGCCGCGCGGCGCGCGCAGGGCGACGTGCAGCACCGCGCGCTTCTCCGAGGTGTTGATCCTGTCGCCGCGGAACATGGCATCGATGTGCTCCCGCAGGCCCGATTCGCGGGCCAGATCGAGCAGCAGTCCCATGGTCTCGTCGGTGACCCGATTCTTGGAGTAGTCGAAATAAATCCCGGCAGCCTCGACAACGAGGCGTTCACCGCGCCCGGGATCCTTGGCGAAGAGCTGCCGGAGGTGGAGACGCCTGACCCTCTGGTGATGCCTCTTCAGCGACGCCCAGGCCGGGCGCAGGTGCAAAGCCGGTACGCTCATCGATCGTTCCTCGCGGATGGTTTCAGCTGGCCTTGCGTATCGCGACGCGCTTCGACTCGATTCGGTCCATCAGGTCGTTCCAGGACTTCACGAAGGACGCGGCGCCCTCGTCCTGGAGCCGCGCCGCAAGCGCGTCGATGTCGATGCCCGCCCTGGCGAAGCTCGCGAGGACGGTCTCGCAGTCGCCGCCATCCGGCGCCATCACCTCGCCGATCTCGCCGTGATCGGCGACGGCCTTGAGGGTGCCTTCCGGCATCGTGTTGACGGTGAAGGGTGCGGCGAGCGCCTTCACGTACAGGATGTCGGATGCCTTCGGATCCTTGGTGCCGGTGCTGGCCCACAACAAGCGCTGGGCACGCCCACCGCTGTTGGCGGCGCGCTGGAAGCGCGGCGAGACGAGCATCTCGCGATAGGCCTTGTAGGCGCGCTGCGCGATCGCGATCCCCAGGCGGTTGGTGAGCTCGGCCGGGACCTTGCCGCCGACCGCGACATCCCAGCGGCTGACGAACAGCGAGGCCACCGACGCGACGGCCGTGTTGAGGCCGGCGGCGATGCGGCGCTCGATGCCGCGCAGATAGGCCTCGGCCGCCGCGAGGTATTGCTCGCGCGAGAACAGCAGCGTGACGTTGACCGGCACGCCCGCGAAGATTGCTTCTTCGATGGCGGGCACCCCCTCCACCGTGCCAGGGATCTTGATGAAGAGGTTGGGCTTGCCGGCGCGCCGGTGGAGGTCGATGGCCGCCGCAAGGGTGCTCTTCGTATCGTGCGCCAGCAGCGGCGACACCTCGAGCGACACCCAGCCATCCACGCCGTCCGTCCGGTCGAACACCGGTCGGAACAAATCCGCGGCGCGAGTCAGGTCCGCCAGCGCCAGGGAGAAGAACAGATCCTCCCCCGATCCGTCCGACGCCGCACGGGAGATATCTGCGTCGTACATGGCGCTGTTCTTGATCGCCGTGTCGAAGATCGTCGGGTTCGAGGTCAGTCCCGTCACCGACAGATCGTCGATGTAGCGTTTCAGCGTGCCGCTGTTCAGCAGCTCTCGCGTGATGTTGTCGAGCCACAGGCTCTGGCCGAGATCGTGCAGGCTCCGGGTCGGGTTCATCATCTCACCTTCTGGCTGGAGGCAGGGGTGCGCGGCGCCGCGCCGAGCTTCGCCAGGTCATGGTCGAGCAGGTCGCCGATACGCTCGATGCTCACGTCGGCGGGCGGCAAGGCGCCAATCATCTTGGCGTCGTGCGCATACTGGCCCTGGCGCGGGAAGACCGTCGTGACACGCTCCCGCCAGACCTGCTTGACGGCATCCAGGATGCGCAGCTTGTCGTCCACGAGAACATAGTGCTCGGCCGGGAAGCGCCGCTCCACGTCATCCAAAGCCTCTTCCTTGTGGATGTAGATCAGCACGTTCCCGTCCGCCACCCGGGCCAAGCCGGCATGCTCGACCTTGCGCGGCTGGAACACGACATCGCCATCGGACAGGATCACGGTTGGACCGAGGCTGCGCAGCCGCTGCAGCACGCGCAGGGCGTCCGGATACAGCCGGTCCGCGAACGGATAGTCCATCAGAAAAGAAGACATCGCCAGCAGCTCGATCTCGCGCGGATGCTCGACGCGGAAGCGCTGGAGGGCGCCGATATAGTCGCGATAGCCCAGCTCCTCCATCAGGTCTTCCAGGATCGCCCAGTAGCGGTCGCGCGCGGCGACGCCATAGGTCTGCTCGAGATGGTCCTTCAGGTCCTGCTGGATCCCGTCGTTGTCGACGAGCGTGTTGTCCACGTCGACGAGAAAGACGATCGGATGAGGCCGTATCATGCAGCACCTCACGCTCGAGTGACTTATGAGGCCAGCCGGCAGCCGGCCCTCGACCTCGGCAAGGCGGCTGATCCCTGCAT
This sequence comes from Reyranella sp., assembly GCA_035293665.1. GTDB lineage: Bacteria > Pseudomonadota > Alphaproteobacteria > Reyranellales > Reyranellaceae > Reyranella. The sequence continues at coordinate 57,704 of DATGMK010000105.1, read as the reverse complement.
CATGCTCAGCGGAGACCTGTTTGGAAAGCCCTCGCTGACGCCTCTATCGAACGCGCAAACCATCGAATTCCGATGAGTCTGCTGCCGCGTCACGTCGCCGCTTCGACCTCGACGAGGTTGGTATTGTACGTCGTGGCGCCACACGGTGCGGACCGATCGTTCGTCAACGCATTGGCACAGCCGCTCCTGTCGCCGCCATCGCCGTCTGGCGTGAACCAGGCCCCTTCCTTGATCGAGACCACGCCCAAAGCGATGCGGTCGGTGATCTTGACCGGCAGCACGGTCGAGCCGCGCTCGTTGAACACGCGCACCTTCTGGCCGTCGACGATGCCCCTCGTCTTCGCGTCCTCGACGTGCATCCAGACATCGTCCGGATCGACGCGCGCAAGCTGTGGCTGGTTGCCATGGATCGAATGCGTACGGGCGCGCGACTTGGGGCCGCACAGCATCAGCGGATACTTCGATTGCGGCTCGACCGGATCGAACCAGGTCGGGATCGGCGGGATGACGCCCAGGCCATAGAAGTCGGGCTTGGCCGCCAGCACCGTCGAATAGACCTCGATCTTGCCCGAGGGCGTCGTGAACTTGTGATTGTCGGGGTCGCGGATCTGCTTGGCGAAGGCCACGGCATCCTCGGGCGGGGCGAAGCGCGCCACGCCGGCGTCGCGGAACGCCTCGAAATCGTCGATTGCGTCGGCGGTCAGCCCGCGCAGCCACTGCTCGTCGCTCTTGTCGTTGTAGTCGCTGATGCCGACGCGCGCGGCGAGATCGCTGAAGATGTCGAGGTCGTTGCGGCACTCGTACATCGGCTGGATCGCCTGCTTCATGTAGATCGCGTAGTGCCCCGCGCCCGCCCACGGCGTGTGCACATCGTTGCGCTCCCAGAAGGTCGTGGCTGGCAGGACGACATCGGCATGGCGCGCGGTCGGTGTCAGGAAATGGTCCTGCACGACGATGAACTCCACCTTGTCGAGCGAGCGGGCGATCTTGGTGGCGTTGGGACACTGGTTGAAGAGATCGCCGTTGGCCGAATAGATCATCCGGATGTCGGCGGGGTAACCGCCGGCCTTGCCCCTGGCCAGCAGGTCGGCCAGCAGCGGAGTCGACACCTTGGCGTCGATCGGGTTCGTCCCGGCCGGCAGGCTGTTGATGCCCATCCGCCCGGTGACGCCGTTGCTGACGCCGGTGTTGCCTCCCGCGATCCCGATGTTCCCGGTGATCGCTGCGAGCGCGTAGGCAGCGCGATGGAACTGCTCGCCATAGGCCGTGCGGCCCGGCGCGTAGCCGCAATGGAGCGCGGCCGGCTTGGCCGTGGCGAACTCGAGCGCCAGCCGCCGGATGGTTTCGGCCGGGATGCCGCAGCGCGCGGCGGCCCATTCCGGGGTCTTCGCGATCCCGTCGCACTCGCCCAGCAGATACGCCTTGTAGGACGAACCGGCCGGCGCGCCTTCCGGCAGGTGCGCCTCGTCGAAACCGAGCACGTAGCGGTCGCAATAGGCCTGATCGTGCAGGCCCTCACTCACCGCGACATAGGCCATGGCGATCAGCGCCGCCGCGTCGGTCGACGGCTTGATGAAGATATGCTCGTCGGCCAGCTGGCGGCTGGTGCGGGTCTGGCGCGGATCGACGGCGACAATGCGCACGCCCCTCTTCTTCGCCTCCTTGAGGTACTGCGGCGTGCCGGTGCCGAACGTGCCGTCGGCGGGGCTCCAGCCCCACATCAGGATCAGCTTCGAATTGACGTAGTCGGTCGGCTCGCGGCCCGCGGTCTTGTAGTCGGCCTTGGCGCCGAAGGTGATGCGCACGGAGAAGACTTCGGCTTCGGCCGACATGTTCGACCACAGCTCGGTGCATCCGCCGAACTTGTAGAAGAAGCGCTTGGACATGCCGAAGCCCGACAGCATCGATGTATTGCCCGAGCGCGAGGCATCGAGGAACGCCGCATTGCCGTACTGCGCGCGGATGCGCAGCATCTCGCGCGCGACATGGTCCATCGCCTCGTCCCACGAGATGCGTTCGAACTGGCCCGAGCCGCGCGGCCCGGTGCGGCGCATCGGATATTTCAGCCGGTCGGGATGATAGATGCGCTCGATCTGGCCCACGCCGCGCGCGCAGGCCTGCAAGGGCGGCATCTCCGGCGTCCAGCGCGCCTGGTCGGTCGAGATGTGGACGATCCGGTCGTTCTCGACATGGGCGTTCACCACGCAGCGGCCGCCGCAATTGTGGCCGCAGGTCGTGGTGATCACGGTCTCGCCGTCGCGGGAGGGTCCGCGCGGATTCTGGTAGATCGTGTGGTCGGGCATGGCGGAGCTTAGACTCTTTTCGCCTGCCCGGTCGACGGCTCCCCGGCGGGAGTCTCGGCTAGTATTTCGTGTCCTCGCCGCCGCTGGCCGCTCCGCGGGCGCTATCCTCCTTGATCCACATGGCGACGAGAGCCGTGCCCAGCACGGTCGGGAAAGCACACCATCTCATTCCGTCATGCTCTCCTTCCGACCATACCATATCGCCGGGCGATCCCGCGCAAGAACAGCAAGGTGGCGGGTCTGGACCCACATGCCCGGCTCCGCCCACAATCGCGCGACTTGGAGGAAAGCGAATGAGCGCAAATGGTTTCAGGGCCGCGGGATTTCCGTGGCGTCTCTACTGTGGCCGCCAGGTCCTGGAGCAGAGCCTCAAGGAGGCGGTGGGGCGCGCCGGCGCGAGGCGCGCGTTCGTGGTCTGCTCGCCTTCGATCACCCGGAAGACCGACACGGTGGCACGCATCGCCGCGACCCTCGGCGATCTCTATGCCGGCGTTTTCGACGCGGTCGAGAACGATGCGACCTACACCTCGGTGCGGGCGGGCACCGACGCCGCCGTTGCCGCCGGCGCCGACCTGTTGATCGCGGTCGGCGGCGGCAGCGTCATCATGGCCGCGCGCGGGGTGGCGATCTTCATGGCCGAGAAGGCCGATCCATTCCAGCTCATGACGCAGTATCCGGAAGGACGGCCCGCCCACAGCCCGCGCCTGATGGCCAACAAGCCGCCGATCATCAACGTGCCGACGACGCCGAACAGCGCGATGAACCGGGCGGGAACGGCATTGAAGAACCCCGACCTCGACCATCGCATGGAATATTTCGATCCCAAGACACGGCCCCATTCGATTTTCCTCGACGAGCAGGCGCTGCTCGCCACCCCGCCGCACCTGATCCGCTCCACCGCCGCCACGGTGTTCGCGGGCTCGGTGGCCGCGAAGGCTCAACTCGATTCCAACCCGCTGGTCGAGGGCGACGACGACCAGGCGTTCCGCCTGGCCTATCGCGCCTGCCAGCGCCTGCCGGACGAGCCGGACAACGCCTCGCTGCTCATCGATCTCGGCATCGCCGCCTTCCTGCGCAACCGCGCCGAGGATGACGGCATGAGCCGCCTCCTGCGCGGCCGGACCTTCTCCGGCAACTACGCGATCTCGACGGCCATCCACATCCGCTATCCGCGGATCGGCCAGGGCGAATCGACCTCGGCGATCCATTCGGCGCGCATCAGGACATCCGGCACGATCGACGCGCCGGCGGCGGAAAAGATCGCGCGCGCGGTCGAGGCCTGGCGCGACGGCATGGACGGCCGGGCGGCCGCGCTCGCCGTGGCCGACCGGCTCGATGTGCTCTATGCGAAGCTCGGCATGCCGACGCGCGTGCGCCAGCTCGGCATCCCGCGCGAGGACTTCCCCAAGATCGCCGCCGACACGGTAAAGAACTTCAACGCCAATGCCGGCGCCCGCTCCCCCGACGCCCAGATCGCCGACGCGCTGCGGCTCCTGGAAGCCGCCTACTGAGGCAGCCGAGCCATCATCACGGAGACATCGCGCGCCATGTCCATTGCCTGCTCGAACTCGAGCGAGGCGGCGCGGTGGAAGGTGCGCTTGGTCTGGCCGACGAACTCGGGATTCCACTTGGCGATGATCTCCGCCATGCCGAGCGCCGCCTCGAGCTGGTGCCCGTCCGGCACCACGCGATTGACGAGGCCGAGCTCGTAGGCGCGCTGCGGCGTGACGTTCTCGCACAGCATCAGCAGCTCGAAGGCGATCTTGCGGCCCATCATATGCACGGCGTGGGCCGTGACCGTCGATGCCGTCAGGCCGGCGCGCAGCTCGGGAAAGCCGAAGCGCGCGCTCTCGGCCGCGATCACGAGATCGCAGCCTAAGGCCAGGCTGCAGCCCGCACCGAGCGCGTAGCCATGCACAGCGGCGATGATCGGCTTGTCGATCCGCGCCAGCAGCTTGAAGACGTTGGTGCTTTCATCGGCACGGCGCACCAGGTCCTTGCGACTCTCCGTCGTCAGAACCCGCGGCACGGACGTGTCCATCCCGGGCGAGAAGGCCCGGCCGGCACCGGCGATGACCACGGCGGCGACCGAGTCGTCGTGCTGTACGGCGCGCAGCGCGTCCATCAGGGCCTTCAGGAGATCGGCATTGAGGGCGTTCAGCTTCTTGGGGCGATTCAAGGTGAGCACCCGCACTGCGCCCCGCGTCTCCGTCCGCAACACCTCTTCGTCCATGATCCGTCTCCCGGCAGCTGCGATTCCCGCTGCCATCCAGAATACGCCGATCCGCATCATCCGCGATGCAAAGGTGAAATCGGCCTGCGGCACGGCCTATAGTTGCTTGAGCAATATTTGTTTGAACAACGATTGCCCGGGCATTTACATTGCCCGCCCCAAATGAAGCAGCACTTCCACGACAAGACCCTGACCGCCCTCGCCTCGCCGAGCTATCTCGTGCGGCGCCTGCTCCATGCCTTTGCCGACCACTATGAGCCGCTGTTCGCGCCGGCCGACATCACCTATCCGCAGTGGACCATCCTGATGCTGCTGTACGGCAACATGGCCTGCACGTCCGCGGACATGGCGCGGCAGATGTGCCACGACGCGGGCGCCCTGACGCGGCTGGTCGACCAGCTCGAGAAGCGCGGCCTGCTGAGCCGTCAGCGCGACACGGCCGACCGGCGCGTCGTCAACCTCGTCCTCACGCCCGAAGGTCGCGCGCTCGCCGATTCGCTGAAGAGCCGCGTGGTCGATTTCCTGAATGTCGCCCTGGCCGATCTCTCCAAGGCCGACCTCGCGGCCTGGCTGAAGCTCACGACGCGCATGATCGACCTCGTCGAATCCCGGCCTGCCGGCCTGCTCGGTGCGCCAACCCAAAAGAAGGCCGCCCGCCGGAAGGCCGCGCGATGAAAGGAATTTCATCGCTCCTCCTGCTCGCGCCTCTCGTGGCGGGCTGCGTGCCCGCGCCGCCGACGACACAGAGCGAAAAGCCGATTGCGCCGACCTCGCTCGGCCTGGCTAGCGACCTGGCGCCGTCGATTTCGCAACAATGGTGGAGCGAATTCGGCGATCCGCAGCTCGACCGGCTGGTGGGCGATGCGCTGGCCGGGAGCCCGACCCTTGCCGCCGCGCTCGCGCGCGTCCGTGCGGCCCAGGCGCAAGTCTCGAGCGCACGCTCCCAGCTCTATCCGCAGGTGAACCTGGACGGCAACGAGACCTGGCAGCGGCTCAGCGCCAACTACATTTATCCGCCGCCGCTCGGCGGCAACGGCAACTGGATCGGCTCGGTGCAAGCCAACCTCACCTGGTCGCTCGACTTCTTCGGCAAGCAGCAGGCCCAGATCGACCGTGCCCGGGCGGCAGCGCAGGCAGCCGCGCTCGATGCGGTGGCAGCACGGTTGATGCTCGCGGGCTCGGTAACCCAGGCCTACATCGCCTGGGCGCGGGCGTGCGACCTCGTCACCGTCGCCGAGCAGACCGTCGCCCAGCAGCAGGACATTTTGAAGCTGACGACCGATCGCGTGACCTCGGGTCTGGAGACCGAGGCGGCCCAGCAGCAGTCGCTCGCACTGGCCGCCTTCGCCCGCCAGGATCTCGTGCAGGCGCGCGCGGTGCGGGATCTCGCCGTCCATCAGATCGCGCTGCTGATCGGCCGCGGTGCCGACGCCTACGCGCTCGGCAAGCCGCAGCTCGCCGCGACGGCGCTGACGCTGCCCGAGATCCTGCCGGCCGACCTCCTGGCGCGCCGGGCCGACATCGCCGCCGCCCAGGCGCGCATCGAGACCGCCGCCAAGGGGCGCGAGGTCGCGCGCAAGGCCTTCTATCCCGACATCAACCTGCTGGGGCTGGTCGGCGTCGCTGCCATTTCAGGCGTCGGTCCGCTGCTGGCCGGCAATGCCGTGCAATACGGCGTGGGCGCCGCGATCCATCTGCCGGTGTTCGATGCCGGCAAGCTGCGCGCCAACCTCGCCGGCGCCACCGCCGACCTCGACGCCGCGATCGCCGACTACAACCAGGCCGTCCTGACCTCGGTCCGGGAAGCGGCCGACGCCCTCACATCGCTGCAAGCCGCGCAAGGCCGGCTGGCCGAGCAATCGACCGCCATGAGCGCCGCCCAGGCGAGCTTCAACCTCGCCCGCGACCGTTACAGCAGCGGCCTCATTCCCCAGCTCAACGTGCTGAGCGCCGAAGATCTCGTGATCCGCGCCCAGCGGCAGTCGGCGACGCTCAGTGCCGACCTCTTGTCCGCGCGCGTGACCCTGGTCATGGCGCTGGGTGGCGGATTCACGCCGCCGCCGTCATCATCCAACCTGAGCCCCTCTCCTCGAAGCGCCTCGAGCGCCCCGGGAGCCAAGCCATGAACGAACCTTCCCGCATCGACAAGCAGACGGAAAACGCGACGCCGGCCAATCCGCCGCCGCCCACCAGCCTGCCGCGCGCACCGGATGTCAAGCGTGCGCCGGACGCGCCGCCGTCACCGGGCATGCCGTATGTCCGGCGGAAGCGCCGCAACCGTCGTTTCGGCCTGGTCGCCCTCGCGCTGGTCGTCATCGTGGCCGGCGCGGCCTTCGCCTACTACTGGTTCACCTACGCAATCTGGGTCGTGTCGACCGACGACGCCTATGTCGGCGGCGATCTCGTCGCGGTGACGGCGCGCGAGGCCGGCACGGTGGTCGGCCTGCAGGCCGACAACACCCAGGCGGTGAAACGCGGCCAACTGCTCATCTCGCTCGATCCGGTCGAGGCCACCGTGGCCGTCGACGCAGCGAAGGCCGATCTCGCCCACACCGTGCGCGCGGTACGCACCGCCTTTGCCCGTGTCGACCAGGCCCGCGCGCAGCTCGCCTCGGCCGAGGTGACGCGGGCGCAGGCCGAGAGCGACCTGAAGCGCCGCACGAGCGCGGGCAACGCGGTGTCGCACGAGGAGCTCGCCCATGCGCGCGACAGCGTGGTCGCGGCGGGTGCGGCGGTGCAGGCGGCACAGAGCAATCTCGCCCAGGCGCTGGCCGCCGTGCAGGGCACAGACATCCCCCACAATCCCGATGTCCTCGCCTCGGCCGCGCGGCTGCGGCAGGCGGAGATCAAGCTTGCCCGCATGGAGATCACCGCGCCGGTCGACGGGATCGTGGCGCAACGCAGCGTGCAGATCGGCCAGCACATCGCCGCCGGCACGCCGCTGATGGCCATCGTGCCGCTCGAGACGGTGTGGATCGACGCCAACTTCAAGGAGGTGCAGCTCGCCGACGTGCGGCTCGGCCAGAAGGCGACGATCGTCTCCGACTTCTACGGCTCGGACGTGACCTATCACGGCACCGTCGTCGGCCTGGGCGCGGGCAGCGGCAACGCCTTCGCGCTGCTGCCGCCCCAGAACGCGACCGGCAACTGGATCAAGATCGTGCAGCGCGTGCCGGTGCGCATCGCGCTCGATCCCGCCGAGCTCGCCAAGCACCCGCTGCGCGTCGGCCTCTCGGTCGACGTGACGCTCGATATCCGCGACAAGTCGGGCTCGATGACGGCCTCGGCCCAGCCCTTGCGCGACCTCAAGGGCGATCCGGGCGACGGCGACCCCGCGGCGGTGGCACGCGAGATCGACGCGATCATCAAGGCCAATAGCGGCGACTGACCATGGCCGGGCCTTCCGCAGGACCAGGAGCCCACCACGGCCCGCTACCGCTCGAGGGCGGCAAGCGCTGGATCACCGCGCTCGCGCTTGCGGTGGTGACATTCATGCAGGTGCTCGACACGACGATTGCCAACGTGTCGCTGCCGACCATCTCGGGCAATCTCGGCACCTCGACCGACCAGGGCACCTGGATGATCACCGGCTTCGCCGCGGCCAACGGCGTCGGCGTGCCGCTGACTGGCTGGCTGATGGGCCGCTACGGGGTGGTGCGGACCTTCATCTTCGCCGTGGTCGGCTTCACCGCCGCCTCCTTCATGTGCGGCATTGCCTGGAGCCTGCCGGCGCTGATCCTGTTCCGCGTTCTGCAGGGCATGCTGTCGGGCCCGATGATCCCGGGCTCGCAAGCGCTACTGATGGGGATCTTTCCGCAGCGCCAGCGTCCGCTCGCCCTGGGCATCTGGTCGATGACCACGCTGGTCGCGCCGGTCATCGGCCCGATCCTGGGCGGCTGGATCTCGGACAACTACTACTGGGGCTGGATCTTCCTGATCAATGTGCCGCTCGGCCTGGGCGCGGCGGCACTGTGCTGGGTCAACCTGCGCGACCGCGAGACGCCCACGCGCAAGCTGCCGATCGACAAGGTCGGGCTGATCCTGCTCGTCGTCTGGGTCGGCGCGCTGCAGACGCTGCTCGACAAGGGCAAGGACCTCGACTGGTTCGACTCGCGGCTCATCGTCGTACTGGCGATCGTGTCGGTCCTGGTCTTCGCCGCCTGGATCATCTGGGAGCTGACCGATGAGCATCCGGTCGTCGACCTCTCGCTGTTCAAGGGTCGCAACTTCGCGTTCGGGACCATCGCCTTCTGCCTGATGTACGCGGTGTTCATGGGCAACACGCTGCTGATGCCGCTGTGGCTGCAGAGCAACGTCGCCTACACGGCGACCTGGGCGGGCCTGGTCGCGGCGCCGAGCGGAGTCGTGGCGATCGCGGCGACGCTGTTCATGGCGAAGTTCCTCGGCAAGGTCGACACGCGCATCACCGCATCGGTCGCCTTCATCGCCTTCGCGATATCGTCGTTCATGCGCTCAGGCCTGGTGCAGAATGGAACCTTCTGGGACTTCGCGCTGCCGTCGCTGGTGCAGGGCATCTCGATCGGCCTGTTCTTCGTCGCCCTGATCACCATCGTGCTGGACGGCATTGCACCGCCGCGCATCCCCGCCGCCACAGGCCTCTCGAACTTCGCGCGCATCACCGGAGGTTCGTTTGCGATCTCCTTCACCACCGTCCTGTGGGATCGCCGCGAGGCGCTGCACCAGAGCCGCCTCAGCGACTTCTCGACCGCCTACAATCCGGCGATGAACGAGGCGCTGGCCCGCATGCACGAGCACGGGATCGCCGGGACCAAGGCCTACGGCCTTCTGACCGGCAACCTGGTGCAGCAGGCCTATCTCCTGTCGTCAAACGACATCTTCTGGCTGTCGGGATGGCTCGCCCTGGCCTGCATCCCGCTCGTCTGGCTCGCCCGCCGCTCGATCAGCGGCGGTGGCCCTGTCGCAGCGGATTGAGGCCGATCATCCGGCCATTGGAACGCCTTTGGAAGCACCTACGGCCGCACGTAGGTCCACCCCTGCTCCTGCAGCTCCATGACCCGTACGATGCCCGACTTCACGACAGTCGCCTCGGCGATCAGTGGAATGGTCTTGTTCTCGGCCTTGCCCATCGCTTCCTGGGTGTTGCCGCAGGCCTTGAACGAGATCGACGGCATCTGGCGGGTGATCGCCTTGATGCGATCCTTTACCGGCGACGTGTCATCCCGCAACATATGCAAGCCGGGACCGAAGGCAACGACCTCGATATCGAGCCTCTCGCCGATCGCCTTGTAGTACTGCTCGGCATTGGTGGCATTGTTGAGCACCAGATTCATTGTTGCCGGCTCGCTGGTATTCACTTGAAGGACGAGCCGATGCGCCCTCTTTGTGAAGTTTCCTGCAGGCGGTACCGGCTTTCCGCTCTCGGCCGCCGCGGGCGGGACCGCAAGGACCAGCGCCGCAACGCAAACCGTTGCCGCGCGTACTACCAGTGACCAGATCATCATTTTCTCCTGTGCCTGAGTCGCTCATCGCTCATCGATTACGGGGCGCGTCGACAGCAATGGGCCATCGACAGGGAACGGCCAATCGGTCCCGCACGGCTTTCAGGCCCTCCAGACTGTAGCGGCCCTCCATCGTCGCTCCGTGCGATCCGGCAATGCGAACGATCATCTCTCCCTGGTCGGGCAGCGAGGCCAGCAAGCGGACGATGTCGCCGTTGACGGCGACACCGGCCTCCGACGCCAGCGTGGCCATCGGCGCTTTTGCGGGCGAACCACCGGTGACGGCATAGGAGAATGCGTAATTCTCTCCGCGCCGCGTGAGGGATGGGCTCGTAAACACCAGATCAGTGCGGCCGCCGCGGCATTGGATCGCCAACTTCAGGGCAGCCCCGCCCGGCCCAACGCTCGACGACGCGGTGGCGACCACGACGGCGGAGTAGTCAATGGGCGATGTCGTTTCGCTGACGATCCAGTTGTTCGAGGCCGGCAGTGAAGCCGATGGCATGGTTGCGCTGTTCGGCGTCGGGCTGAGCTCTTGGGCCATTTTCTCCAGGCATGGCAGCCTTTCAGGCTGTGCCATCAGCGAGCACACACGCAGCTTTTCGCTGGCATCGTCCGCGGCTTGCGACAAGCTGCCGACGCCCAGCAGTCCGGCCGTCAGCAAGCGGCCGATTATGCCGGTCTTCATTTTTGCGCAGCCCTCTTGCCCGCCTGCCGGTCGAGCCAGTCTTGCGCCGCCGGCGAGCGCGCCAAACCGGGCACCGTCGCGGCGACATTGACCGTCTTCCATTTTGGATCGAAACCGGCAACCTGCAGTCCGTCGATGCGGCCGAACAGGCGGTCGGTGAAGCGGGCCACCCGCTGATAGCGATTGGAGCCGATGGGCCAGTTGTACGAGACCAGTGCCGTCGGCACGGCGATGGTCTGGATGCGCTCGCCGGGCTTGATCAGGTTGGGGTAGTCGGCGGCCTCGAGCGACGCCGGCAGGTAGTAATCCTCGAACCTGGCCTCGTAGGGTACCGGCAAGAACTTGAAGCCGGCCTCCAGCGGCATACGCACGAAGGCGTCGACCGGTTTGGAGGTGATGAACACGACGGCAGCCATATCGCCCTCGCCCTTGCGTAGCTGCTGCAGCGCCAGGGGGTGCGGAATGAAGGCCCTCTGGATGTCGATGCCCAGCCGGCTGAAGATCAGCGGTCCGGAATAGGCAGCTGCGGTTCCCAGGGTGTTGAAGTTCACTTTCTTCCCGGCCAGGTCTTGCAAGCTTTGGATCTCGGGGCGAACCAGCACATGGAGTTCCGATGGGAAGAGTTTGAGCAGATAGTTGACGTGATTTCGGATCTCCGGAAGTTCGATCCTGAATTCATCCAGTGAGTCGGAGTTGATGATCGCCAGATCGACGCCGCGCAAATAGAGCAGCGAGTTCACGTTTTCCGTCGGCCCCCTCGTGACGATGGGCAGGACATGCAGGTTCGCCCCGTCATCGGCGACGCGCGCCATTTCCGACGCGAGCCGCAACGGTCCCTTCGATCAAGCCCGCGGCGAGGCCGACCGTCCACGCATTTATCCTTTCCTGTTGCGCCGCGAAGTTCAGGGAACGCGTTGCCACCGGTTCCGGTGCATTTCCTGCCTGACCCCTCGCGTTTCCCGGCAGAGTTGCCAGCAGGAACGCTGTCAGGATCGTGGGCACACACAGAACGCGTATCGCCTGGACCAAGATCATTGATCAGCCCTCCCTTGTCAGCCGGTTGATCGTGCGCTTTGCGTGGGGTTGCAGATGTCGCTTCGCCTACGGCAGCACCTCCAATCGACGCTTCGCCTCCACGATCCCTCCCTTCAAGGCCCGCGCGTAGAGTTCCTTTGCCTTGGCAACATCGCCTTGTGTTCCAAGGGTTCCCCATGCTGCGAGGACGACCGGATCGTGCGTTTCCGCCAGTGCGAACAGCGCGGCCGCGTTGCCGGACTCGGCGGCGCGCTCGAGCACGTTGCGCGCTGCACCGACATCGCCTTGCGCCACCAGCAGATTGGCGCGCTCCATTAAGCGGACAGTTTCCAAATCTCCCGCTGTCCTCGGCGCCTCCGGCGCTGCGGGTCGTGCCGTCATCGTCGCCGACTCGTCGACTGCGGGTATCGCCGCCGTGTCACCAAGGACAGGCGTGGTCACCGGCTGCTTGGCCGCCGGAACCGGCGTTGGAGCAGACAGACCGGACTGGGGCGACGTCGCTTCATTGCTGCGGCCCGACATCGGGGCGCCGCGGAGGTCCGCCACCTGCTCTTCGAGAGCTCGGGTGCGTTCGTGCTCCTGGTCCAGCAACTTTTCATAGGTGGCCGACCGCGTTTCGCTCTGCTGCAGGACCTGCTTGAGCTGAGCCCAGTCCGCGGCAAACCGAATGGCGAGTTGCTCGTCCCTGGCACGTTCCCGCTGCAGCGCCTGCTTGAGCTGCGCCAGCTCGGCGGCGAGGTCACGGATCTGCTGCTGGCTCTGGTCACCTGCCTGCTGCATCGCCTGCTTGAGCACCGCCATGTCGGCGCTCGGTTCGCTTATCAGCCGGTCGCTCTTGTCACGTTCTTCCTGCAGCGACTGCTTGAGGTGCGCCAACTCTGCGGCGAACTCACGGACCTGCTGCTCCCCTTTGCCACGTTCGTGCTGCGACTGCTTGAGCTCCGCGATCTCTGCCTTGAAGTTGCGGATCTGCTGTTCGCCCTCGTCCCGCTGCTCCTGCAACGCCTGCTTGAGCTGCACCATGTCGGCGGTGCGCTGGCTGCCCGGCTGCTCACCCTTGTCACTCTGCTGCAGCGCCTGCTTGAGTTCCGCCTGCTTCGCCGCAAGGTCGTGGATCTGTCTCCCGACCTCGTCGCGCTCCTGCTGCAGTGCTTGCCTGAGCTGCGCCATATCAGCGGCGCGGCTGTCTGGTTGTTCGCTCTTGGCACGCTGCTGCTCCTGCTTCAGCTCTTCCTGCTTCGCGGCAAGGTCGCGAACCTGCCGCCCGACCTCGTCGCGCTCTTGCTGCAACGCCTGCCTGAGCTGGGCGATGTCGGCGGCAATCCGACTGTTCGGTTGCTCGCTCTTGGCATGCTCCTGCTGCTGCGCCTGCTTGAGCTGCGCCAGCTCTGCGCTCGGTTGGCGGACCAGCCGATCGCCCTCGTCACGTCGTTGCACCTGATTCATCTGGTCCGTGTTGCCAGCCTGCACTGCCGGCGGCGCTGTGCCGAGATTGTTCGTGACCACACTGATGTAGAGCCACGCGACGACAGCTCCCGCGACGAGGAGCCCGACGACTCGTCCGATCCCCAACCGCGATCGGCGGACAAGTCGACCTTCCCCATGTGGCGACGGCACGCCGTCTGTAACCAGTCTTTCGTGTGCGGTCGCATCGCCGGCGGCTGGTTGCGCCGGTTGGGTCGCATGAAAGAGCCCCGTCCCGTCGGTCATCGCGCTCCCTCGCGGACAAGAGGTCGGATGACGTGGGCGAAAGCCCCAAGCAATATCCGTCGAAACCGGCCTCAGTCTCTGCTCGGAAGCTCATCCGGCCAGCAGCCCAGGCCGACCAGCGACCAGAAAGCCCGCGAGCAGCATGCTGAGACTACCGCTTTGCCCCGGCCAGCCCACGTCCCCTTATGGGCTAATCCTGAGGTGCAGCTGATCCCCATCCGCATGGCCAAGCGGAAGTCGCTTCGGCGCAGACATGAGCCGGTTGACGGCAGCCTTGCGCGCCGCAGTGTGCGTCCGGCAAGGTTGCCGGACCGATACCTGTCTAGTGCGGACGCTTCAGGCGGTCTTTGCCTTCAGCTCCTCGAGCTGCGCCCGTGCGCCGGCGATCATGCAGGCGAGGTCTCCGGTCAGCATCACCATGTCGAAGCCGCGCTTGACCGCGCCCGCCGCGAAGGCGGCACTCGCGCAGTGCATGACACACTTGATGCCGGCCTTGTGCGCCGCGGCCAGGATCTTGTCGCAGGTCGCCATGTGCAGCGGATCGGGATTGTCGCCGCGCGGCGCCAGGCCCAGGGCGAACGAAAGGTCGGCCGGCCCGATGTAGACCGCGTCGAGACCGGGCGTGGCACAGATCGCGTCGAGGTTGGCGATGCCTTCCTTCGTCTCGATCATCGCCATGACGACGATCTCGTTGTTGGCATTGGCCACGTAATCGGCGCCGCCGTAGTGCACGGCTCGCACGGGGCCGTTGGAGCGCATCCCGACCGGCGGATAGCGGCAGGCCGCCACCGCCTTGGCGGCTTCCTCGGCATTGTTCACCAGCGGCACGATGATGGCGTATGCGCCGAGGTCGAGGGCCTTCATGATCGCGGCCGGGTCGTTCCAGGCGACGCGTACGACCGGGACCGTGTCGGTCTGCGAGATCGCCTGCAGCATCGGCGCCACGTCCTTCATCTCGGACGTGCCGTGTTGCAGGTCGACGCACAAGGCATCGAAGCCCAGGCGCGCCATGACTTCCGCGGTCATGCCGTGGGAGATGGAGAGCCAGCCCAGCGTCGGGCACTTCCCGGCCTTCCACATCTGCTTGATCTTGTTCTGCCGCATGGTCGTTCCTCTCGCCTTTTGACCGGTCTCACCGGACCCGCGCGATTGGGCCCCATCGAACGATCACTTTCAACTGCCCGCTAGATGTGAAGCGCCTCGCCCAGTGCGCGCAAGCTCGCTTCGTGGAATGCCTCGCCGAGCGTCGGATGGGCATGGATAGTGCCGCCGATGTCCTCCAGGCGAGCGCCCATCTCGAGCGCTAGCCCGAAGGCGCTGGACAGTTCCGAGACGCCAGCGCCGACCGCGGCAATGCCGAGCACCAGGTGATTGTCGGCCCGCGCCGTCACGCGCACGAAGCCATCCTCGGCGCCCAGCGTCAGTGCCCGACCGTTGGCCGCCAGCGGGAAGGTGCTGACCAGCACGTCGTGTGCAGCCCCGCGCGCGGCATCGGGTGTGAGGCCGACGGTGACGATCTCCGGATCGGTGAAGCAGACGGCCGGGATCGCGACGGGATCGAACACGCGGCGATGGCCGGCGATGATCTCGGCCACGATCACGCCCTGGGCCATCGCACGGTGGGCCAGCATCGGCTCGCCGGTCAGGTCACCGACCGCCCAGACATTGTACATCGACGTCGCGCAGCGCTCGTCGATGCGGACGAAGGGCCCGTTCATTGTGAGATCGAGCCGGTCGAGGCCGAGTCCGGCGATTCGCGCGCGCCGGCCGGTGGCGACGAGGATCTTGTCGGCCAGGATGTCCCGCGACTGGCCGCCCTGCTGCGAAACTCGCAGTGCCTTGCCGCCGTCCGACAGGCCCGAGGCCTTGGCGCCGGTCAGGACCTCGACACCCAGCGCCTTCAGGCGGCGGGCCACCGGCCGCGTCAGCTCGATATCGTAGGCCGGCAGGATGCGGTCCTCGGCCTCGACGATCATGACCTTCGCGCCGAGCTTGGCGAAGGCGGTGCCGAGCTCGAGCCCGATGTAGCCCGCGCCAACGACCGCCAGGCGATCGGGCACCGTGGGCAGCGATAGCGCGTCCGTCGAAGAGATCACCGGCCCGCCGAACGGCAACATCGGCAGACTGGCCGATTCCGATCCGGTGGCGAGCACGACATGCTCAGCCCGCACCGTCTGCGGGCCGGTGTCGGCGTCGACGCGGCAGGTCTTGCCGTCGAGCATCTCGGCATGGCCGTGGATGATCTTCACCTTGTGCCGCTTCAGCAGCGCGCCGACGCCGCTGGTGAGGCGGCCGACGATGCCGTCCTTCCATTCGACCGTGCGCGCGAAGTCGACGGTCGAATTCTCGACGCGCACGCCGTACGGAGCAGACCTCGCCTGCTCGCGCGCCTGATGGAACGCGTCGGCTGCATGGATGATCGCCTTGGAGGGGATGCAGCCGACATTGAGGCAGGTGCCGCCTAGTCCGCCTTCGCGCCCGTCCTGCTCGACCAGCACGGTATCGAGACCAAGCTGGCCGGCGCGGATGGCCGTGACGTAGCCGCCGGGCCCGCCGCCGACGACCAGCACCTTGGCGGAAATCTCAGCCATGTCATGCCTCAATGAAAAGGGTCGCCGGAGCCTCGAGCAGCCCCTTGATGCGCTGCACGAAGCGCGCGGCGGCGTAGCCGTCGATCACACGATGATCGAACGACGAGGAGAGGTTCATCATGGTGCGCGGCACGAACTGCCCGCCCTGCCAGACCGGTCGCACGACCTCGCGATTGACGCCGATGATCGCCACTTCCGGCCGGTTGATCACCGGCGTGGTGACGATGCCGCCCAGCGCGCCGAGGCTGGTGATCGTGATCGTGGAGCCGCTGAGCTCGGCCCGCGTGGCCGTGCCTTGGCGCGCCGCCTCCGAGAGCCGGCGGACTTCGGCGGCGAACTCCCACAGGCCGCGCGCCTCGCAATGACGCACGACCGGCACCAGCAGGCCGGCGTTGGTCTGGGTGGCGATGCCGATATGCACGCCACCATAGCGGTCGATCGTCTCGGCCTCGTCGTCGTACAGCGCATTCATCTCGGGGAAGTCGACGATCGCCTTGACCAGTGCCTGCATCAGGAACGGGATCAGCGTCAGTCGCGGGCGGTCCGGCCGCTCCTCGGCGTTGAGTGTCTTGCGCAGTTCCTCGAGCGCCGTGACGTCGACCTCCTCGACATACGAAAAGTGCGCGATCCGCCGCTTCGACTCGGCCATCTTCTGGGCGATGCGCCGGCGCAGACCGACCATCTTGATGGTCTCGACCCTGGGGTTGGCGACCCGCGCCTGTCCCCCGGCGGCGGCACCGCCCGCGCCGCGCAGGAACGCGTCGAGATCGTCATGGCTGATCCGGCCGGCAGGACCACTGCCGCGCACCTGGCGCAGATCGATGCCGGCATCGCGCGCCCGCCGGCGAACGGCGGGCGAGGCGAGCGGCTTGGCGATCGCCGGCCGCGGCAGCGAAGGTGATGCCGCTTCCGCCCGAACGGTCGGCGTGTGCGGCGGTTCGGCCGGCGATGGCGGCTTCCTGGCCGGGACAGGCTCCGGCTTCTTCGCCGCAGGCGGCGGTCCGGCAGCGGCAGCCTGCTTGGGCGTGGCGACAACCTCGTCGTTGCCGGTCCCTGCCACTTCGAGGCGGACGAGCTCGGCGCCGACCGCGAGCACGCTGCCGACCTCGCCGCCGAGCGCGACGACCGTGCCGGCAACCGGCGATGGGATCTCGACGGTCGCCTTGTCGGTCATCACGGCGGCGAGGACCTGGTCCTCCAGCACCGACTGGCCGACCTCGACATGCCATTCGACTATTTCGGCCTCGGCGACTCCCTCTCCGACGTCGGGGAGCTTGACGATGCGGGTCCCCATCTCAAGCCTCCATCACGGCCTTGAGGGCACGGCCGACGCGCGCCGGGCCCGGGAAGTAATCCCATTCCTGGGCATGCGGATAGGGCGTATCCCAGCCGGTCACGCGCGCAATCGGCGCCTCGAGGCTATAGAAGCAACGCTCCTGCACGAGCGCCGCCAGCTCGGCGCCGTAGCCGCCGGTCAGTGTCGCCTCGTGGACGATCACGCAGCGACCGGTCTTCTCGACCGACGCGACGATGGTCTCGAGGTCGTAGGGCAGCAGCGTCCGCAGATCGATCACCTCGGCGTCGATGCCCGTCTCGGCCGCGGCCGCCTCGGCCACGAAGACCATCGTGCCGTAAGCCAGCACCGTCACCGCCACCCCTTCGCGCCGGATGGCCGCCTTGCCGAGCGGCACCGTGTAATGGCCGTCCGGCACCTCGCCCTGCGCATGCCTCGACCACGGCGTGACCGGCCGGTCGTGATGGCCGTCGAACGGGCCGTTGTAGAGCCGCTTGGGCTCCAGGAAGATCACCGGATCGTTGTCCTCGATCGCGGCGATCAGCAGGCCCTTGGCGTCGTAAGGATTGGAGGGAACGACCGTCTTGAGGCCGGCGACGTGCACGAACAGCGCCTCCGGACTCTGGCTGTGCGTCTGGCCGCCGAAGATGCCGCCGCCGGTCGGCATGCGCACGACCAGCGGCGCCGTGAACTCGCCGGCCGACCGGTAGCGCAGGCGCGCCACCTCCGACACGATCTGGTCGTAGCCGGGATACATGTAGTCGGCGAACTGGATCTCGACGCACGGACGCAAGCCATAGGCCGCCATGCCGACGGCCACGCCGACGATGCCAAGCTCGCTGATCGGCGTGTCGAAGCAGCGGCTGGTGCCGAACTTCTGCTGCAGCCCCTGGGTGCAGCGGAAGACGCCGCCGAAGTAGCCGACATCCTCGCCGAACACGACGACGTTGTCGTCGCGTTGCATGGAGACGTCCATGGCGTCGCGGATCGCCTCGACCATCGTCTTGCGCGGCACGGTCAGACTCCCGCCTGCTGGCGCTGGCGACGCAGGTGTGGGGGCATGGTCTCATAGACGCCTTCGAACATGTCACGCGCCGAAGGATGGGGACCCGAATGCAGGGTGCCGTGCGCCTCGGCCTCCTTCTGGGTCTCGATCACCGTCGCCAGGATCTCCGCCTCGGCCTGCTTGTGCCGCTCCTCCGACCATACGCCGAGACGGATCAGGTGCTGCTTCAATCGCAGCACGGGGTCGCCCAGCGGCCAGGCGTCCGACTCGGTCTTGGGTCGATAGGCGGTCGGGTCGTCCGAGGTGGAATGGGCACCGACGCGGTAGGTCACATACTCGATCAGCGTCGGCCCGAGATTGCGCCGCGCCCGCTCCGCCGCCCACTTCGCAACCGCATGGACCGCGAGGTAGTCGTTGCCGTCGACCCGCAACGCCGGCATGCCGAATCCCAGGCCGCGGGCGGCGAAGGTTCCGGAACCGCCGCGGGCGATGCCCTGGAAGGTCGAGATCGCCCACTGATTGTTGACGATGTTGAGCACCACCGGCGCCTTGTAGGTCGAGGCGAACACCAGCGCGGCGTGGAAATCGGACTCCGCCGTCGAGCCGTCGCCGATCCAGCCGGCCGCGATCCGGGTGTCCTGCTTGATGGCCGAGGCCATCGCCCAGCCGACAGCCTGGACGAACTGGGTGCCGAGATTGCCGGAGATCGAGAAGAAGCCGTGCTCGCGCGAGGAGTACATGATCGGCAGCTGGCGGCCCTTCAGCGGATCGAGCTCGTTGGAGTAGATTTGCGACATCATCTTGGCCATCGGATAGCCGTCAGCGATCAGGAGGCCGGCCTGCCGGTAGGTCGGGAAGTTCATGTCGCCCGCCGCGAGCGCCTTGCGGAAGGCGCAGCTCACGGCCTCCTCGCCCATATGCTGCATATAGAAGGACGTCTTGCCCTGGCGCTGCGCCATCAGCATGCGCGCATCGAATGCCCTGAGCGTCATCATGTGTCGCAGGCCCTCGCGCAGCTCATCCGGGGTCAGCTGGCCGGCCCAAGGCCCGACCGCCTCGCCTTCGCGGTTGAGCACGCGGATGATCGAATAGGCCAGGTCACGGATCTCCTCGGCCGCGACATCGACCTTGGGCCGCCGCACGGCGCCCGCCGGCGATATCTTCACGTCACTGAAGTCCGGCGTGCCGCCTGGGCGCACCGCGGGCGCGGGCACGTGGAACGAGAGGCGGCCGGCATCAGACATGGAGAGGCTCCCGGGTCGACGATCTGCCGGACAATAACGCATCAGATGCGCCACAGGGAGCAAACCGGAAAAGTGCCGGTCCCTGCGCGGCTCAGAATGCCGCGCGGTCTTCTCCACTCCAGGCAACGAAGGGGATCACCGCGAGCATCAGCACCAGCGCCACAATGAAGCCGATCGCGCGGATGAGCGTGAGCCGGTTCATGCGCGTCTCCAGCACGGCGACGTGTGCCGTCGGCAGCAGCGGCCCCAGCACCAGATCGTCGCCGCAGGCCTTGGGGGCGATGTCGGTGCCGTCGGCCTCGTAGTCGACCAGGCCGACCGGCCCGTGCGGCACACGGATATAACGCGCCCGCGCCTCGACGCCATTGCGCAGATCGCGATAGCTGACCCGCCGCGCGTCGGGCGTGGTGCATTCCACCGCAATGCCCTTGTACTGCGGCAGGTACTCGCTCACGCCCCACACGCCGTCGAGCTGCTCGAACTCGGTGATCGCCACGCGATCGTCCTGCCAGGAGAGATGGTTCATCATACCGCCCGGGAACTGCAGCATGAGGAACACCATGCCCAGCAGCGCGAGGCTCGCCAGCGCTGGAAGGCCACGCGAAGCGCGCGGCACTTCGCGCCAGCCGACCAGCAGGGCGCCCAGCAGCAGGACCGCCGCCGGCAGCGCGAGCCGCCACACGAAGATCGACAGGTCGAGGGTCGGGATGAGCCGCGTGATCGGGTAGAACGGCCGGGCCTGCAGCAGGATCAGCACGAACCCGACGATCGCCGGCACCCAGAACTGCAGCGACAGGCGCGCGCGCGCGACGATCACCACCAGGATCGTCGCCAGCGGCATCCAGATGCCGACAGTACGCACATGATGGAAGCGGACGAGATCCAGGAGCGTCACGAAGCTCTCCTCGAAGGAGGCCGGCAACGCCTTCGGCCCGAGGATCAGGCCCTGCCACAGCCCCTGCGGCAGCCAGAACGGCACAGAGAGCACGACCGCAGCGATCGACGGCACCAGGCCGCGCCGCACCAGCTGCAGCGGTGTCAGACCGGAGAGGCTGTAGGCGACGATCACTTCCGCCACCAGGCACTGGGCCATCACGATCGGATGGCCGCAGGTCTGCAGGAACAGGAAGATCGCCAGCCAGCGGCCGGTGATCGGCGACAGCGCGCTCGCCACGACCCATGGCATCAGGCAATAGACCCAGATCTCGGCCAACGAGGCGCGGGCGAACCAGAGCGAGTAGACGTAGTTGGCGCCGAGGAACAGCAACGCGACCAGGTAGTCGCGCTGGAGCTGCTCGCGGTCCCGCTTGGCCGGCGCGGATCGTTCGACCATCGCCTGCACGCCTGCGGCCATCACGACGAAGTAGAGCATCATGCTGAGCTTGAAGGCCCAGAGTGCCGGCAGGCCGAGCAGCGCGAGCAGGACGGGCAGCAGGTACGAGACGTGGCTGTAGTAGACGAAGGTCGGCACGCCCTCGCCGGTCGACGGGCTCAGCAGGAATGCGCTCAGCGGGCCGTTGCGCACCTGGTCGGCCAGCGCGGCGATGCGGTAGGTGTGGGTGAAGGAATCGTCGCCCCACGAGAAGAAGTAGGCGCCGACGATGGCGCCGACGGCGCACCAGAAGGCCCCGTGCGCCTGCCAGCGCCAGATCAGGGCGACTGCGGCCGCGACGAATCCCAGCAGCACCGCAAGATAGATCGAGAAGAAGACGGGATGCTCATGCCCGGCCTGGGCATTGATCTCCCACATTGTCGCAAACTTGCCCGTCAGCAGCGACCCCATGCGCCTGCTCTCCCCCAACCTTCCCCAAGGTCCACGCCTCCCCCCGAGGCGCGCAGAACCTACAATACGCACGATGGCTCCGTAAGCCGGTTGCGGAGCGGCAAAATTGCAGGGGAGGACACGATCGCTTGGGCGCTCGATCGCCGCCTCGCCAAACACTCGCCGTCGATACAGCGCTAATCGCCGCAGGCACCTTCGTGCTGCTGGTCGGCGTCATCCTCTGGCTCGACAACGCCCAGGCGCTCCTGACCGGCAACGGCGTGTTCAAGGCGGCCGAGCTCGAGCCCTGGATCATCGATCCCGCCTCGGCACCGCTCTACCCCTCGAACTATCTGTTCTATCCGGTGTACGGCGCGCTCTGCCGACTGCTCGATGGGCTGGGCATCCTGACCGGCGATCCGCGACGTCAGCTCACCATCCTGAATGCCGCAAGTGCAGCGCTCTGCGTCTCGGTCATCTATCGCCTAGGCTGCGCCCTCACCCACAGCCGCGCGCTGCCCGCGAGCGGCGCTGTTCCATCTCGCCTGCGGCCGGCGTCAGGCGACTAAGCCCGAATCCCCATTGTCCACGCCGGGCGTGGACACATCCGATGCCGATTCCATAAGGGTTTCGCGCGCGATTCCACGAATCCAGCCCCACCCCCCTGGCTGGACTCCGGTTGGACTCCAGTTGGACGCCGGCGGGAAATGAGACTGCAATTTTCTATTGCGTGGCAGCCTGGATGCGTCGCTCGTCGAGGCCGACCGAGCGGGCGGTCTCGACGATGGCGGCCCAGGTGTCGTCGGGCAGCGGCACCCCCTCGCTGAGGCGCTGGCGGCGCATGCGCGCCTCAGGCTCGCCCGGCACCAGAATCTCGCCGCCCGTCACGGCCGGTCGCGAGCTTTTCACGAAGTCCACATATTTCGCGATGTCCTTCGGAAAAAATCCGTCCGGATCGAACACCTTGGGGTCGAGGTAGAACGAAAGCATGCCGTTGGCGAACTTGCCGCGCTTGGGATCGGTCGCGCCATTGCCCGAGAACGAGCCGCCCAGCATCTCGCACATGAAGGCGAGGCCGGAGCCCTTGTGGTCGCCGAAGGCGCGGATTGCGCCGGTGCCCTGCGCGTGGTTGCGCGGACCGGTCGGCGTGTAGTCGCCGTAGAGCAGGTGCGGGTCGGCGCTCGGCTTGCCGTCGGGGCCGATCAATGCGCCTTCCGGCACCTTCTTGCCGCCCTGGCTCGCCACCAGCACCTTACCCTCCGCGACGATCGAGGTGGCGAAGTCGAGCACCAGCGGATCCTGCCCGGCGCGCGGGATGCCGACGCAATACGGCGCGGTCGAGAAGCGCCGGTCGACGCCGCCATAGGGCGCCACCAGCACGCTGCCCGACGCGTTGACGAAGTGGATCGACACCAGCCCCTCGGCCGCCGCCATCTCCGCCCAGTCGCCGACCCTGCCGACATGGCCCGCATTGCGCAGGGTCACGGCGGAGAGGCCATTTTTCCGGCATTTCTCGATGCCGATGCGGACCGCCTGCGGCGTCACCGTCTGGCCGAAGCCGTACTTGCCGTCGACGACTGCGATCACCGGCGTGTCGACCACGACGTCGACCGTGACGTCGGCGACCACAGTGCCGTTCTTCTTCTGCGTGGCATAGCGCGGCACCCGCACCACGCCGTGGCTGTCGTGGCCCGAAAGGTTCGCGCTCACCAGGTAGCGGCCGATCCGGCCGCCCTCGTCCTTCGAGCAGCCGGCCGAGACGAAGATGTCCGCGACGAAGGCCTCGAGCGCCTCCGCCTTGAGGGTGACTGTCATTTACGCATTCTCCTCCTTGCTGGGAGCGCGCCGCTCCGCGGCGCTCATGGGCGGCACGGAATGCCGCGGTCCCAGCGCTACTTCTTCGTCGTGCGGGCGAGGTTGGCGACGTAGCCGCGGTTCCAGGTCGGGGTGATCCAGACCTCGTTGATGCAGATGTGCGCCGGCTGGCACGCGATGTAGCGGATCAGCTCGCCGACATCCTCCGACTGCGCCATGCGCTTGCGCTCGGCCGGCGTGATCGGCACCGGCCTCTTGTCGAGGATGGGCGTCGCCACTTCGCCCGGGAGCACCACGCTGGAGCGGATGCCGTTGACGCATTCCTCCTGGTTGATCGTGTGACTCATTGCCACCACGCCGTGCTTGGCCGCCGAGTAGGCCGGCCCGGACAGCAGGCTGGGATTGCGGCCGGCCATCGACGAGGTATGAATCAGCACGCCGTCCTTCTTCTTGCGCATCATCGGCAGCACCGCAATCGTGCAATAGAAGGCGCTCGAGAGATTGCCGTCGATTACCTGCTCGGCGTTGGCCGGCGTGAGCTTCGCCCACTGGCGCTCCAGGATGTTGAGGCCGGCATTGTTCACCAGGATGTCGCAACGGCCGTACTTCTTCTCGATCTCCTTGGCGATCTTGGTGACGGATGCGGCCTTCATCAGGTCGCCTGGCTTTACCTCGGCCTTGCCGCCCGCCTTCTTGATGGTCTCGGCGCTCTCCTGCAGCGGCTCCTTGCGCCGGCCGGTCAGAACGACGATGGCGCCTTCGCGGGCGAGCGCGACAGCCGCTGCCTGACCAATACCTGAGCCAGCACCGGTCACCCAGGCGACCTTGCCCGTCAACGCAGCCATTTTCCGAATCTCCCCTCTTGCCGGACCGTGGGCGTCCCGCCCGCTCAGATTCATGATGCGGGCGGGACGCCCGCGGTCCGGCAAGATTAGATCACCTTGCCGGTCGTGTCGTCGATCAGGTGCATGTTGCTGAGGTCGGCGCGCAGCTTCATCGCGCCGTTGGCCGTCGCGCCGGCGTTGGGATTGACCCGGCCGCACACCTCGGCGCCGCCGATGGTGAAGTAGACCAGCGTCTCCATGCCCATCGGCTCGACCACCTCGATCACCTGCTCGAAGTCGTGCTGGTTGGGCTCGGTGTGCGGCCGCGTCTCGGCGATGTGCTCGGGCCGCAGGCCCAGCACCAGGCTGGGCTTGCCGACATAGGCGCTGTAGCGGCTGGTCCGCCCTTCCGGCACCGGGAAGGCGAGCTTGTCGTTCAGCCGCACGCGCAGCGCGCCGGCGGCCTGCTCGAGCTGGCAGGGGATGAAGTTCATCGCCGGCGAGCCGATGAAGCCAGCCACGAACTTGGTGGCCGGCGAGTGATAGAGGTCGTTGGGCGTGCCGACCTGCTCGATCAGGCCGGCGTTCATCACCACGACGCGGTCGGCCAGCGTCATCGCCTCGACCTGGTCGTGCGTGACGTAGACGGTGGTCGTGCGCACCTTCTGGTGCACCTTCTTGATCTCCGTGCGCATCTGCACGCGCAGCTTGGCGTCGAGGTTCGACAGCGGCTCGTCGAACAGGAACACCTTGGGATCGCGCACGATGGCGCGGCCCATCGCGACGCGCTGGCGCTGGCCCCCCGACAGCTGCTTGGGCTTGCGGTCCAGGAGCTCGGTGATGTCGAGGATCTGCGCCGCCTGCTTGACCCGCTGGTCGATGACCTGACGAGGCGTCTTCTTGAGCTTCAGCCCGAACGACATGTTCTCGTAGACGTTCATGTGCGGGTAAAGCGCGTAGTTCTGGAACACCATCGCGATGTCCCGATCCTTCGGCGGCACGTCGTTGACCACGTCGCCGCCGATCGCGATGTCGCCGCCCGATATCTCCTCGAGGCCGGCGATCATGCGAAGCGTCGTGCTCTTGCCGCAGCCCGAGGGCCCGACCAGCACGATGAACTCCTTGTCGGCGATATCGAGGTCCACGCCGCGAACGGCAAGCACCTCGTCGTACTTCTTGATGACCTTACGCAGCGAAACCTGAGCCATGTTCCCTGTTCCTTAGCCTTTGGTGGCGCCCGCGGTGAGACCCGCGATGTAGTAGTCCATGAGGAAGGCGTAGATGATGAGCGGGGGCGCCGCTCCCAGCAGCGCACCAGCCATGATCTGGCCCCAGTTGAAGACGTCTCCCTTGATCAGCGTGGTGACGATGCCGACCGGCAGGACGAGCTCGGTCGTCGATGTCGTGAAGGCGAGCGGATAGAGGAACTGCGCCCACGACACTGTGAAGCAGAAAATCGTGGCGGCGATGATGCCGGGCAGCGCCACCGGGATGAAGATCTTGGTCAGCGTCTGGATCCAGGTCGCGCCGTCGATCAGCGCCGCCTCGTCGAGCTCCTTGGGGATCGACGCGAAGTAGCCGATCATGATCCAGGTGCAGAACGGCACGGTCAGCGTCGGGTAGATGATGATCAGCGTCCACCAGTGGTTCACCAGCTCGACGCCGGTCAGCTCGCGCACGAACGTCATCATCTTGAACAGCGGGATGAACAGCAGCGTGTCCGGGATCAGGTAGGTCAGGAAGACGCCGGTCGCGAGCGCGGCGGAGCCCCAGAACTTCATGCGGGCCAGCGAGAAGGCAGCGATCACGCTGATCATCATGGTGATCACCACCACGCAGATCGATACCAGCGCCGAGTTGCGAAAGAAGATCAGGTACTGGTTCTGCGTCAGCAGCTCGATGAAGTTCGAGAGCGTCGGCGAATAGACCCACCACGGGTTGGTGATGGCTGCGATCTCCTCCTTGCTCTTGAGCGCCGTCACCAGCATGTAGAACGGCGGCATCAGGAAGAAGATCGCGAACAGCACCAGGAAGAAGTAAGACCAGCGCAGCGCCCAGCGGCGACTCTGGCTGATGCTGCCGTATCGGACGGGGCGCGTCGGCGCCCCGGCGGTTGCGACTGCGGCGTTTGCCATCAGACCTCACTCCCCCGCTTGGAGATGTCGCGCAGGATGAACGTCGCGGCCACGGCCAGGATCGGCACCATGAACAGCGACACCGTCGCGCCGAGCGGAATGTCGCCGCTCTCGATGCCGACCTTGAAGGCCCAGGTGGCGAACACGTGGGTCGCGGTCAGCGGACCGCCGGCGGTCAGAACGCGGACGATGTCGAAGTTCGCGAAGGTGACGATGGTCGAGAACAGGATCGTGATGGCGATGATGTTTCGCATCATCGGCAGGGTCACGTACCAGATGCGCTGCCACCACGTGGCGCCGTCGATCGAAGCGGCCTCGTAGAGTTGGTCGGGCACCGACTTCAGCGCGGCCAGGTACATGATCAGGAAGAACGGGGCCCCGGCCCATACGTTCACCAGGATGACCGAAAAGCGCGCCCAGCCCGCCTCGCCCAGCCACGAGATCTTGGGCAGCCCGATGTGGGCGAACATCCAGTTGAAAGCCGAGTAGCTCGGATCGAACAGCCAGAGCCAGGAGAGCGTGCTCATGGCGGCGGGGATGACCCACGGAACCAGCAGCATGCCGCGCCACTTGCGCTGACCCTTGGTCGGGATGTTGTTGACGAAGTGCGCCACCACGAAGCCGATCATCGCCTTGAACAGCACGGCGGTGAGGGCGAACAGGCACGACTGCGCCACGACCTCCCAGAAGGTGTCGCGCTTGAACAGGAACTGGAAGTTGCCGAAGCCGACGAACTTGGTCATCGACTTGTTCAGCATCGACAGCCAGACGGCATAGCCGGCGGGATAGGCGACGAGAATAGTGATCAGCAGGATCAGCGGCAGCGCCATCAGGAAGGCGACGGTCGATTTGCGCTGCATCAGCTTGTGCAGGCTGCTGCGCTCGCCTCGACCTGCGACGGCGGAATTGCGTGCGGCGATGTCGGCCATGGGTGCTCCGTGCGTTCCGGGCGGATGCTCGATGAGAGAAGGACGCCGGCCTGTGTGACCGGCGTCCTCTGTTCTCTTCGTGACTAGTTGCGCATGAACCCTTCGATTTCGCCCGAGGCCCAGTCGAGGGTCTTCTCGAGCGGCTCGCCCTTGAAGTAGCGAACCGCCATCTGGGTCTGGATGCCCTGGTTGTAGATCTGCTCGGCGATCTTGTGCGGCGCGGGCGCCGCGGCCACCGAGAGGATCTGGTGATTGTGCGGATTGGGATAGTGGTAGAGCGTGCCCTTCGGCGGCTCCGCCTCGGCCCACACCTTGAAGGTCGTGAGCTTCTCGAACGACGGCAGGTCGTAGCCGCCCGACGCGTTCACCATCTTCTCGGCCGCCTCGGCAGTCGACAGGTGGCGCATCAGGCTCTTGGCAGCCGACTGGTTCTTGCTGAAGCTCCAGGTGCACCAGAAGAACGGCAGGAACGGCGCGTAACGGCCCTTCGGTCCGGACGGGAAGCCGTGCGTCCAGCATTGCTCGGCCACCTGCGGCGCGTCGCGCTTGGCGACCGCCCAGGCCGACGGCGGGTTCATGATCATCGAGGCCTGGCCGGAAACCAGGAACTTGTTGTTCGACGCATCGTCCCACGCCGCGACGTCGGGCGGCAGGAAAGCCATCAGCTTCTTGTAGAAGTCGAGCGCCGCCCGAACCTGGTCGTTCTTGAGGACGATGTCGCCCTTTTCATTGACCAGGACCGCGCCGAAGGCGTGGAAGATCGCGCCGATCGTGTCGACGTTGTCCGACGTCGTGCCAAGGCCGATGCCGAACGGATGGCCGCCCTTGTGACAGGCCTCGGCGGCCTTGAGGAAAGTGTCGAGCGTCCAGTTGTCGGCCTTGGGCGCCTCCCCGGCCGGATACATCGCCTTGATGTCGAGGCCAGCATACTGCTTCATGTAGTCAAGGCGCGAGCACGGCCCTTTGATTTGGCTGCCGATCGTGGCCGGCACGCCCAGCCATTTGCCGTCGACCTTGCCGAGATATTCGACCGTGTTGTTGACCTTGCCATTGGCTTTGATCAGGTCGTCCATCACGTCGTTCATGGGAACGAGAATGTCGGCGTAGCGGGCCGGCAGGAAGGTGTTCTGCGCCAGGATATCGTGGCCGGACTTCGCCTGGCCTTCGGCCGCGGTGGTGAGCAGCAGCTTGTTGCCCTGCGAGGTGATGAAGTCGATCTGGACCTCGACCTTCTCCTTCTCGCCCCATTCCTTGATCATCTGCTCGGTCGGCGCGTTGGCGCCCGGCACCCAGTGATCCCACAAGCCCAGCGACAGCTTGCCGGCGGCATAAGCGCCGCGCACGAATGGCGCAGCAACTCCGACGGCCGACAACGCAGCCGTGCTGGCCACGAAGCGACGACGACTCACTTTCCTCGAAACCATGCGTATTTTCCTCCTGTACGCCGGGCACGTTGACCCGGCTGACACACCCGCTCGCCCTTCAGCTCGCGAATTTCGTGGCTCTTGGTTGAAGCCTTGGCCTCGATGCTATGCATAAGGGTGAAACCAAGCAATGCATTTCGGACGAAGCGACGTGAGGTGGTTTGACAGCCGCCTGTCCTGCCGGGATGGTGGGCTACACCATCCCGCCAAGAATTCCTGTGAAATTGAGCCTGGTCTAAGATGCTTGAGTCCCCCGTCGCCAATCCGTGGCTTGCCGCCGTCGAACCCTCACCGATCGGTGAAACCAAACGCTGGGTGCTGGGTCGGAGCTTTCCTCCCGACCGGCCCCTGATCGACCTCAGCCAGGCGGTTCCCGGCTATCCACCGGCCATGGAATTGCGTCGGCACCTGGGCGAACGGCTCCTCGACCCGACCCTGCACGGCTACACGCCGATCCTCGGGTTGCCGGCCTTGCGCGAGGAATATGCACGGCACCTTTCCTCTTTCTATGGTGCCGCGATCGCAGCCGACGAGGTCGGCATCACCTCCGGCTGCAATCAGGCCTTCTGCCTCGCCTTGATGAGCGTCGCCAAGGCGGGCGACGAGGTGATCGTGCCCCGGCCGCACTACTTCAATCATGACATGTGGATGCGCATGCAGGGCGTGACGCCGGTGTCGCTCGGCTTCCGGCCCGGCTCCGGCGCCGTGCCCAACGCCGCCGATGCCGAGGCGCTGATCACGCCAAGAACACGCGCCATCGTGCTGATCTCGCCCAACAATCCGACCGGCGCGGTCTATCCGCCGGCGACCATTCACGCCTTCTATGAGCTGGCAAAGAAGCGCGGCTTCACCCTGCTGCTCGACGAGACCTACAAGGACTTCCTGCCGGCCGGCCAACGGCCCCACGACCTGTTCAGCCGACCCGACTGGCGCGGCACGCTGGTGCACCTTTACAGCTTCTCCAAGGTGTTCGCGCTGACCGGCTACCGCGTCGGCGGCGTGACCGCCGGCGCCACGCTGATGGCCGAGATCGAGAAGGCGATGGATTGCGTCTCGATCTGCCCGCCGCGGCTGGGGCAAGAGGCGGCGCTCTATGGCCTGCAGCACCTGCTGCCATGGGCGCGCCAGAATACCGAGGGCCTGAAGGCGCGCGCCGACCTGCTGGGCAACGGGCTCGCCCGTTCCAACCGCTGGCGGCTGGTCAGCATCGGTGCCTACTTCGCCTACGTCGAGCACCCGTTCGGCGGCGAACGATCGACGGCGGTCTCCAAGCGGCTGGCCGACGAGGAGAACCTGCTGACCATTCCGGGAGACATGTTCGGCGCGGGCCAGGAACGATTCATTCGCATCGCCTTCGCCAACGTGACCGACGACAAGATCCCGACCGTCCTGGAACGGCTCGAGCGGTTCGGCGCGTAACCGAGTCACGGCACCGCAGATTTCCAGGTCCGCGCTCGCTGACGAAGACTAAGCCGCTGTCCGGGTCTGGCCGGCGATCCACTGCCAGCCCTGCGAGCCCGACGTGAAGACGCACATCGACTGGTAGGTCGCCTCGACGGTCTGGCCGTCGACCACGAAGCGGTCGTGGGCGACGAAGGTCGCCTCGGCGAGGCCTGGAGAGGCCTCCACCCTGAGATCGCTGATCCTCTGCTCGGCAATGACGATCTTCCCGGACGTGCAATAGGTGTCGATGTAGCCGGCCTTGTCGAAGGTCCGGCCGGCCGCATTGACGTACACGAAATCGGGATGGATCAGCGCGTCGAGCTTGTCGCCTGCCCGCGCCACGATGGCCTCGGCCTTGGCGAGCAGCACGCCGCCGATCTCCGCCTCGACGCTCATCGCACCGTCACCGCGTGATTGAGCGGACCGTGGCCCGCGCCGTAGCCCGGCGCGGTGGCGATCGCGTCGCGCACATAGGCCCGGGCGCGGGCAACGGCATCGCGCAGGCCCATCTTCTGCGCGAGGCCCGCGGCGACCGCCGAGGCCAGCGTGCAGCCGGTGCCGTGCGTGCTGCGGCTCCGGATGCGCGAATCCTCGAAGCGGTCGACCGTGCCATCGTGGACCAGCAGGTCGACGACCCGGTCGCCCTCGAGATGGCCGCCCTTCATCAGCACCGCCCGGGCGCCGAGCGCGACCAGCTTGTCGGCAGCACGCTTCATGTCCGCCTCGACCCGCACCGGGAAGCCCACCAGCACCTCGGCCTCCGGCAGGTTTGGCGTCAGGAGGGCGGCCATCGGCAGCAGGCGGTCGCGCAGTGCCGTTTCGGCCTCGGTCAGCAGCAGCCGATGACCGCCCTTCGCGACCATCACCGGATCGACCACCAGCGGCACGCCGGACGCATGCTTCCGGAAGGACGCCACGGCCGTGTCGATCACCTCGGCGCTGTGGAGCATGCCGGTCTTGAGCGCGTCGGCGCCTATGTCGGTCAGCACCACCTCGATCTGCTGGGCGATGAACGCCGGATCGACCGGCACCACCCCGTGGACACCCTGCGTGTTCTGGGCCGTCAGGGCAGTGATGGCGGTCGCGGCGAAGCCGCCCATCGCGGTGACCGCCTTGATGTCGGCCTGGATGCCGGCGCCGCCGCCGGAGTCGGAGCCGGCGACGATCAGAACCCGGCCCTTCATCGTCATGCCGCCTGCCGCGGGATCGCCTCGATGATGCGGTCGACCACCGTGCGCACCAGATCCGAATCATCACCCTCGGCCATCACGCGGATCAGCGGCTCGGTGCCGGACTTGCGCACCAGCACGCGGCCGCTATTGCCCAGGTCCTTCTCCGCCGCGGCGATCGCAGCCAGGACCGATTGGGCGTTCAGCGCCGCATTGGCATCGGCGACGCGCACGTTCTTCAGGAGCTGCGGCACCGGATCGAAGGCACGGAAGGTCGTGCTCGCGGGCTTGCCGCCGCGGCGCAACACCGCCAGCGCCTGCAGCGCCGCCATCAGCCCGTCGCCGGTCGTGGCATGGTCGGTCATGATGATGTGGCCCGACTGCTCCCCGCCGAGATTGAAGCCGTCGGCGCGCATGCGCTCCAGCACGTAGCGGTCGCCGACCTGGGTGCGCACCAGGGCCAGCCCGCGCGCGCCGACATAGCGCTCGAGGCCGAGGTTGGACATCACCGTCGCCACCAGGCCGTTGCCGGCGAGCCGCCCGTCCTTCTTCCAGAGGTCGGCGATGGTGGCCATCAGCTGGTCGCCGTCGATCAGCTCGCCCTTCTCGCAGACCAGCACGACACGGTCGGCGTCGCCATCGAGCGCGATGCCGATGTCGGCGCCGTGCATCACCACCTGCTCCTGCAGCACGCCGGGATGGGTCGAGCCGCAGTTGCCGTTGATGTTGAAGCCGTCCGGATGTACGGCGACTGGGATCACCTCGGCGCCGAGCTCCCACAGCACGGTCGGGGCGACCTTGTAGGCGGCGCCATTGGCGCAATCGACGACGATCTTGAAGCCAGTCAAGTCGAGCCGGCGCGCCACCGAGGCCTTCACCGCCTCGATGTAGCGGCCCTCGGCGTCGTCGAGGCGCTTGGCGCGGCCGATGGCGGCGGAGGCGGCCAGTGGGATGTCGGCATGGCTCTCGACCAGCCGCTCGATCTGCATCTCGACGGCGTCGGAGAGCTTGAAGCCGTCCGGGCCGAACAGCTTGATGCCGTTGTCCTCGTAGGGATTGTGCGAGGCCGAAATCATGACCCCGACATCGGCGCGCATCGAGCGGGTGAGGAAGCCGACCGCCGGCGTCGGCAGCGGGCCCAGCAGCAGCACATCGACGCCGACCGACAGGAACCCCGCCGTCAAGGCCTGCTCGATCATGTAGCCGGACAGCCGCGTGTCCTTGCCCACCACGACGCGATGGCGATGGCCGCCGCGATTGAAGACCCGGCCCGCCGCCATACCGATGCGCATGGCGATCTCGGCCGTCATCGGGCTCGCGTTCGCGCGGCCCCTCACCCCATCGGTGCCGAACAGTGAGCGTGTCATCAGCGCGGTTTTATCGCATCGCCGCCCAGACGGCGAGGGCCTGCCGCGTGCCGGCAACGTCATGCACCCGCAGGATGGAAGCCCCCAGCCGCGCCGCCTCGACGGCCAGCCAGACCGATGCGGGATCGCGCCGGCCGGGCTCCTTCACGCCGGTCAGCCGGCCGATGAAGCCCTTGCGCGAGGAACCGATCAGCACGGGATAACCGCTCGCGGCCAGCCTCCCTGCGCCCTCGATCAACGCCAGATTCTCCTCGGGCGTCTTGCCGAAACCGATGCCGGGATCGATGGCGATGTCGTGCGGATCGACACCGCCGGCTTCGGCCGCGCGCCCGCGCTCGAGCAGGAAGTCGCGCACATCCTCGACGACGTCGCGATAGGCCGGTCCTTCGTACTTGTTCTCGGCTTGGCCGCGCCGGTGCATGAGGATGACCGGTGCACGGCGCCTGGCGATCAGCGGCAGCAAGGCGGGATCGTCGCGCAGCGCCGACACGTCGTTGACGATCCGCGCACCGGCCTCAAGGCACGCATGCGCCACCTCGGCGCGGCGGGTGTCGACCGAAACCAGCACGTTGCGCTTGGCCAGCTCCTCGACGACCCGCAGAACGCGATTCAGTTCCTCGGCGACGGGTGTGGCCTGCGAGCCCGGCCGGGTGGACTCGCCGCCGACATCGACGATGTCGGCGCCCTCCGCAACGAAACGCAGGCCATCGTCGATGGCCTGCGTGGTGTCGAAGC
Source organism: Reyranella sp. (assembly GCA_035293665.1). Classification (GTDB taxonomy): domain Bacteria; phylum Pseudomonadota; class Alphaproteobacteria; order Reyranellales; family Reyranellaceae; genus Reyranella. Next base: position 24,517 of record DATGMK010000105.1, on the reverse strand, counting down.
GTTCGCCGCCGTCCGAGAAAGAGTCCGGCGTCACATTCACGATCGCCATCACCCGAGGGCGATCGAGAACGAGGCCGCCGAACGTGTGGATCAAACGCCCTCTTTTAGACGCCGGGTTGCGGCTCGGGATTGGCGCCGGGCGAGGCGCCCGGATTGCTGCTCGGAACCGAAGCGCGGCGACGGCGGTCGGGACCGGAGCCGGCGCCGCCGGTGTCGTCGCGCACGATCTTCTCGCCGCGCAGGACCTGGTCGATCTCGTCGTTGCTCAGCGTCTCGTACTCGAGCAGCGCCTTGGCGATGGTGTGCAGATCGTCGAGATGGTCCGTCAGGATCTGCTTGGCCTTGCCCTCGGCCTCCTCGATCAGGCGGCGGACCTCCTGGTCGATCAGCTGGGCGGTCGCCTCCGAGACGTTCTGCGTCTGGGTGACGGCGTGGCCAAGGAAGACCTCCTGCTCGTTGGCCTGGTAGCGCACGCGGCCGAGCTTGTCGGACATGCCGTAGGCCGTGATCATGCCGCGCGCCATCTGGGTCGCGACCTGGATGTCGCTGGCCGCACCCGTGGTGACGTTCTCGGCGCCGAAGATGATCTCCTCGGCGATGCGGCCGCCGAACAAGATCGCCAGCCGCGATTCGAGGAACTGCTTGGTATGGCTGAGGTGATCGCGCTCCGGCAGCTGCATGGTGACGCCGAGCGCCCGGCCGCGCGGAATGATCGTGACCTTGTGCAGCGGATCGGTCTTCGGCACGTGCAGCGCGACCAGCGCATGGCCCGCTTCGTGGTAGGCCGTGAGCTTCTTCTCCTCGTCGGTCATCGCCATCGAGCGGCGCTCGGTGCCCATCAGCACCTTGTCCTTGGCGTACTCGAAGTCGGCCATGGTCACGAGGCGCTTGCCGACGCGCGCGGCGCGCAGCGCGGCCTCGTTGACGAGGTTGGCGAGGTCGGCGCCCGAGAAGCCCGGCGTGCCGCGCGCCAGAACGCGAGGGTCGACGTCCGGCGCCAGCGGCACCTTGCGCATATGGACCTTGAGGATCTTCTCGCGGCCGCCGATGTCGGGATTCGGCACCACGACCTGCCGGTCGAAGCGGCCCGGACGCAGCAGCGCGGGGTCGAGCACGTCCGGCCGGTTGGTGGCGGCGATCAGGATGACGCCCTCGTTGGACTCGAATCCGTCCATCTCGACCAGCAGCTGGTTCAGCGTCTGCTCGCGCTCGTCGTTGCCGCCGCCCAGCCCCGCGCCACGATGGCGGCCGACGGCGTCGATCTCGTCGATGAACACGATGCAGGGCGCGTTCTTCTTGGCCTGCTCGAACATGTCGCGCACGCGGGACGCGCCGACGCCGACGAACATCTCGACGAAGTCGGAGCCCGAGATGGTGAAGAACGGCACGTTGGCTTCGCCCGCGATCGCACGCGCCAGCAGCGTCTTGCCGGTGCCCGGCGGGCCGACCAGCAGGCAGCCCTTGGGGATCTTGCCGCCCAAACGCTGGAACTTCTGCGGGTCCTTCAGGAAGTCGACGATCTCCTCGAGCTCGGCCTTGGCCTCGTCGATGCCGGCGACGTCCTCGAAGGTGACGCGGCCGTGCTTCTCGGTCAGCAGGCGCGCGCGCGACTTGCCGAAGCCCATGGCGCGGCCGGTGCCGCTCTGCATCTGGCGCAGGAAGAAGATGTAAACGCCGACCAGTACGAGGACCGGCAGCCAGCTCACGAAGATCGAGCCGATGTTGACGCCCTCTTCGGCCGGGCCCGCGTCGACGCGGTCGACGTTCTTGATCAGCATCGGCATCAGCTGCTCGTCCGGCGGCGTCGAGGGCGCGTAGGTCGCAAACTTCTGCACGCCGTTGCGCGGCTCGCGGTAGGTGCCGGTGATGCTGTTGCCGGAGATACGGACGTCCTGGACCTGGCGCTGCTCCACCGACCGAACGAACTCCGAATAGGGGATCGTGTTGCCCGCCGTGCGGGTCGCCCCTCCCTGGAAGACGCTGTAGAGCAGCGCCAGGAGCAGCACGATAACGATCCACAGAGCGGCGTTACGATTGAACGGGTTCACAGTTTCTGTCCGTTTGGAATGGTTTCAACCTAAATGGGTCTCGGCAGGTACGCCGCAAGCGAAAAATGCAGCCGGGACGAGGGGCTGGCCGGGAGTCTTGTTGTTCCTCCTGCCACTTTCAGGCCGCACAATCCAGCGCAGCCGCCGGGTATCAGGGTCCCGCCGCAGCATCAGCTGACACCCAGATAGTGTGAAATCCTGGCTTTTTCCCGACTTGCCCCGGCCCTGCCCATGTTCCTGTCCACGATCCGGGCCTTGCGAAAGGCGTGCCGCCGCCCGTGCGAGGCGCTCGCGGCGCGGCGGGTAGGGCCCGCCGGCCACCGCCTGAACGACCCGGCCGAGCAAGCGAGCGGTAATTTCCTTGCTCAAATCAGACACGACAAGTTGATCCAGGGCGATGCCTTCCGGCGCAACCTCGAGGGTTTGCAATGCCACCAGGGCGACCTGCCGATCACGCGTCGCGCGGCCCTCGGCCGGCTCGACGCTCGCCCCTCCATCTTGTCGCACCCGGACCCGCTCGAAGCGGCGATCCTCGTTGGACGGATCGTCGATCCAGCCGATCCCCCGCGCCTCGAGGGTCGCGGTCAGCCGCGCTCGCGGCACCGCCAGCAGCGGACGCAGCAGGCGCGCATCGCGATGCTCGACCAGAGCGGCCATGCCGGCCAGCCCGTCTAGGCCGCTGTCATGCGCCGCCCGCATCGCCACCGTCTCGGCCTGATCGTTGGCATGGTGCGCCGTCAGCAGATGCAGAATCCCGTGTCGGCGGCAGGCGTCGAACAGCAGCCGGTAGCGCGCCTCGCGGGCCGCCTGCTGAAGCCGAGTCGCTGGCTTGGCGCCGGACCACACCAGCGTCTCCGCCTCGATGCCGAGCGCGGCCAGCCGCTCGCCGGTCACCCGCGCCTCGGTGGCGGACTCCGGCCGCAGCCCATGATCGACGATCAGGGCCAGCACGCGGCCTTGCCGCTCGACGGCCCACCCGTGCGACAAAACAGCAAGGGCGACCGAATCACGCCCACCCGAGACGGCGACCGCCACAGCCGGTCGCGCCTCGAAAGGCGCGAAGGGCGCCATCAGGTGCGCGAAATCGGACGCCGAAAGCGGCGTCACCCGCAGCCGTTCCTCTGGCGCTCCTGGTCGGCTCTTCTCTTCTGGAGGTCGGTGGCGCGCGGATAGTCCTGGTTGAAGCGCTGGAATACCGCACAGGCTTCCTGCTTCTTGTTCATCACCGCGAGCGTGATGCCGAGCTTCAGGAGATTGTCCGGCCCTTTCGGGCTGGTCTTGTAGGTCTTGTAGCCCTCGGCGAAAGCGACCATCGCCTGCTGGTACTCACGCCGCGCGTAGTAGGTCTCGCCCAGCCAGTACTGGGCGTTGCCGGCGAGCGGATGCTTCGGATTGTTCTGCACGAACGTCTTGAAGGCGCGCTCGGCGCCCGCATAGTCGCCGTCCTGCAGCAGCTTGAAGGCATCGTGATAGAGCTGCTCGCCCTGCGCGCCGCCGGCGGGCGGCGCGTTCGAGGCCGTCGCTGGATGACCCGGCGGCGGCGCGGGCGGGGCCGGTCCCGGCCCGGGCGGACGCATGCCTCCCCCCTTGCCCTTCTCGAGCTGGTCGATCCGGAAGTCGTAGTCGGTTTGCATCTTGTCCAGCTGCTGCTTCAGCTGCTGGTTCTGGTACTGCAGCTGCTCGACCTGGCCGGTCAGCATGGTGATGGTCTGCTGCAGCTGGTTCATCCGGTCTTCGATATAGACGGACGAATCGCGTTGTGCGCTCGCCATCGTGGGCAGCAGCGCGAGGGCGAGCACCAGCGCCCCGGAAAAGAAGCTCTTCATGGCATCCATTGTCGCATCGATGCGGGCCATTTTCAGGCAGGACTTCGCAACCAACAAACGAAAACGCCGGTCGCAGGGACCGGCGTTCCGTTTCGTCGAGGCGAGGGTTACTGGAGCGTCGTGATGCCGACGCGGTTGCGCGCCCAGGCACCCTCGTCGGAGCCCACGACCTCAGGCCGCTCCTTGCCGTAGCTGATGGTCTTGATGCGGCTGGCGGGGATGCCCTGCGCGACCAGGTACTGGCGCACCGCGTTGGCACGGCGCTCGCCCAGCGCAAGGTTGTACTCGCGGGTGCCGCGCTCGTCGCACTTGCCTTCGATGGTGATCGGGTAGTTGGTGTATTTCTTCAGCCACTCGGCCTGCTTGGCGAGAGTGCCGCGACCGTCTTCGCGGATGTTCGACAGGTCTGTATCGAAGAAGACGCGGTCACCGACGTTCTGCTTGAAGTCGGCGATCGAGCCGGGCGTCGCGCTTGTGCCGGCTTCCGGCACCTTCTGCTCGCTGTTGCTGCACGCGGCCATCATCATGAGTGCCGCAACAGCAGCAAAGGCTTTGATCATTCGCATCTCAATCTCTCACGGCGCGCTTGCACGCTCCGCTCCTCTTTGTTCATCCACCAACGCCCAAACAAAGCGACCCGAGCGCGAAAAAATGACGCTCGGGCCGCGGAACGCGATCATATTCCGCATCACTGTGGAATCAAGGGCGACCAGGCCGGATCCGACGCATCGGTCGGAGTCGGCACCTGGCGTTCGAACCGCCCGGTTATGTCGATGGCGTGCAACGTCACCGAACCCGCCCGGCCGCCCGAGTTGGGCTGCTGGCGGAAGAACATCAGCACCCGGCCGTTGGGCGCCCATGTCGGGCCCTCGACCAGGAAGCCGTTGGCGAGCAGGCGCTCGCCGCCGCCGTCCGGGCGCATCACCCCGATGCCGAAGCCGTCGCCCATGATCTTGGTGAAGGCGATGTAGTCCCCCCGCGGCGACCAGACCGGGGTCGCATAGCGCCCCTCGCCGAAGCTGATGCGCCGCTCGCCACCGCCACCGGCGCTCATCACGTAGAGCTGCTGGGTGCCGCCGCGGTCCGAGTTGAAGACAATTTGCGTTCCGTCGTTGGAGTACGAGGGCGAAGTGTCGATTGCAGGCGTATTGGTCAGCCGGCGCATGCCGCGGCCGCGCACGTCCATCTCGTAGAGATTGGTGCGGCCGTTCTCCGACAGGCTCATCGCCACCTTGGTCCCGTCGGGCGAGAAGCGCGGCGCGAAGCTCATCCCCGGGAAATTGCCCATCAGCTCGCGGCGATTGGAATCGACGTTCTGCAGGTAGACCTTCGGCGGCGAGTTGCGATCGCCGTAGGCCATGTAGACGATCTCCTGCAGCGTCGGCGAGAAGCGCGGCGTCAGCGCGATCGTGCTGCCGTCGGTGATGTACCGGTTGTTCGCGCCATCCTGGTCCATGATGGCGATGCGCTTGGTCCGGTTGTTCAGCGGGCCGGTCTCAGAGACATAGGCGACGCGGGTGTCGAAGTAGCCCTCCTCGCCGGTCACGCGCTTGTAGACCGCATCGGCGATGATGTGGCCGAGCCGTCGCCAGTTGTTGGGCTGGCTGGTGAAGCTGAAGCCGGTCGCCTGCTCTCCCTTGAGCACGTCCCACAGGCGGAAGTCGACCTTGATGTTGCCGCCGACATTTGCGATCGACCCGACCACCAGGCCCTGGGCGCCGACACTGCGCCAGTCGGGGAAGCGCGGCGCGCTGCTGGCATTGAGATTTTGCTCGATGAAGGAGCCCGGCGCGATCGAGCGGAACAGGCCGGAATTCTGCAGGTCGTTGCGGATCACGCCGGCGATCTGGCCCCCCATCGGATCGCCCTGGAAGTCGACGATCGCGATCGGGACCGGCTCGAAATTGGGCCGCGTCATGTCGATCGTGAGCTGCGCGCGCGCAGCGATGGGCGCTGCCAGCGGGGCGAGAGCAGCGCCGAGCAGCACTGTCCGTCGGGGGAGCATCATCTCGAGCCTCTTCATTAGTAGTCGCGGGGATCGAAGTTGAAGGTGATCGTGTGCCAGCCGTTGTAGCGATCGGTCGGCAGCGGCCAGGGCTGGCAGCGCGGGTTCATGACGGCGCGGTAGGCGGCATCGGCGGCCGACCGGAACACCGGATCGCGCGAGTAGCGCCCGGTGTCCTGTATCTCGGCCTTCACCGGCGTGCCGTCCTGGTTCATCTCCACCGTCAGAGTCACGATCGGCTGCTCGCGCGCTCCCGGCGTCGGGTTCCAGCACGGCCGGATCTTGGAGCGCACGCCCTCGATCTCGCTCGCGGTCACGACGGCGGAGAGCTGAGGCGCCATCGAAGCCTGGCGGGTGATCTCCTTCGGCCGCTGCGGCGATTGCTGCGGCGTCTTGATCGGCGGGTTCTTGTCGTTGTTCTTCAGGATGCTGTCCACCAGCGAGTCGACGTCCGGCTTCTTCTTCTCCGGCGGCTTGGGCGGCGGCGGCTTCGGCGGCTCGACCTTCTTCACCTCGGGCTTGGGCGGTTCGGGCTTGGGCGGCTCGATCTTCTTCTCTTCCTTCGGCGGCTCGGGCTGCTTGGGCTTGAGCGCGACCACGTCCTCGGTCGGCTTGGGCGGCTCGGGCTTGGGCTTCTCGACCGGCGCGGGCGCGATCGGCTTGGTCTCGGCGACTTCTTTCTTCGGCGGCTCCGGAGTCGGCTGCGCTTCGGCCGTCTTGGGCGGCGGCGCCTTGCTCGTCTCCTCGGCGATCTTCGCGTCCTTGGGCTGCGGATCTTGCACGCCGATCTTGGGCGCGGCGGCGTGCTTGTCGATCTTCACGAAGTCGACCATCACCGGCTCGGGCTCGATCGGCGGATGGCTGAACAGATCGAGGTTCACGATCGCCGCCACCAGCGCGACGACATGCAGCCCGGCCGACAGGATTGCCGGCGTGCGCATCTCGATGCTGGAGGCACGACGAAAGGCCATTGCTTACCGTTTCGGCGTGGGCGCAGGAGCGGGTGTCGCGGGTTTGCCGCCGGCCGCGGGCGCGGGACCGCTGTCAGCCCCCTCGCCGAGCAGGCCGAGCTGGCGGAAGCCGGAATCGATCACCACGCCCATGACCTCCATCATGCGGCCGTAGTTGATCGTCTTGTCGCCGCGGATGAAGACGCGCTGGTCCGGCTTCTCGCCGTAGACCGCCTTGAGCTTGGTCGAAAGCTCGGGCAGCTCGTACTTGGTCTCGCCGAGGAAGACCTCGTCCTTGGAATTCACCGACACGATCAGGGGCTCGTCCTTGCCGCCGACCTGCTGCGCGCTGGTCTTCGGCAGGTCGACCGGCACGCCGACCTGCAGCAGCGGCGCGGTGATCATGAAGATGACCAGCAGCACCAGCATGACGTCGACCATCGGCGTCACGTTGATGTCGGCGATCGGCGTGTAGCGCCGCCGGCGGAACTTGCCGCCACCACCGCCGCTGGCAGAGGGGATGATGGCGGCCATCAGCCCTGCTCCTCGAGCTGGCGCGACAGGATGGTGATGAACTCGCCGGCGAAGGCCTCGAGCTGCTGCGCGTAGCGCGACACCTGGCCCGAGAGGATGTTGTACGCGCCCGCCGCCGGGATCGCGGCCACCAGGCCGATCGCAGTGGCGAACAGCGCCTCTGAGATGCCGGGCGCCACGACCGCCAATGAGGTGTTCTTCGACACCGCGATGTGGCCGAACGAATTCATGATGCCCCACACCGTGCCGAACAGGCCGACGAAGGTGGCGTTGGCGCCGACCGTGGCGAGGAAGCCCAGCCGCTTCTCGATCGCCTCCATCTCGCGCTGGATGGTGACGCCCATCACCTGCTCGATGCGCTGGCGCAGTGCCGAGCGCGCCGTGGCGGTCGCCGCAAGTCCCTTGGATACCGAGCGGCGCCATTCGCGCATGGCGGCGGAGAAGATGCTCGACATGGGATCGTCTGGCTTGGCGCCGACCCGGTCATAGAGATCCTCCAGCGAGACGCCGGACCAGAAAGTATCCTCGAAGGCCTGCGCGCTCTGCTTCAGGGCCCGCAGGCGGATCATCTTTTCGAAGATGATCGCCCACGACCAGAACGAGGCGAGTAAGAGGGCGATCATCACCGCCTTCACGACCCAGTCCGCCTGCATGAACAGGCCATAGACGGACATGTCGATCGGGGGACTGCTGCCGCCGAGGGGGGTACCGGCGACCTGCGCGTAGGCGTCCATTGTTTAGTTCTCCAAGGTTGAAGCCTTATATCCGAATATGGCGTGACCGGGGCGGCTCGCTCGCAATCGAGACTCTTCCAAGGGCGTTGCGTGCCTGCAACGGCAGCCGTGCAGGCCGTCCGCCCTCGCCGATGCAGGCGACCAGCAGCTCGGCGCGCACCAGCACTTCCTCAGCCCGACGCGCTTCCTGGATCATATCCAGCGAAGCACCGCGCATTTCTCCACAGGCCGTGACAATGTGGATGGTCTCGTCGAGCCGCGCCGGCTTCAGGTAATCGATCGTGCAGCGGCGCACGACCCAGTTGATGCCGCTTTCTGCACGCAGGGCGCTGTGCTCGAGCCCGATCATGCGCAGGAGCTCGGTCCGGCCGCGCTCCAAAAACCGCAGCCAGTTGGCGTAATACACGATGCCCTGCGCGTCGGTGTCCTCGTAATAGATCCTTAACGGCAGGATGTGGCGGCCATCCTCGATGCGGCCGGTCGTCGGCCGCTCGCTCGCCGCCGTCACGCCTCGTCCTGCCCGCCGGCCAGCAGGTCGAGTTGTTGCTTCTGTTCCTTCGGCATCGTCTTGCCGATGTGGCGATAGCCGCCCTCGGACAGCAGCCGCCCGCGCGGTGTGCGCATCAGGAGCCCGAGCTGCATCAGGTAGGGCTCGATCACGTCCTCGATCACGTCCCGCTGCTCGCTGAGCGCGGCCGCCAGGGTCTCCACGCCAACCGGCCCGCCGCCGTAATTCTCGGCGATGCAGGCGAGATACTTGCGATCCATGGAATCGAGGCCCCGCTTGTCGATCTCGAGCCGGGTGAGCGCGGAGTCGGCGGCCCTCGCGTCGACCACCGCATGGCCGCCCACATCGGCGAAGTCGCGCACGCGGCGCAACAGGCGGTTGGCGACGCGCGGCGTGCCGCGCGAACGCTTGGCGATCTCGGCCCCGCCGTCCGGCGCCATCTCCATCTTCAGCACGCGGGCGGCGCGATGGACGATCGTCTCGAGCTCGGCCGGCTCGTAGAACACCATGCGCAGCGGGATGCCGAACCGCTCGCGCAACGGCCGTGTCATCAGGCCCGAGCGCGTGGTGGCGCCGACCAGGGTGAAGGGCGGCAACTCGATGCGCACCGAACGCGCGGCCGGTCCCTCGCCGATCATCAGGTCGAGCTGGAAGTCCTCCATCGCCGGATAGAGTATCTCCTCGATCGCCGGGTTGAGGCGATGGATCTCGTCGATGAACAGCACGTCCTTGGGCTGCAGGTTGGTGAGCTGCGCGGCGAGATCGCCCGCCTTCTGGATCACCGGGCCGGAGGTCGCGCGGAAACCGACCCCCATCTCGCGCGCCACGATCTGGGCCAGAGTCGTCTTGCCGAGGCCGGGGGGGCCGTGGAACAGCACATGGTCGAGCGCCTCGCCGCGCGCCTTCGCGGCAGCGATGAAGATCTTGAGGTTCTCGCGAACCTGTTTCTGGCCGATGAAGTCGTCGAGCGTCTGCGGCCGCAGCGCGAGCTCGGCCGCGTCCTCCTCGGCGCGCTTGCCAGCGACAAGACGATCGCCCTCGAGACGATCTGGCGGGCTCATCGCGCCAGCTCCTGGAGTCCGGCGCGGATCACGGCATCGAGCTGCGCACCCTCACCCAGCCGCTGCGTCACCCGTGCGATGGCGCCGAATGCCTCGACACGGCGATAGCCGAGATTGACGAGCGCCGAGACAGCATCCTCGTTCACCGAACCGCCCGGCACGGGCGCCGCGGCAGCGGCCGCGCGGGTGGGTGCCGGCGCGACACCGAACGCGGCGGCCTTGTCCTTCAATTCCGTTGCAAGCCGCGCGGCGAGCTTCGGTCCCACCCCGGCCGGCCGGCTGAGGCTCGCCTTGTCGCCGGCGGCGATCGCTCGGGCGATCTCGTCGGGCGAGAGGGTCGAGAGAATGGACAGCGCGACCCGCGCGCCGACGCCCTGGACCGTCGTCAGGATGCGGAACCAGTCGCGCTCGCCCGTGTCGAGGAAGCCGTACAGCGCGATCGCATCCTCGCGAACGATGGTTTCCACCAGCAAGGCCGCGGTCTGACCAACGACAAGATCACGCAAGGTCCGCGCCGAAGCCGAGACGAGATAGCCGACGCCGTTCACGTCGATGACGGCGCTGCCCTCGTCGACCGCTTCGACCGTGCCTCTGAGCCTGGCGATCAAAGCGCCGCCTCCACCCGCTGGGCCGTGGCGCGATGATGGGCATGGCAGATCGCGACCGCGAGAGCATCGGCGGCGTCGGCCCTTGCCTCGACGCCCGGCAGGAGGCGGCCGACCATCATGGCGATCTGGCGCTTGTCGGCATGGCCCGCCCCTACCACCGACTTCTTCACGAGGTTGGCGGCGTATTCGAACACCGGCAGGCCGGCGCGCGCCGGCGCCAGCAGCACCACGCCGCGCGCCTGGCCGAGCTTCAACGTCGAGCCGGGATTGACGTTCACGAAGGTCTCTTCCACCGCCGCTTCGATTGGCTTCTGCTCGGCGACCACGGCGGCGATGCCCTCGAACAGCTCGTGCAGCCGGGTCGCCAGCGAGCCTTCGATCGAGACCTTGATTACGCCGTGCGCCACGTGGCGCAGCCGATTGCCCTCGACGTCGATCACGCCCCAGCCGGTCAGCCGCAGACCGGGATCGAGGCCGATCAATCTCATCCCGGTCAGGCCGCGAACTTCGCCAGAGCGTCGTCCGACAATTCGAAATTGGCGTAGACGTTCTGGACGTCGTCGTTGTCGTCGAGGGCCGAGATCAGGTCGACCAGGGTCTGGGCCGTCTCGCCCTCGACCGCCGTGGTGGTCTTGGGCCGCCACATCAGCTTGGCCGACGACGGCTGGCCCAGCGACTTCTCGAGCGCCTCGCGGACCGAATTGAAGCTGTCCTGGGCGCTGTAGATCTCGTGCACGCCTTCTTCGCCCTCGCCGCTCACCACGTCCTCGGCGCCGGCTTCGATCGCCTTCTCCATGATCTCGTCGGCGCTGCCGGCCTTGAGCGGATAGCGGAACTCGCCCATGCGATCGAACATGAAGGAGACCGAGTTGGTCTCGCCGAGATTGCCGCCGTGCTTGGCGAAGATCGAGCGGACCTCTCCGGCGGTGCGATTGCGATTGTTGGTCAGCGCCTCGACAATCACCGCGACGCCGCCGGGACCGTAGCCTTCGTAGCGCACCTCGTCGTAGTTCGCGTCGGCTTCATTGCCGGCACCGCGCTTGATCGCGCGATCGATCGTGTCGCGAGTCATGTTGGCGTCGCGTGCGGCGATCACCGCCGCCCGCAGCCGCGGGTTGGCAGCCGGATCGGCCGAACCCAGCCGGGCTGCGGTCGTGATCTCGCGGATCAGCTTGGTGTAGATCTTCGCCTTGGCCGCGTCCTGCCGGCCCTTGCGATGCATGATGTTCTTGAACTGGGAATGGCCAGCCATCGTCCCAACAACCAGATTGAGTGAAGCGTTTGGCCGCCTATACCACTTCTCGTAGGTTTTGCGAGTGTTAGAGGCGTGCGGGACAAAAAAAGGCGGGGGCCGAAGCCCCCGCTAAAAAACGTCGGAACCTAGATTCCGACGCCCCCTCTAACCTGAAGACAGTCGCCGAGTTGGCGAAAAACCGTTTAACATCAAAAGGATGCCGGTTTTTCCCCAGGCCGTCAATGACCGTCTTCAGGACACCCGTAATAGGTACAGACGGCTGCTGTGAACTACAAGATGCTGAAATTCATGCGGCCCGCGGAAACTCGTTCCTCCGGCCCGTTCCAACCTGCTTGTCGCCTCCCATCCGCGGGGGAAGTGCAAAACGTTGGCCCGCGTGGATTTTACCCACTCTTCCTGTCACTCCAACGGCCGAGCGACAGAAAAGAACCTCAGGAAGCCGGCGGAAGACGGCCGCCGACCCGGATCGGCCGGACCGCCTTGGCGAGGCCGGTTTTGTCGTCGGTCTCGAGCAGGGCCGCGCATAGCGTGCCCTCGCCTTCGGCCGGCGAGAGGCGGTCGCCCGGCACTTTCTTGATGAAGCGCAGGACGGCCGGCTCCTTCTTCATGCCGATCACCGAATCATAGTCGCCGCACATGCCGACATCGGTTTGGTAGGCGGTCCCGCCAGGCAGCACCCAGCAGTCCGCGGTCGGGATGTGGCTGTGCGTGCCCAGGACGGCCGAGACGCGCCCGTCGCAATGATGGCCCATCGACTGCTTTTCGCTGGTGGCCTCGCCGTGTACGTCGACCAGGATGCAGTGCGCCGAGCGGCCGAGCACATACTTGGCGATCTCGGCATCGACAGCGCGGAACGGATCGTCGAGCGGCTCCATGAACAGCCGGCACATCACGTTCATCACCACGATCTTCTGGCCGCGCCGCGTCTCGAACAGGTTGGCACCCCAGCCCGGCGTGCCGGGCGGAAAGTTGAGCGGCCGCAGCAGGCGCTTGTCCTGGGCGATGTAGGAGACGATGTCGCGCTGGTCCCACACGTGATTGCCGGTGGTGATGCAGTCGACGCCGGCATTGTGCAGCTCGGCGCAGATCTTGGCGGTGATGCCGAAGCCCGCGGCGGCGTTCTCGCCGTTGACGACCACGAAGTCGAGGCCGAGCTGCTCGCGCAACGTCGGGACGTTCCTGATCACGGACTCGCGGCCAGACCGTCCAACGATGTCGCCGCAGAACAGAACCTTCATATTTGGACAAAGGCGCAAGCGCGCTTGTCGGTCAACAACCAATCGAGCCGCTGGTCGGTCAGATCGCGCGGAACTTGCGGGACGATCTGCTCGTTGAATCCTACTCCGATAGCAGTAACCCGCTTTCGAGCCCTGAGCGCCTCGTGCGATCGTAGAAGCCGCCGCCATAGCCCAACCGCCAGCCCTCCTCGTCGACCGCCAGCAGCGGCACGATAAGCACGTCCGGCTCGACGACCGCGCGTCTGGGCGATGGATGGAGCGTGCCGAACAGGCCGGCTTCGAGCGGGTCGCCGGGCCGCCAGGCTCGGAAAACCAGCGGCTGTTTGCTGGCCACCACGACGGGCAGGCAGAGTTGGCAGCCCTGGTTGGCGAGCTCCATCATCAGGGGGCGGATGTCGAGCTCCCGGCCATCGGCCAGAAGCCCGCAACGACCGCCGGCATCTCGACCGGCTGCTCGTAGCGCCATGCGTCGACCAGGCCCATGGCGGCGGCCCGGCGCTCGTCCTCGGAGAGACCGCGGCGCCACGCCAGCATGGCGCCGCGCAGGATGCGCTTGTCGTCATGCGGGTTCATGGCAGGTTCGTCAGGACCCGGGAGAAGGTGGGGCGGCTCCACGATGGGCCGTGGATCGTGAAACCTCCAAGGCCTGCTAAGCAGGTGGGCGCCGTGTGACTCGGACCACGATCCAAGCCAGGAACAGCTCCCTGGAGTTCCTTATTGGCCCCGGGGTTTTAAGCGAACCTCGCACCGCGCAGAAATCCGCCCCACGACCAATGTAGGGGCCCCGGCAGGCCCTCGCAATGAGGCTCCTGAGGTCGGCCCGGGCACCCCCGGTGTCATCTCGAGCGCAGCGAGAGGTCTTTCCAATGGCAATCGAGGAATCTTTCCGATGACAAGAATAGATCCCTCGCTGCGCTCGGGGTATCAGGGGGCGCTTACGCGGCTCCTGACACCTTCTTGGAGAGCTTGTCGACCCGCGAGGTGATCAGTTCCTCGAAGGCGGTCGCCAGCGTCTCGGCGCTGTCAGCCGCCGACGCACGCGCCGTTTCGGCCTGGCGGGCGATGCCGCGCGCTTCGCGGCTCTCGTCGGCCAGGAGAAGAGCGGCGAACACGAGCAGCTTCACCTCGGCCGTGCCGGGCGGGAGCTGGAGCCGCAGCTCGTTCACCTTTTCATCGACGTAGGAGGCGAGTTCCTGGACCCGGGGTTCCTCACCTTCGCCACAGGCAAGCTCGTAGGTTCGGTTGGCGATGTTGATCGACACCTGCGCCATAAGCGCTACTCCTTTTACTTATTGCGCCGGATTTTTCCGGCGTTCGAGGGGACTTGACCTTAACTCTGACGGCTTGCGCCGTCACTGCTGATCCGCGGCGAGAAGCGAGCGGATATATTCCATTGCCCGCTCCAGCCGACCTTCGACGTCGCTCGCGACCTTCTTCAGCTCCTCGTGCTGCTGTTCCAGTCGCGCGAGTCGCGCGGCAAGCTCGTCGCCGCGCGCCCGCTCGTTGCGCAGGCGCTCGTCTATCATCGATTCGAGCTGGCTGAGCGCGACCTCCACGCGTCGCAATTGCCCGCCTGCCTGCGTTTGCTCCATCGGCGAAAGATAAGTGCAGCGTACGGAAGCGGTCAACATTTGGCGCCTGTGGAGCATTCCTGCCCTCAACATCTTGGCATTGACGGGCCACACCCCCACCGCCATGTTCCGGCCACCTCGAAAACCCCTTCCCCGCGGACAAAATGACCCCACAACCCGTTGCTCCCCGCGACCTGGCGAATGCCATCAGGGCTCTGGCCATGGACGCTGTGCAGCAAGCGGATTCGGGGCATCCCGGCATGCCGATGGGCATGGCCGACGTCGCGACGGTGCTGTTCTCGAAGTTCCTGAAGTTCGATCCGACCGATCCGCATTGGCCCGATCGCGACCGCTTCATCCTGTCGGCCGGGCACGGCTCGATGCTTCTGTATTCCCTGCTCTATCTCACCGGCTACGCGGACATGACGCTGGATGAGATCAAGCGCTTCCGCCAGCTCGGCAGCCGCACGGCCGGCCATCCGGAGTACGGCCATGCCAGCGGCATCGAGACCACGACCGGCCCGCTCGGCCAGGGCCTCGCCGATTCGGTGGGCTTCGCTCTCGCCGAGCGCCATCTGCGCGCCCGCTTCGGCGCCGACATCGTCGACCACTATACGTATTGCATCGCCGGCGACGGCTGCCTGATGGAAGGCATCGGCCAGGAGGCGGTGACGCTGGCCGGCCATCTCGGCCTCGGCAAGCTGATCGTGCTGTTCGACAACAACGGCATCTCGATCGACGGCCCGACCACGCTGTCCACGATGGACGACCACAAGAAGCGCTTCCTCGCGGCGGGCTGGCACGTCCAGGAAGTCGACGGCCTCGACCAGGAACAGGTCACGCGCGCCATCCGCAGGGCGCGCAACGTCGCCGACAAGCCGTCGATGATCTCCTGCAAGACCATCATCGGCTACGGCGCGCCGACGAAGGAAGGGACCGCCGCGACGCACGGCTCGGCGCTCGGCGAGAAAGAGGTCGCCGGCGCCCGCGAGAAGCTCGGCTGGACCGCGCCGGCCTTCGAGATTCCCGAGCCGATCTTCACCGCCTGGCGTAAAATCGGCGCCAAGGGCAAGTCGCAGCGCCGGAAGTGGCTGCAGCGGCACAGTGCGATGGCCGAGGCCGACCGTGCCGAGTTCGATCGCGGGCAGAAGGGCGACATCCCACCCGCGGTCGACGAGGCGGTGCGCGCCTTCAAGCAGAAGATGGAGAGCGAGAAGCCTTCATGGGCGACCCGCAAGTCCAGCCAGGAAGTGCTCGAGGTCATCAACCCCGTGCTGCCCGAGACGCTGGGTGGCTCGGCCGATCTCACCGGCTCGAACAACACCAAGACCAAGGGCCTGAACGTCCAGACAGCGGCCGACCCGGCCGGCCGCTACGTTCATTACGGCATCCGCGAGCATGCGATGTCCGCCGCGATGAACGGCCTCGCCCTGCATGGCGGCGTCATCCCCTACGGCGGCACCTTTCTGGTGTTCACCGACTATGCGCGCGGCGCGATCCGCCTGTCGGCGCTGATGGGCATCCGCGTGATCTACGTAATGACCCACGATTCGATCGGCCTCGGCGAGGACGGCCCGACCCACCAGCCGGTCGAGCACCTGCCGGCGTTGCGCGCCATTCCGAACATGCACGTGTTGCGCCCGGCCGACGCGATCGAGACGGCGGAGTGCTGGCAGATCGCGCTCGAGACCCGCACCGGCCCGACAATCCTTGCGCTCAGCCGCCAGAACCTGCCGACCATCCGCCACGCCGGCGACAGCAATCTCTGCGCACGCGGCGCCTATATCCTGGCCGGCGAGACCGCCGACCCGATCCGCCTGATCGCTTCGGGCTCGGAGGTGCAGCTCGCGGTCGCCGCACGCGATCTCCTGGCGAAAGACGGGCTGAAGGCCGCGGTGGTGTCGATGCCGTCGTGGGAGCTGTTCGCGCACCAGAGCGACAGTTATCGCAACGAGGTCATGGGCGGCGACGGCACGGTTCGTGTAGCCTGCGAGGCGGCCAGCGGCTTCGGTTGGGAACGCTGGCTCGGCACCAAGGGTGCTTTTGTGGGGATGTCGGGCTTCGGCGCTTCGGCGAAGGCGTCCGACTTGTACAAGCACTTTGGCATCACGGCCGAGGCGATCGCTTCGGCGGCGCGCCGGTTGGCCCAGTAGATCGGCGCAGTAACGAGGAGAACAAGAAATGGCTGTTCGGGTTGCAATCAACGGCTTCGGGCGCATCGGCCGCAACGTGCTGCGCGCCATCCTGGAGTCGGGCCGCAAGGACATCGAGGTGGTGGCGATCAACGATCTCGGCCCGGTCGAGACCAACGCCCACCTGCTCCGCTTCGACAGCGTGCACGGCCGCTTCCCGCACGAGGTCAAGGTCGAGGGCGACACGATCGACGTCGGCCGCGGCAAGATGAAGGTCACCGCCGAGCGCGATCCTTCGAAGCTGCCGCACAAGGCCTTGGGCGTCGAGGTGGCGCTCGAATGCACCGGCATCTTCACCAGCAAGGACAAGGCCTCGGCCCATCTGACTGCCGGCGCCAAGCGTGTGCTGGTCTCCGCCCCGGCCGACAACGCCGACCTCACGGTCGTCTACGGCGTCAACCACGACAAGCTCAAGAACGAGCATGTCGTCGTTTCCAACGCCTCGTGCACGACCAACTGCCTGGCGCCGGTCGCCAAGGTGCTGAACGACGCGATCGGCATCGAAAAGGGCTTCATGACGACGATCCATGCGTACACCGGCGATCAGCCGACGCTCGACACCATGCACAAGGATCTCTACCGCGCCCGCGCGGCGGCGATGTCAATGATCCCGACCTCAACCGGCGCGGCCAAGGCGGTCGGCCTGGTGCTGCCGGAGCTGAACGGCAAGCTCGACGGCGTGGCGATCCGCGTGCCGACGCCGAACGTCTCGCTGATCGACTTCAAGTTCGTCGCCAAGAAGAAGACCGACAAGGACGAGGTCAACAAGGCGGTGAAGCTCGCCGCCGCCAACCAGCTCAAGGGCATCCTCGGCTGGACCGACCAGCCGAACGTGTCGATCGACTTCAACCACGACAGCCATTCGTCGACCTTCCACATGGACCAGACCAAGGTCATGGACGGCACGCTGGTGCGCGTCATGAGCTGGTACGACAACGAATGGGGCTTCTCCAACCGCATGGCGGATACCGCCGTCGCGATGGGCAAGCTCGGATAATTCTCCTCCTCGGGATGAACGACTGTTGCATTTTTGGGGCTGCCCCCGAGTCGCCATCATCCCGCTCGTACTCACATTCGACGGACAACGAATGGAGGCGAGTATGCGTACCCTCAAGGTGATCGTCGGTGTGGCGCTGCTGATGGCGACGGCGGCCTGTGCCTACTACGGCCCGGGCCCGCGGCCGTATTACTACGACCATCCGCGCTATTATCGTTATTGATCGGTCGCTATTGATCCGCCGCTATTGATCGTAACGGCGTTCATGCCGATGCTGGCTCCCGCGATTTATCGGGAGCCAGCATGGAGATCATTCCTCAGCCGCTGACCAGGGAGGCCTTCGCGCCGTTCGGCGACGTGATCGACGTGCCGAACGAGGCGGGCCGCACCTACTACGAGGATGCGCTCGGCAATCTCAGGCCGGAAGCCAAGGCCAGCCTGTCGATGACCTTCCGCGTGCCGACCCAGGACCGGCCGCTGAAGTCCGAGACGATGGAGCGGCACGAATTCTCCTCGCAAACCTTCGTGCCGGTCGATGTCGGCCGCTGGCTGATCGTCGTGGCGCCGCATGCGGCGAGCGGCGGGCCGGACATGGCGGCCGCCCGCGCCTTCATCGCCAACGGACAGCAGGGCGTGACCTACAAGCCCGATACCTGGCACCACGGCCTCACGACGCTCGACAAGCCGGGCCGCTTCGCCGTCTTCATGTGGCGCGCCGGCACGAAGGACGAGGAGTTCGTTCCGGTGGCGCCGTTCACCGTTAAGATCTGAACGGCGCTGGAGTGCCACGCTCCCGGCCATGCCAATCATGATCCGCGACTGGCGTTCGACGGAGGCGGCGTTGCAGGCGGCGCGGGCCGACGGCACGTCGCCGACGCTGGTCACGCCGGAGGACGCCGCGGCGTTCTACGGCGCGGGCTATCTCGCGGCGCTGCAGGATCGCGCGCGCGAGGAGTTTCCCGACGTCGCCTTCACGCTGGTCGTCGATTGCGGCGATGCGCCGGGCTATGCGCTGGCCTGCCTGCGCGCCGGCGTGAAGACGATCTCGATGCACCCTCTCAACGACAAGATCGCCGACATCGCCCGCCAGATGGGCGCCGAGCTGGTAAGGAGACCGACATGAGCCCGCAAGGACCTTGGCAACCGAAACGCGATTTCCATGGCTACGGCCGGACGGCGCCCGATCCGCACTGGCCGAACGGCGCGCGGCTCGCGGTGAATTTCGTCATGAACTACGAGGAAGGCTCGGAGCCTTCGGTGCAGGACGGCGAGGGCTACAGCGAGACCGGCCTCACCGAATCGACCACGAGCCAGGTCGGCATGAAGGGCCGCGACCTCGCGGCCGAAGGCATGTTCGAGTACGGCAGCCGCGTCGGCTTCTGGCGCCTGATGCGCGCCTTCCAGGAGCGCGGCCTGCCGATGACCGTGTTCGGCTGCGCGCTGGCGCTCGAGCGCAACCCCGCGGCCGCCAAGGCCATCAAGGAGTCGGGCTTCGATGTCTGCAGCCACGGCTGGCGCTGGATCAAGCACTTCATGCTGAGCGAGGACGAGGAGCGCGACCACATCGCCAAGGCCGTGAAGTCGTTCCAGCAGACGGTCGGCCAGCCGGCCGGCTGGTATTGCCGATACGGACCCTCGGTCAATACACGGCGCCTGGTGGTCGAGCATGGCGGCTTCACCTACGACAGCGACTATTACGGCGACGAGCTGCCGTTCTGGCAGACGGTCGAGGGCAAGCCGCACCTGATCGTGCCCTACTCGCTCACCAACAACGACGGCAAGTACGCCAACACCATGAGCTATGCCGGCCAGTGGTTCGGCCTGGTGAAGGACGCGTTCGACGTGCTCTACAAGGAGGGTGCCACGCAGCCGAAGATGATGTCGGTCGGCATGCACATGCGCATCCTCGGCCATCCCGGCCGCACCGCCGGCCTGTGGCGCCTGCTCGACTACATGCAGCAGCAGAAGGGCGTGTGGATCACGCGGCGCATCGACATCGCCAACCACTGGATCAAGACGCACCCGTATCCGGGCAAGGGATTGAACGAATAGCCGATGATCCGCCGTCCGGGCGAAGACGGCTAACCGGCCGGCCCGCTGTCGTCGCGTTCCCGCCGCGGCGCTGCAGCCGTCGTGAGCTCGCCGTCGGCGATTCGATGCACCGGCGCGCTCAGCAGCGCGCGCGAGTGCGCGAGGGCTTGCCGCGTGCTCGCCACGCACACTTCGTCCTGTTGACGCTGTTGCTCGATGACGTCCCGCAGGCGGCGGCGGAGTTCGGCGGACCGCCGGACGCGTGGGACCTTCAAGGCGCGACTACGCGTCATGGCCCGGCCGCATGATCGCGCCCGTTGGCCGGCCGCCTCTGCGGCAGCGTGAGGGAGAGCGTGAGGCCGAGGTCGCTGGACGTGGTGGTGAGCTCGCCGCCCGCGGCATCGATCATGTAGCGGACCATCTTCATGCCGACGCCCGAGTCGCGCTGCGGATCGAAGCCTTCGGGCAGGCCGACGCCGTCATCGGAGATCTCGAGCCTGATCTTTCCGCAGCGGGTCGCGGCGCCGACGACCGACATCTCCACGGGCACGCCGCTGGGATGGGCGTACTTCATGGCGTTGGTCACGATCTCGGCGAATGCGAGCGCCAGCGCGGAGGCGTGGTCGCTCGTCACGGCGCAGCCGTTGCCGATGCTCATCTCGACGTGCAGGCGGTCGCCGTAGAGCTCCTTCAACGGCTGCAGCGTGTCGCCCAGCACGTCGGCAAGCTCCAGCTCACCTCGCCACTTGTTCCCCGCGAGTGTGCGATGCAGCGTCGATATCGCGGCGACCTTGGAAGCCAGCCCCTTGATCGACGCCAGCACGTCCTCGCGCCGGACCATGTCTGCGCCGCGCTCCACCTTCGCCGCCTCCTTCTGCGCAAGTGTCACGATCATGCTGAGCTGGTTCGCGATGCGATGGCTGGACTCCGTGACAGGGTCGACGGGCCTTTGCGTTGCATACCCTGTATCCATCGGGCGGCCTCCTCGGTCTGGCCAGCAGACAATGGAACTTTATCCATAAAAATCAATACGTTATGGTCTAATTTGCAGGTTAATCACTATTGGCCCCACAAGGGGTTTTGAGCGTTTCCGACTTCATTGCCGGCTTTGGCTCCAACTGATAGCGTTGGGTAAAATGAGTAAGTGGCGTCCAAGGAGGCGCTGATGTCGGGAGTCTCCCGGGCCGAACGCCTGCAGATCATGCTGACCCGCAAGGAGCTCGAAGCGCTCGATACGTGGCGCTTCACGGCGCGCATGCCGAGCCGCGCCGCAGCGATCCGCGAGCTGCTGAAGCGCGGACTGGCGGCCGAAGGGTTTTCCGTCGCGAACAGCCAGATGAAGTCGAGCGAGTTCGGCGTGCAGGCCGATCCCGTCGCCACCAAGGTCAAGTAGCGGCCGGGACGCAGCCGGCTCGAGACGCTACCGCACCACCAGCACCGGAACCGGACTGCTGAGCAGCACCTCGGAGGTCTGACTGCCGAGCAGAAGGCGGCGGATCCCGCGGCGCCCGTGCGATGCCATGACGATCAGGTCGCACGAGCGGTTGCCGGCGGTGGCGACGATCGCCTCGGCGGGCTGGGCGTCGGGGACATGAATCGTGTCGGCCTCGACTCCCAACCCGGCCGCCGCCGCCTTGGCGGCCGCCAGAACCTCCGTCGCCCATTCCTTCTGCCGCTTGTCCCAGTCCGCCATCTCGTTCGGCCCGGGGATCCAGTCGGGTCCCGCATGGACCGGAAAGCGCTCCGTCACCATGACGAGAGCGACCTTGGCGCCCACGCTCCTGGCGAGCGACAGGCCATGATCGACGCCCTTCTGGGCAACCTCCGATCCGTCGGTCGATATCAGGATGTGCTTGTACACGAGCGCCTCCTTTCCGAGCGATGGTAATACTACCCGAATGCGCTACCTGACGCTCCCCCCGCTCGACGTCTCGGGCGGCCGTGGGACGCCAGGCCCAGTCGTGGGATTCCCGGCCGGTGTCTGGCGCGGCGACTGCGGGTAGGATGCGAAGCCCTGACGGTTGGGCAGTCGGAAAGCACGACCATGGCCCTCGCAGCAAACGAAAACACGATCGGTGGCGACATGTCGTGGCATGCGATGCCTGCCGACGACGTCGTGCAGCGGCTCGCCACCGACAGCCTGCAGGGCCTGGGTCCGGGCGAAGCGGCGTCGCGGCTGCACGAGCACGGTCCCAATCGCCTGCCCGCCGGCAAGCGGCGCGGCGCCGTCCGGCGGCTCCTGTCCCAGTTCGACAACGTCCTGGTCTATGTCCTGCTCGGCGCGGCCTTCACCAAGCTGATGCTGAGCCTCTGGATCGACGCCGCGATCATCCTCGCCGTGGTCGTCCTGAACGCCCTGCTCGGCTTCCTCCAGGAAGGCCGTGCCGAGAAGGCGCTGGATGCCATCCGCAATATGCTGTCGGCCGACGCGCGCACGGTGCGCGGCGGCGAGCCACGGCTGATCCCCGCCGAGGAGCTGGTGCCGGGCGACATCGTGCTGCTGGAATCGGGCGACAAGGTCCCGGCCGACCTGCGCCTGGCGGACGTGAAGAATCTCCGCACCGAGGAGGCCGCGCTCACCGGCGAATCGGTGCCGGCCGACAAGGACACCGCGCCGGTGCCCGATAAAGCCACGGTCGGCGATCGGCATTGCATGGCCTTCTCCGGCACGATGGTCGTGTCGGGCCGCGCGACGGGCGTGGTCGTCGCGACCGGCAGCGCGACCGAACTCGGCCGCATCAACGCCCTGCTCACCGACGTCCGGACCTTCGAGACGCCATTGCTGCGCCAGATCAAGCAGTTCGGCTACGTCATCACGGCGGTCGTCGGCATCGTCGGTGTGCTCGTTTTCGCCTGGGGCAAGTGGGTGAAGGGCATCGACTTCGTCGAGCTGTTCCAGGCCGTGACCGGCGTCGCCGTGTCGGTAATCCCCGAGGGCCTGCCGGCGATCATCACCATCACGCTCGCGATCGGCGTGCAGCGCATGGCGCAGCGCAACGCCATCGTCCGCCAGCTGCCGGCGGTCGAGACGCTGGGCTCGGTGTCGCGCATCTGCTCCGACAAGACCGGCACGCTGACCCTCATGGAGATGATGGTGGTGTCCGCCGTCACTGCCGAAGCGCAGTACCAGGTCAGCGGCAATGGCTATGCCCCCGAGGGCGACGTCCGGAAGAACGGCACGCGCGTCGACAGGGATCCGGTGCTGGCCCTGATGGGCCGCGTCTCCGCGCTGTGCAACGATTCAGCGCTGTTCCAGGAGGACGGCGCCTGGAAGGTCGAGGGCGATCCAACCGAAGGCGCCCTCTACCCGTTCGCGAGTAAGCTGGGCCTCGACCGCCAGGCCGAGCTGGACGAAGCGCCGCGGATCGACGCCATCCCGTTCGAGTCAGAGCACAAGTTCATGGCGACCCTGCACCGGCGGCGGGACGGGCTGGAGTTCCTGCTGGTCAAGGGCGCGCCCGAGGTCATCCTCGAGCACAGCGACCGGCAGCAGACCGCCGACGCGGCCGTCCCGATCGATCGCGCGCGCTTCCAGCAGGCTTCCGACCGGCTCGCCGGCCGCGGCGAGCGCGTGCTGGCCTTCGCCTGGCACGACGGCTCCCTCGGCAAGGAGGGCGAAAAGACCGGGGGCCTGACGGCGGCCGACCTGCCGAAGAATCTCGTCCTGCTGGGCCTGATCGGCCTGCTCGACCCGCCGCGCCAGGAGGCGATCGAGGCGGTGCGCGAATGCCAGGGCGGCGGCATCCGCGTCACGATGATCACCGGCGATCACAAGATCACGGCGGCGGCGATCGCGGCGATGCTGGGCATCGGCGACGGCAAGACCGCGGTGACCGGCAGCGAGATCGAGGCGATGAACGAGGCGGCGCTGCAGGAGATGGTGCGGACCGTCGACGTGTTCGCGCGCGCGAGCCCCGAGCACAAGCTGCGGCTCGTGAAGGCGATCCAGGCCAATCGGCAGATCGTCGCCATGACCGGCGACGGCGTGAACGATGCGCCGGCGCTCAAGCGCGCCGACATCGGCGTCGCCATGGGCATCAAGGGCACCGAGGTCACCAAGGAGGCGGCCGAGATGATCCTGGCCGACGACAACTTCGCCTCGATCACCGCGGCGGTGAAGGAAGGCCGCACGGTCTACAACAACATCGAGAAGGCGATCCTGTTCATGCTGCCGACCAACGTCGCCCAGGCGCTGGTCATCGCCGTGGCGATCTTCGCGGGCTTCACCTTGCCGATCACGGCGCCCCAGGTCCTGTGGGTCAACATGGTCACCTCGGTCGCGCTGGGCCTGGTGATCTCCTTCGAGCCGCACGAAGCCGACGTGATGAACCGCCCGCCGCGCGCGGTCGACCGGCCGATCCTCACCGGCTTCGGAATATGGCGCATCGCCTTTGTCGGGCTGGCGCTGCTGGCGGTCACGCTGGCAGCGTTCTTCTGGATGAGACAGCAGGGCGCGTCGGATGCCCTCGCCCGCACGGCCGCGGTCAACATGATCACCATCGGGCAGGTGTTCTACCTGCTGAACAGCCGCTACCTGCTCGACAGCTCGCTGTCGGTCGCGGCGCATCGCGGCAACAAATACTTGCTGCTCGGCATCGGCGCAGTGGTGGTGCTGCAGGCGATCTTCACCTATGCCCCGCCGCTGCAGGCGACGTTCGGGACGGAGGCGATCCCGCTGCGGGTCTGGCCGTGGCTGCTGGCGGGCGGCCTGGCGTTCTTCTTCGTCGTGGAAGCCGAGAAGCTGGTCATCCGGTCGTCGGCGTCATTGCGACGGGCGGTTGCCGCCGTGGAAGCTGGCTGATTGGCGCGACACTCGTAGGCTAGAGCGATTTCCACTCAGATGGAACCGCGCCCACACGATCGTCACTTGTCCCATCGGCCCGCTAGCGCGGTTCCATCTGAGTGGAAATGCGCGCACGGGCGATATTTGTTGCAACAGGCATATTCCGTCCGGCCGAT